>NZ_DAWCXD010000047.1:0-35565 GCF_052357945.1 Bacteroides sp. | reverse complement strand
CTTAAATATTCACTGCTTTGCCTATTGAGTTGTCCATTGTCCGTCACAGCTGCTATTGATTCCAAGACAGCAGAGACCCCATTGGCGATTACCAACCTAACAAACCGTGATGTTGAAACACAGAATAATCTTCTGGAGATTCAACAAAACAGTAGAAAACGTACCCTTACAGGAACCGTTGTAGATGAAGCAGACGGAACCCCTATCGTCGGAGCGAACATTATTATCAAAGGCTCCAAAACTGGTGTTATCACTGACCTAGACGGACGCTTCTCTATTCCTATTAATGAAAAAGGAGGAACGTTAGAAATCAGTTATATCGGCTATAAGAAACAAAATGTCTATATCACTGATCAAGGTTTTATTAATGTGAAATTAGCCTCCGACAATGAAATGTTAAGTGAAGTCGTCATTGTAGGAGCCGGTACGCAAAAAAAAGTTTCAGTAACAGGGGCGATTACGTCCGTTAAAGGCGCAACTTTAAAAGCTCCAAGTTCTTCGTTAACAAACAGTATTGCAGGAAAACTGGCAGGTGTTGTTTCTACCACCAGCAGTGGAGAACCAGGTTCAACTTCTTCTTTCTATATTCGTGGTATCAGTACATTCGGAGGAGTATCTACACCTTTAATTTTATTGGATGGTGTAGAAATTTCTTCAAGCGACCTGGATCGTATACCTTCCGAATCAATCGAAAGCTTTTCCATATTAAAAGATGCATCTGCGACTGCTATTTATGGTGCCCGTGGTGCAAACGGGGTGATGTTGGTTACTACTAAAGATGGTGAAGTCAATCAACGTGCCAAGATAAATGTAACAGTAGAGGCTTCTTTACAGAAACCTATGAAGTTCGTTGATTATGTAGACGGTGGCACGTGGATGGAAATATATAATGAAGCAGCAACAGCCCGTGACAAAGCTACCCGCTATTCACAGGAGGATATTGATATGACACGTAGCCATCAATATCCCTATCGCTATCCTGATATAGATTGGCAGGACGTAATGTTCAAAAATCAGACATGGAATGAGCGTGCTAATATCAATGTTTCCGGTGGTGGCTCAAAAATAACCTACTATATGAGCATACAAGCCAACCATGATACCGGTATGTTGAATACTCCCAAAACATACTCGTACGACAACAACATCGACCGTTGGAATTATATCTTCCAGAATAACCTGACATACAAGCTAACCTCTACAACAAAAGTAGGCTTAAGAATGAATGCCCAAATCGGTAAACTGAAAGGCCCCAACTATTCAACTACAGATTTATTTGGCGCTGCTCGAGATGTAGCTCCAGTACTTTTCCCGGCAACCTATCCTGCTCAACCGGATGACACGCATATCCGATTCGGTAATGATATTATTTCCGGCTCAGAGTTATATACTAATCCTTATGCCAAAATGTTAAGCTCCTTCAAAGAAGAGAACTATAACACATTGAATACAGTCATGAATATAGAGCAAGGATTAGACTTTGTAACTAAAGGGTTGAAATTAACAGCATTAGTGAATTTCAAAAACTGGGCTTCTTCCAATTTCACTCGCAGTATTGCTCCTTATTATTATCGCATGATGAGCAGTACGTGGGACCCTAATAATCCGGATACATACGAATTGGAGCGTTTAGGAGACTCCGGTGATGACTATATCACAGAAAAAGATAATGGATATAGCTCTAACAGCACATTCTATTTTGATGCACGCTTAGATTACAACCGTACTTTTGGAAGTCACTCTGTATCAGGAATGTTAATGTATATGCAACGTGAAAATCGTTCAGGTGTACGTCCTAACAGATTGCAAGGTTTATCCGGCCGTTTCACCTATGATTATCAACACAAATATTTAGCAGAATTCAACTTCGGTTACAACGGAAGTGAGCGTTTATTGAAAGAGGATCGTTTTGAATTCTTCCCAGCTATGTCTTTAGGTTGGGTTATCAGTGAAGAGAAATTCTGGGAACCCATAAAAAAACAGGTGAACTATTTAAAGCTTCGTGGATCTTACGGTATTGTAGGAAGTGACCAAATGGATGAAGGTGCAGGACATTACCTGTATGTAAGCCAAATCGGCCTTTCAGGTGGAGGATACCATACCGGATTCGATGGCGAATTCACACAAAATGGCCCTTCATTTGGTTCTTTTGGTGTTGAAGATGCTTGCTGGGAACGTGTAAACAAGTTAGACATAGGTGTTGATATAGAATTATTCAACCAACTGAATATCACTTTTGATTATTTCTTTGACCATCGCCATAAGATACTTATGAAACGCGGTTCATGGCCTACCTTATTAGGTTATTTTGGTACAACTCCCTGGAGTAACATTGGTGAGGTAGACAATAAAGGTATAGAACTCAGTTTAAACTGGCACAAAGAGGTTATCAAAGATTTGAATGTAGACCTACGCGCCAACTTTACATACAACAGAAACAAATACGTTTACTATGATGAACCTAATTATGAAGCTGTATGGAAGAAAAAGACCGGGCAACCTCTAAGTATATCATGGGGATATATTTCAGAAGGCTACTTCAAAAATCAAGAAGAAATCGATAATGGTCCGGATCAAAGCGGATTAGGCAGCCAAGTGAAACCTGGTGATATCAAGTATCGCGATGTGAATGGTGATGGAAAAATTAATGATGATGATAAAGTTATGTTGTCTTCCTTCGGTTCCATGCCACGCATCCAATACGGTTTAGGATTGAATCTGACATATAAGAAACTTGATTTTGGTGTATTCTTTAATGGATCGGCTCAACGCAAAATCATGATTAATAACGCAATGACAGAGTTTGGTGAAAGAAATAACAATGTGATGCAGTGGATAGCCGACGACCATTGGTCAATAGATAACCCGAATCCAGATGCAGCTTTCCCAAGATTAGGATTAAGTAACACTGACATTAAGAACAACAAAGAAGCGAGCAGCCACTGGCTACGCAATGGAAACTTTATCCGTTTCAAAACGCTGGAAGTAGGTTATTCATTCCCACATTGCCGTGTTTACTTTAGTGGAGACAACTTGGCTGTATGGAGTCCTTTCAAACTTTGGGATCCAGAACTTAGCTGGAATGCTTATCCATTACAACGCACTTTCAATTTTGGTGTACAATTGAATTTCTAATATGTAATACTTTGATAATATGAAAAAACTTACTATAAAAAAGATTGCACTACGTGCTATTCTACCCCTAAGCATATTCGCATCATGTGACTATCTAGATGTTGTTCCGCCCGAACAACCAGAGACTAAAGATACAATGATTGATGCTACAGACGCCGTCAACTTTATCAACTCTTGCTATATTGCAGTAGAGTCTTGTGCGCCCTTTGTATATTCTACCTACGAATGGTCTGCTGATGAATCCGTAGATCCTCCTTTGTGGAACGGAAATAATCAAAAAACAGCCTGGAACCTATGGTCTTCTACCAATGCTGGTGGTTATTGGGACGGCTATTATAACTATAACGGACATTGTCATATGTTTCTAAACATTCTGGCAGAAAATAATCCACGGGGTGCCACAGATGCTGACAAAGCTCGCTGGAGATCGGAAGCTGAATTTCTAAAAGCCTATTACCACTCCCGGTTATTAGCCATGTATGGCCCTATTCCTATTGTAGACCAGCGCCTTCCTCAATCAACAATGCCTGAAGATATGCCTGGACGCTCACATTATGATTATGTAGTGGACTATATCGTAAAAAAATTAGATGACGCGGTCCCCCATTTACCAGCAGTGGGAAACGCAGATGACTGGGGACGCGCTACTTCCACAGCTGCTAAGGCTATTAAAGGACGTGTGCTTCTCTATGCAGCATCTGATTTATGGAATGGTAAATTCCCATATCCTGATTGGAAGAATACCAACTATGAGACTCCCGGATATGGCAAAGAACTAGTCAGCCATACCTATGATCCACAAAAATGGCAACGTGCATTGGAAGCAAACCTGGACGCTCTGCAATATGCTGAAAACGAAGGAGGACGTTCATTAGTAGACATGAACAATCTTCCACGTACTCTGGCGGACATTCCAAATCCATATATTCCAGGTGTAGATACAAGTACACCGGAAGGTCAAGAATTTGCTAAAAGGGTGTTAATGTTACGTAGTATTTCCAACTCCGATGAAAACGATGGCAACAAAGAAATCATCTGGGGGGTATTCATGCAAGGTGATAATCAATGGATTAATTTTGCGACATGGCCCAAACGTATTTTACAATATAATAATAACTGGATAGACGGTTGGTGTGCTATTTCACCTACCCTCTATAGTGCAGAGCATTTCTATACTAAAAACGGAAAATTGCCAGAAAAAGATCCCGCATTCCCCCAAAAGAATGAGTGGTTCACTTCAGCCAATCTGAGCGACCGCCAGGAAGTCATCAAATTAAATGTAAATCGGGAGCCACGCTTTTACGCAAATCTATCATTTGATGGTGATGATTATTCACCAATCATGTGTGATGGAAGTCCCTTACGTATCAACTTAAGAGACGGCAACAAGCAAGGTTACAATCCAACTCTTTTCAATAGAGACTATACAGTTACAGGATATATCAGTAAAAAATATACTGCCCCCGAAATTCGTATCTCGTCAGTCACAGGTAAGGATAATCGTAAGAACTATGCCAAACCTCTTTTCCGATTGGCCGAACTTTATCTTAATGTAGCTGAATGTTATGCAGCTTTAGAAGACAATAAGAATGCTATTAAATACTTGAACCCTATCCGTAAGCGCGCTGGTGTACGAGAATTAACAGAATCAGACGTGACTAGTGATATGTCTATGATGGATTGGGTACGTAACGAACGTTTCATTGAACTTTGGGGAGAAGGTCATCGTTTCTATGATGTACGCCGTTGGATGATTGCTCCTCAAGTATTGAGAGCTAACGTACGCGAAGGATTAAACGTACAAGGTGCTGGTATGAATCCAAGTTTCAGTGCATTAAATCAGCGCACAGTCATCAATCAACAATTCCAATGGAGTAACCGTATGTATTTATGGCCAATTAAGTCAAATGAAATCTATAATAACCCGCAATTAGTGCAAGCCCCAGAATATTAATACCCTATTAAAGTAACAATAAAATGAAAAAGACAACATATTTATCATTGTTAGCGGGCTGCCTGATTACTTTAGGCGCCTGCGAGGGATCAAAATATGATCTTGAGAATCAGATACCAGAGAAATTTCACAAAATACTATATTTGAGTATCAGTGGTAAACAAGATTTGACACTATATAATACAGACGAAGATAATACATATTCATTTTCTCTTATCAAAGCCGGAAGTGATCCTACTCTAAGTGCCAAAGCAGATATTACCGTAATGACTCAAGAAGAGGTAGACGAGCAATACAGTGATCTGGAAGGTGTAAATTATCAGGTGATTAGCCCCAGTGCTTATTCACTCGATAAGAGTCAGCTGGAATTCTCAGCAGAGGACAGTTACAAGTTGGTTAACTTATCTCTGAAACCCCGAGAAGTTATGGCTGCAATCGCAAGTAACCCTAATGCTATATGGGTACTTCCTTTATATGTCAGCAGTGAAAACGACTCTATTAATGCTACTAAAAATCAATTGTTCTTACAATTGAAAGAAGTTATCACACCTACTATTGGGTTTAAAGATTCGTATGTAAATGTGAAGGCATATACTTATGGGTTAGTTTCCAAGATTTCCGAAAAGGTTCCATTCAAGCTCGACACCAATAATAAATGGGATATAGAGTGCGAATTTGTGGTAGATAATGAATATATCACCCAATACAATAATACCAATGGAACTGTTTTCCAGATACTCCCGGAAAACTCCTACTCATTTGCAAGTTCAATGCCCCTTCCTAATGGGACAACAGAAACAACTCTACTTGTTGAAGTGAAAGGCTCCCAATTGCAACCGGGAGATTATATGTTACCTATCCGTATTAAAAACGTATCTCAATTTGAAATATCCTCTACTAACGCTATATATCCGATGGCTATCCGCATCATGGGAGAACAATTAGATCGTACAGAATGGACAGCGGAAGCTAATACTGAAGAATTAGTCGGTGAGGTACAAAACAATAGCGGACCAGTTGAATGTCTATTAGATGGAAACCTCCAAACCTTCTGGCACTCACAATGGCAAAATGGTTCTCACGCATTACCTCACGAAGTGATCATTGATGTTCAAAAAGAATGTACCTTCACCCAATTTGCCTTGGTACAAAGAGAAGGCTCCAATTATGTAAAAGCAGGTAATTTCCAAGTAAGTTCTGATAAAGCACATTGGGAAACTGTAGGAGATTTCTCTATGAAACAAGAAAGTGGTGCTCAAGTATTCGGTGTGACGCCAACAAAAGGACGTTATTTTAAGATACTGATAACCGAAAGTTATAACGGAAATAACTCAGCACTAGCTGAAGTATATGCATATGGACTTAAATAATGTATAACCAATTTAAAGAAAGTGGGAGATTACAAGATTAGTTTTGTAATATCCCCTTTCTTTAATTAATCCGTTTTATAAAATGAAAAAACTAATAGGACTTTTTATTTGTTTATTTATGCTTTTACCGATTTCATGTAGCGGAGAAGATAACAAACCGATTGAACCACCAACAGACAATCCAGATCCCATCCCAAATCCTGACCCTACTCCGGGAGAAGACGATGAAATTCCACCATCCATCGCCGATAGCTCATTCTATTACTATAATAAAGCATTCTTACTTGAGAAAAACAATAGTAAAGACGGACTTACTTATTATCGAGAAAACCAGACTTCCAACCATTGGGCTTACTTTTGGAATCAAGCCTTGATTATACTAATGGTCGAAGACCGTTACGAATGCCGGAAAGATGAATCTCTAAAGCCACTACTTACCAACCTACTGGATGCTTTCCGTCAACATGAGAAAAATCCCCAAACCAACGATATAATGGACTGGACCTGGAATGACTTCCAAGACGACTTACTATGGGCTGGACTTGCCTTCATACGAGGTTATCAAATCACAGGTAACGAACGATTCTTGGAACAAGCAAAGTGGGACTGGGAATTTCTCTACAACCGTGGATATGATACAGCACTTGGTGGTGGTCTTTGGTGGAGTATTGACAAAGCCGATAAGTCAGGATTAAGCAACAACCCAGCCATATCTATGGCTTGTTACCTTTATGAAGCAACTGGAAACCAAACATATCTGGATCAAGCAAAAGACATTTACAATTGGGTATATACTACACTACGTGAACCGAATGGAGCCGTTGACGAAAAAATCAGCAAAGACGGAGTAAGACCGCGCTCTTATAACGTTTATAATGTAGGAGCCTTTATCGAAGCAGCCAATGCATTATATCGTATAACTAAAAATGAAATTTATGCCCAACATGCTAAAGAATCCATTCAGTTTGTAATGAGAGATAAAGTAGATGAAAACGGAATAATGTCGAAGTGGCATCGCGATGGTACATGGCAATCAGAGTTTGCACGGGGTATGGGATTATTCGTGAAAGATAATAATTTATGGGATTACCAAGCAGACTATACCTCTGAGAGAAAACCAATCACCTACTATGAATGGATGCGTAAGAATGCTATTGCTGCTTGGGAAACACGTGAACGAGTTAACAACATCACCTTTAATGAATGGGCGAAGCAAACGCCGTTAATACCGGAAACAGGAAAAACGTGGACAGCAATGGAAATGGTAAGTGCCGTAGTAATGACACAGGTAACCCCAGATGAGAAACCATAAAATAAAGGATGATATGACAAAAAGATGGAGTTTACTGTTTTGCTTTGCATTTAGCATGCTCTCGACAGCATGCAGCAGTAACGAAGATACACAAAAGCAAAAGCCATCCACCCCAGAAGTGAACGAAGTCGTAGCAAGAGCCCAACAACCGGTCAAGGTTGTTTGTGTAGGCAATAGCATCACAGAGGGATTTGGGAACACCTGCCAGGAAAAAGCCTGGCCGGGACAATTGGGTAAACTGCTAGGAAGCGGTTATACAGTCCTCAATTGTGGTGTGAGTGGTACAACTATGTTCAAAAATAGCGATGCCCCCTATTGGAATACCGACCGTTTTATTAAAGCTAAAGAAGCGAATCCGCAAATCCTGATTATTGCTTTAGGAACAAACGATGCTGATCCCTGGCGTTGGAACCAATTGAAAGAAGAGTTCAAGCCTAACTATCTGGATATGGTAGCAGAATTCAGACAGAATGGAAAAGATCCTATCATCTATGTCTGTCTGGCACCACCTTTGTTCGGACCGGATAAAGCTCCTCAAAACCAAATGGTCGAAACAGAACTCATCCCTCGTGTGAAAGAAATAGCCGGAGAAATCGGAGCGTATATTATCGACTTTCATCAACCATTGCTAGGCGCAAGTAATGAATTCCCGGATAACGTACACCCGGATGATGCCGGCTCTGCTCTTATGGCACAAATTGCGTATAACAAGATAAAGGATGCGCAAGTCATTAAGCCAAACATTTTCGTAACCAAAGGTGAAATAATAAAAGAAAGCATAGCCGTAGTAGAAAAAGGAAGTACAGTCACTTTCAAACCGGAACCGGCAAAAGGTAATTGGAAATGGAACGGACCACAAGGGTTTACCTCTACCGACCGGATTATTAAACTGGAGAATGTACAACGCGGAGGTACGTATACTGCCGTCTACACAGATATGACAGGCAACCGAAGCATTATTAACTTTCTGGTTTCCATCAAGGGCGAACAAGGTAGCACTATTACTCCCCAAGTGCTGGATATGCAGGGAAGATGGGCCAAAAGCAGCTTCATACGCGTTAATCCAGGGGGAAATGTAACTCTTGCACCAGAAGTAGAAAATGAAAAAGAAGGTTCGTGGGCATGGACTGGTCCGGAAAACTTTTTTGCTGGCACACGAGAAGTCCGTTTACAAACTGTACTTCCTACACAAGCCGGCAAATATACTGCTACATATACGGACGATTATGGACGCCAAAGTTCTATAGACTTTACCATAGCAGTGGAAGGAACTACCATCTGTCCTGAATTGATATCTTATATTAATTACGGCGGATGGAAGAACGTTAGTGAAATGGAGGTAAAAGAGGGCGACAGTGTAACCTTCGGACCACATCCATCTAATGGTGACTGGCATTGGGAAGGTCCGGACGGTTTTACTTCCGACCGTCGCGAAGCTACCATTTCCAACTTCAACAGCCAAAAGGCAGGTGAATACATCGGTACATTCACCAACGCTGCCGGATGTCGGGTGGAATTGACCATTACTTTGAAACTAAAGAAATAACAAAGATGAGAAACAACATACTGAATCTGCTTCCCTATACAGGGAAGCAGATTTTTAGCAGACTGACTTTCACTTTTCTAATCGCTGCACAAAGTATAGCAGCACGCAATGTAGAAATTACTCAATTTGGTGCCGTAGGAGATGCGGCAACACTAAATACGAAAGCACTACAAATGGCTATCGACACCTGTGCCGAAACCGGAGGTGGCGAAGTAACAATACCACCGGGAACATATATTACGGGGACAATCTACCTACGCAGCAACGTAGAATTGCATCTTTGTCGTGGCTCCATTATCCGAGGTAGTTATCGCAATCCGGAAGACTACCCTACCCGCTCTCTCATTGTAGCAGATAGCATTGAAAATGCAGGTATCTCCGGGTCAGGCATCATTGACGGTAATGCACGACATCCTGAATTTCAGAAGAATTATCGCCTCAACGACGGCAAACGTCCTTATGCCATTTACTACAAAGATTGCAAAAGAATGTCTCTGCGTGATATAGAAGTGCGAGATGCCGCAGGATGGACCATACGTTTGTTCCGTTGTGATGGAGTGATTGTAGACGGGATTTCTATATTTTCCCTTTCCATGGGAAACAATGACGGCATTGACGTAGATGCACGAAATGTCAATATCACTAATTGCCACATTGAATGCGATGATGATGGTATTTGTCTGAAAAGTGATGATCCTAATTTCATGGTAGAAAATATCACAGTGACCAATTGTATCATCGCATCCAATTGTAACCCGATCAAGTTTGGCACAGCTTCATGGGCAGGTTTCCGCAATATTACGTTTTCCAATTGCGTGATCCGTCCGACTACGGAAAGTAATATCTGGGACTGGTCAAAAGAATACCGCCATATAGCTCCAGAAACTCATACCGGATTATCCGGAATTGCTATTGAATCTGTAGACGGAGGCATCATAGAGCAGGTGACTTTCAATAATATCAGTATGGAGGGCATTATTACGCCGATTTTCATTTGTCTGAATCATCGTCGAATGAACCAACATAGTGGTCAATCTGGAATTATCCGCAATTTATTGTTCAGCAACATTACAGCAAAAGCCGAAGGCATTATCCCCACCCTAATCGCTGGCACACCTACCGGACGTATCACGGATATTACCTTACGTGATATTACCGTAGAACATGCTGGGGGTGAGAAAGCCATGATCAAATCTCTTCCGGAAAATTTGAAAGGATATCCGGAAAATCGTATGTATGGCAAAGAAAACCCGGCTGGCGGACTTTATATCCGTCACGCAGATAATATTCTAATAGAAAACTTCCGCATCCGACAACGTAACACAGACGAACGCCCATCTGTTTTTCTTGATGATGCAACTGATATACATATAGAAAAATTGCAATCAACAGGTTCCATAGCCAAGAAGATGATAGAACATTCTAAATGCAGTAACATAACCATTGATGGAAGGGTAGTAAAATAAACTAATCACATCAGTATTTGTGACATTTCTGTACAGACTAACGACATCTTAAATAAAATAGATACTAATGTCACAAAATAACAATAAGTAATTGCTTCTATATACTACTTTTGTAACAGTATAATAGAAAACACCTTCAAAAGTATTATCATGAACAAACATTTATTACTAGCTCTAACACTCTGTGCATCCTTGCATGGTTACGGACAAAAGATGCATCAGTTAACATCTCCAGACGGTAACATACAAGTTTCAATAAACATCTCTGATAAAATCTATTACGATATAGTCTGTCAGAAAGATACATTGCTGAAACAATGTAACCTTCAAATGCAATTAGGGGATGAAGAAGCCGGAAACCATCCAAAACTAATAAAGGCGAACAGAAAAAGCATTAACGAATCACTAAAACCGATCATTGCCCTAAAGCATTCAACGGTCTCTAATAAATACAACCAACTCCAGTTGAAGTTTAAAGGAGATTATTCGGTAGAATTCCGCGCCTTCGACGATGGCATCGCTTATCGCTTCATTACCAACAAAAAAGGAATGATTGAAGTTGGTAACGAAATATTCCAAGTAAACTTTCCCGAGAACTATCTGTTGCACATGCAGCAACCGGGAGGATTTAAAACAGCTTATGAGGAAGAGTATCGTCATGTACAGAGCCAAGAGTGGAAAGCGACCGGTTCAATGGCTCTCCTTCCTCTGCTGATTGATACACGTAAAGATTATAAGATTCTAATCAGCGAATCTGCATTGGCCGATTATCCTGCACTTTTCCTGAAAAGTAATGACCGGAACGGAATGTTATCCGTATTTCCCAAGGTACCTCTTGAATTCGGAGAAGATGGAGACCGTAGTCTTAAGATTCTAAAAGAAGCAAATTATATAGCTAAAACCAATGGACAACGTTGCTTCCCCTGGCGTTACTTCGTCATTACCAAAGATGACGGACAGCTGATAGAAAACACCATGACCTATAAACTGGCCGATAAGAACGTATTGGAAGATACCTCCTGGATTAAACCCGGACTAGCTAGTTGGGAGTGGTGGAACGGTGCTACGCCTTATGGGCAAGATGTAGACTTCGTAGCAGGCTGTAATCTGGATACTTATAAATATTTTATCGACTTTGCCGCTCATTACGGAATCCCCTATATAATCATGGACGAAGGTTGGGCTAAATCAACAAGAGATCCCTATACTCCCAATCCGAAAGTGGATTTACATGAACTAATCCGCTATGGTAAAGAAAAAAATGTAGGTATCGTGCTTTGGTTGACATGGCTGGCAGTAGAAAACAACTTCAATCTATTCGAAACATTCGAAAAATGGGGAGTGAAAGGCATAAAGATTGATTTCATGGACAGAAGCGACCAATGGATGGTGAATTATTATGAAAGAGTAGCTAAAGAAGCAGCCAAGCATCACTTGTTTATCGACTTTCATGGTTCCTTTAAACCGTCCGGGCTAGAATATAAGTACCCGAATGTGCTCTCTTATGAAGGTGTAAGGGGAATGGAACAAATGGGAGGATGCCGTCCTGATAATAGTGTCTATTTCCCTTTTATAAGAAACGCAGTGGGACCGATGGATTATACACCGGGTGCCATGCTTAGTATGCAACCGGAAATTTATCGTTCTGAACGTCCTAACTCTGCCAGTATAGGTACACGTGCCTATCAGATGGCGCTGTTCGTTCTCTTCGAAAGTGGAATCCAAATGATGGCAGATAATCCGACACTGTACTACCGCAATGACGAATGCACGCGTTTCATCACTCAAGTACCACAAACCTGGGATGAAACCATTGCTTTGGCAGCTAAAGTCGGAGAATATGCCATTGTAGCCAAACGCAAAGGAGATAAATGGTTTATCGGAGGCATGACGAATAACCAAGAACAACAAAGAGAATTTGAATTGGATACAGACTTTCTGAAAGAAGGGCAAACCTATCAAATGACTTCTTTTGAGGATGGAAAAAATGCGAACCGTCAAGCTATGGATTACCAGAAAAATGAACGTACCCTCAAAAAAGGAGACAAAATATCGATCCGCCTGGCACGCAATGGCGGCTTTGCAGCGATTATTGAATCATTTAATAACTAATATCTATTTATGAGAAGAAAAACAATCTCCAGTGCACTAATTGCACTTTTACTCACGCCTTTAACTGTCAATGCGCAGAAAGAAGGACGTCCTGAATGGGATAATGAATACATCTCAGGAGTTAATAAAGAAGAGGCTTGCCAAATCGCCATTCCCTTTGCCGATGAACAGCAAGCCACCACATCAGTAACCGAAGAGTCACCCTACTACATGACCCTAAACGGTACCTGGAAATTTCATTGGGTAGCCGATCCCAAAGACAGGCCACAGGAGTTTTATCAACCCGGTTATGATGTAAGCCAATGGGACAATATCAAAGTACCCGCAACCTGGCAAATCGAAGCTGTACGCAATAACAAAAACTGGGACAAACCATTATACTGTAATACCATTTATCCTTTCTGCGATTGGAGACATGTGCAATGGCCTAACGTTATCCAGCCCCGTCCGGCAGACTACACCTTTGCTTCTATGCCTAATCCGGTAGGTAGCTACCGCCGGGAGTTCACTTTACCCGATTCTTGGAAAGGAAGAGATGTATTTATTCGCTTCAACGGTGTAGAGGCAGGTTTCTACATCTGGGTAAACGGTAAGAAGGTAGGATATTCGGAAGACAGTTATCTACCTGCCGAATTTAACTTGACCCCCTATCTGAAACCGGGCAAAAATGTGTTGGCAGTAGAAGTATACCGCTTCACAGATGGTAGTTATCTGGAGTGTCAGGATTTCTGGCGTTTCAGTGGTATTTTCAGAGATGTGTTTGTATGGTCTGCTCCCCAAACACAGATCAGAGATTTCTTCTTCCGTACAGACCTGGATCAAGCATATAAAAATGCAACAGTATCTCTGGATGTTACAATTACCGGTAAAAAGAGCAACAGCGAAATCCTTGCAAAAATTACCACTTTAGACGGTAAAGAGATCACAACGCAATCCATGCAGGCCAAAATGGGTACAAACAAAATGCAGTTTGAAGTGTCCAATCCACTGAAATGGACAGCAGAAACTCCCAATCTGTATAATCTGACCCTCTCATTAAAACAAAAAGGTAAAACCGTTGATATCCGCAGCATAAAAGTCGGTTTCCGTAAGATTGAATTCACCAAAGACGGACAAATGCTGATTAATGGAAAATCAACCTTATTCAAAGGAGTGGACAGACATGACAATAGTCCTCTGAATGGTCGAACCGTTTCGAAAGAAGAAATGGAGAAAGACGTGCAATTGATGAAGTCATTGAACATAAATGCCGTACGTACTTCACATTATCCCAACAATCCTTATTTCTATGATTTATGTGATAAATATGGTATCTATGTTATGGCTGAAGCGAATGTGGAATGCCACGGATTGATGGAATTGTCCAGTGAACCGTCCTGGAAGAAATCCTTTACGGAACGTAATGAGAACCAGGTAAAAAGATATAAGAACCACGCTTCCATCGTAATGTGGTCGATGGGTAACGAGTCAGGAAACGGAACCAACTTCCAGTCGGCTGTATCAGCAGTCAAGGCATTGGACAACACCCGTCCTACGCACTATGAAGGAAACAGTTCTTTCTGCGACGTAACCAGTACGATGTACTCTGACGTACAATGGTTGGAAGGCGTAGGAAAAGAACGTCTTGAAAAAGCACAGAAAGGCGAAACCGTAAAACCGCACGTAGTTTGTGAATATGCCCATGCCATGGGAAATGCAATCGGTAACTTCAAGGAATATTGGGAAACATACGAACGTTATCCGGCACTTCTCGGTGGTTTTATCTGGGACTGGATAGACCAAGGTATCCAGATGCCAACACCTGATGGTAAAGGTTATTATATGGCTGTAGGAGGAGATTTTGGCGACAAGCCGAATGATGGTAACTTCTGTACAAACGGAGTCATCTTTGCCGACCGTACTCTTTCTGCCAAATCTTATGAAGTAAAGAAAATACATCAGCCAATCAGCGTTACAGCTGAAGGTAACGGAAACTATAAAATAACCAATAAAAGATTTCATGCAGGCTTAAATGATCTTTATGGAAGATATGAGATTAAAGAAGACGGAAAAGTGATTCTGTCTGGAAATCTGGAAGAACTGGACCTGGACGCACAGGAAAGTAAAACCATCACGATCTCCGACGCACAAGTGAAAAAGGTGCCGGGAGCCGAATATTTCATCAATTTCAGCTTCCGTCTGAAGAACGATACAGACTGGGAAAAAGCCGGTTATGAAGTAGCATCGGAACAGTTTAAACTATCTGACAGTGCCAAACCTATATTTGAAGCAGGTAAAGGAAAAATCAGCTTGACCGAAACCAATGATGCGTACATCGTGAAGGGCCAGAACTTCGAGGCAACCTTCTCACAGAAAACAGGAACTCTTTCTGCCTATACGCTCAACGGAGTATCTTTAATCAGCAAGGGACTAGAACTAAACGTATTCCGCGCTCCTACCGATAACGACAGACAGATAGATGGAGACTGGCAACGCAAAGGATTGTGTAACATGCTTTCGGAAGCTGGTAAATGGGAAGTGAAACAGGAAGACAACAAGGTAATCCTGCAAATCAAAACTACATATAGAAGTAAAATTGGTTTCGACTTTGAAACAGAAATGGAATATTCTGTGGCCCCTGATGGCTCTATTCTGGTGAATAGTACCATTGTTCCGGCTGTAAACGGAGAAATCATTCCACGTGTGGGTTACCGTATGGAATTGCCTGAAGGTTTCGAACGGATGCGTTGGTATGGCCGTGGACCATTAGAGAACTATGTAGACCGTAAAGACGCTACTTATGTAGGTGTATATGAAGACCTGGTATCCAATCAGTGGGTAAATTACATCAAACCACAGGAAATGGGTAATCATGAAGATATACGCTGGATATCAGTCACCAACTTCGACGGTATGGGATTTGTTTTTGTAGCCGGAGATCAGATGTCAGCTTCTGCTATGCATGTAAGGGCAGAGGACATGGTAGACTCCACCAATCTTAGAAAACTGGTACACAAGTACGAAATACCAATGCGCAAAGAAACAGTTCTTTGTCTGGATGCCAAACATCGTCCATTGGGGAATGGTAGCTGTGGCCCGGGCCCGATGAGAAAATACGAGCTCCTCTCCCAACCTACAGTATTCAGTTTTATCATGATGCCGTTGGAAAGAAGTTATATGCAAGATGAGCTGATGAAAAAGGCACGTGTGCAAATGCCGGTATGTATGCCTGTTTTGATAGATAGAGACAACAACGGATACCTGCAATTAAAGACTAATACCCCAGATGCTACGATCTATTATAGCTTGAATGGTGGAGAATTCACAACTTATACAACTCCTATTGAGTTTATCTCAGGTGGAAAAGTACAGGCATACGCAACCTCTGAAAAATTAGGGAAAAGCTTGACAACGTCTGTGGAATTTCCTATATATGTAGACCGTTCTTCATGGAAGATTGTATCGGTTAGCAGTGAAAACAATGGTGAAGAAGCGCGTAATGCTATTGATGGTGATCCAACTACCATCTGGCACAGCCGTTGGTCGTCACCGGTAGCCAAGCATCCACATGAGATCGTGGTAGATATGGCTTCTCTGCTTGAAGTGGATAAGTTCATCTATACTCCACGTAATTCTGCTAACGGACGCATCAAAGATTATGAACTTTATTTCAGTAAGGATGGTAAAAACTGGGAAGGCAAGGTAAAAGGTGCTTTTGCCAATTCATCCTCCACACAAGTGGTTACACTGAAAGAACCGATTACAGCCCGCTATTTCAAGCTCATTGCCTTATCAGAAATAAGTGGCAGAGATTGGGCTTCGGCTGCTGAACTAAACGTAAATATCACCAGAAACCTGTCGGGCGTATCTGAAGGCAAACAACGTGTAGTTTATGTAGACAGTGATGCGGATAATAGTATGAAATTTGCAGCTGACGGTGATATCAACACTTATTGGCGCACTGTACACAACCAATACTATCTGGCACCTTATCCACACGAGATACAAGTATCACTCCCTAAGGAAGCTAAGGTAAAAGGTATTAAGTATACTCCACGACAAGATTCTGCCGAAGGACGAATCGCAAAATATGAGATATACCTTAGTCGTGACGGAAAAGAATGGAGTAAAGCTATTGCTTCAGGAACTTTTAAGAATTCCAAAGAAACACAAATGGTAGAATTTACCCCGCAACAAGCACGTTATGTGAAACTTCAGGCATTATCCGCAGCAGACGGTGGTAAGCAAGCCGCTGTATCAGAGCTGGAAATCCTGACAGCCGAATAGTATGATATCGGTCAACTTGCGCAAGGATTTTTCTTCCTTGCGCAAGCTTGTCAAAGCTCCTATTACTTCTCTTATAAAGTATTAATAGAAAAGTTGTTTGGTATTAGAGACAAAGTTACTTTGCTCTAATACCAAACTTTTTCTTGACCTACCGTAAACTATAAATGCAAGTTTTGTTTTTATAAACGCAAGTTGCAATTATAAAAACAAAGCTTGCATTTATATAATCAGAACTTTCATTTATAGTTTGTTCTTAATCAAAAGCAACTTAGCCATTAAGGGAAAGGAAGTTTGCAATAAGGAGATAACAACTTTTCTATTAATAGATTGAGGGAAGGATAAAGAGACCCTTCACCTATCCTTATATCTTTTATGAATCAAGGATTTGGTGAAGGGTAGACAATACAAACAACTACACGAAAACTGTTTTTCTTTTACTAAAATACAGCAAATTCATAGATTCGTGTATCTTTTCCATTGGCAGCCTGTACGGGTTGGGTAACCAATAGACGTAAATAACGCACCTTTTCAGTTTTACTTAAAGATCGATTGATTACGTTTTGCTTATTACCGGTTACAAAATCCAATGTACGCCATTCCTCATTCGGATTATTCTTAGCTTGCAGGAAGCAATTGCTCGTTATGTAAGAATAGCTTTCCTGGGCAGCATTAATCATTCTCCACCCACTGATTTCTTTCTCTTCCCCCAAATCAAAGTCAACATAATTAGGGAGCATAGAGATATCACACCATTTAGTATTCTCATCTCCGTCGATGAGAGAAGCCGGTTTCTCTTTATCATTAGCATATCCCGTACACGTTATGATATGTTCCGGTCGCAACAAATTAACCTTTAGTTCTGCTGTTTCCGATATGCATTTATTCTCCTTATTTGCAGTGTGGAACAAAGTAGATACTGCTTTAGCAGGAGCATAAGGTTCATCTACAAGCGTAGCGGCAAAGATGACAATATTCTTGTTGTCAGGCAGAACCACTTCAGTAGCTCCGGCAGGAATATGAATGGCAAATTTAAACATATAAGTAAATTCATAAGCATGATCGCCTATGGTAGAGTGGCGGTGTGTACCGATATAGGCTACTTCCGCATCTTGCAAATACCCCTGTGTATGCCCTGTATGCTCCCATTGGCCGATAAAGCCGGTATAAGACGGTACTATGATTTCCTGACGGTTCTTACCCACAAGAAATGCACCTTGAGCATCCTTCTCGGCAGTTGCCGCAGCAGCGAGAATATACAAACGGTTATAAGTATGCCCGGCAGGCAATTTCAACGTGTTTCCATTGCATGCCATACCATTCATTTCCTCTTTCGTCTCCAAGCGGAAAGGAATACGATTAACAGTCATTTCAGCAGGAATCAATTCTGCTGCGTAAGAATAGCCTGACTCAAAATTGGCTTCTCCACAAAACTCATTCCAACTAAAGCATTTGTGATTATAGTCAAGAGGAAGTTGTTCGAATTTCATCCGGTCTTTCTTACCAGTGCTTAAACGAAGCTTGTAAGTCTTGATACTGTTAGGCTGGATAGCAACCTCCAGCTGATTGCCTTTAAAAACTGCACTACCAAGACTTTTTTCTGTTCCGTCCGCCTCATCAGCACTTATTATAGTACCAGCAAAAGTAAGTACCGCATTCTGTGGTGAATTGCCTCCAGTTTCATATACACGTACGACATACTCGTCCGAACTTTCCGCCTTCTTCAAAGCTTTGATAACGACGTTATCATTGTTTGAAGAAACAAAGGAAAATGTTTTGCCCAAAGTGCCTGAATGTTTCTCTGCTGTAAAAGCCTTAATGCGCTGATTCAGCACTTCGGCTTCCTTAACGATTTGCGCTTTATCCAAAGCACCAATATGAGGTATCAGGCTATAGGTAAAAGTATGATAACCTAAATCCTGACGATCCTGATAAGAATAGTGTTCGACTGTTTTAGGAGTATGGAGTAATGTCAGACGCAACGTATTATTATCAGGTTTATCCCAACCATATTTACTGTCATTCATGATAGAGACACCATATTTACCTGTATTATCAGTTAAATCGGCCCAATATTGCGCATAAACCTCATAAGCAGTCAGCGTATTATTACCTCTCTGAACACTACCAATGCCAAGATCATAAGTAGCTTTCTCATTATCAAGATTCAAAGGGAATTCTGCTTTCAAAAGAGCATTAGAAGACTGCCAATCGACTTCGTTATAAAAATCGATACGATCAGCCAGTTCGCCTTCGTAAAGGCGGATATATTGGCGGAATAATGATTTGCCATGACGCTTCTCCACACAGATAGTTTTGCGCAAAGCCCCATCTTCAATGATATTCATCTTCACATCTTCCGTTATGGAAACAGGGGTACTGTCAATTGTCTTTTTCATGATTTCCCATGCGGGCCAGTGATAGGATTCGTTATCTGTAAAAAGAGCCAGACGAATTGATTTTCCGGTCTTTATCAGTTCTTTATTATTCTTCTTATCAAATAAAGAGGTGATATCTCCATACTTATTCAACGAGATCTTATAAACAGAATTCTCTAAAACAGTAGCAGCAACAGATGAGGCTTCTTGCTCCCGGGAGCCAGAAAGACGAATATCATAAACGGCATATCCCGTAGGAGGTACAGTTGCTTCCACTAGCAGATTCATCTTCCCATCCTGGTAAGAAAGTAATTGAGAGGCTACTTTTTTACCTGCCGCATCATAGACACTAACACCTTTCGGTAACTTGGACGTTTCAATTGACACTTCCACAATATCCGTCACAGGAAAACCCAATGCATTATAAAAGACCACAGGAATCCCTTTGACACGGGTATCCAACTTCTCGGAAACAGCCCCAACAGAAGTAGTCAGTATTCCGGAGAACTGTTTCAGCGAAAGAAGTTCGTCATTCCAAGAGAACTCATAAGCACGGGGAATACTCGTACCAGTAAGGTCGTCATGAAATTGATGGAAAATAAAACGCTTCCACGATTCAGTCAGGCTATTTCCCGGATAGTCGGCTATACCAAGCCAGTCTGCCGCAAGAGCAGCTCTTTCCGCAGCATCTCCCAATAATTCATTCTGTCTATTGTAAAGTTTCATGGCGGCTTGTGAGGTGTAGCATCCTGTTCCATGTACATCCATCAATAGTTCACCATTAAACACAGGCAATTCAGGATGTTTATCATAAGGAAGATAGTCTTTAAACAGTTGGTCACTAGTTGCACTGATTACTTTCAATGGCCCATTTCCTTTAATCCCTTTCTCCACAGAGCTGACAGATCCCAGTGAAGGAGAACCACCCGTATCACCTGTACCATAATAACGATATACCGTATTTAAAGGCGTATGTCCGGTCAGATTCAATAATTCCTCATTCGCGGACAAGTCTACGTTATTCCAACGTTTACCATAGTCATATCCATGCGCAAGCATAATGGAAGAACCATCCACTCCTTGCCAGACTCCAATCGTGAAAGGATGTTTACTTTTGCCATAAAAAGGATTGGTACGCCAATCCAGCTTCTGCGAAGAGAAACCGATAAGACCACAATGTTTGGCTATCGTTGGCAGTGTCCAGCCAAAGCCAAAACAGTCCGGAAGGAAAATATCAGTACTCTCTACTCCAAACTCTTGCCGGTAATATTCTTGCCCTAGCAAAATATTACGGATAGATGATTCGATAGAAGGCACCAGCACGTCCGACGCCTCCCAACTGCTACCACTAACGTGCCAGCGTCCCGAATGAATGAATGTTTTAAGCTCTTCATATTGGGCAGGATAATATTCTTTCATCCATGAATATTTCACTCCTCCTTCAAAATTAAAAATATAGTCGGGATACTTCTTTAGCAAAAACAAGTTGCGTGATAAGGTATTCCAAACATATTCTTTGATAGTGGTTTGTAGATCCCAATTCCATTGAGTATCCAAATGGGCATCTGCCACCATGTAGGCCGTCGCCTTCTTTTCCGGCCTCATCTCTTGTGCACATACATTGCCCGCGTCAAGTAGTACAAAAGCTAATAAGATAGTTGATAATTTCATAAGTAAAACTTCTATTATAATTGAATGTTAGTTTTTTTTGCCTGGAAACAAAGATAGGCAGGTCTATGTAAAAAAGACTATATATTTATGCCAGAAAAGTAAGCAAATGCCCCTATGGCTATTATACGGACTAAAATGTCAGAAAATCATAATCCCTTTTTCCATTTTTTCCTGTCATATTGTATGATTATTCTTTATATTTGCACTACCCAAATTAATCTAAGTAAATAGATATGAGAAGCAAACACATTATTTCCAGACTCTTAGGGATCATTGGTATCCTAAGTTGTCTCCCATATATGACTCATGCATATAGCTTACGACAATTCTCTAACAAAGATGGATTATCCAACAGTGCTATTCTTTCCCTATACCAAGATAATCAGGGAGTCATCTGGATTGGCTCATGCGATGGCCTGAATATATACGATGGAAACAGCATACACGCATACAACCCACCTAATTCCTCTAAAACGTTACTATCAGGAAACCTGATTAATAACTTTATGGAAACTGGAAAAGACGTATTATGGATACAAACAAATTATGGACTCGACCGATTGGATCTAAAAAAAACAACAAGTCAGAGCTTTGTTGAATTCAAGGATAACAGGTTTATGACCAAAAGCAAGGATAACGAGCTTTTTACCTTAAAAGATGACGGGTATTTCTATTATTACCAACAAGAAAAAGGAACATTCCGAAAACTGGAAGTCCCCCAACCTGCATTCGAGTACATATTATCTACCACTATCGATGCAAACAACATACTGTGGGTGTTTACTTCCAACAACGACAATCGCAGTTATCAGATAAATAAAACAAAAGAAGGTCTCTCTCTAACCCCCAATCACTTCTTCAAACATTCCGAAAAACTACGATGGGCCTTCCCCGAAGGGCAATTAGTCTATTTCATCGACGAGACTTACTCACTGTATGAATATGACTTCAACAATCAGCAACAATATTTTATAGCAGATCTTAAGACGGAAATAGAAAAGCGCGGAGAGGTTTCTTCTATTATCAAACAGCAGAATGATTATTATATAGGTTTCAAAAGTAGCGGTTTGATCGTTCTGAAATATATGTCCGATCAGAAAATCAAGTACCAGATACAGTCTACCGAAATACACTCCGGTATCTTCTGCTTAATGAAAGACAAGTATCAGGACATTGTTTGGGTAGGAACCGACGGGCAAGGAGTATATATGTATTTTAATGATACTTTCTCAATCACCAACACACTGCTCGATACTCCTGTATACCAAATTAACAATCCCGTACGCGCTGTCTATTACGACAATGAACAAACTTTATGGATAGGAACTAAGGGAGGAGGAATACTACGACTCAAAGAATATTCCACAGAAAACGGAACATCAACGTCTTTCGAGCATATTTCTATCAATAACAGCACCTTAACCGATAATGCAGTCTATTGCTTTGCGCCCGGCTCCATGAACAAACTATGGATTGGTACGGAAAATGGCATCAACTATTACTTATACAAAAGTAAACAATTAAAAACATTTGCAGTAACAGCAGATGGTAAAAAAGTGAAGTATGTACATTCCATTCATGAACTGAATGACACAACTTTATGGGTATCTACCGTTGGCGAAGGTATTGTAAAAATTATTCTGAATAAAAATGGGATTGCTCCCACCGTTAAATCGGCAACAAGAATTATTTTGGATGGCGGTCGCCTGGCTTCTAACTACTTCTTTACTTCTTTTCAGGAGAATGACTCGATACTTTGGTTTGGGAACCGTGGATACGGGGCACATCGGCTTAATCTCGAAACCGGAAAGTTTACTCCATACAAATTCGATAATATTGTAAATAGCCAGATGGCCAATGATATCTTTGCCATCTACAAGAACGAAAATGGATATTGGTTTGCCACCAGTTCAGGCTTACTTCACTTCAATCAAGAAGACTCACAACATCATAATAAAGTTGAGTTGCTTTCAAAAAATACCGCACACGGCATGTTGGAAGATCAACAAAATAATATCTGGATAAGTACTAATCAGGGATTGGTGAGATTCAATCCCAAGACCCATACCGGTCAGACGTACGACAGAAAGAACGGACTGGAAGTTACCGAGTTCAGCGATGGGGCTTTTTATAAAGACATACCAACTGAAACTTTATTTTTTGGTGGGACAAACGGATTTGTTGCTATCAAGCCCAATGATTACAATATGGCAACTTACATGCCTCAAATAAGTATGAAAAGACTATCCATCTTCGGAAAAGAATATAACATCCATGACTTTCTATATGAAGAAAAAGAAAAAACGATCCTCCAACTAGATTATAGCCAGAACTTCTTTCATATTGATTTCATGGCAGTCGATTATATTAATGGAAATAATTATTCCTACTATTACAAATTGAACGAAGTCAGTAGCCAATGGATAGAGAGTGGCACATCCTCTAGTGCCGTATTTTCTAATCTTTCACCGGGACAATACACATTACTGGTAAAATATAAGAACAACATCAATGGAGAAGAGTGTGAACCTCAATCTTTTTTTATCCAGATCACTCCTCCCTGGTATTTAAGTAATTGGGCATATATCCTTTATTTCATTTTGATTTCATTGTTTTGTGCTTCTTCTATTTATCTACTTATCCGGCAATATCGACGCAGACAATATCGTATCATTGAAAAGATGAACCGGGAAAAGAAAGAAGAAATCTACGAATCCAAACTACGCTTCTTTACCAATATTACGCATGAATTCTGCACACCGTTAACTCTGATTTACGGTCCATGCGAAAAGATACTTGCTTACCCGCAATCTGATTCATACATCCACAGGTATGCAAAAATGATACAACAGAATGCAGAGAAACTGAATGCCTTAATTTTGGAACTACTAGAATTTCGCAGACTGGAAACCGGCAATAAAACCCTTTCTATTCAAAGATTGCCTGTATCAGACAAACTTCAAAATATAGTAGAGTCATTTGAGGAATTAGCTGAAAATAAAAAGCTGAATTACCGGTTGGAGATCGAACCGGGAATTGAATGGAATACAGATATCAGTTGTTTCAACAAGATAGCCAATAATCTAATATCCAATGCTTTTAAGTATACTCCGGAAAAAGGTCATATCACTGTCGGATTAAAGATAGAAAATCAACAATTAACCCTACACGTATCAAACTCCGGAAAAGGTATAGCAAAAGAAAACCTGAATAAAGTATTTGACCGTTACAAGATTCTGGATTCTGTCGAATTAAACGGGAAAAACTCACGAAATGGGCTTGGACTAGCCATATGCAAAAGTATGGTAACCCTACTGAATGGTGAGATAACCATTGAAAGTATCCCCAACGAAATAACTACATTTATTGTCACTTTACCAAAACTATCGCCGACAGAACAGGAAAAATCTCAAGAAGTATATCAGACAGGACAATTAAAGATCAGCATAGAGCCTATAGAGCTGGAAAAGACCATTACGAATTTCGACGTTTCGAAGCAAACGGTTATGATTATTGATGATGATCCTTCCATGCTTTGGTTTGTCTCGGAGATTTTTGTTGATAAATACAATGTATTATCTTTCAGTAACGCTAAGGACGCTTTAGCCAGCTTGGAATTAAAACAACCGGACTTAATCATTTCAGATGTGATGATGCCTGAAATTGATGGTCTTTCTTTTACCCATCATATTAAACAAAATAAGTTGTGGAGCCATATACCATTGATTCTTCTGTCTGCTCTCCATCATGAGGACGATCAAGTGAAAGGTATTGATTCAGGGGCAGATGCATACGTCACCAAACCTTTCAACGTAAAATACCTGGAAAAGATTGTTTATCGACTGATAAAGCGGAAATCCGAATTAAAAGAATATTATAATTCAGCATTCAGTGCTTTTCAGATAGAAAATGGAAATTGCATACACAAAGAAGATCAGGACTTTCTGAATAAAGTAATAGAAATTATAGATAAAAACATCGAAAATCCGGAACTTTCTGTAGAGTTATTGAGCAGCGAATTAGGATATAGCACCCGCCAGTTCTACCGGAAATTAAAGCCGATAACGGAAAAATCACCGGCAGACATCATCAAAGAATATCGTCTCACTGTGGCTGAACGTCTATTATTGACAAAGAATCTCACTATTGAAGAAATCATGGACAAAACAGGATTCACCAATCGGGGAACCTTCTACAAGGTGTTCTCTTTACGATTCGGTATGCCACCACGGCAATACAGGGAACAACAAAAAGAAAGTGTAGTAAAAGGGAGTACCGAACTATAACGGGCTGTTTTGCCCTATTCGTTACTTTGAATGTACTGGAAGCAATTCCAGTACATGTTCTCCCGCTTCCAAGTTTACTACACGCTCTCCCTTCACATTGTCGGGTGCATAAAATGTAGCAGTACTGTTTGCCGGAACAGTTACATGATAGATAATACGATTCTTTTTACGTTCCCATTTAGAACAGATTTCTCCATAAGGTGATTGATGTTTGGCCTCAAACTCATTTAATCCACTGGGGAAATTAGGGCGAAGAAGAATATGCTTGAACCCGGGATTTTCGGGGTCGGGGAAGATTCCACCCAATCCTTTATAGAACCATCCGCCAATTTCACCGAACATCATGTGATTGTCCGATATGTCACGTGTGGCATTCAAATCCCAGTTCTCCAGTAATGTGGTAGCACCATTGGCGATCCAGCAGCCCCATGATGGATAAGTGTCTTGTGCAGCTAATTTATAAGCCGTTTCAGCTTCACCGTTCTCACTTAACGCATTCAATATAGCTTTTGCGCCCAACACACCTACATCCAAATGAAAGCCGGCTGCTTCCACCTGTTTTGCCAGATTCCGGGCTACTTTTCTCTTCAACTCTTCGGGAACAATGCCCCATTGCAAAGGAACGCTCTGTTCCGTCTGAACGCCGCTACCATAAATGCCCATTTCTCTATTCAGAAACTTGTCATTAATCGCGTTCTTTATTTTATTGGCAAGAGCAGAATAATACTTATAGTCTTCCGTTTTATTAAACATCTTTGCGGCATTGGCAAGTATTTTGGTGTCCACATAGAAATAGACAGAAGAGGTCAGTTCCTTGGAAGAATGTGATTTAACAGGCACCCAGTCTCCTCTTCCCCATGAGGTCAATCCGGTCGGACTGGTGCGATCCACATAGTCTACATACCGCTTTATATTTTCATAACAGTCTGCCAACAGTTTATGATCGCCATAAAACATATAAATATTCCATGGAATAAGGGCAATAGTGCTTGTCCAATCCAGTCCATTATCCGTACCATATCCCCAGCCTCCTGTAGGGATAATATCGGGAAGTACACCATTAGGCTGTTGCTCATCTCTATGGTCGGCAAGCCATTTCTCATAAACAGTGATACCGTCATAATTGTATAATGCCGTTTCAATAGCAAAATGACCGTCGCCTGTCCATCCGTTCTTCTCACGCTGGGGACAGTCGGTAGGATACCCCATCAAGTTGGACAAATAGGCATTATTTGTAGCCCACCAAAGACGGTTGATAAGTACGTTCGAAGTATGAATCGTCCCTTTCTGCGGAACATCACTATGCACAAAGTAAGCTGTCAGATTATTCTCATTCAATACAAGGGGGTTAGTGCTTGTTACTTCCACGTATCTGAAACCTTTATAATTGAATCGTGCCATAAATTCATCCTCTCCCTTTCCACTCAAAACGAGGATGTCCGTTTGAAAAGGATCGGAGTTGTCTACCGGGCGGTGATACACATCAATATTTGACGTATTCACTCGTCCGTTGTCATACAACCGCTCACCATGTTTCAGTCTCACTACAGTTCCCTCTTCCCCGGAGACTTTAATGCGGGTGACTCCTGCCATATTGCGGGCAAAGTCGAATACATACGTTGTGTCATTAAGTTTCTTCCAGTTTTTTACGGGGATCGTTTCTACTGCACGAATCGGCTGCACTTGTTGTGACACCACATTCTGTGAAGGAACAGCCCTATATCCTACTCCGTTCCATTTAGAATCATCAAAGTTCACGGTATTCCAGCCTTTCTGTTCCAAACGGGCGTCGTAATGCTCGGCTGTATAAATGCTATTAAAGATCAATGCGCCGGATGAAGTTTTCCAGTCCCGCTCCGTAGAAACGACTTCAACGGAACTATCCTCATAAGTAATCCGCACATCCATACAGAAAGCAGGACGGTTACGCCAAGGTGCACGATGAAAGTCCCACACGGCCATTGACTGATGATTATACCATCCATTGCCCAACAACACACCAATCGCATTTTTCCCTTTCTGTATTTGGGAAGTAATATCATAAGTGACGTAGAAATTACGCCTGTCAAACCGGGTATATAACGGGTCCAGCCGGTGGTTTCCAATCTTCTCACCATTGATATACAGTTCATACAAACCTGCTACGGCAATATATGCCCTTGCCGACCGTATCTTCTTTCGTGCATCAAACACTTTCCGGAAATAGGGAGCAGGACGGTAATTAATATCTTTGTTATCGCTAATCCAAGCCCCTTGCCAGTGTTCCATCCCCATCATGCCCGTTTCGAAACTATTAATATCCGAAGAAGATTTCACTCCATCCTTATCCCATACATTCACTCTCCAATAATACTTGGTAAAAGGACGAAGTTCCTGTCCGGAATAGGTAATCAGAATCTGTTCGGAGTCCTTTTTGCCCGAATCCCAGATAGTTCCTTTCCCTGCAATCAATTCAAGAGAGTCTTTGTCTACGATGACTTGACAGGCTGTTTGTCGTGCTCCTTTTCGAGCATCATTCAGCATCCATGATAACCGGGGAGCAGGATTATCTATTCCCAAGGGATTCACCAAATAGTCACAAACCAGATTCACAGGTTTACAGCTGCCTGACTCTTGTGAAAATGCTGCTTGCAGCATTAAAAATAGTAATCCCGGTAATAGTGTCAATCGTTTCATTTTATCCAAAAATTAGTTTGTATTTTCTTTCAATCGGATGCCATATTTACATCGCGTGCTAATTTACGAAAAATATTGTATGGACGCTTTATCTACTTGCCTCAAAAAAGCTATATCTTTGCGGCCCGAATATATACTTGACTATGAATAAAGTTAATGGTTTACTATATGGGCTGCTTTCATCGGCTTCTTTTGGACTTATCCCTCTATTTACCATTCCTGCCATGCAAGCAGGGATGCAATTTGAATCGATACTTTTCTATCGTTTCCTGTTTGCTTGTCTGGCGTTAGGCGGAATCTTATTGGTGAATGGTCAATCATTTCGCATCAAGAGGCAGGACATTCCTTCCCTGTTTCTTCTTGCGCTTCTTTATTTAATGTCTGCCGTATTCCTGTTCTGGGGATATAAGTTTATGGCTAGCGGAGTTGCCACCACTATTCATTTCATGTATCCGGTGCTTACCACGTTAATCATGATGCTCTTCTTTAAAGAAAAGAAGTCCGGCTGGCGGATCGCTGCCATTGCATCCGCAGTGGCAGGAGTTTATTTCTTATCCGGCGGAGATACAAAAACGGGGAGCTTTTCTTTCCTGGGACTTTTCATTGTTCTTCTGTCGGCACTCGGATATGCGCTTTATCTCGTCACAATGAGCCAACTAAAAATTGGACAGATGAAGGGGCTACTGCTTACTTTCTACGTATTCCTTTTCGGAGGTATTCTCCTTTTTATCGGAACGGAAACCATCAGCCAGCTTCAACCCATCAGCGAATGGCATACTGCCGGTAACTTGATTCTATTAGCTTTAATCCCTACCGTAGTTTCTAATCTTGCTCTAGTAAGAGCCGTAAAAAGCATCGGCTCCACACTCACCTCTGTGTTGGGAGCTATGGAGCCGGTAACTGCTGTATGCGTAGGTATCTTTCTTTTCGGGGAAGCCTTCACCACAAGCATTGGTGTAGGTATTGCACTGATTATCGCTGCTGTAATCGTTATTATATTAAAACGATAAAAAATGCGGTTTCATCGGAATATTTACTTCATCGACCCATTTTTAATTCCTGAATAAGATGGGCTGCCTTACCGTATTTCTCTATGATAAAGAGCATATACCGCACATCTACCCCGATGCAACGCTGCAAATCTGGTTCGAATACGATATCACTGCTCATTGCTTCCCAGTTGCCATCAAAAGCCAAGCCTAGTAATTCTCCTTTGGCATTAAACATGGCACTGCCGGAATTACCACCTGTAATGTCATTGTTGGAGATAAAACAAACATTCATATCTCCCTGCGCATTGGCATATCTTCCGAAATCACCGGAAGAAAGCAAACTCAACAACTCCGGCTGAACGGCAAAGTCAATATCACCCGCATGTTCCTTCACTTTCTCAAAAATGCCTTTCACGGTTGTGTAGTAATCATAAGTGGCTCCATCAAAAGGAGTATATCCTCCAACCGTTCCGAAACTAAGCCGCATGGTAGAGTTGGCATCCGGATAAAAATTACGATCAGCATACATCCGGCGCATGGCTGCATTGAATAAACGCTCCCCCTCCTCTATCTGCTCGGAAGCCTCGGAAATGCTTTGATTCATCTCATAATACTTCACAATCAAATCCAGACTTAAGGAAACAGCCGGATCCTCTATGAGATTATAAGTAGTATCTCGCTCCAGAAAGCGTTTTAAGCCTTTAGGAGACGTTATATTGGAAGTTGCATACAAAGAGTCTACATAGGTCTGAATATTCCCGTTGTAGAGCGTATCTATCTTCTCATACATAGCAGGCAGAAACTTTTTATCCACTTTCGACTGATACTCTTTGAGCATGGCAGCAAAAACCTCCTTATCAATGGAAAGATCGAGATTATCATACTTCTCCAGTAACTTTTTCATGCGGGTTATCACCAACTTCTCTTCCGCCTCAAAGTCGAAATTGAGAATTTCAAGAGCAAGTTGCACCAACTCGGGACCATTTATAAACGATTCACCGAAATAAGCCAACGCACGATTGGTTTCACGGCGATTACTATAACTCAACTCTAAAGAAGAGAATAAACGAATCAGTTTTTCTCTCTCTTCCGGATGAGACTGAATCCAGTTACGAAGCGCTGCTTCAGCCACCCGTTTCTTTTCCAACACTTTCAAATGCTTGATGGCTTTATTCGTTCCGATGCTATTCTTCCAATAATTGGAGCTTTCATCGTATTTTGAAGCATACTTAATGCGAATATCCGGACGACGGTCCATCTCCCGTTTCCAGATGGTTTGTTTCACTCCCCGTACATCAATCATTGCCTGATTGATTCCATTCATCATCTCTTCGATACCATACGAGGAAAGGTAACGTTCCGTACTGCCCGGATAGCCAAGCGTCATGCAGAAAGAACCTTCTTTGTATCCATCCAAAGAAATGGGTGCTACATATTCGGGATGATAAGGGACGTTTTCAGGAGAATAATCCGCCGGACCATTCTTGGCATTAGCATAGATACGAAATACGCTGAAATCGCCCGTATGACGCGGCCACATCCAATTATCCGTATCCCATCCGAACTTCCCGACAGAAGAAGGAGGTGCAAAAACCAGGCGGACATCATTATAATCACGATAAACAGAAAGCCAGAATTCATTCCCTGCATAATAAGCATCTACAATACCAGTCAATGTAGAATCCTTTTCGGAGACTTCCATACTGATTACATTCATAATCGAATCAACAGCCACACGGCGTTCTGTTTCCGTTTTAGCATGCCGGGCGGCAGACAATACGCGTTTAGTAACATCTTCCGTACGAAGCAGGAAACGAACATACAATTCCGGATTCGGCAGTTCTTCCTCAAGACTACGTGCAAAGAAGCCATCTTTCAGGTAATCATGCTCCACTGAAGAATGTTGTTGAATACTGCTAAAGCCACAATGATGATTAGTAAACACCAGACCGTCTTCAGAAACCACCACTCCTGAACAGAAGCCTCCAAAACTGACAACAGCATCTGCCAGACATGGTTTCTTCGGATCATATATTTTATTCACAGGCATCTGCAAACCAAGTTCTTTCATTACCCGGTCAGTCTGTTTATTCTTTCGGAGATTTCCCAACAACCACATTCCCTCATCGGCAAATACATTCGACAGACAGAGAGAAAAGACTATCAAGACGGTTAGTCTGAACTTCATATTATTATTTTTAGATTCATTATTCTGTAATCAGCCTCAACTTCTTCGTTCCTACGCGGGCTTTCAGCCATTCGCTGATTTTCTCTTTTTCAGCAACAGACGGATGTCTGGCGAATTTAAGGACAGCCAATGTCACCGTATCCGTCTTCATCGAATCGACCCGCACTTCGAGCGAGTGAGCGATGGAAAAAGTTGTGATGGAAGGATAAAGCACCTTCAATTCGGGTACTAATGTACGACTCATAGCATCGTACGTTCTGTATTGCTCCAGTGTTGTCTCCAGTTGGGAAATTTTCACCGCCTGTTGTTGAAGCCGTTGCTCACTGTTTTTATAGAAGTCTTCCATGACCATGGCACGGATAGAAGATACATCTACCGCTTCATTGTTCATCCCCTGTAATACAATCAGTTTCGTATCTTCCAGCTTATACTCTTTCAACTTGCTACGAGCAATAGATATCGAAGCGTCAGGCACTTCAGGACCAATCAAAACAACCCGTACTTCTTTATGGTCATAGCTAATTTTCTTATCAAGTACCTGCGTATTCTCAAAGCTCAACTGATCGTTTATAAAACGATTGGCTGCTGCTTCATAGAAAGTGCTCTTTATAATTCCAAATGTCAGATAAACTGCAGGGCACATGGTAAGCACTACAATCAGAACGATGTATTTACGTACGGTCTTCTCACGGGTTTTATCCACAAACTCTTTCCGTTGGAAATGCATCACACGAACACCGAGGAAAGTAGCTAGGCTGATAAAAACAGAGTTGATAAAGTAAAGATAAAAAGCACCCAGGAAATAAATGAGATTACCGGAAGCCAGTCCGTAACCTGCCGTACAAAGCGGCGGCATCAATGCAGTAGCAATGGCAACACCCGGAATCACATTTCCTTTTTCCTTGGTAGAGAGAGCCACGACACCTGCCAAACCACCAAAAAGCGCGATGAATACATCATAAATAGTGGGCGATGTACGTGCCAGCAACTCTGACTGTGAACCGGCAATAGGGGCAAGAAGGAAAAAGATTGTTGCCGTAGTCACACTGAAAGCAGTCGTTATGAGAAAGCTCTTCAAAGAGCGTTTCATTAATTCAAAGTCATTCAGTCCGACAGACAGTCCTACTCCCATAATAGGTCCCATCAATGGAGAAATCAACATGGCACCGATAATAACGGCAGTGGAGTTCACATTCAATCCGAGTGATGCCATGAATATGGCAAAGATCAGAATCCATAAATTGGCACCTTTGAACTCTACCCCCTTACGGATAGAATCCACTGTGGCCAGTTCGTTATCCTTATCTTTTCTCAAGTCCAGATATTCTCCCAGAAAGGACTTGATAGCAAATTTATTACGTTCATCTGTCTTCATAGTTATTTCTTCTTTATAAATCGATTAATAACAGGAATCTGACTCAATGGTAAATCCTTTTTGATAATATAGGCTATAAACAGCAATAAGAGTACGGTACGGAAAGCGAGACGGAGCACTATATTAGGGATAGGAACCTGCTCTCCAATAACGTAAAGTACCGCTGCCAGCAGAACATAAAGTCCGAGGCTCTTCAAGTCATAATGAATCGGGTATTCTTTCTGTCCTATCCAGTAGGATAGCAACAAGATGACTGCATAGCCCGCAACAGAAGCCCATGCCGAAGCAAGATAACCGTAAACCGGCACAAACAGGATGTTCAATACAACAATAATAACACAACCAATCACCGAGAAATAGGCCCCCCAATAGGTTTTATCCGTCAGTTTATACCAAAAGGAAAGATTGAAATAGATCCCTTTACAGATCTCTGCAAGCATTACAATGGCTACTACCCCCAGACCTTCCCAGTAACCCCTTGCCACCAGATAACGCAACAAGTCGAGGTAGAACATGACAGCAAGGAAAGCCAGCAAGGAAAATATAAGGAAATACTTCATCGCAGCGGCATACATCTTCCGGTTGTCTCCTTCTCGGTCTTTGCCAAAAACAAACGGTTCGTAAGCATAACGGAAAGCTTGCGTAAACATTGCCATCACCATCGCAATCTTACTGGTTGCTGCATAGATACCCAATTGCACCAACCCTTCCTGCCGGTCTTCAAAAAGAAACGGATAGATCATCTTATCCACAGTCTGATTTAGAATACCTACCAAACCTAAGATTAATACCGGGAAAGAATATACGACCATTCGTTTCAGCAATACCCGGTCCAACTTATAAGCAAACCCCGTCAGTTCCGGGATAAAAAAGAACATCTGAACAACCGAGATAATCAGGTTGCTAATAAAAATATATCCCACTAAATAATCCGGATCATAAAACCAGGAGATAGTTGACGGACAATGTACATTCAGCCACGGGCACACCAATAGGAAAAATAAATTCAAACCGATGCCACCAACGATAGAGAGCAGTTTGATAGCAGCAAACTTAATAGGCCGCTTTTTATACCGTAAATAGGCAAAAGGAATGCATTGGAAAGAGTCTAAAGCTACCACAACAGCCATCATCGCTATAAACTCCGGATGATCGCCATAATCCAGTAAATTGGAAATGGGTTGCAGGAATAACAGGCAAAGGAAAACAAAAATCAAAGATACCCCTCCTACCGATAACAAGGAGTTGGCATATACTTTCATCGGGTCTTCTCCCGATTTGTTGGCAAAACGGAAGAAACCCGTTTCCATACCGAACGTAAGCAGTACAAGCATCAGGGCTGTAAACGCATATACGTTTGAAACAACTCCATAACCTCCGGTGGAAGCCGGCAATACCGCTGTGTACAAAGGCACCAGCATGTAGTTAAGGAACCGTCCGACAATACTACTCAACCCATAAATTGCCGTATCTTTAGCTAATGATTTTAGTCCAGCCATGTTTTATTAGTGATTATCATTCAGATTGGTTCAACGTTTCTTCTTTTGTTTGAACAACCAATCCATAAATCCGGGATAATTGAAAGCCGGATTCCAGCTCCCATGATTACAACCGGGGAATTCAATATATTCCACATCTGCACCGGCAGCTTTCAGTGCTTTATACGCTTCGCGAGAACCTTTCACCGGAACTACATCGTCCGCATCTCCGTGAAAGATACGAAATTTCACATCCTTGGCAACCGATAGCCGACTTGGATTGACTGTACCGCAAATAGGAACTGCAGCTGCAAAAATCTCCGGATAACGCACGACTAAATCATACGTTCCCATCGCTCCCATTGAAAGACCGATAATATAAACCCGTTGTGTGTCCACTTCGGGCATTACCAGATAAGAGTCGAGCAACTGTTTAAGCGTTTGCAATATAGGACTGATCTCTTGTCCCACTGGCATTTCTGTAGGGATAAGCGACTTCGGACGTCCTGTATAAGCCCAGTAACCGTCTGTCGGACACTGTGGAATTAGAACGAAAGCGGGATACTTCTCTTGATTGACCGGATTAAGAAACATCTGTCCACCATGAGTCAACTGTTTCTCATTATCATTTCCCCGTTCGCCGGCTCCATGCAGAAACAGTATGAGCGGATACTTTTCACCTGGCTTCACCGATTCGGGATGAATCATCCGATAAGGTAAAGAGTCTCCTTTAGAAGAGACAAAAATATCCCTCCCATATTCCTGTTGAGCCGATAAAGACAAGCTCAAAAAGAGAAAAACAAGTAAAGTAGTCCATTGCTTCATCATCCAACTATGCTTTATAAAGTTCTTTTATACCGTTAATACCACTTGTCACATGACGCTTTATGTTAGTCATTAAACAGCGTTTTCTGACTGTTATAAAGACTTCTTCCCAAATGTTTATAGGCAAGTTCGGTCACCTCACGTCCACGGGGAGTACGCTTCATAAATCCTTCTTTTATCAGGAAAGGTTCGTAAACTTCCTCAATGGTTCCCGCATCTTCTCCCAAAGCCGTGGCAATGGTAGTGATACCTACCGGACCACCTTTAAATTTGTCTATAATGGTGCAAAGTATCTTGTTGTCTATCTCATCCAGGCCGTACTTATCAATATTCAGTGCTTCCAATGCAAACTGGGCGATCTCCGTATCAATAGAACCGGAGCCTTTCACCTGCGCAAAATCACGTACCCGACGGAGCAAGGCATTGGCAATACGGGGCGTTCCGCGGCTACGGGAAGCGATCTCCGATGCTGCACGTACCGAACAAGGCACATCCAGTATGGACGCAGAACGACGAATGATATTGCTCAAAATATCAT
>NZ_DAWCXD010000046.1:0-35823 GCF_052357945.1 Bacteroides sp. | reverse complement strand
ACAAAGGTAGGAAGGAAAAGAGGGGAAAAAAACACGCACGAGGCCGAATGCTTACCACAAAATCAAAGCTTTCATTCCCTTCAGATGATGCTGTAAAGAAAATGGTATACCTATCGCTTATGGAGATTGAGAAGAAATGGACACAGCCTATTCATAACTGGGGATTGATTATGAATCAATTTATGCTTATGTTTGAAAACAGAATCCAGATATAAAATCAACTTACAGCTGAATCCTGTTTCCATTTACACAGAATTTTGGACTGTGTTTCCAGATTCTATATCAACAAGCACATTATTATCCAGATATATCTTCATGTTCTATCCCCCTTCTTTTATATATCTCGTCTATGATCTTCTTAAATCGCGACGAACTTAACGCATCCAAATTGTCAGCATTTGCCCAATCTATATATTCTTTGATAACCTTCAACAGACCATACACTTGCTCTATCTCTTTCAATTTCATTTCTTCAGGCTCAGCCATGTCGGGATCAAGGTCCCGTAACTTTTCTACTATCTCTGTTTGTTTATCCTTCTTCTCTTTCCAATGCTTAACCAGTTCCACATAGAAATCGTCATCTCTTATCGTATCATCAACCACCACAGGCAGCATCCTATCCTTATAATTGACATTTTCCATAATGCCCGATAGTTCATACATACAGTTTTTCGATCTTAAGTAAGGCCTGCTCAGTACCACTATTACAGTTTTCCCAGCCCTTATGGCATTCATAAACTCCTTGATGTTGACCGTATAAGGACAATCTTTCTTGTCCAACTTAAAAGGAATCCCTCTATTCTCCAATACAAATCCAAGATAATCCACTATATGTGCTGAATGACCTTCCCAATTGTAAGATATGTAAATACCTTCATCCTCTCTCCACGGAATCTCTTCAGCTTTTTCCTCTTCTGTTTTCGTTAAGCGTCCTCCATCTGCTATACGCATAGCTTCATTGATATCGCTAATACCAGAATAAGCTGCATAGTACTTATCTTCAAACCCGATAATATAGCGGTTCAGATATTTATACATTTCGCCCCTTTGGGTTAACTGCCGTAAGTATTGCGTCACCTCCATCAATACATCCTTGCTTTTTATGGCAATCCTTTCCAAAGAATTAAGTATACTATTCAGCATAAAATGACCATCAATCTTATGCTCATAGCAGTAGCGGATAAAATAGCATAGCGATGAAATGGCGTTTGGATTGTCATAGTTAAAGTGGTAGTCATCCCTATATTTTATCATTTCTGGGCGCGTCACAAGATAGTCCAGCGCATCCATGCTGCCAATACTTATCAACAGACGTACCGCATGTTCTAAATCATATCCGTTAAAACTCTTGTATTCTCCTTCCAGCCTTTCTCTCACCCAAACCGATTCCTGCGTATTCCTTATAAGTGTTGAATAACAGAATAGTCTGTCAGACACTTTCAAGCCCGATGCAGCTTTCTTTATCTCTTCTATTTTCATTCCTTTCTTAACAAGAGTCTCCATTACGTTTGCAGACAATGAATAACCAGACAATGCGAAGCAAAGCACAAGACTATACCCCTCCTCTATTTGGTTTTCTATGATATATTCGAGAATGAATACAACAAAGGGTATTCTGCATTGTCAATATTTGCCCGTAGTTTTTCTATCACCTTAGGAGCTAGGGTTACAGAATCTACTCTCTCTGTTATATATTCAAACAAGGAATACTCACGGCTATAATATTCATCAAAATCCTTTCTGGAAATTGTATAACTGCCAAAACAAAGCAGTGAGAGCAGTTTCTCAGAAGGAATCTCAAACTCACCCTTCAGCATTAGTCCCAAGGCTTCTCGCCAGAAGAATATGGGCTCTCCATCGCTCAGTTTCAAGACAGATGCTTTAGCCCATTTTACAACCCGAATCTTGATTTCCTCTGTTACAGACACATCCATATCAGACCTATCCATCATTCCCGACACTTCCTTCATGAAGAAAGATTCATAAATATCCATGTTCTTAACACCTTTGACAATCTCTCCAATATTGTAATAATTATTGTCATCAACGAAAAGCAACAAAAAACTGAAAGCATACTGATTGTATCCTTCGTCTTGATCGCGCAGTTTCTTATAGAACTCTTTTCTGGAACTATGATTGTCCAATCCTGTCACCATTTCTAGCACAATCTGCTTAAATACAGGATACTCTGTAAAATCCATAAATGCTTGTTGCCGTCTCTCCCGCCCTTTGGTTATTATTTCAGGCTGTGGAAACTTCTCCTTGTAAAGTATTTCTGCACATTCCGCCACTTCGGCATAGGGTATTTCCTGATACCAACTGGCCTTGGCCCAGTCTGTACTGTTGTCTACTGCAAACTTCTTAAAATCATCCTTTACATCTTCTGCCGTCATCCATAAAGCAGCCATAATATAGGCTTGTCTGATATCTTCCCACTTCGAGGATTCTTCTTTTGGAGCAAACAGTTCTGCCTGTCTCTCATAAAAGGTCTTTCTTCCTTTTTCTCGTAAACTGGCGGTCAAATAACAATCCCTAATAACCATCAACAATTCTTGTGTCTGTCTATTATTATCAAAATGACGGTGATATTCTTTAAAGGCCTTTTTATAATAAGCCTCTATAATCCCTATCAGTTCTGTATGTCCTTGTTTGATGAATTCACTTGCCCTTCCAAACACTCCTTTTATCATGTTGGAATATTCTTCCTGCTCATCATGATATTCATATTGGGAATGATAGAACGTGTGAGTAAGGATTTTTTCTACACTCTGAAGAGAACGAACTTTGGCAAGGGTTGTATAGATGGGCGTTCGAGTTACCATATGTGTAGTATGTCCCTTGTGTTGATTATGAACATACCCTTCTTTATCGAGTATATAGTCTATATATCCATCGGCCTTGTCCGCCTCCCCTATCAGCCTTATCATCGATTTGATGGCATCATAGTGGTTTGAGTCCTTTACAATGGCAAACAAGCGTTCTAAATAGGTCTGCTGAGTAAAAAAGGGATTATCGAAATACAAGAATGACAAATCGTGGTATTTGTCTTCTTTCTCTAGTGATTCAGCTGTCTTTTTCTCCAACACGCTGAAAAGTTTTTCAGTCAAATCAGCGCTATCAGACTTCAAACTATCCCATTTCAGGAAATAGCACAGGCACATCAAGTCTGAATAATAAGTCGTTCCTGTTTCTGTATCACTTAATTCATCCACAACGAACCCCACTGTATCTGTCGAATATGCAAATCGCCACAAATCCTCATAATCGTGCGTCATAATGTTCGACATTCTAATGCCTAGCGATTTATACTCCAATAAAAGCCCTTTGAACACTTCGTTTCGAGTTTCATAGTCTAGCATATCTCGGTCAATGTAGATGATTAAATCCAGACTGGCTTTCTTCAACCATTTTAATATGGCAGACACTTCTTCTTTCTTATCTTTCCCATACATTGACAGCCACAGCATAATGATGTTATACCATTCTGGCTTGATACGTCCATTGGGATGTGTGGCTAGTTGCTTAGCTCTTTCTATACCATATCTGTTCAAATAATTGGCAACAAGCCATTCGCGGAATGCGTTGTGTGCAAATGAATACTGACCTCCCTCATCGCGAATAAGATCATATCGCAAACATTCTTCCACATTGTTATCATCGTTTTGCAAGCATATACGCAGTTCCTCCTTGTTCAGACTTTGGGCATTCATCAGTGATAGCCCAAGGGCTACTCTTTCCAGTAGCCGAACAGACTCTTCAAAACTATGTTGTGCAGATAGTGATACGTTCTTTTCTTTTACCTCTTTATCGTAACTGCTTTTTATAAATAGTTTGTATATATCCGCCTTGGTCTTAGGAAGTTGTTTCCCCTTTCCTTTATATGCATCAATCAATACACTCAAGAAGAAAGGATTCTTGATGAAGTCTTCCAACTGATTGGCAAAGACGCTTCTCATAAACCTATCACTATTAACCTCACGTTTGGCAGCATAGTCTCTGGCATCGTCTATACTTAACTCTTCCAGAAACAATTCTGTAAATAACTCCAATTGGCGTTCCCTGCGGAAGTTACTACGGCACGAGAGCACCATTTTCATTTCTGGGTGTTCGTAAGCATAACCTCCTATTTCCTCCAGCAAGTCTTCATATTTCTGGCCGTTTACCTCATCCAGCGCATCAATTACGAGAACTACCTCCCTGCCATCTACGTATTGTGATTCCGGCAAATCGTCTCTCTTAAGTTTCGTATTGGTTCTAACCTCAAAGCTCACGGGAAGGTAAAGACCACTTTGCTGCAATTCCCAGCATAGTTGTTTCAGTTCTGTTGTCTTACCTGTCTGAGCACTGCTATACAGAACAATCTTATTGGTAGAAGTCTCCTCTACTCCCGTAACATAGTCAGCCAATGTATGACGTTCTTTTTTCCCAAGCACGTAATATATGAAGTTGTTCTCCGATTGGTCAGACGTGCAGAAACGGCGAATATAGCCATCTACCGCTTTGTGTTTTGTCAGTCCTCTACGTATCCGTTGCCCATTCCTAGTTTCTTGATTTGTCAGGGACGCAGTCAATTTGTCTAATTTTTCATCTTTCAAAATAATTCCTTGTGTGGTAATATAATAGGATACTTCTTCATCCTTACTTAATTCCTCAATCCATAAATTAGCAAGACTACTCAGAATCACGCCCTCCTTTTCCCACTTTTCTGTCAAGTAAAGTTTCTTTACTTGTTTAAGGTCATTAAAGTGTTTTTGGGCAATGCGCTGCCTGACGGCATCGTTTGCACACCATCGTCCCAATGCTGTCTGATAGCATTGTTCAATCCTTTCATCCAACGTTGTTTTATCCTTCGTTGAAATGAATTCTCTCAAAGAAGGTAACGATCCTGCCAAATAAGAGGCTATGAAGCCCCATAATATAGAACTAATGTCCATTATTATTCCTTTCTCTAATATAAAAATGGGCGACTTTCTACTCCCCGCATCGCATTGCAGTACCATCTGCTCTTTCGGGTTTTACTTCTCTGTTCGGAATGGGAAGAGGTAGATCCACCACAGATATAATCGCCCTCGATTAATCTTAATAATACCAAGCAGCGAAGAATAGCACTAATGATATGATTGTTGCTATGTTCACCAAGGTAATCAGTAAGTAGATACCGCATACTGACAATACCGCAATAATAAAACATAAAAGCAGCAGTATTTCTACTACAATTATAACAATAACGGCAAAATTACTTCATATTTGCCGTTATTGTTTTACTTTTAGGACTAAACATCGTCAAGCGCAATATGCACAAAAACACAAGCGTTGCCTCTATCATTCCGTAATCTTGCGGTATATAGAACGCATGTGCTACGTAATTGCGAATATTGTATCCTTTAGCTGTGAACACATACTCAAAGAATTCAATATCTTCTTTTCTGAATATTTGCAGTAAACATGGTTCTCTCAGTAGATCATCAAGTAATGCCTGAGAAATACTGTTATCTCGTCCTACTTTTGTAACACAACCTCCATAATCACCAACCATATCACGCAGAATGCCTTCAAAACGTATGGAAAGAATATCCACAGGCAATCGCCAATCAGTTGGTTTTCCTTGCAAAAAACGATTATACTGTTTAATGAGTGCTTCAACTCCGTAATCAATCTGCGAAAACCATGTGGTCGTAACTACTTGACCTGATCTAGTATATTCCAGTTGAATACCAAAACAAGTGTTTTTTAGGAACCATTTCCTCAATTTACTATAGGTTAATTGTTTTATGTTGACTGCTGTAAGAATCATATTTATAACAGTATTTCTCACAATATTCATGAGCCATATACCGTATTTCTGACGCAAATCGAAATCCTTACCTGCGTCCTTGCTGTTTCCGTTGATGTCCATAATCTTATTCTCAAAGCCAAGTTTTTCTACCGTAGATTTGCTTGCAGACATTCGTAGGCGTATTTGTTCGTAAGAGGGAAACAAAAACCTAACGGGACATGAAAGATTCTCCAATAGCCAACTTAGTTTCCCTTCAAGTAGTTCCTTTTCCAAGTTGCCAAAATACTCAACAATCTTCTTATCTGTTTTCTTCTCAATTTTGAAATGCAGCATTACCATTTTTTTCTTATTTTCTCGAAATGCCAGTTCTGCCCTGTTCCTTTTTTGGGTCAACCCCGCCTTCTGATAAAACGCCATAGCTTTTTGGGAATGATCTTCGTTCATCCATGGGATGGCAATATTATTTGGTGCAGTTGCCGGATCAACTAATTGCCCCATTTCCATATCTCCCAACGCTTCATAAAAAAAGTTCATGTACGGCTTTGCCTCTCCCTGAATCTTTGATGAATAGAATAAACCTAACTCACAGCAGTTCTCACGCCAGCTATCTTTGACTAATGACAACAAATCCTTGCACAAACATACGATTTTCTTTGCATCACGACTTGGAAAGAAACCCTTTTCCTTAGCCAACCTTATGCAAACCATTTTTGTGCGGTATCCATAGTCTGATTCCAACACGCCCCAAATCAAATCGGTAGCCTCGGGTATCTTATACTTCACTCTTTTTATCAGTGACATCAGAACCTCTATAGCCTTTTCTGCTACATGCGGATAATCTTCTTTGTCTTTTGGCAATAAAGTGTTAATCACCGCTATCAAAGCATCAATAGATTGCTTAGCATAGCGGTTGTCATTCGTTAATAGTGAAATAAAGTAATTGTATCTGTATTTTAATAACTGGTTATTCGTAGCTTTAACACGTTCATCAAAATAAGATACAATAAAATTCTTATCAAAATTACAATTCTCATCCTCTATCAGCCGTTCAATTTTCCACCATGTAAGAATCTCAAGACGTGCTTTTGGCTGTTCTACCGGTAAAAATGCGTCATACGAGAATCTACTGTCAAGATGACTATCATCCTGTTTTGTTTCAAGGAATTCGTACAATTCAGCTAAAGTTGCCATAATAATTTTACATCTATCCGTTAGACCTCAGATATTACCTGGCCATTTTTTAACAAACTATTGAATATATTATTAATACATTTTTGCGGAATCTTCTCTTGCTCTAGACGTAGGTTGTGAAACTTGACATGATCGTACAGTGCGGCTTCCGCAGGGGTAAGATGGAGAGGCTTTGATACATTGCTTGGTGTGCCTTTGTCGCCTTCAAAATATGTGTCAAAGGTAGTGCGATCCATCAGAAGGCTTTGTGTCTGGGGAAAATAACTGCGGAACTGCGAAAGAATTTCGAAGCCCTGTGCATCAATGTCGCCCCAATAATATAGTGAAGCGTGCCGCATGAACGGAACAGACTTGAGGATGCCAATGGTGAATCCATGCCCCCAAATCAGCAGACTTCCTGCCAACTTGGGAAAAGTCAGGAAGTTGATTTTATTCTCCACCACAAACACCTTTTGCACAGGCAACGACAACGCACAGAACTGACTCTGAGGCATCGTAAGATCGTCTACACCAGAAAAGTATTCATTCGCAATCGATGCTTCCAGCACACGAATCCGCACCCATGACTCATCGTATCGCAATCCAAAGCGCTTCTCGAACACCTTCTCATCCGAACAAACATGCTCTACAATGACAATATCCAGCAACTCACGAAGCACTCCCTTGTTACGTTCAATAAACTTGGTATGCACCTCAATGGGCAATTCACGAATGTACAACCTAGGACAAGGGTTTGCCACAAAATAGCGCAAAACTTTCAGCAAATCAGACCAAAAGGAAGCATTTTCCACCACCTTCAGCGGATAGCGTTCCACCCATGAACGAAGCTGCGGAAACTCATCAAGCAACATTGCCACATCCTTACGAAACTGTGATACTTCACCACACTTCTGCAAGAAGCGCTCAATGTCCGATGCACTCTCGAATAACACGCGCTCAGGCAGATCCTGTTCGCCCAATGCTTTCGTTTTCACTGTTTTCCACTCAATCGTGTAACCAAAGCCCTTCACCTCTTTCGATTGCGAACGGATGTCCGTCAGTTCACGTTGATACTCGTCCATCGATGCGCTAGCCTTCTTGTCGCAAGGGATCACAATTGGCTCAAACTCAGAGCCAGCTACCACCGAACGCAAATAATCTACATACTTGCGTTCAGTCTTCTTACGTATTTCTACTGCCGTTATCATACTTCCATACTCCTTTCACGTTCTGCCTTAAACTCACTGATAGGCATATTATAGAGCACAGAACAGTTGCCCTTGCGCTCCACATAATGCACATACGAAATATCGTTCTCCACGATGTGAATATTGTCGCTCGGAGTCACCACGAGCAACTGCAGATGGAGTTGTTTGCAGAGCGAAATCAGATAGCGTGCCTTGTCCTCGTCCTGTGCGCGAAAAGCTTCATCTATTGCAATGAAGCGGAACGAAGAATCTAATCCACTCTTGGTTAATCCGAACTGGTAAGCGATAGCCGATCCCAGAATCGTGTATGTTAATTGTGCTTTCTCGCCACCAGACAGCTGCCCCATCGCCTCATAGGTGTTACGCTTCTGCCCATCGTCTTGGTAAAACTCCTCCGACTTATATGTGTACCATCCACGCACATCCATCACCGACTTTCGCCATGATTCGACCTGTAAGCGAGACATCAGCGGTTCAATATGCTGTTCGAAATGAATCTTGCTTCCATCGATTGTTGAATTCATCTCATGAATATTAGGTATTGCACTGCTCAGCAGGTTTTGAAACTCCTTCACATCCACATTCAATCGTTTGGTTGCTACCAACTGGATATAAGTCTTTGGAGCATCTTTGAAATCAATGCCTATAAGATACGAATTCAATTGGTCGATGGTCTTGGTGATAGACTGACACCAGTTTTGGAAGAATACATTGAATGCACTGACTTTGTTGATGATATTCTCCTGCAAATACTTGTTGAAGCGCGATTCAAACCCTGGTAAATCTTCGTCAAGCAATCGTTGGTAATAGGCCTGATATTCGCCCATAAACTCCACGGCTTCGGGCAAACGGCTCACATCCGAACGCCAATCGTGATACTTCATGGTAATTTCCTCTGCGGGATTCTTGAAGCGATAAATCAGGTTCTTCAAATCGCTATTCTTGCGACTCTTCGTTTCACGCTGTTTCTGCAAAGCTAAATCGATCTCATGTTGTAACGTGTCACGCTTTCCGTTCAAATCCTCCAATGCCACATTCAGTAAATCTGTGTGTTGCGACTCAAAAGTATCCGTATCAACTACGCCTATTTGAGCCAAAGCTGAATTACTTTCGTTTCTCCTTTCTTTGAGCTTATTCTCACGATTCTCCGATAATGTTTTCTTTTTGATAGCTTCATTGTTCTCATCATCAAGTAAACCGATTTCTTTTCTCACCCCCGCCAATTGCTCCTGTAAAATCTTCACCCGATTATTGGCTTCCTCCAGTTGTCGTTTCTGTTCTTGCTTTTGCTGAATGACTAGTACACACGACTGCCAGTCGATATCATCAAATTTATCGTATTTACTAAACAGCGTCAAATAGGTTTCCCGCTTCTTCTGAGCATTCTTTATGTCTTCCTCTAGCTTACGGACTTTAGCTGCTGTCATCTTTTCTTCCTGCTGCAACTGACGCACCTCTGCCTGTAACACGGCAATTTTCTCCTTGTTATCCCAGCCAAGCACATAGTGTTCCTTGCCTCGTATCTCTGGTCGGTCGTCTTTCTCATGCTTACCACCTCTCGCCTTTATCAGCCCCTCTTTTGTTACTGCTTTCTCTTGCAGATGGTTGAAGTCCGCAAGCGAATCAACACAACTATAGTTGAACTCAGCAAATAACCTGTCCTCAAGCCAATCCAAATACAAACACATTGGCTTGTATTCAAGCTTACGGAGCAACGAATCCGCTTTCAATGTCCTATCCAAACTCACGAATAGTCTCTGCGCCCTGGTATCGCTGATACACGATACGACCTCGCAGATTATGACCATTCACATACTCATTTACCTGCTTGTAATACTTCTCCGGCACTACCAACCGCAATGCAAAATTGTGAAGAATACGCTCAATGGAATATTCCCAATCACGCTCATCATCCTTCACACATATCAGTTCACCAATGAATGGAATCTCTTCGGTAGTTGCACCAACAGCTTCCAGTATCTCATCACGAATCTCAGCCACACGACCGGATATATTGTTCTTATGCTGCTGCAGATAGCGTATGGTGGCCATTCGTTCTTCTATGTTGCTACTGATTTCATCCTGACGGTTTTGTGCCTGACGCTTCTCTTCCATAAGTTGCCTGTCAATCGTCACTTGCAGAGCATCTTTCTCGCGTTTGGCGGTCGCACGATTAATTTCGAATACCTCTACATCAGGACTTTGTTCCATCTTCACCAGCTTTGCCAACTTATCGTATTCTTCGGCTTTGGCCTTGCGGTTATCACGTATCCTCACTCTCTGATTGATTTCCTTTTCAATTTCATGTATCTGCTGACCCACCTCGTCCTTCTCAATAGCCACCGTCAAGCGCATTTGCTCTTGTTCCAGCTCACCCTTCTGCACCTTCAACTCCTTCAACCTATCTTCCAGTTTCCTCAAGTCGCTCTTGCAGCACACCAACTCCTTGTCGCACAAATCCACCGTTCGCGCAGCAAACCAATAGGCTGCCACACTCTTCTCCTGCTCCATTTCAACTATGCGTATGTCTATCTCCTTCAGTTCCTCTGTCAATGCATTGATAGGTTCCAGTTGGGCAATCTGCTCCTTCACCTTATCGATATTAGTCTTAGCCTCCATCAGATTTTGGAAGTTGTCCTTCAGTTCCTGATACTTCTCCTCAGCCGGCAGTTCCTCGAGCATATTCGTACGAATAAAACTGTCCAGATCGTCCAACACTTTCACACCCACTATCTGATTGAAGAGTGTAAGCGCCTTGTCCGAACGCATACCGAAGAGGGTTATCATCTTTTCGCCATATGCCACCGGACCATCAAAAAACTCTATCGTGCGTTTTGTTTCATTCGTATTGTATTTTTTCGTCAGTCGCTTGCGCCAATCGCCATGCAAGTCAAACTCTGAAAAGTCACGCTCTATAGTCAACGACTCTCGGGCTACACCAAACAGTACCTTTAGTTCCTCGCCAGTGTAGTAGCGCACCTGAAACAGCGTCACCACGCGCTTGTCCACATTGCAGAACGATGCAAGCAATACCGAACGAGCCCCTTTGTCGCGCAATCTCAGCGTGGTTGTGCTCGCTGCACCCTCCTGCTGCTGATTGCCATAGTTGCCAAAGAAGTACGATTCCTCTGTACGGTTGCCCTTCTTCTCCACACCCGATGATTGATTGTAAAATCGTTGGCGCTTCAGTGGCACCATCAGCGTGAGCAGAGCATCTATCAGCGTACTCTTGCCCGAGGCGTTTGCTCCGGTCAATAGCGAGTTGTTACCATGCAAATTCATATGGTACACTTTTTTGTCAAAGGTTCCCCAATTCCACACTTCCAAATAGTCAAGCTTAAAGCCTGCCACTTCCGAACTGGTATTAAATAGGTTCATCTGCTGCATTATAGTCATTAAGTTTGTTTTTAAATTCTAATATATCGTCCAGTGTCACCTTATCCTTGATGATGCGATGTATCTTATAGCGCTTCTCACCCTCAATATGCTTTGCTTCCACCAGGAAACCAAAGCCTGCTATGCTGTCTATATAGCGGTCAAGATCTTTCTCAAACTTGGCACGATTGAATGTGGCGGGAAGAAACAATTCTGCCTCTTCCTTTATTTCAGTAGCAGTTACATACTTGTCCGAAGCCTGCGACTCTGTTGGATTGCTGTCGAAGTCTTCGAGTATCTGCCTCAACACGATGAGTATCACCGAAACCTCAAAACCATACGACCTTCTCGACACCATGTTCAATGTTTTGTCTTCGTCCAATTTCATTTGCTTGACAAAGGCAAAACCTTCATCCTTTTTCACGATGAGTTCCAGTCCCATCACACTGATATAGTCCTGAATCTCGCTTTGGTAGTCGAGTAAATCATTCCAAACTACATCGTCTTTCTCTACGATGCCTTTCAACAGTTTCACTACAGCCCTGCTGTATGGTTGTATATTTGCTGCGTTCATCTTGTTATTATAATTTCGGGAATTGATATGGTTTTATTTTCTGTAAAAATAATATGTTGCTGGCGTTCTTCGCTTACCACCGTCTTATATTCCTTCAGCACGCCAATGTATCCAAACACTTCCGACAGACCTTTCTCCACGCCTTCGTTCCGCTCTATCACCTCTGCCAGGGTCGTCTGCTGTCTGTCGTTCAACACCTCGTTGATGCGGTCTCTCAGCACCTTTCGGTCGATGTGATACGGATTGTAGAGTTTACCAATACTCTCCAAATCAGCCAGACTCAGTCCGGCTATGTCAGGCTTATCCTTATACACAGTTTCTTTTACAGGTGTGAGGGTAAGAGGGCGCTCCAGCGGCAGATTGATGTCAATGGTTTCGTATTCAAGCGAAGCATCTGGCTTTTCTTTCCGTCTGCTGGCTTCGATGAGTAGTTTCTTTATATCGTTGATTACTTGCTTTGTCGCCTCAGCATTCATATGTCCGTTCTGGCGAATGATTCGACTCAGTTTCTCGCTCATGCGGTCGTTGGTTTTCGCAACCTTCTCACCAGCGTCAAACAGATGCTTTTTCATTTCCTTGAGAAACATGTCATGTGCATCAATGCCTCTATTTTCCAGCGTTTTGTAGAGTACACCAGTCAACTCGTCCCATTCTTTCTGCAGATCGGCCGAGAGCAGAAACTCCCAAAATGCATAGAAACTTTTGCCTTGTTGCGATTGTTTTAGTTCGCCATATGCATCAAAGATGTAGTTCAACAAAGCTTTCTTCTCTGCATTTTCTGTCTGACGTTCGTATATCTCTTTGATAATCCCCTTAAAGTTGTCATCCACCTCTTTGAAATCGCTCAGCAGTTCCTTCGCCAGTTTGTTCAAACTGTTGTATCGTGGTTCTATCTGGTAGTCCTCATAAACCTCGACCTCTTCGCCCATCTCCAGCCGCTGAATCTGATGCTCTATCTCCATTTTTTTGGTTCGAAGCAATTCTAGTCGCTTCTCACGGTCCTCGTTCGAGTATTCCACCAATTCCTTCAGTTGGGAAAACAGTGTCTTGAACTTTGATTCAGTACCGATGTAATCTTCTTTTTTCAAGCTCACCACCCAATCTATCAATTTGCTTGTGTGTGACGAAATCTCGTATATCACCTCTCCCTCTTCGTTCTGATAATTGGTCAAGAATCCCTTGTCTGTCCAGTCTTTGATGAGTCGTTTTGCTTTCTGTTCGTTCGACTCCCCTAGTCTTGTCATTTCAAAATTATCCTCCACCAACGCATTTTCCTGCTCATCCAGTCGGTTCTCCAGTAGCATGTGCAAGCGTTCCTGCATTATAGCCGCCTGTCCTTCAAACGCTTCAATGACAAAAGACAAGAAGAAATCCACACTTCTTGATTTTATGAGTCGTACGCTTGGTGACTCTCGTAATATTTGTGTTATTTCTTCTACTTGCATAAATGTTATTCGAAATTATTTTGTTTAAAATCCATCAGTGTCTTAAATATTACATTCAAACACTTTTAAGGTGTTATTTATCTTTACACACAAAACACCACCATTGAATCATTGAAGTTCTATAATTCATTTTCCCCAATCCTTGCGATCAGTTCAGCATTCAGTTTCTCATCTCGTCCCAACAATTGCCGTACAAGCTGATAAATCGTAATGCAAGGATTTTGATTTGCATAACGTGAATCTGCATATTCTAAATGCTTCGCTTCCGCATACCGCAAGGCGGACTCCATTGAGCCGTAAGTAGTCATTATCTTATAATTGTTAGGATCTTTCTTGGCGTATCTGTACTTTTTCTTCGATTTATATTTCGGAGAAGCATTTACAGCTGTTGAAATCTTCTCTTCATAATCCTTTCGAGACACTCCTGTTATTACATTCTGAAAATGATATAGATACCACAATTCGAATGCTTCATTACTCCAGGCTACCTCAATGCTATTTTTTTGTCCCATCGCAATGGCTTCGTTGAAATCCTTTGCAGGAAATTCATCCCTATCGAAAACAGCCCAAACACGGTCATAGTTATTCTTATTTTTAAGATCAATGGCCTTCTCCACAACATCTTTTGTTCCACGCCCAAGCCCTTTAACCTCGATGTCATATACAATTACCCCCTGTTGCTTTTCGGCAAAAGCTTCAAAGTAATTAGGTTCAGTCTTTGTCCCTTCGCACACAATTAACACAGAGCAACGTATGACTTTCTGTTCTCTCTTTTGCGATTGCCTCCTAAATTTTGAAGAAGCATTATCTATCTTTATTCTCTTTGCTGCCATAGCCTTACATTATTAATCATTCAATATATAAGGAATGGCACCATAACGACCGGCGATATAGTTTTTCTCATAATTTGCATCATTACGAGGTTTGGTCCCGTCTGGGAGTACGATATCAATCAGACTATACAAATCCGTCTGCTCTTTAGAATCTTTCTCCGTGAACCATATCTGGTCTCGTCTTAAAATTTTCTGAGAAAGTAAGTGCGTATCGTGGGTAGTGAATATCAATTGGGCATTCTTTGGATTTGTTTCCGGATTATTGAATAATTCAATAATATACTGAGAAATCAGAGGGTGCATTTTTGCATCCAGCTCATCGATGACAAGCACGCTCCCAGAATAAAGCGTTTCGAATATCGGTCCCGAAAGATCAAATAACTTATTTGTACCGGAAGATTCCCTATCTTCAAACGAGAAGTTAATTGTACCTACTATATTACCTTTATCTGAATATACGTTATGTATAGAATCCAACTCAATACTCTTCTTGCCTTGCGTTTCTCTTTGGAAGAGTGCTCGTAATTCCATAGGCAAGTCCTGAGGAATATTGGGTTCTTCCTCATGAGTAAGAATGTTGTTAAATCCAAGTCTCAATTTCTGGAAGAAGTTGAGAGCATCAACACTCAAAGATTCTTTTTTGTGAAAAAATAATTTTGAATATGCTCTATATTGTTGATTATTCAATCCAGAAATCACATTAAAGTCCGATTGAAACCAAGAAATAACCTGACGAGATATTTCACCGCCTAACTGTTGGCATAATGACAGGAACAAACGGTTGTCATTGGTCTTTTCTTCATATCCGACTCCTTCCGGGAAATTATTCTCATCTACACAAATCCCATCTTCGTTTCTTACGAACATCATCTGCTCTTTAGAACGAGGTGTTGTTTTCCGGAATAACCATTCTTCAACGATACGCTCCAGATTATACCTGAATCCATATCTGTAACAATACTCTCCTTTCAAAAATATAATCTCAAACATAGAGGGATGGTGATTGTCCTTCAAAAGAAGAAATGGGTCATATTCCAATTGCTCATTGTCATTTAACTTCACCGACAACAACACGCAACTCGCCATTGCGTGCATCGCACTGACAAGATTGGATTTCCCACTTGAATTGGCACCATACAGCGCAAGCGAACGAAGCAGAGTATATTTATTGCAGTCAAACAAGTTCGTTTCAGTACATTCTTTCAAAGCTTTATCGGCCTCCAATACTAAGGTCTTTTTCCTATAAAACGACCTGTAATTCTCAACTGTAAATTCAAGTAACATATATCTGACTTTTAAGTGTTTCAATTATTTTTCATAACTGTTTTCGAGTACAAAGGTACAAAATTCAATTCATATAATGCATATTTTTGAGATATTTTCTCAAAAATATGCATACAGCATCTATTACATTTGCTGATTCAAAAAATAACATGCTGAAAATCAGCAGATAATCGTTATCTATACACATAATCATATCCGCATGATTGTGTGCAAAATTATGTAGAAATGAAATATTGTTGAAATTTCTTTTATGCTGACTAAAGGTACTGAACCATTTCATGCATTTGTGTCGCATACAAGACAGTTATTCTGTTATCATCCTCAGCATAGTAAGCAATACAGTGTTCTATTCCATTCAACATATTTTCAAATGCCAAACAAGGGTTCAACCCTCCACTGACTAATGTGTTACCCAAGGCCTTCATTTTTTTGCTCCGAGTAGTAATAGGTTCTGTTTTCAAGCATCCAAGAACTTTTTCTGGACTATCCAAATAACAATAATACAACCAAATCTCAAAACAAGGATTGCTCACGACCCATCTACCTTGTACATCGGTTTGATTACCTTTAAATATTTTCTCCAACTGATCATAGAATTCATCTACATCCGAAAGGAGAAATACTTTGTCCATAGTATCCAGTTGGAAAAAGCTGCGATTCTATTTTTATTTCTCCTGTCAACTGTATTTATTCCCACTTCTCTTGCATCTGATATGGCTGTAATCCTTGTCCTTTTTCAGACATAAATACAACTCTTAAAGAGTTAAGCTCACGCTGTTTAATCAATTCCAGAAGAAAATCCTTTCCCCCCAGAGAGTACGAATATAAGACTGGTGGAAAGAATCCCTTCAGGCTTTTGGTAAGCAGAAGACACTCCTGATGTTTCATATACCTGACAATTCTCCTTATTTTGGGTTATAGACTGATGTACAAGCTATTTAGGAGTTAATCTTGAGTATTTTTTTTGAATATGTAAATTTAGATAAATCCATAACAATATTAACATTTTACATATTCAATTCACCAATAAAAGGAATAGCGCCATAACGCCCCTCCATATATCCGTTCTCAATATTAATTGTGTTGTGAATCTTAAAATCGTTTAATGAATACATATGACTCCCACCATCCTTCTTTTCAACCATCCAAGCTTCATCGGTGCGCAAAAAATCCTGATTTAGCAAACAGGTCTGATGCGTTGTAAAAATAAGTTGTCCATTGGTGTCCTGTGAGGAAAAATAACGGACAAGTTCCCTGACCAAATGTGAATGTATGCTATGATCGAGTTCATCTATGATTACCGTCTTGGCGGATTTCATTGCATCATATAATGCCGGAACAAGCGACAGTAATCTAACCGTACCGTCAGACTGTGCCTGGATATCCATATCCTTTGAAAATCCGTTTTTACCAAATTGCTGGAATAGCATTTGACTTATCTTCTGCACTCCATCTTCTACACTAATAGATCTTGTATTTCTGAAATCAACGACCTCCGACAACACTCCGGAACGCATTTCTTTAAGTTTGTCCATAGGTAGATTACTGATGTCATGGGTACTCATCCAATCTTCAAAATTTTCTGTTTCGACATTAACTCTGTTAATACCAAGACCAAGTACCTTAAATATATCCGAAGCAAATTGATTGATTTCTTTGTTGCTCTTGAATATTCCAATCAGTGCAGGATTGAAAGAATGCAAGCCAATTATTGTAAGTTCGTCCTCAAACCATTTTTGTGCAATACTAATATTTTCATCCGTCAATACCGGCATATCATTGTTTATAGTCAAAAGACTGGAAAATGGATTTTTTTCTATCCATCCCAAAACCATATTGCCTACTTCCTCTGAAGGCGTAACTGCATATTCGATTTTGCCCTCTTTGCGAGTGAAAACATTATGGTTTTCTTCCGAACCCAAACCGGAAATCTGTAGTATTTCGGAAACAATCCCAGTATTCATAATTTCCACAGAGTATATATATGGAATTCCTGTTTTTGTCTCAAACTCTATTGTCAGTTCCATAGGTTCTGTTCCTGTATTTTCTTTTAACGCAAAGATGTACTTACCAAAGGTATCCTTGTCGAGAAAACTTTTGTTCAAAGCTATTGCTTTCAAGAAATTGATACCCTTTAACAAATTGGATTTTCCAGCGCCATTGGCTCCATATATAGCAGCCATTTTCAATACAGGCAGTTTCTCATTAAGCATAGTAATATGGTTAGACAAGGTTGTCCTTTTCATATTAGGAAACATATCAAACTGAACCTCATCATTGAATGACAGAAAATTCTTCAATATAACACGCAGTATCATAAAATAGTATTTAATAAAATAATCAAACAGTAATATCAATGAGACATTAACCTATCTCAATGCAAAGATAATTAAAACAACCAGAAATGTGAAAATTTCACGTGAAAATTTCACGCATTAAAAATAAAGAAAGGCATCAAGATAAATAATATTGCTGGCGAAAAGAGAAAATACAAGATTCTATTAACCAATATCAGTCATTATGAAGTTGTATAATGTTTGGTTTAGAACCTTTTTAAATATACAAGATACTAGACTAAACCTATAATTTCTTTTCTCTAATAAACGGCACTCTATGCATCTTGAATCTGGGTTAGAATTAATACTACTAGGTATCAGATTATGATAACTATGCAGAGAATTCTTCCTTTTTCTTTTGGTTAGCATACGATTTTGAGAATTACTTAGTTCCAAAAATTATGTTTTCTTTTTTTAGTGTTATTTTTGTATAAATTTTGTCCCCAGTTTGTCCCTCTTCATATAAATAATAGGGAAAAGCATACTAAATATCAATATATTACAAATCAATTTATATTTTCTGCATCGGAAAGTAGGATATTGTAATCAACTGCAACGAATTAGAACCAACTATAATGAAGTCGCTGATTTTCAGCGGCTTTTTTATTTGCCAAAAATCCAGCTATAAACAGTTGAATACTGTTGTTCACCATATTTTTCTACCGTATTTCTACCGCGGAACAATTAAGGGCTTTTGCCCGATGTCACACTGACGCATTTGTTGACGTGTGTTGACAATGGTTTACGTGAGTAGACAAAAAGGGAAATTATCCGAGCTGTAAAAAGCTCATGTTTCACTAAAATATGGAGAATAACAAAAATGGAAGTAAAAAGAATCTGCCAGTGGTGCGGCAAGCCTTTCATGGCAAAAAAGACCACTACCAATTATTGTAGTCCGCAATGTTCCAAAAGAGGTTATAAACACCGGATGAAGGAACGTAGAATGGAAATGCGCGAATTTCAGGAAATGATGGAGGTAAAGAACAAACTGGAGAGCCAGGAATACTTTACCTTTTCTCAAGCAGCCAGACTAATGGGCGTTTCTCGCCAGTATGTCTATAAACTGGTAAAGGAGGACAAACTTCGTGCATCAAGGTTAAGTTCAAGAATGTCGCTCATCAGAAGAACCGACATCGAACTGATGCTGAAAACAAAACCTTATGAAGTTCTCAGACCAAAAGATGAATTTGACGTTACCGAGTATTATACAGCTGAACAGATTGCGGAAAAGTACAAAGTCAACGCCAAATGGGTGTGGACCTATACCCGGCAAAACAATGTTCCCAAGGTCAGAATCCGCCAGTTCAATTATTACAGTAAAAAGCACATAGATGCGGCATTTGCCAAATATAAGACGGATGACGCCTTGACAGAATGGTACACTCCGGAAGAAATCGAGAAAAACTATGGGATGACACGTGTAGCCATCCGTTCACATGTTTACCGCAACAACATCCCTTCAAAGAAAGAGCACGGCCAGATATTCTACTCAAAACTTCACTTCGATCTGTCCAAGAAGACAACCGAAGATGATTCTTCAGAATACTATACCGTGCAGGAAGCCATGAAGAAGTATAGTCTCACACGGGATTCTGTTTACGGCATTCTGCAATTCCACGAAATAAAACGGGAGAAGAAAGGGCGCTTTGTGAGATTCCTGAAAGTGGAATTTGACCACATTATGGGCGCCAGATAATGAATCTGTACAGACAGATATACAGACTGGAAAATGATTTTTTGCTGAATGCGGTCTGCATAAAGTCATTGTGCATCTTCACCGCAAAAATTAAGTCAACTAATAACATTTGTAACTATGTCAGAATGTAAAACTGTAACTTTGAGAACCCGCCCGTTAAAAAATGGTATGCTTTCCTTCTATTTGGACTATTATCCGGGCTACCGTGACCAGGAAACAATGAAAACTATCCGTCACGAAGGTTTGAACATTTATATCTATGCAAATCCGAAGAATCAGCGGGAACGTGACTTCAATGCAACCATGTCAGAGAAAGCAGAAGCCATCCGATGCCGTCGCTTTGAATCTATCGTAAACGAACGCTATGATTTCTTCGACAAGAGGAAATATAAGGCAGATTTTCTAGAATACTACCGTAAGCAACTTCCCAAGCACGACCAGAAATGGGAATTCGTTTATCAGCACTTCTATAACTTCGTACATGGCAAATGTACTTTCGAAGAAATTGATGTGGAGCTGTGCAACAAGTTTCGTGAATATCTGCTCAATGCCAGACAGCTAAAACGGGATGGATATATTACACAAAACTCAGCGTCCGGCTACTGGTCCACATTCAGAGGATTCCTGAAGATTCTCTACCGCAATCGGCTGATCAAGTCAAACATAAATGATTTTCTGGAAAAGATTGAACCGGAAGATGTGGTAAAGGACTATCTGAGTGTAGAGGATTTGTACTGTCTGGCTGAAACACCATGCAAGATACCAGTTCTAAAAACCGCTTCCCTCTTTTCGTGCCTGACCAGTTTGAGACTCAGTGACATACTTACTCTCTGCTGGGAGGAAATTGTTGATTTTGCAGCAGGAGGAAAATGTGTACACACCATCACACAGAAGACAAAGACGGAAGACATCATCCCCATTAGTGATGAAGCCCTGAAGCTGATAGAATACTCACCTGAGAAGAAGGGTTTGGTATTCAAAGGTCTGAAAAGGTGCTGGACCCAGGTTCCCATGAAGGAATGGATTCGTTCTGCCGGAATCACCAAGAATATAACATTCCATTCGTATCGTAGAACATTCGCAACCCTGCAAGGGGCGGCTGGAACCGACATCCGTACCATACAAAGTATGATGGCTCACAAGAGCATAACCACGACCCAAAGGTACATGAAAGTAGTGGACAGCAACAAGCGTGAAGCGAGCAATAAGATTACCCTAAAAAGGAAAGAATAGCAGTCTGTATCCTATATAAATAATATGCCTAAAGTATGATTATAGTATGATTTAGAGTATGATTTTCGTACTTTAGGCTTATTTTTCTTAAAATCTGAACGATTATCTGTCACTAATTACAACTATTTGGAAATAGAAAATATATTTGCCATAAAAACTAGTACATATAATTACAGAACATGACAAACAATATTAAATTATCGGCACGAAAGACAAGTTTCATACTTGCAGTAAGTTGTATCCTTTTTTCAGTAATTGCAACATATCTGTACATTAATCACCAGATAGATCTGACCAGGTATACAACACCTATAATATTAGGAACCGTTGTAATAATCATAACATGCGGAGGATTACAACGTGTATTCTATATATTCCTTACGGATGAATGTCCGCAGATCTTTTCTGATAATCAAAGAAATTCTATACCTGACAAGGTTATTCCCAAACCAGATATGATGATTGAAGAATGCAGTGAACCAACTGTAGAAGTTTCAGATATAGAAATGATTGAAGTTAGCAATGCAACAGAAGTTATTTCAATGATTGAGTTACCGGAAAAGACAAAAAATACTGATACAACAGAAAACAAAGCTGCCAGTTCTGAAATCGTTACATCCATTACAATATCAGAGAAGCATGATGATTCGAAAGAAATAAAAGTTTTGGAGCAACAACCTACCTCAGAAGTTAAATCCGAAGCTTTTTCATATCTCCAGGGATTCGAAAGCCGTATGAAAGAAATTCAGAAGGAAGAATTAGAGAGAAAAATAATGATTATAAATGCTATTCATGAATATACCACCTATTCTACCGCAAAATTTCTTACCAAAGAAAATCTGCTTATACTACATGAAAACATAGACCATTTGGCAAGTGGGCAATCAGATTTGTATAAACCCATTCGTTCAAAAATGGAAACTCCTCTTACATCACCTTCATTACGACATTTTGTCTGGAATATAGGCGAACGGTTAGGCATATCATTATCAGAAAGAGCCAATTTCATAAAAACCATATTTCCTAATGAATTAAAAAATGCAACCTTGGGATACCTTGCCAAGAATCTCAAAGATACCATACACAGTCAGATTCCTATTGACAGTCCAAAATATGATGATTTTAAATTTGATTATACTCTTATAAACAAAGCGCAGTGTGAGAAAAAATGAATTAATACAGACCGGAAAATGATTCTCTTCTCCTATTTCTCTGCATAATGTCATTGATTTAGTTTGTGGCATATTCAAACACAACAAATAAAGACATTATGCATTTCAGAAATTTAACCTTTAACGATTTACCTACAGTTGTAGGTGAATTATGTAAGAGAATTGAAAGTTTGGAAACTGTATTGAAAAACAGTCTGGCAGTCCAAAACAAAGTCAAAGAGAACCATCACGTTCCTATGACAGTGGATGAAGTATGTACCTACCTTAGCATATCCAAATCCTCATTTTATTATAAGGTCAAGCATGGTGGCATTCCTGTAATCAAACAAGGCAAACATCTTTTTGTTTATCGTGATGAACTGGATAAATGGCTTGAGACCGGAAGAAAGGTACAGGTTCCACTGACTTTTGAAGAAGAACAGGCAAAGATGCTTGCTGCCACCCGTCGTAAGGCTAACCCTAAAAACGTGTAAAGCCTATGGACAAGACAGACATTAGAATTCCTACTGACGAGGAATTGACCGCTTATATGGAGGAGTCTGCTGTAAGTGCAAACGGAGCTTATGAACAGTCACCGGTTGTATTGATGGTAGATGATGCCGCAATCGGTACACTGGGGAACTTCAGTGCCTCTATAGGCAAAGCCAAAAGTAAGAAAACTTTTAACGTTACAGCCATTGCAGCGTCAGCATTGAAAAACGGAACAGTGCTGAAATACCGTTCATCATTTCCAGAGGATAAGCGAACTGTTCTGTACATTGATACAGAACAGGGACGCCATCATTGCCAGAAGGTATTGAAAAGAATCCTGCGCCTTGCCGGACTCCCGGAGGACAAGAATCCAGATAATCTGATTATGCTGGCTTTGCGCAAGTATGCCCCTCCGATACGTCTGGCTATAGTCGAACAGGCTATCGGCACAATCCCCGATCTCGGACTGGTGATTATAGATGGCATCCGAGACTTTCTTTATGATATCAATTCCCCCAGTGAAGCGACCGATATTATTTCCAGATTCATGCAATGGACGGATGACCGCCAGATTCACATTCATACCATTCTCCATCAGAACAAGAATGACGAGAATGCCCGTGGTCACATCGGCACGGAACTGAATAACAAGGCAGAAACAGTCATGCAGGTAGAAGTGGACAAAATGGACAGAACAGTGAGCGTAGTAGAAGCCATTCATATCCGTGACCGGGAATTTGAACCGTTTGCTTTCCGTATAAACGATGAAGTCTTACCTGAACTGCTGGATTCCTATCAACCCCAGGAAAAGAAAATCGGAAGACCTGTAAAAGAACCGTTTGATCCGTACAAGGAAATTTCCGAGAGCGTGCATCGGGCAGCTCTGGACGCAGCTTTTACAAACGTCTGTATTACCAGTTATGACGATTATCTGGAACGGCTGAAGGAAGGATATGCCCTGCAGGACATTAAGCTGGGACATAACAAAGCAGTTAAAGTTGCCACCTTCCTCAGTAACAAAAGGATGGTCATAAAAGAGGGAAAGGAATATAAAATCAACCCAGACAGCCATTATTGAATCCGGCTTTACTTTATTGGCAGGGTGTACATATTAGAATAAAGCAAAGTCATAAAGACGTTATAGGGAATATTCATCTTCTCCCCTTTTATTGGATAATCAGAATACTTATATCGCTTATGGTAGCAGTCGAAATGCCAATTTCATTTGTATATACGACACGGCTTGCCGTGCAGTTTCAACAGGTATCTGTTGCGAGATATACCAAGGTATAACCTCCACTCCGTTATGGTTGTACATTGGCGCTCTCGCCGGCTTTGCCACTTCGCCGGTGCGGTACTCGCAGGCTCGCACCTTAACCCATTATAATATTAGATTTTCATGGAAAAAGAAATAATAAAACAAACAGAACAGAACGAGACTCCGGACAACAGGAGAACCGTATTTATCGGGGCCAAAGTCAGCCCCCGACAGAAAGAACATATCAAGTCAATGGCCGAACAATGCGGAATGACCGTAAGCGATTATCTGCTTGCGCGGGCATATAATTATAAGCCAAAGGCAAGACTCTCCAAAGAAGAAGCTGCACTGCTGCAGAATCTGGACAACTGCCGTGCTGACCTGGTGAAATTCACATCAGCCCTTCATGGAATGAGTGCAAGCCAACGGCACACGATGTTCAACCAGATTCCATTTATGGTGAACTGGCTGAAGGAGCTTGGCAATGTGGCAGAAAATGTCTGCCAGTTCCTAAATTCCGTAAAAGAGCCGAACAGTATTCCAACCAATAATAAAACTGAAGAATCATGATCGCAAAGGCTAAAGCAATATCGCATGGCATAAACGACATCCGTTATATAACCGGCGAATCACATAATAAAAAACATCCGGAAAAAATCTACCGGATATTGGACAATATGATGCCATCGGAGCCAGATGCAATGGGTGTTTGGAATTCAATGCAACTTACTCTTTCCCGCTTCCGCCCGGTGAAGAACTCAGTCATCAGAATTGAACTTAGTCCGTCACCCGAACATACCAAGGACTTTACCATTGAAGACTGGCAAAAACTTTGGCAGGATTTCGCCAAAGAGTTTGACAAACAGGCGTTCAAAGACAAGGACGGGAAAGTACGAAACAGTCCGACCAATCTGGCCAACAGCAAATACACAGTCTGGCTCCATATGGAATCCAATAGCGGAGTTCCTCATCTTCATGCTGCTGTCTGCAGGATGGATGAAGACGGAAAGATTAACAACGACCACAATATACACCTTCGTGCCCAGTGGGCAGCAGAAAGAGTAGCAAAGAAACGTGGATGGACAACAGCAAAACAGGTAAGAAATGTCAACATGCCATTGGTTACACAGGATTGTATGAATGTCCTTAAATCCATGTCATCATGGTCATGGGATGAATACAAAGCAGCATTGACAAAGAAAGGATACACCATACATGAGCGAAAGGACGATGATGGTATTCTTCACGGATATGCAATCATGAAAGGAAGGACGAAATACAAAGCTTCCGATCTGGGTATTGGTAGAAACTTGATGGTTTCAAAACTTCCTGTCACATGGGAGAAACTTCATTATAGGTCAGGTATTGCAGCGAATAACAAACCTAAAGATACTGATTCGAGACAGATTCAGAAGCCATCGGCATCCGCTGACTATACCAAATATAAGATCTACAATCCGAATACGGTTCCCTATACATTGAGTCACGAAGGTCAGGAACATCGGTTCTACATTCCAGAAAAGGTACTCAACCATTTTAACGATGAATTTGATTATCGTTTCGTCTCCAATTCACAGGAGTTAACCGATATGGCAGTAGTAATATTTGTCGGATTGCTGGAAGTCCCCAATGCACCAACCGGAGGTGGCGGTGGTTCACAAAGCGAATTACCATGGAGAGATAAGGACGAGGATGATCTCTTATGGGCAAAAAGATGTGCCCGTGCTGCCATTCGTACCTTAGGAAAGAAACCGAAAACTGGATTAAAACGATGAGCTTATGAAAAAGAAATTTGATTTTACCGCTGAAATGGAGGAAGCACAGGTTACCAAAAGTACTCCTCAAAATGAATATCTTGAGGAGGAAAAACGTCTGCTTGGTATAAACGTAAAAGAACTTGCCGAGTTGAATGACAATGTGTATGGATTGAGGACGGATCTTACCGCATTGGTGGATTTATTAGGAAAATACAAACTATCTATTACTCAGGATACGCAAGATCAGGCTGTTAAATTTGGTAATACCGTTCTTGGCCAGTTCATTGACCAAATTGAGATCAAGTGCACAGAGGCAGAGCAGAGGATTGTTCAAATGGATAACCGCATTTATCTATCATATAAGGCATTTTATATTTTGATTGTCATTCTAATAGCCCTATCCTCTTTCTTGGTCTGTATGATCGTGGCGAATGTAGAATTTTTGCATTCCTGGTTAATTTGGAGGATGGTTGCTGCATGTGGGCTTATAGCGATCTTGGGAATTACGATGGTGATAGTAGTTCATAAGTTACTTGGAAATAAAACCTGATGAAAAAATATTAAACAATAGCTTTCTGTTCTAAAAAAAATGTGACAAGAATTATAGTTTTCAAGCTGTAACTCTTGTCACACATTTTATTTATTATTTATTTTTAACTTTTCATTTCAAGCATAGCAAGCATTAACAAAATTTCAAATCGAGTACTTTATTAATTATAAATACTTTATGCCTACATTAGAATTATAATGAACTAAATCCTACACGAAAAACTCAAATTAGCGGGAAAAGAAAAGTTTTGACTTGCAGATAATATTATGTGGTTGGAAATTATTCAAACTCGGTATATTCCCTATTATTCAAAGAATCAAAATGTTCAAGTTCCCTATTCATTTCATCTTGATTTATCAAGAAAGAAGGACAAGATTTTGCTCTTGCAGTATCATGTTGCTCAAACCGGTCTATTCCTAAATATTTATACAAGCGGCATAGTTTTCCTGAGCCGTCATAGCTGTCAACAAAATTTTTACAGTATAAACAATTCTTAATACAAAATCTTTTATATCCTTGATATTTAACCATTTCATATACTCCAAAAGCAACAGGTGTATGAATGCATATTTCCAAAAGAGATTGTTTCCTAACTTTAGCTATATTCTTACACAAAGATGTGTCTTGATAACATTGTGACTTACCGGATGCATATAGAATATAACGAGAAAATTCTATCTCTTGTGTAATATTTTTAGCATCATAGTCCTCCGACTTGAATCCCCAAAACGTTGTTTCACTTATATTTTCAGATTCTATTCCTTCTAGGAGCCTGCTATCACATTTAGAGGATTCAATGAAACCATCATCGACAATTCTTTGAATGTCATTTTCAGATTCAATCTTAACTTCAATAATTTTACCACCATTATGCAATTTAGATACATCACTTGCATGAGTAACAAAAAATTCAATATATATAGGCGCCAATTGAGGCTTCTTAGACGAAAATATTTTCAAATCAGAGCGTCTGTTAATTGAATCATACTGTATTTCTTGTTCACATGAGTCATAAAACTCTTTTAAATTGAATCTTTTATGAGTTGATATATAACAATTTCCATATCTAACGAATGCACATGTCTTTACATGTGGGCAATATGAACGATACTCAAAACCAACATTAAATACTTCTTTAGATAGAAATGCCTCTTGAACTCTTAATTTTGCCAACTGATGCAACATAGTCTCATATGCATTTTCACAATCTACTCCAGAAGCATGAGCAAAATGATGGACACGTTTCATTCCACCATTTTTCGCTACCAATTTTTCCTTACATGATGGACAATAACAATTGCAAAGCTGCCCTGTGTCAACTTCGTCTATATAGACAAGATTACCAATTGAGTTTAATGCGTATGTTAGTAAACCTTTCTGATGCATAAGCAGTACTTCCTCTAAACCTTTTATTAAATTATTATGCTAATAATTGTATAGGTAATCACAGATTTTAATGAATATTTTGTGATCGTTAATTATATAGATGGAGTTCTTTATTTTATACCTTCATAATAAATATTTAGTGGCTATTCTAATCCCCAAAAGTAGTATAAAGTTTGAATATATTCCTTATCATAAGATATCGCTACTTTTTCTTACTATCTGGTATCATAGAGTTCAACTCGCAAGCATTACTCACGAGTTGGACTACATAAATTTTCAACTTGTGTTTTAGCCAACATCAAGAGTTTCATGTTTCAATCATTATTAATTCTTTTCTCTGTATCTATAGCCGTTAAATTTCATTTAGAACATTCTACTACTCAAACAATATACACTTGTAGGATTTTATTAATATTTTTACTTATAATACCCTTACTGCACTATCCGTTTTTATATAATATTGCCAATAAAGCATTTTAATAAATCATTATTATATACTATCTAGTCCTACTAGATTCTTAAAGAATCCGTATTCTTCATCTACTAGAGCTCGTCTGTCTAGTCCCATATTCTGATATTCACACGAAGTCTCAGAAACCATGGTACAACCAAAACATGATGCTCTATTTAAGCTATCTTCATTTTCCCAACATAAAGGATCTGAAGAACAATTTACTGCACGTTTCATTGCCGATTCAATAATACTACTAATAAGTCGAGGCTGTCCTTGCCATACAAGGCCTCCCATACTGCCTTCTGCTCCATCTGCTGTATAAATAAGCACGCCACACATTTTGTCTGAGTAATATAGCCGCTCACTCAAACTTGCAGTAGGGTAACCACAAGTAAATTCAAGTTCTTTCATTAACACATGGCTAAATGTATGAAGTAGATAAAATTTAGCTCTTCCGTAAAGAGAAATCTCCTGATATAAAAATTCTCCTAATGCCCCATTATCAAGTTGACATTTATAATGATCATTTAAATCATTTTCTTCAGCCCACCTTTCAATAGTAGCCATATCAAATGCAAAAAACAAGCCTTCACCATATATTTGATTAGCAGGTAATACATATATGTCAGACGGTATTCCATCAAAAATGGGCTTCATCTCATCACCTGGTGCCACAATCTTCCCACTATCATCAAGTTTAGATGTTGGCATGTTTACTCGACCAAAGCCTAACTGTGTATTTGTAAGAGAAACTGTATTCACCTGTTTAATTGTTTTAAAATATGACTGTAAAGAGTTAGGAATAATAATTTCATTAAACTCTAATCCTTTAGATTTTCGATTGGGTTCATGAATATCAGTGAGAACTTCAAATTCTGTTAATCGATATGTTGCAACAGGATCATTATCTTCGTCTTCTACAATTAATCCAAGAAACATATTTTTGATATTTTCATAATCAAAATCTGTCAGACTACACTGCCAGTTAAGATTTGCATCCTCAATAAATTCATCACAATCATTATACTTTTTTTTCCAAAATTCTTCTTGAGTCATTTCTGGCCTTCTAGTAACCATTGTATTATATTTCTCAGTTACTTTACTTAACACCATACGAGCCTGATCATTCAACTGCCCAGGCTTTAATGGAATAAAATCTTTAGGAATATATAAACTACTAAAACCACTTGCATAGTATATGCTATTACTAGTTACCATTGCTACTTGCATCTTAGTCTTTTGGCCAGTAGACAAGCATCGTTCATATGCATTATCTTTGTTAACCCATGGACGTTCACCTCGACAATAAGGTTTAATATTCATTATACCAGCTAATGAAACAGAATAACCGCATTTTGAACATTTTAGTGTGCCCCACGATTCTGCTTGGTTACGAGAATTAAGCCATTTAATATTATGCTTACCTCCACAACTACAATCTTCACAGTCGTAACCAAACAATTCGAAACCTGCATCATCATCCATTTTCTCATGTTTAAGAGACGCACAGAAGAACTTATACCATGGGATATCTGATATATGGCCATTTGGGCAAATAAGAATAAGTGGAACTGGTTTTAATAGACCATATTCTACATCATCATGTAAAACTTCAGCCTTTATTTTTCTATAAGTTTTCTTATTAGGATCGCGTGGAGGAACAAAATATGTCATTTTCCCATCATTACATTTACGAATTTGCCATTCTTTACGCCACTCATTAAGAGGTTTGATTTCAGAATTAGCAGAAATAAACCACTGAGGAAAATTAATAGCAGGGATATAAAACATATCTTCGCCTAATTCAGTTCCAAATCGCGCTTTAATAGATTCATAAAGTGGATTACCTTTACGTTGTATTTGATTAAATGAATTCAGTTGAATATGAGGTATTGCAACAAAACATTTTAATTGGGTAAACCCTTTTTTCACATTTAAAAAATCCACAAAACGCGGATCTTCAATCAATTCAACACCACATTCTTCTTGAATTTTTGGGATATTTAATGTTTGTGATTGTATCTCCTTTATTTTATTTGATACCACCTCCACAAATTTCCAGTTATTAATACTTAATGGCATAATAAAACCACCCCACTTGGTAGTAATAATAGATCCTACACCTGCAGCAGTAGACAAGATTTTATACTTGCCCATAGATTGATTATATTGATTCTCTTTACGTATATCCATAATATTATTTATTTAAAATGTGAAGGACAGCTTCAGGTTCAACTAATCTTAATGCGGATGGTACTATCCACTTGCTAGCAGCTTTTTGCTCCGAATAATCATCTGTAGAAACTAACAAAGATACCTCTTCAGCACCTTTTCGCCCAGCTGCATAATAGACTAGAGAATCACCATATTGTTCTGCTTTATTTACCCATTGGTCAAGACTTACATCTATCCATTCATATATGTAAGATAATTGCTCTTTTGTTATGATTTCGCGCTCTAGTGCATGTAATGTAGAATCAAGAGCCTGAGTCCTTGCGTAACGATTCTCAAAATACTTTTTCAGCTCAGATTTTAATTCTGTTGCGATTGGAATGGACATTTTATTTGCATCTTTGCGATCAGCAAGATTCTTGTATAAATGTCTAATTATAGTAGCCATATATAAAGGCATATACTTTTCTACAGCCTTTGGTGAAAAAGGAGTAATGGAGATTGGCTCAACATAATAATATAACTTTTCATGAAATTCTCTAAACCTTTCAAAATGAGACACATCTCGAGAACGAAAAGGATTATGTAACGTTAAGACTAATCCTTCTTTATCACGTGCGACACGAGAGCTTGCTTGAATGTACTCAGCGATATTTCTAGGCATAGAATTAATTATGATTGTATTAAAACGGCTTACATCAAGTCCCACTGATATCATATTTGTTGCTAAAATATAATCAGCAGGAAGAATTGCACTATTATATATATTTGTTTCACCTTCTTTTAAATATGGCAATCGTTTATTAGGATCCCATTTTATTGTTTGTACTTTTGTTAATTCTTTTACTGCATCACCACCAGATAAACGACCAGTCAACTCAGTCTTAGAGAATACTTCGTTATATGCATAAAAACATTCCAACATATCAGTAAATCGAAGTACTCGTTTAAATAAACGACGAGTATACTTAGTAAATTCAAGATAGAATTGAGCATCAGTTTTTCCTACCTCTTTTAATGAGTTGAAATAAGAAATTATCGAATAATAATAGTCTGCAGCCTCTATAAATGACTTATCATTAATCCCTAACAATGCTTTATTTTTACGTTCATACAGTGCTCGATGTACAAATAAAATTGCAGCTAAACGCATTTGAGTAGTCATCTGAGTACGTCCAGTAGGCATTATACCAATATATTTGCGTTTAGAAACGTACGACCAATTATCATTTTCTCCTTGTTTATCCCTTTTATAGAAAGCAAAAAACGAGTCATCATAATCTGTTCCATTTTTAGGAAAGATACAAATATCCCGATCATATAGAGCTCGCACTTGAAAACTGGTATTACGTGTGGTAGCTGTTGATGATATAATCTTAGGACGAATCACAAGCCCATCCTGCCTTTTGTATGAACACAACTGATCAATAGCTGCTTCAAACAAACTTACTGCAGAACCCAATGGACCTAATAACAAATGTAATTCATCTTGAATAATCAAATCTGGTGGATTGCATCCTGTACCATTTCCAAATAAACGTCTAGAATCTGCACACGCTTCATTTACATTAACTCGGCGTGCAAGTTGAGCAAATTTATCTACAGTCCCAAATAGTAATGTTGGCGGCTCTTCATATACATGGTCATCACAAAGTCTGATAGGCAGATAGTTTCGTTTTCCATATGTACATTTTTTGTTACTACATCCAAAATAATAATGATCAACAGATACTTCTTTCTCTCTAAGCAAAGAACCACACCAAGGACAACGATCTAGTGGTATTTGTCCATGTCCTCCATCAGAAACCCAGTTTTTTCGAATTTCTTCAGCTAGATTTTTATAATGATTAGGCAATGAACTTTCTCCAACAAATAGGCCAATAGAAATTTCTTTATCTCCTAAATTGTATTTATCCCATTTCCTAATCTGTTCTAATGCAAGAATAAGTCGTAACGCACGTTGAAATTGTTGAGTTGTAAGTAAGCGTAATGTATAGCGCATTATTGCAGCAACGCCATCACCAGCTCCATTTTTAAGCAACAATCTACGATTTATTATGACTAATGCAATTATACCCAAATAAGACTCAGTCTTACCTCCACCGGTTGGAAACCATACAAGATCTACTAATTCATTGCGTTTTTCCCATTTTGGATCACACTTACTTTGGAAAATTCCATCAAGATTAAGCAAAATAAACGCAAGCTGGAAAGGTCGCCATGCAGCTACAACTCCAGGAAAAATTGTAGTATCTAGCGCTTTATCTTTATAATATTCAAAACTTAAAATTTTTTCATCCTTTAAGACTTGTTCTTGATTATTACTTTTACTATGCCAAAGCTGCATAAACATAGCAGTATTCATTAATCGAAAAATCTTCATCTTATCAGGATTTGTCAAGAATTCATCAATATTATTCTTTATTCTCTGATAGTCCTTCTCACATTTAGTAATATTCTCTCGTCCAATCGAGTTGCCAGCAGCATCTAATTGCTTTATCCATATTTGATATGAATCAGCAAATTTACGAAGGCCTTCAACAATCTCAGTATCTGTATTAGAAGAAAGGACAGAAAGCCACTTAAATTGAAGATATTGATTATCTTCTACATATTTCTTTGGTAAGAATTTGTTAGTCTTTTCATCAAAAACGTGTTTAGTCTTATCTCGTGGTTCTGGTTCTACATCAGGTGTTTCAACAGACGGCATAAACTCTGAACAAACGTGTATAATTCCATTATTATCATAGTACCAATTTGCAGAACAGATGTGGCCAATAGCATAATCTTCAATATTACGATAAAGATACTGCAAACTGCTTACTTCACAATCATCAAGTTCTGGATTTATTTCGTTTCTATATGGTATAATTTCAGAACTTGAGACGTCAATTTTAACTCCAAAAAATGTTAACTCATTAACCTTCTCTGCAACAATAGAATAGTAATGCTTAGCATCAACCTTAACCTTAGTAGAGTCATTAGCAAGCATTACTTTTAAATATGTCTTACCATTGATTCCCTTATAAATCTGTAACCATATGGACAAAGAAGCTTCGACTTCAGGAGTAAGAGTATACTTTACTATTCCTTTTGTAACACCTTCTTTAGGGGGGATTATGATCTTTCTCTTCCCTGATTCAAAATCAAAAGCAAATGCTGATAAATCAATTTCTTTACAAAAATTTGTTCCTACCCAGAACCCGAATCCTTTAGAATCACATATGGATAGTATATCTTCAAAATAAGATAAAAAAGTTTCATATTGTTCTATTTTTGCAATACGAACTTTATGTTCTGCAACCTTATCCGGACTCAAATATTCACCTTCTCTGTTTACGTATTTTAGGGATTTAAATAGTCGTTCTTTATATGCACTTAAAAATTTGTTTTTATCTTGGAAAGAGCTATCTGTATAAATTGAATCATATTCTCCATTAGGATTTTTAGCTATAATTGAACAAAAATATTTATTAAGTTCTCGCATTTTATCGCGAAAATCCTTCAAGTCCTGTGCTTTATTTATAACTTTTAACAAACTTAGTTTTTTGTCTTGGTATCTGAAATACTGAGGAAATAAATCTTTACATTTTTCTATAGAATATACTTTCTCAAAAAAATCATAATCTTCTATATTTACATATAAACGTGTTTTCTCAGATAATTTTTTATAATAACGTCCTGAAATTGTCATTTTAGTACTCGAAGTTAAAGATTTAATGTTTTTAACACAACAAGATATACCTATTCTATCAGGGAATCTACGACTTAGCGAATTAATATCTTCATCCTCTTCTTGATTTCCTAAATCCCTCATGTCATCTCCTTGTTCGTCCGAATCCTCATCTGATAAATTTTCATCACCAATATTTTCATCGTCGTTCATTTCGTATTTTAGATCAGACATAAGTAATGACTGATTATCTTTTCGTGGGAAAAGAATACCTGTACTATAAATAGAGCCTGGCGTTGTATTAAGTACTTCACATACAAGTTCTTTCTCATTTTCATTAGAAACATATACTCCAAAATTATTTCCGCAACCACCTGGACCTATTAACTGTTCCTTAATGAAAGATTCCAATGAATTTCTTTTATCTTTGATCATAACTTATGGATTTAATTAGTCTAAAATTTATAGTGCCGTCTTTTATAAGATCTAAAATAATCTTAATATCATTTTCACTACCAATATTAAGATAATCAAGAACTTCATTACTTAACTCTTTATAGGCTTTCTTCATGTCAGTTTCAAGTAAACAGTGAATTAAAAATGTCCTGAAAATTATATTTTTACCTTCAGTATTTGTACTTATTCTTGACTTTCTATGTCTTAACATTCGAGTATATAATCCCTCTATTTGAAGATATTCTTCAATCACTCTCTTTTGCATACGTCTACTACGAGGAAGTACTGAATTTTCAGATGTGTCTAACCATCGTTTAAATGAAATAAATTGTATCCTTTCAGCTGGAAGAAGTGGTTTCATTATATCATTATAAACAACTTGTTCTCCATATTGTGCTACTCGATGCCCTAAAAGGATCTTCCACATTTCTCGGCTTGATAGTTTCTCTTCATCAGTTAAGCAATACTTTGGATTATTTCGTATCATTAATTCACCTTCACCTGCTCTACGCTCCTCATTATCAAGAAGATCTTCAAGTGGTTGATAAAAATCTGTCAATGGTTGAATTGAAATAACTGTTGGGTCTTCAAAATCACGTAAAACATCTAGAATTGTACAAATTGAAATTTCATCCATATATTTACATAAAACAAAATCATATTCATCTAACACTTTATGCTGACGTGGTCCAAATGAAACTTTCACTCTGTTTTGTTCAACTCCTGATTGCCTGTCACGAACATTTTGTTCATCTTCATCTTCTTTGGGCTCAATACCTATTTTTATCGGTTTATCAGGAAGCTGTATACCGTTTTTCACGTATCTAACACGATAGTTTGAATTTAGAAGTAATCTTAATTGTTCTTCATAGCGATAAGAATACCAACTATAACGAGGATCAAATACAATCTTATTATTTATTTGTAGAACACTTTGTCCAGGATTAAGATGATACTGATCAAAAGAGTTTGGATATATTGCCCAACTCCGTCCCGTACAATGATTAAGCATTGATAGAACAAGGATCTTTTGTTCATGTATTGAATTTAAGAAAACTAAGCCATCTTTATGAGCTTTAAAATTCTTAAATGTATAAAAATTAACCGAAGATGCACCACATTTAGACTGTAAGAAGAATTTTAATTGTTTTTTATAATACACATCTATGTTGTAATCCAAAACTACTGCAATCTCATGGAATTTTATCCAGTTATATAAGATTTCTGTAAGTTCTGTTTTGTATTTATTATGAATAAGTTGTAAAAAATAATCTGTATACTCTTCATTTACCTCAGAATTAAGGTTTAGAATCTCCTCTTTTATCTTTGATAAACTTTGATCTGTAAAACAAATCGCCAATTCATTACGTAGTTTTACTTCATGAGCAATATCTTGAATCATAAAATCAAATGTATTCTTTATTTGGTATTCTTCTGCATTTATTTCACATCCTAATTCATAGAAATCAATACATGGTTCTTGACGTTCAAATAAGAGGAGTTCTATAAATTAAAATATTGTAGTACAGTTGTTTATATGGTTC
>NZ_DAWCXD010000045.1:0-37205 GCF_052357945.1 Bacteroides sp. | reverse complement strand
CTCCTCGTCAATGCACTTCACCTCCCCGGTTGCGAGAAACTTCTCATAATAGGAATTGTCATCACCTCTAAAAATAAACGACTCGTTCTTATCCTTCTTAATTTTTCCCTCCTTTACAAGGCGAGCTTTCTCTGTCCGAATCTTCTCTAACAAAACCGATGCAGGTTCATCATTAGGGTCTTGAGGTACAAGTTTTCCCTGTATAGCCCACTGAAGTATACTATTCTTTAATTGCTTACCATTCATAAGGATTAATCAAGTTTGATTTCAATACCCAGTAGCTTCTGTATTTCAGCCAATGTTTTATCTATCTCATAATCAAGAGCTGCACGCTTCTTAAAATAATTAGTAAGCAATTCTGCAGGTGGCAAGATTTCTTCCTCATCTTTAGGAAATTTACATTGATCAAAATTACAATCAAGCGAAATCAAATCTTGAACAGAAAAACAACGAGATTTCTCATTTCCATCTTGGCTTACAATCTCTTTCCTATCGTTCCACCACTCTTTTATTGGTTGACAATGCTCTAACTTCATTGGTTTTGTCTTAGAGAAGTGCTTATATCCATCAGGCATATCAAGACGATAAAACCAAGTTTCTTTTGTTGAATACCCATCAGGAGCATCTTCAACCCTTTCATTATTGAAAAAAAGAATATTTGTAGCAATACTTGTATAAGGAGAAAAAACACTTCCAGGCAAACGAATAATAGTATGTAAATTAAAATCCTTTAATAGCTTCGTTTTAATTGCAAGCTTCGCACCGTCTACACCAAACAAAAATCCATCAGGTACAATTACTGCCGCACGACCATTGGCTTTCAAACGGTACATTATCAATACCATAAATAAATCCGCAGTTTCACTACTACGCATATCTGAAGGAAAGTTATTTTTAACGCTCGCTTCAGTACTACCACCATAAGGTGGATTCATTGCAATAACATTAACCTTGTCGCATTCTTTAAAATCCCCAACCCTTGTACCCAAAGAATCACAATGAATAATATTAGGAGCTTCAATATCATGCACTAAAAGATTAGTGATTGATAAAAGATATGGCAAAGGTTTCCATTCTTGCCCTATTACGGCTGTCTGGAATAACTTAACATCATTTGTCGTTTTAACTTGCTTATACAAATGATTTAATGCAGATGTAAGAAAGCCTCCCGTTCCTGACGTAAAATCTCCAAAAGACTCTCCTAGTTGAGGATTTAGTATTTCCACCATAAAATCGGTCAGTGCACGAGGAGTATAAAACTCTCCGGCATTCCCCGCAGATTGTAAATCCTTCAAAATGCCTTCATATATATCACCGAATGTATGCCGGTCTTCAACATCTGAAAAATCAATCTCATCTATGACATTAACCACTTGACGAAGCAAAATTCCATTCTTCATGTACTGGTTAAGGTCTGAAAAGATTTCTTTCACTATAGTTTTACCTCTTGGAGTATCTTCATTTACTGGTAAGGCCTTAAGGGTAGGAAAAAGCCTTGCATTTACAAATTCCAATAAAGCATCCCCAGTAAGTGCTTCCCCATCTGCATTATCAACTGCCCAGTTTCTCCACCTTAGCTCTTCTGGAATAATTGATTTAAATTCCTTTTTTTCACGGCGACTTTTATACTCCCACGTTTCTTCCTGTGCATCATAAACTTTTAGGAAGAATAGCCAAACCATTTGTTCAATACGCTGTGCATCACCACTAATACCTGCGTCTTGACGCATTATATTCTGTAATCGTTTTATTATATTATTAACTGCCATAAATTATGCTACATATAATTCGTTTTCTAAATCTTTAAGTGCTTTTTCAAATTTCTCCCATCCACCAAACAACTTAACTATCTTTTGAGGCTTACCGATTGTATTAAAAGGAGGGGTATCAAGTATATCCTCATTCTCAAATTCCAAAATGCCTTTATCAGCATATTTATCTAACAATGCTTCTAAAACTTGTTTAGCCACACCTTCATATCTAGATAAATAATCTCTCTTCTTTACATTATTAGCACGTTCCTTCCGCGTAAGCGGTTGCTTATCAAAAGCCACATGACATATTATATCAAAAATGTCTGCATTAAGCAAATCAGGACGCTTTTCACGAACTGCATCAAGTAAAACATTGTATTCTTTAAGTTCATCAACAATAACTTTCTTCTTATCAGCAGCAGTCCAGTTCTTTATAAACTCATCCAACGTAGCATACTTACCTCGAATATTCTTACGTGTAAAATCTGTTAAACTTTCTGTGACAAGAGTATGTCCATCAGCACCAAGGTATGAAACAATTTCTGTGTTTATCTGAATATCTTTTCCATTAATGTAATATTTCTCGCGACCATATTCCCTTGGAGGTTGGTCATGTGAAACAGTCCGACGCGGACGATATGGAGGATATGTTTTACTCCCTCCACCTTCCAGCTCTGGATCACCATCAAATTCTGGATCTTTAAACAATTGGGTCACATTCCTGAAATCAAGAATTTCAAAATGCCACTTCCCCTTATCAGTACGCAACCGAGTACCACGCCCTACAATCTGCTTAAATTCTGTCATAGAACCTATTTCTTTATCAATAACAATAAGTCCGCAGGTTTTACAATCGACACCAGTAGAAAGCATTTCGGAAGTCGTAACGAGCGTAGGATATGGTTGATCTGGATCTATAAAATTATCAAGTTGTTTCTTCCCAATATTCTCATCTCCAGTGATACGCATAATATAGCGAGAATCCTTCTTGCACAAATCAGAGTTATAATTAACCAAAAGTTGCCGCATCGCCTCCGCTTCTTCTATATCTGCACAAAAGATTATAGATTTTGTCATGCGTCCTATTCTATGGAGCATTTTAGTTATGCGTCGAGCAACAATATCTCGGCGTTGCATAATAACTAACTCACGTCCAAATGTTTTCCGGTTATAAAAACCAGCTTTAATGAGATTACCTTTTATATCCAACTCATCTTCCTCGGGCGTCCATCCTTCTAAATCGATATTCAAAAAAGAGTTAGTTACTCTATACGGAGCTAAAAAACCATCTTCAATACCTTGCTTTAATGAGTATGTATACAAAGGCTCATTGAAATAGTCAAGATTATTAGCTCCTTCTTTTACTTTAGGGGTTGCAGTCATACCAATCTGAGTTGCGGAAGAAAAATACTCTAACACTTTTCGCCACTCCGATTCATCTTTAGCACTTCCACGATGACACTCATCTACAAGAATCAAATCAAAGAAAGTTGATTTGAACTCTTTAAAAGGATCGGGAATATTCTCGTCATAAGAAACTAATTGTTGATATAGAGCCATATATATTTCAAAAGAAGAGTCCATATTCTTCTTTTGAATCTTCGTCATAACTTTTTTAAAAGGCTTAAAATCTTGAGCCATAGTCTGATCTATCAAGACATTTCTATCTGCAAGATATAAGACTCGCCTTTTTAATCCAGATTTTGTCAACCGATGAATAATCTGGAAAGCTGTAAAAGTCTTTCCTGTACCTGTTGCCATTACCAATAAAATTCGATTTTGTCCACGGGCAACAGCTTCAATTGTTCTATTTATAGCTATTCGCTGATAATAACGAGGAATGTTAGTATGAGCATCCCAATAATAAGGTTCTTCAATAGCCTTTATTTCTTCCGAAGTATATTTTTTAGAATCACGTAAACGTTTTAACAGTTCATCAGGAGTTGGAAACTCATCCATATTAATATTAGTTTCCTTACCAGTAAGAAAATCATGCTCAATAAAACCGTCTCCGTTAGAACTGTAAGCAAAAGGTATATCCAGAATTTTCGCATAGTCCATTGCCTGTTGCAGTCCAGCTCCCACAGCTTTATTATTATCTTTTGCCTCAACTATAGCAATAGGATTATTTGCAGAATAATGCAATAAATAGTCAGCTTTCTTTCCTTGTTTCCGGGCATGAACATTCCCTTGAAATATTACTCGCCCATCAGTAAAGTAATATTCCATCTTTATGAGTTCTTTTTGCCATCCTGCCTTTTCAACAATAGCTGGAGTTATAAAACGTAATTTTATATCTTCCTCTGTTAATGACTTCTTATCCATATACCTAACACTTAACTTCTTATAATTGTGTATTATCGGAAGTTGCAAATCTAATTAAAATAATTAACAAGAAGAAATTATTTACTCGTTTTTGTAGAAATAATGTAATTACATAGTTTTACCAGGGGTAACACATATATTTCACAAACTATACCTATATTAAATAATCATCCTTCTGCAATGTTTAAGAAGATATTTTCCTCACAAAAAATCAGATGACTAAAAGTTACTTTCCGTACAATTCAAAGAATAAAACTAGATATAAAATTCAGTACCATGTTTAATATATTGTTTACCCAAACTAACAATAAATTTCATCAAATAAAATAACCAAAACTACAGAAACAAAAACATACACTAAAAAATAAAGCACACTTTCATTTGAATTAAACTGTTTCTTGTTATCTTTGCCTAGACGTATTCATTTAAAGAACAATAATATGGATGTTGAAATAAAAGAGAAAGAAAACCGGAGACATGTCGGACGCAATTTACAAAGGATTCGTGTATATTTAGGCATGAAACAGGAAGCGCTGGCTGCCGATCTTGGTGTAAATCAGCAGGTCATTTCAAAGATTGAGAAACAAGAGGAAATAGAAGAAGGCTTTCTAAAAAGAATTGCTGAAGTGTTGGGGATATCCGAAGAAGTCATTAAAGACTTTGATGTTGAAAAGACGATTTTCAATATTAATCATCATAATTATAAGGATGCAAATATCTCTGAAGGTGCTACTACATACGCTATCGTTCAACAAATAAATCCACTTGAAAAGATAGTTGAGTTATATGAGCGTTTATTGAAAAGTGAGCAAGATAAAATTGAGATCCTGAAAAAATATATGAAATAATCACTGCTAGATTCAGCAATCTAATATATAGAAGAATGGAAACAATAGAAAATATAAAATCAAATCACCTTCACCTTGGGAAAAAGATAGAACGTGTACGCAGACTTCGCGGTATGACTCAAACGGAGCTAGGCCAATTATTAGGAATAACCAAGCAGGCTGTTTCAAAAATGGAACAAACCGAGAAAATTGACGATGAACGATTAGAAAAAATAGCCTCTGCATTAGGAGTTACTACCGACGGATTAAAAGAGTATAACGAAGAAACGGTTTTATATAACACAAATAATTTTTACGAGAATTGCGGTGTAAAAAATGCAATTGGTAATAACCAAACATTCAATAATTTTCCCATAGAACAAACGATTGAACTCTTTGAGAAACTGTTAGAGAAACAGAAAGAACAATTTGAGAGCTTAAAAAAAGAGAAATAGATGACCTTTATAAAATACTCAACTTCGTTTATAACAATTATTTCCCTAAGGAAGTTGTAGATGAATTAATTTCCTCAAAGAACAAAGAAATTGATTGGCTAAAAATAGAGATAAAGAACCTTAAACAAGAAAGAGAAATCTTGCTGCAAATAATTAGGGATATGTATTGAGTATCCCTAATTATCAAATGTTGATAAGAAATCCCCATTACATACAAATAAAACAATCCCAACGCTTCCCATTCCCAAAATAAAGTCCTACTTTTGTGAAGAATTCTGTTTGCTATATTTACAACAGTATTTCACAAATAAAATAAGCCCAACAAGATGAAAGAAGAACCTGACAGTTTGTCTGTCCCTTACAATTTTGCCCGTTGCCTCAACGCTCAATGTCCACAAGCCTCAAAATGCCTGCGCCACATAGCTACACAACTTGATACAACCGACAACCTATATATCACTATCATTAATCCGGCACGTTATCCTGCGGATGGAAACCAATGCGAATGTTTCAAGACTGCTGTCAAAGTTCATGTGGCATGGGGACTTAAACAGTTGCTTAACAGAATTCCCTATGAAGATGCGGTCAGTATCAGAATACAAATGGTCGGACACTATGGAAAAACGGGATATTATCGGTTCTATCGTGGAGAACGGGGGCTTATGCCCAAAGACCAAGCCTACATCAGACAACTATTCCGTAATAAAGGGATAAAAGAAGAACCAACTTACCAACGCTACACAGAAGAATATATTTGGTGAGTTGCTGTCATCTGTCACAGTTCAGGGGTTAATAGTTTAGTAATAAACCGATAAGACTGTGACAGCAAGAGGTGACAGCAGGGTGATGGCATTTTTGCCGTCACCTGGTTATTAGTCTTACAACATGATAGAGTGTACCGCTACGCGTATGTTTGGAAGGTATTTCTTGCTTTTTCAGTATTCTTCCGAAGGAATTAACCCTCTTGACAGACATCGGGATTGAACTGCCTTTTTGAATATCTTCCATAATCTCCGCTGGAGACAACCACTCCCCTTCTTCAGGCTGTGCTGCACGAAAATAACGGAAGAAAAGTTGCTCTTCCGGCGGGACTTGTTCAAATTCACGGTTGTTTTCCACCATGATCTTTTCTTCCTCCTGGTCGAACCAGTAACGTTCGCCATGTTCCAATTCGTACATAGCTTGTGCGTAAAGCTGCTCATAGTCTATCGGACGGTTGGTGTCAATCACTCCGGTCACTTCGATGCAAATAAAACGACGGCTGCCGGAAGGGTCGGTCAACAAGTCTTTTTGGTTGCTTGTGGCTATGAATGAGGCGTAACGACGCATTTCAAGCACGGCACTGCCATGAGGTTTCTTCACATTCAGTACAGGCTTTTGCAGAATATGTTTCAGGAAACCTTGTTGTGTCGAACTTACCTGGTCAAATTCATCGATATTGATAAGCGCAAAACGATTGAGGTAAAGTTCGGCATCTTTCTTCCGGGAAAAATCAATGCTGTCGGTATAGTAGGAACGCTCGGAAGGAGGCATTATGCTCCGGCAAAAAGTAGATTTACGTGTCCCTTGCGGTCCGACAAGTAAGGGCGAAACACTGTTCGCATACTTTTTATCGCTTCCTTTCCAATGAGAAACCATATTGAGGAACCAACGGTGGAACAAATCCATCCAATACGGATTCTTACAAGGGACGGTGGCTGCCAATGCACGAATACGGTCTTTACCGTCCCAAGCAGGAAGCCGGTAGAGAAAATCTTCCAACGGATTGAATACAGGCACGCGGTTGGAGTAAATATAACGACTAATGTCCCTGTCCCACAACGGGATACCTTCCATTTGCGCATCCAAAGCAATGCTGTTCAGCGCACGTTTATCGAGAGGATTGAAACGGAAACGAAAAGAAAGCCTTTCACGATATTCTACCTCACCAATTTGGGTATTATGGCGGAATTCATAGCGGCGTTTCATGAATTCTTCAGTCTGCAAGGCGAGTTGCTGCTCTTTGCTTAGGCTGATATTCTTGCCGAAGCCTTTGCACTCGGTATATATATTGCCAATCATTTGCCGGATAAGTTCTTCCTGTTTATACAGATAGAAGTGGAAAACAGTACGTTTCACGACTTCTTCTTGCGGAAGTCCCGAAGCAAAACAGTTTTTGGCCAGTTGGACAACTAAAGGATGCCATGTGTCTTCGCGCAATTCGAGTCCCGCTTCCCGGAGATCGGCATACGCTTTCCGAAAAGCGGCTTCGAAAAGCATCAGGAAGGCATTTTCCGCATCATATCCCGGTACGGCACGGGTCAATGGAGATTTCTCCGCCTGAACCGCTTCACGGAAAGTGGTTTCTTCGGGCATGGATGACGGTTGAGAGAGATAAAATTGAACAGAATCCGGACGATATATGATGTCCGGATCGTGGGATAATCGCGAATATTGTTCCAGAGTCGGTTCTTTGGGAAGTATATCGAATGGGATTTGGGGCTGATAACATTTCACAGCCAGTCGATAGGCGTGGGCGTGGAATAGTTCCGCTTCCTCCTGTGTTTTAGGAAGGGAGTTGTCCGGTCGGGTAAAAGTAGTCCATATTTTCACCGTTTTGCCACTTGAGCCCATAAAAACACAACGGGTTTGCGGTTGCTCGCAGGCTTTTTGTTTCACTAATGCTATTTCAGATTTATTGGATAAAGGACCGATGGTCAGTTCTACAATACCGTTGTAGTTTTTCATCTGTTTCTGACCGTTTACTTTACGGAATTCAGCGGAAGGAATTACCTTGGGCAGTTTATCGGCAAACATACACCGTTCATCGGAAAGGGTATATCGCAGATGTTCTCTGAATGTAGAAACAGGACGGGATTTTATTTCTGTCTTTATCTTATTTACCAGTATATCAAGATCCATTACGCTGAGCGCTATCGTATCTTCATTCTTACGAAATTGAGTAATTTTCATTAATTTGATAATAATTTGTTTTGTCAGCGTCTTTGTGATCGTTGAGACTGCTAAATTAGTCATAATATCCGAAACCAGCAAAGAAAACAAGTTTTTAATACAGAGAATTATTGATATATCAAGCATCTCTTTAGCTGAAAGAAACGGGATTGTCACCACCTAATTACGGGACAAATTAGTTTTCTCTGCTTGAAACTACAGTTCCAGCTAAGGGAAACTATAGTTTCATCGGTGAGAAACCAATGGTTTCAAGTAATTGGAACTAGAGTTTCAAGCGTATGAAACTAAAGTTTCAAACCGCAGAACCAACAGTTTCGCACCTTGAAACTGTTGGTTTCAAGGCAGGACACAATTCATAAGTACGGGGGTAATAAAATGAACGACTTATCCATTTATGGCTAATACTATTCATTTTCAAACAAAGACTTTATTTTGTCTTTGTTTTTTAGGTGACAGCATTATTGCTATCACACTGCTGTCACCTTGTGCTGTCACAACATTAAACACTTATACTCTGCAAGTTAGATTATAATCTGTGACAGATGACAGATATATTTTGTTTTTCATTTCATAGAGGCTGAATTCAAGTTATAAATGGAACACCGACTTATTTCATTGGGAACAATTATTCCGCCATTGTATCATAATATTAAATATTCGGTAGGGAAAATGTGATTTTATACTAAAAGTTCGGTAGAAAAAGTGTAGTCTTTATTGGACTACCAATTAAATAATACGACAAATGGCACAAAGTTCACAGCTTGCATCACAGCGCGCATCGGCCGAGTTACCTTAATATTTTAGGAACATCCCCATAAAATATACCAATTATTGCATCATCATATCATATTCCGCAATTTTCTCCTTACACAAGCGTTCAGTAACATCTCGCAGAATATCTACACGGGAAATAAGATATTCCAGTTGTTCTTGTGAGATACTGAAATCTTTGTTATAGCGGGATTCAATATAAGAACGGCATAACAAATCAAAACATTCTTTTTCTGAACCTGTATTTTGAGGAAAGACTGTTGTCAATTCCTGTGAGAAACGCTTCACCATCCCACCAAGTTCTTTAACCTTATGAGTCTTTGGAAGATAGTTCGTAAAGACCATCAGAATAGTATAGTATAATTTTTCACAAGTTTGATGAAGCAAAAAAGCGGATAAGTTATAATCTTCTTTGGAGAAACATATTTTCACTAAGTCAAAAAAATTACACGCATAAGGATATAATCTATCAAATTCTTTTTGTGCAATATCCCGAATCTCCTTAAAACTCAACTTCCGTGGTTTAGCCAATTCGTGTTTGCCGCTATTATAAAGCATAATACCCTCCTTTACTATATCCGTAAAGAAATACTGGCTGACTTCCAGATTACGGTTTACGGTATTAATATGTTCTACAACAAATTGTGGAAAAGCATGACGACGACCAGCAAACAAATCATGATATTGATTCGTAATACGGTGCAATTTTCTTTCCACATATTTAGTCTGTCCGGTCACGACGACAAGAATATCGTAATCGCTCTGATAGGAAGTATGAACACCAAATTCGATATTACTGTCCCATAAAACATAGTTTCCCCTTGCATAACTCCCGAACAGGATAACCATCTGACAATTCTCGATGTTTTTACACACTAAATCCAGCAAGACTGTCAATTCTTCCTGCGTACGTTTGGGTAAACGTTTTATAGACTTTTTCATAACCAAGCTTATTTGATAACCTTACAAAGGTACGAACTTTGCTATCTCCAAACAACAGAGATACAGAAAAACTTATAATAAAGTATTTTTAAAACCTCGACAATACTTCCATCATTGCCGGACGACGTTTATATTTTATCCGGAACTCTGCAACCAACCTTTTCACTGCTGCCTGCCCCTCATTAAGTTTCTTTGCACACAACAACGCTTGTGCTATATATTCATAATGAGTCCGTCCCATATTCTGTTCTGCGTAATCATTCAACAAAGAAGTATATATAGCAATCAATTGCTCCGAATGAGTGTCTTTCAGATAATAAGAATACTTCATCAATGCTTCCAGTTGATGATACCTGGTTGATGATAGCAATTTGAACAAACGCTCATTATCCCTTTCTTTCACATAAATTTCAGCCTCATCATTCGCGCCAAAAGAAAAATATTCACTAAAATGAGTCTCTTCCATCATTGCATCCAGAAAGCTCTTCCATTCTTCTTTCGGAATAAGAGTTTTAAGTTTGCTATAATATTCTAACTTATCTCTGCCTGACACAAACAATAAACGGCATGTATCGATGACGTCGGAAGTTCGATGAGTCATCTCATAAATCATTAATTTAGTTTTTAACCATTCATCTATGGTTCCGATATGTTTTTCTTTTTCTGCAATCTCTATTCCTTCATTCAGCAAACGGATAGCTTCATCATATTGACAACAGGCAATCAATTTATCTACTTCCATTTTTCGAATTTCAGTTAAATAAAGGTATTGACGAATCGTATCAGCCGCTTTTTGCTCTTCATGCAATTCGGTTAACAGATTGACTTTCCGAAGAACGATTTGATATAAGTCGTAAGTATCTTTTCTTTCTTCCAGGAGTTTGTCAATCAATTCCAATGCTTTTTCTGCCGGTTGAATGGAAAGATTTATTTGCATCAGCAATTCGTCTATATCATAAAGGTCATAATCACGATAAATAGATATTTTAGCAATCTGCCCCAGTTCCTGAAGAATTTCTGTCTTTTGCTTTTGAGTAATTTTAGGATGCTCGATTACTTTTACCAACAAATCTCCTGCCTGTTCACAATAATCAGAAGGGCAGAGATCATCATTATACAAAAGTTCATCATCATAATTTTCACCGATTGAACGAAGCGTTTGAAGAGCTATAGCGACAGTGCTTTCTATGTTTCCCAATTTCAGAAAGAAATCCGCTTTCTCCAAGAAAAGATCCATCTGATTGAAAACAGCTTCCCAATCACACGCAAAATCATCGTAGCGATTGCGATAACGAGACTTTTTACTATAATTGGAGCTATCAAACACTTTTTGAATCTCTGCTTTATAATTCTTTTCCCTTGACGTTACAGACAACTCTTTAGCTATAAAACGATTCAAAAGGGCTGTTTTAAACTCCGGATGCATAGAGGCATATTCATATATAAATTGTGAAAGTTCTTGTGGTTTAACGAATGACAATAATTGTCCTATTTCCACATAGGGCTGACAAGCCTTGACCGCTTCTTTGGTCTCCTCTAAAACAACGGCTTCCTCTACCTTTGCTTTCATCTTGGAAAAGGCACTGCGACTCACCTTTTTCTCATTATCACGAATTGCCAGTAAGGTGGCTACTACATGTTTACAAATTTCCCCATCATACGGACAATCACAGTACCAAGTCTCTATTTCTTTTCCGTCCATAGATATCTCTACGTTATAATTCACCGTACCCTCTACTGTCGCAGTCCATTCACCGGGCGAATCTTCTTCCAATTCAGAAACAGCCCCTGTTTCATAATACTCTTCTCCGCGCACTAATATTCTATATGGCACACAGCTCTCAAAATTATCTAATGTAATCATAATGAATATTTTACTCTTTTATATAACCTTCTTATTTGTGCCCCCTTCTGTATTTATGTTACATATTTGTCACAATTTTCTTCCTCTTAATTATTTCTTCCACAACACTTTTTATACTTCTTCCCGCTTCCACAGGGACAGGGATCGTTCCTTCCGACCGTGTGTCCGGAAGGCATACCACGAAACAGATTGTCTATCCTTGCCTGCATTTCCGGAGTAATGTCCATACCGGCAGCCTTCATATTCGGACCTGCAACAATACGGGGAGGATTATTCTTCAATTTTTCTTTTTCAAATAAAACGAATGCTTCATCCGAAGAATAGCCTTTCAGAAACCAACGGGGACAATGATTCACATAATCCATAAATAGTTCAATAGCCTCTTGCAGCTCCTGCATGGAAGAAAGTTTGTGGCTAATCATTGAATTAATAATAGACAATGAATTTTCTTCCGTTTGAGCAGTAAACCACAAATATGCCAAACTGCTATCCGCTTTTTCCTCCGTATATCCCAGTTTCTTCATCATATACTCCTTCAATTCATCCCAACACGGATTAGGAATAACGACTAACGGCATCATTCCTGCGGCAAAGACTTCTTCTTTAGAAAACTTCTTCCTATTTGTTATTTCACGACGAGCATACATTTTTTCTTCCAAATCATCTAAATCGTCCAAAAATGGAGACTGTATACAAATAGTAGAGTTATAACCATCCACCGCCTCAAAGGTTAGCCGCTGTATCAATGCCGAATTAGCCAAGCTATCAGTGATTTCACTTCTTGTCACCGAATCTGGCAAATAATCAATTAGCATACTTAACAGATCGAAATAAGACAGATAACCATATAAATTTATGATTCCATAAGCATACTGCTCTACCATAAAACGGATTGCCTGCTTTTCCGAAGTCAAATAATTATTTAAATAAGGAGCTACGGCTTCACGCAATTCATCACAAATCATGTAGCGGACTTTACTTTCTTCCAAGTGACAAGTATCCGTCGCTACGAAAGACAGAATTTCCAACGTACTCACCATAAATGAATTTGTAGTTTCTACATACGTATCAGTTCCCGCTTTCACCAACTTATCAAGCAAAGTCAGCTCATACTGTGTCAATCGGGGAAGCCACATGTCGGGGCAAGCCAAAACTGCTTCTGCTAAAAATTCCGCATATTCATCTTTACGCAGTTTTGTGGGAACAGATAAAAGCAAAATTTTCGCCACCTGCTTTAACTCCTCTTTTGTGTTCATTTTCAAGCCATCTACTAATTTTACCGATGATTGAAATAATTCCGACTGACATCTTATCATAACACTTACTCATTAATTGATTCATTCACAAAAGTAGGAATTTCTTATCTGACATCACTATTTTTGAATGAGAATTTGCAAAGGCAATTACTATTTATACCTTTGTGACTTCAATAGAGAATATGATTTCACTAGAGAATTAGTAACCCGTTAAAAGAGAAATTGATTATGCGTTCATTCATAGTATTTCTTTGTTTAGTCCCCACCCTCCTGTTTGCCCGACAAACTCAACTTGAGACACAGTTGAAAGAAGCCATCAAGGGAAAGAAGGCCGAAATAGGAATAGCCGTCATCATTGATGGGAAAGATACGGTAACTGTCAATAATGATATTCACTATCCACTGATGAGCGTATTCAAGTTTCATCAGGCATTAGCATTGGCAGATTATATGGGAAAGCAGAAGCAATCGCTGGAAACCCGGTTAGCCATTAAAAAATCGGATTTAAAGCCGGATACTTACAGTCCGCTACGGGATAAATATCCGCAGGGTGGAATTGAAATGAGTATTACCGACCTGCTAAAATATACACTTCAACAGAGTGACAACAATGCCTGCGATATTCTTTTTGATTATCAGGGAGGTCCGGATGCCGTAAACAAGTATATCCATTCACTAGGAATTCGGGAATGTGCCATTGTCGGTACGGAAACTGCCATGCACGAAGACTTGAACCTATGTTATGAAAACTGGACTACTCCGTTAGCCGCAGCCGAATTAGTGGAAATATTCCGTAAGAAGCCATTGTTTCCCAAAGTGTACAAAGACTTCATATTTCAAACAATGGTAGAATGTCAAACCGGGCAAGACCGTCTGGTTGCTCCGTTGCTCGACAAAAAAATAACCGTAGGTCATAAAACCGGAACGGGAGATCTTAATGCGAAAGGACAACAAATCGGTTGCAATGACATTGGTTTCGTTCTTTTGCCCGGTGGACGTACTTATAGTATAGCTGTCTTCGTGAAGGATTCCGAAGAAAATAATCAGGCGAACAGTAAGATTATCGCTGATATTTCCCGTATCGTTTACGAATATGTAATGCAGCATTAAGATAGAGACAAAGTACGTTCGGTACGAATGAAGATTGAAACAAAGTAATAGAAATTAGAAAATTCATTTACATGAAACTACATCATATCGCTATCTGGACCTTTCGTCTGGAAGAATTAAAAGAGTTCTATGTCCGCTTCTTCGGAGGAAAAAGCAACGAAAAATATATCAATCCCAAGAAAGGATTCGAGTCCTATTTTATCTCTTTTGGAGAGGGAACAGACTTGGAACTGATGAGCCGTACAGATGTACAGAACACTCCCATTGAAGAAAACAGGGCTGGACTGACACACTTTGCTTTCACCTTCCCCAGCCAGGAAGAAGTATTACGCTTCACCGAACAAATGCGTTCGGAAGGATATACCATCGCCGGCGAACCGCGTACTTCGGGAGACGGATACTTTGAAAGTGTAGTCCTCGATCCTGACGGAAACCGGATTGAGTGCGTATATCGGAAAACTGCAAACGAATCGAAAAACAAAGCAAGACAGGAAACTGACATAGAAAATATTCCCCCCGTGACGCTCCATACAGAACGTTTATTTCTCCGCCCTTTCGAAGAAAGAGATGCTGAAGCGTTCTTTGCTTGTTGCCAGAACCCGAATTTGGGAAACAATGCCGGATGGCCACCCCATCGTACGTTGGATGAATCCCGCCGGATACTTCATTCCACATTTATCAACCAAGAGGGAATATGGGCAGTGATACTAAAAGATACAAAACAGCTAATCGGTTCGGTAGGAATTATCCCCGATCCTAAACGCGAAAATCCGCAAGTGAGAATGTTGGGTTACTGGCTCGACGAATCTCATTGGGGCAAAGGATACATGACTGAAGCAGTGCAGGGTGTCCTCAACTATGGCTTTGAAGAATTGCGGCTTAGCCTCATCACAGCTACCTGTTATCCGCACAACAAACGTTCGCAGAAAGTACTGAAAAAGAACGGTTTCATCTATGAAGGTACACTTCATCAGGCAGAACTGACTTACAACGGAAACATCTACGACCACCAGTGCTACTACCTGCCCGGCATCTCCCAACCTACTCCGGAAGACTATGATGAAATCCTCCATGTATGGGAAATGTCCGTTCGCCACACGCATGATTTCCTGACGGAAGAACATATCCAGTTCTATAAACCACTGGTGCGGAAGCATTATCTACCCGCTGTTGAACTTTTTGTTATCCGGAATGCCAACGGAAAGATTGCCGCCTTCATGGGATTGAGCGACGAACTGATCGAAATGTTATTCGTACACCCCGACGAACAGGGAAAAGGATATGGCAAACGATTAATGGAATATGCAAGAGACAAAAAACATATGGATAAGGTGGACGTAAACGAGCAGAATGAAAAAGCACTCCAGTTCTATCTCCATTTGGGATTCCAAATCATCGGCAGAGATGAAACGGACAGCATGGGCAAACCTTTCCCCATTCTCCATTTGCAACTGCCGGAAGCTGATTCCGCTAATAGAGATTAATTTCCCAAAAACGAAAGCTACATGAACCTACGTGCAAGATTATCCGAACGAGTACACATTGAAGATATCAGAGAGGTACTCCACTTTATACAGGATGATGAACGGCTTAGAGAAGAAATCTACCAACTGATATTCGACGAAGACGCTATCGTCTCCTATCAGGCATTGTGGGTATGTACTCATTTCTCAAAGGCAGATGTAGCATGGTTGAGCCAGAAACAAGAAGAATTGATCGACGCTGCCATGACCTGCCCACACTCGGGAAAACGGAGAATGATCCTGAACCTGATATGCCAGCAACCTGCCGCCGATCCGCCACGAGTGGATTTCCTCGATTTCTGCATGGAACGCATGATATCCCGCGAGGAACCACCGGGCGTGCAATCGCTCTGCATGAAACTGGCTTATCAACTGACACGCTCCATCCCGGAACTACAACAGGAACTACGCACAATACTGGAAATCATGGAGCCCGACTTACTGGTTCCCGCTATCCGTTCCGTACGAAAAAACACCCTGAAAGCCATGAAAGCAAAGAAAAACAGATAATTTCTATCGCTTTTGTCTCACCGTTCAATTAGAGTATATTCAGATGGAATATCTGGGATATACCCGTCACCGAAATCTGGATACCGATGCAGAAAGTGAAAAAAGCAACGAGCTTATTAATGATTTGATTTCCCACCGGTCCCAACCTCTGAATAAACCTCTGTCCTTGTGAAAGGAATACATAAAAGATGGCCGCCATACAAATAATGACAAGCGCAATGACCAAATAATTAATCCCAGTTTGCAACAATTTGCCTTTAACACTGGCAGACGCCATCAAAGTAAAGATAACCGATATACTGCCCGGTCCGATACTGATAGGAAACGTGATGGGATAAAATATCTTCTGCTCGATGTTTTTCCATCTGAAGCCGTCTACATTCTTGCTGGCTTCTTCTTTATCAGACGAACCTGAATCGCCCAACAGCTCCATTGCCGTCTTACAAATCAGTATTCCACCTCCTAACTGAATAACAGGAATAGCCAAACCGAAAATCAATAGAAACAGATGTCCTATCACCAATGTCCCTACACCGATCATTATAAAATTGAGCGTCAGCTTCTGAATGGCTGCTTTCCGTTGTTGAGGATCGAGGTCTGTAAAGAATCCATTGACGACAAAACCATTCCCCAAAGGGTTTATCACCGGAAACAGCGCCATAAACGATGACGAAAATATGATGAGAAGATTACTTAATGACATAATACCTGTTTTTTGATACTTTATTAATATCTGATATGTATCTAAAACATAAATGGAACGTTATTGTTTTGAGAATATGCTTTTGCGAGAGGAATCCGCATCGGTTGAATACCTTGTGAAAGCAGCTTATAATAAACCTTTAACTAGAAATTAAAATTATGTGTACAAGAGTCGTTTATTCGGGAAAAAATGGAATGGTGGCAACCGGCCGGTCTATGGACTGGAAAACAGAAATGCACAGCAATCTTTGGGTATTTCCCAAAGGTATGGAAAGAAATGGAGAAACGGGAGCCAACTCCCTGAAATGGACGTCCAAGTATGGCAGCGTGGTGACTTCGGCTTTCGAGATTGCCAGTACAGACGGGATGAATGAAAAAGGATTAGTTGCCAATCTGTTATGGTTACCCGAAACGGAATACCCGGTCAGAGATCAAAGTAAACCGGGACTTGCCATTACTGCATGGGTGCAATATATGCTGGATAACTTCGCCACCGTAGACGAGGCCGTCGCTTTCATTGATGAAAATACTTTCCAAGTGGTATCGGACCTGATGCCGGATGGTTCCCGCCTGGCAACCTTGCATTTATCTATTTCCGACGCAACGGGCGATTGTGCGATATTCGAATATACGGGTGGAAAGCTGACTGTTTACCACAGCAAGGAGTACAAAGTGATGACCAACTCCCCTACCTACAACAAGCAACTGGCACTAAACGAATACTGGAAATTAATAGGAGGATTGAGCTTCCTGCCCGGAACCAACCGACCATCCGACCGTTTTGCAAGAGCCAGTTTTTATATCAATGCCCTGCCCCCAACAGATGATGTGAGAATAGCCGTGGCAAGCGTATTCAGCGTTATCCGTAATACTTCTGTTCCTTATGGCATATCCACTCCCGAATTTCCGGAAATTTCCACCACACAATGGAGAACAGTATCGGATAGTAAGAATCTGCTCTACTTCTTCGAATCAAGTCTGACACCTAATACATTCTGGGTAAACCTACGGGAAACAGACTTGTCGGAAGGAGCTCCGGTACTCAAATTATCTATCGCCAACGGTGAAACTTATCATGGAAATGCAACGAAAGAGTTTAAACCGGCACAGCCGTTCAGATTTATGGGAGTAAAAGGATAAAATTATCCCCGGAAACGATCCATCTGAAGCACATCCCAAAAGTTTTTGTATCTAACTTTTAAGACGTATTTCGATCATTTCCGGGGATAAAATCTGTTTCTTTAACAGTTTGCCATTAATTGAAATAATAAAGGAATACAGCAATTCCTTCCAGCGCCTTCTTTGGTTGGTCTTTTATTTCGATAGCAAACTTAATTTCCGCTTTTGCCACACCACGCAGATTGGTCAATGAGTGCAAAGTAGTTACCAGACGCACGCTCTGTCCTGACAATACAGCCTGACCGAATTTCATCTTATCCATACCGTAGTTAATCATCATTTTCAGGTTATTCACCTGAATAATCTGATTCCACAGATAAGGAAGCATAGACAATGTCAGGTAGCCATGAGCAATCGTGCTATGATAAGGGCTATCTACTTTCGCACGCTCCGTATCTACATGAATCCATTGATGATCCAGCGTTGCATCAGCAAAAAGATTAATACGTTCCTGCGAGAGTTCCACATAATCGGAAACACCTATCTGTTGGCCTACTAGTTTTTCGAATTCTTCATACGAATTGATAATTACTTTTTCCATAAGTCTTATCGTTTTTATGGGGGTTATTTGCTATTAAATTGGGGACAAAAATAGGAAAAATAAACTGATATGCCACCAAATTTATAAATAAAAGCAAGGAATGAAGTATTTAGGTATGTTTTACAAACCGGAAGCCTGTTTCAGTGCTTCTGACAAAATAAGGCAAATTTAGGTTTCTCTCCCATTCTATTCATGTTACTTCATTCGATAATTCACGGATTTACTTTACTTTTGCAAAGGTAATCACATTCATTCATATATATAAACCGATGATACATTTTTTCAAGCAACCCATTTCTCACCTTGCGTTACCGGATAAATTCACTTATCCTTTCCACTATACGCCTCATCCATTGTGCGTGTTGGCAGCGGAAGAAGTGAAAGAATATATCGCGAGCCGAGAAGAATGGCAAGAAGAATTAGCTTTCGGAAAAATGTTCGGGGTACTGATTGTACAAAAAGAGAATAAACAAGAGACTGCAAAAAAAGAAGCAGTCAATGAAATTGGCTATCTCGCTGCTTTCTCCGGCAATCTGGCAGGGAAGAATCTGCATCCTTATTTTGTCCCTCCTGTCTACGACTTATTGCAACCGGAAGGATTCTTCAAAATTGAAGAAGAACAAATATCTTCCATCAATATCCGTATTCGTGAATTAGAAAACAATCGTTCTTATCTCGATTTAATAGAAAAGTGGAAGACGGAAACGGAACAGGCTAAAGCAATTTTGAATCAGGCTAAAGCAACACTCAAAGCAGCAAAGGAGGCGAGAGAGATTCGCCGCCAATCATCCTCTACCCTTTCCGAAGAGGAACAAGCCTCCCTGATCCGGGAAAGCCAATACCAGAAAGCGGAATACAAACGACTGGAAAAAGAATGGAAGAAACGATTGGAAGAACTCGAAACGGAAACGAGACACTTCGAGACTGAAATAGAACAACTGAAAACCGAACGGAAGGAACGTTCGGCAGCCTTGCAAAGAAAGTTGTTCGAGCAGTTCCGGATGCTGAACGCCAGAGGAGAAGTGAAAGACCTATACACTATCTTCGAACAGACAGTTCAGAAAGTTCCTCCTGCCGGTGCGGGTGAATGTGCTTTGCCTAAATTGTTGCAATATGCGTATCTTCATCAATTAAAGCCATTGGCTATGGCTGAATTCTGGTGGGGAGACTCTCCTAAAAACGAAATCCGACATCATGGATATTATTATCCATCCTGCAAGGGAAAATGTGAACCTATTTTGCAGCACATGTTGCAAGGACTGGAAGTAGACGAGAATCCGTTGCTGAACTCCATCCATGAGGATGAAGAACTGGAAATCGTATATGAAGATGAATGGTTAGTGGTAGTCAATAAGCCGGCAGGAATGTTGTCCGTTCCGGGAAAAGAGGAGGACAGAGATTCAGTCTATCATCGCCTGAAAAAGAAGTATCCCGATGCTACCGGGCCTATGATTGTACATCGCCTCGATATGGCGACTTCCGGATTATTGCTCGTAGCTAAAACGAAAGAGGTGCATCAACATTTGCAGGCACAATTTGCAAGCAGAAGTATCAAGAAACGCTATGTAGCCGTGTTGGATGGGGCAACAGCAACAGTAGAGAAGACAGCACTGCCGCCCGGAAGAACAGGAAGAATCAAACTCCCTCTCTGTTTGAATCCCCTTGATCGTCCCCGGCAAATCGTCAGTAGAGAACACGGGAAAGAAGCGATTACAGAATACCGCATCATCAGTGAATCAGAAAAACACATCCGTATTGCTTTCTATCCGTTGACCGGACGGACACACCAATTACGGGTACACGCCGCCCATCCGGAGGGATTGGGTTGCCCCATTCTTGGGGATGAACTTTACGGAAAGAAAGCGGACAGACTATACCTCCACGCCGAATATATAGAGTTCCGTCATCCCATCAGCGGAAAGATTCTACGCATACAGAAAGAGGCCGACTTCTAAACAGTAACCGTACTTGTGAAAACCTGCTTCTTCAACCTGCGATAAACGTAGATAAATGCCGGTACGAGGAACAAATCTGCCGCTATCCAAGCCATCGGATCACCGTAGCAGACAGCAATAAAACCGAATGCAGGCACAGCGTAAATGCTGACAAGGATACGCGCAATCATCTCCGCCACTCCCGAGAACATGGCTAGATTGGTATATCCCACTCCCTGAATCGTGTAGCGCAGGATACACAACAATCCAAGCATCGGGAAGAACATACAGGAGATATGCAGGAATAACTCGGTATCCAACAGAATTTCCGTTTCCGACGGATCTACAAAGATCAATGCAAAATATTTGGCTCCCACCATCAGAAGAACGAATGTAAATACCGCATAAACGATCATCATCAAAGCACTCGCCTTAATTCCCAACCAGACACGCTCCGGTTTTCCTGCCCCATAATTCTGTCCGCTATACGTAGCCATCGCAATTCCCAGACTCTCGAACGTGCAGATAAAGAACATCTTGATGCGCATAGCAGACGTAAAAGCTGCCACACACGCCGTTCCCAATGCATTATTCGCACTCTGAAGCATGATGCTGCCGATAGCCGTGATAGAAAACTGCAATCCCATAGGCACACCAATGTAAAGCAGTGTCTTAGCCAGTTTCGACTGGAACCGGCGTTCTTTCGGAGTACCTTGCAATATTTCAAACTTCCGGTACATATAAATGTAGCAGAGAACAGCCGACAATCCTTGCGAAAAGACAGTAGCAATAGCAGCTCCCGCCACTCCCCAGCCAAGTACCAAAATACAGAACAAATCAAGAATGATATTCAGAACAGCCGCAAACAGCAGAAACCAAAAAGGCGTCTTACTGTCTCCCAACGCACGGATAATGCTCGAAAGAAGATTATAGAAGAAAGTACACGGCACACCAATAAACGTGACAAGCAAATAAGCATACGCCCCTTCGAAAATATTCTCCGGCGTACGCATGATCCGAAGAATATCCTCACATAAAATACAGGTGAGAAGAGCAATCACCACAGACATTCCCGCAGCCAGTTTCAGACTGACGGCCACATAACTGCGCATCGTACTGTAATCCCGCGCCCCAAACTTCTGCGCAACGGGTATTCCGAAACCTCCGCAACATCCATTGCAGAACCCGAGAATAAGAAACACCACCGATGTGCTGGCTCCAACAGAAGCTAACGCGTTAATTCCTAAAAACTTTCCTACAATTGCAGCATCAACAAGCGAATACGTTTGTTGCAACAGATTGCCGAGTAAAAGCGGCAGCGTAAACTTTAAAATGAGAGGTAATGCCGGCCCTGCCGTCATTTCTTTAGAAGTTGCCATACGTCTATGTTCTAAAATCGGATGCAAAGATACGGAAAATTCAATGAATTAGTTCTTGATTTGCGTTCCTCTTTTAGTTGACATAAATCAAAAAAAATCAGTATGAGAGCATGAGTCTCCCGGTCTATCGTTTCACCAACCGTTTAGGTGAACCATGCCACGAGCATCCCAGGCAGAAGACTTCTGTCAAATCGAACCCCTCCATCGAATCTTCCGGATATTTGGGAACAACTTCACCATCTTCGAGCACATAAACCAGCAGCCTGTCACCCTGTTCATTCTTCACATACATAGCTGCAATCTTGCATTGCGGACACAATAACTTTTTCATGCTGCAAAGATACAGATTGTTTCCGTCAACCACAAACCCTTCCAACGATGTTTCAGAAGCCCGTTCATGATTTACAGTTTATCTATTCTTCCAGAATCCCGGATAAAACAACAGGAGTACACTAAACAATTCCAGACGTCCCACCAGCATCAGAAAAGAAAGTATCCACTTTGCCAGATCAGGTAAAGAATTCCACGAATATGCAGGCCCGCAAGTTCCCAATCCCGGACCGACATTGCCTATACTCGAAATAACCGTACTGACGGACTCGGAAAAGCCAACTCCCAAAAACAAAAGAGCCGTCCACCCAATCAGGATCAGAACCAGATAAAAAGCAAAGAAAATCAATACGGTAGTTACGATAGAAGAAGACACCGTCTGCTTATTGATACGTACGGGAAGCACGGCATTCGGGTGGAGCAGATGTTTGAACTCATTCCGGATGGCACGCGCCACAATCAGCAACCGCATATTCTTGATACCTCCACTGGTAGAACCCGTACACCCTCCCGAAAGCATCGCAATAAACAACAGTAACCACGTGAAAGGAGGCCACATATTATAATCATCCGTAGCAAAACCGCAGGAAGTATGCACCGTAGACACCTGGAACAATGCTTTCCGGAAAGCCAGTTCCCAGTCATAATGATTTTGAAAGACGAGCGCCAACGTGATAAGAAAAGTCAAGATACCCACTGACGCCAGAAACCAGTGTAACTCTTCATCTTTGAATAAACGACCGACTTTTCCTTTCAAACACATCAGAAACAAAGAGAAGTTGATACTGGAAACAATCATAAAGATAGCCACCACATATTCTATATACGGAGAATTCCAGTAAGATATACTGTTCTGCTTGGTAGAATATCCGCCCGTAGCAGTAGTGGCAAACGACTGGCAAATGGCATCAAACAAGCTCATGCCCCCAAACATCAATAAGACAGTTTCCGAAACTGTCAATACCAGATAAATTGTCCACAACCACTTGGCCATGACATTGATTTTCGGATGGGTACGGTCGTGCGTCACTCCCGTAGATTCAGCAGAGAAGAGTTGCACTCCTCCCGTGGTAAAGATAGGAAGAATGGCAATCGTGAAAAACACAATCCCCAAACCACCGATCCACTGCGTCAGGCTTCGCCAGAAAAGCATACCGTGGGAAAGGGATTCAATATCATCGAGAATAGTAGCTCCTGTAGTGGTAAACCCGGACATGGTTTCGAAAAAGGCATTGGTTATCGTATCAATGCTTCCGCTAAAATAAAAAGGAAGCATGCCGAAAAAGGTAAAAAACACCCATGAAAGAGTGACCACACAATATCCGTCTCTCCGGCTCATCTTATTCTCCGCTCCCCGTCCGTAGAGCAGTAACAATCCGCCTACCACAGCATTGATGATACAGGTGTAAAGAAAGTATTTATAATCACTTTCCCCGTAACCAGCCGACACTCCGGCACAAAGTAAGAACATTCCCAATTCGATAAATAGCAACATACCCAGCACGCGCCCTATCATCTTCCGGTTAATCATGCTATTATTCTTACTCCGAATATACAGACTGTTATCTGAAATGTACTCTTCCATAACTCATGAATCATTTTGTATGTTCCCCTCATAGCCAAGAGTATGCCAAAATGAAAAGGATTCTGATAATTAGCTTGTAATCAATGCAATATTTTTTTTCATTTTGAAAAAGTAATCTCCAAATACCCTACCAAAATGAAAGGGTGCTTTTCAAAATAGAAAAAAGAAGAAGGTGTATTTTAACAGAATACGCCTGCATTTCTGCATAATCTTCGCTATCTTTGTCATTCCAAAGTGTAAAAAAGAAAGAGATGAAAGCATCACGCATTGCGCACGAAAAGAAAACGGTAGAGTTGATGATCCGCCTCTATTGCCGGAAAAAAGAAAAAAATACAATTCTTTGTGCCGACTGTGAAGAGTTGCTCCGCTATGCCCACGCACGTCTCGACCATTGTCCGTTTGGAGAGAAGAAGAGTGCATGCAAAGAATGCACCGTACATTGTTACAAACCCGTCATGCGCGAACGAATGCGACAGGTGATGCGTTTCTCCGGACCGAGGATGTTGCTTTATGCACCCTGGCAGGCCATACGACATTTATTGAACCTATAACTTACTAAAAAAATCAGTAATGAAAAAAGCCATTATCATTGGCGCTACCTCCGGCATCGGACAAGAAGTTGCAAAATGTCTGTTACTGGATGGATGGCAAATCGGAGTAGCCGGCAGACGGCAATCTGCTCTCGAAAACCTGCAACGGGCAGCACCGGATCAGATTCAAATTCAAACGTTGGACGTAACCCAGGAAGATGCAGGCGAGAAATTGAATATGCTCATCGACAAGGTGGGCGGCATGGATTTGTTTCTTCTTAGCTCGGGCATCGGTTTCCAGAACACGAATCTGAACATGGAGGTGGAGCTGAACACAGCATACACGAATGTAGAGGGATTTATCCGCATGGTGGATACCGCTTTCATCTATTTCAGGAAAAGCGGAGGCGGCCACCTGGCAGTCATCAGTTCCATCGCGGGAACGAAAGGACTTGGAGTGGCTCCTGCCTACTCTGCCACCAAACGCTTCCAGAACACTTACATAGATGCTCTCGAACAACTTTCATATTTACAAAAACTGAATATCCGTTTTACCGATATCCGTCCCGGATTTGTTGCCACCGACTTGCTCAACGACGGGAAACATTATCCGCTATTGATGGATGCAACGAAAGTGGGACGTCACATCGCCTGGTCACTGGAGCGGAAACAACGGATAGTAGTGATCGACTGGCGCTACCGGATACTGGTCTTTTTCTGGAAAATGATTCCCCGTTGGATGTGGAAACGGCTGCCCGTGAAAACCAATTAACACCAAAAGCAAACCAGGAAAGAAATAAATGAATAAATAGCAAGACCGGATTACTTCTTTTCCAATATTTCTACTTACATTTGTCTTGTAACATAAACTTATAATCTAACAAAAAAAGATGGAACAAAAATTTTGTCAAAGTTGCGGTATGCCGATAGACGACTCAACTTTTGGAAAAGAAACGGACGGTAGCAAGAACGAAGATTATTGCCACTATTGCTATGCGGACGGACATTTCACGAAAGAGTGTACCATGGACGAGATGATCGAGCTTAATCTGAATTATCTGGATGAGTTCAATAAAGACTCGGAAGTGAAATACACAGTGGAGGAAGCACGGAAAACGATGAAGGAGTACTTTCCACAGTTGAAGAGGTGGAAACAGTAATTGAGAAATAAAAGGAGCTTTCAGGCATGAATACATATTCATACCTGAAAGCTTATCTATTTATTTTCTTTTATAAAATCCGTAAAGTTCGACCAGTCTTCTACACGAAACGCACGAAGATCACGAACTGACGCCTGAAACCAAGGAATACGTTTCAATGCGTCAATTGCACGAAAAAGATTTGCCATATCAGTTTTCTCTGTTAGATATACACTACCCTGCGTATTATAAAACTCATACTGACGCAACACTTTATTTATTTCAAAATAGGCATTGTTATAAGGCTCTCCATAATTGGCACGTAGGTCTGTAATGACCATATCAAAGGCTATTGCATACATACATTATCCTCATTTACAGGAATAAAATATTTCTGCTCACCAAAGAAAATACGGTTAAATTTATCACGAATCGCTATAACTAAGCCTTTGAACGGATTATGTTCAATATCAATTACTGTACCCTCTATCCATTCATCGAGTCCCGTTAATCTAGGATCCACTTTTACCTTTTCACCTTCTTTTATCATAACACTATTTTTCTTCATTGATTTCCAATTACAAAGATAATATTATTTCCTTTTCCGACGAATCAAAAGCGAGTATTTAACCATTTATTTCCGGGTGTCTTTCCAACCACTTCACTGCATAAGAGCACGTTGCTTTCGGCTTCATCCCGTTAGCTAATGCATAGGCGTAAGCAGCTTTTACCAAAGCAGCGGCAATCCCCCGCCCTTCAATGGGTTGTGGCACAATTGTGTGGATAATATCAAGAGAATCACCTATCAGGCGATATTGTACAAAGGCGGTGCGACCGTCTACTTCTGTCTTGAACAATTTTTGTTCGGGCTGATGAATAATTTCGTAATCCATAATTTCTGTTGTTTTAAAGTTGTCTCATTGTTCGTTAAGCACTCCGGCAAAATAATCTTAGGTTATCAGGCGCAGATTGCGATCAGAGTTGCTCGATCCACTTCAACTGGCTCGTATCGTATCCACGACGTTCGGCAGCGGTGACGAGTTTCTTCTTGATTTCTTCCGGCAGTTGGGGTGTACGGCTTAGTATCCAGAGATATTTATCAGTACTGCTACCTACCAGGGCATAATTGTAATTCTCTTCATCCAGTTCCAAGATATAATAATCAGAATAGAAACTAAGGAAGAAAGACACTTTCAGTTTGCCCGGCTGTGTGGGATCGGGTATTTTGGCGTGTCCGTTGGCAGTCTTGCAGATGTCGTAAGGAGAATTACGTTTGCATCCCCGGTTCTCCACACGAATCATGCCGTCGGGACGGAGCGTGTAAGTAGCCGTGACGTCTACAAGTCCGTATTCAAAGCGATTCTCGTAGCGGGCTATTTCATACCAAAGTCCCATATACCGGTGCAGGTCGAGAGAGGTAACCGTACTATGGTTTGTACCTCTGAAAAGACGTTCGACATTGGGAATGGAGAAATGAAATCCTGCTTCCGTCAGACGCGTTGGGCGGACTCTCTGGCCCGCAGTCAGGAAGGATGCCGCTTCACCATATAAGATACGGAAAATTCTTTGCGGGGCCACCATCGTCGTCCATGCCCGATAAGCCTTTCCCATCGCACGGGTGAAAGCATATTGCGAGATTTGCTGCGGAGCAACCAGATTATATACCCCACGTGTCTCTTCGTGAGTGATAAAAAACTCCATTGCACGGCAAAGATCACGTATCGATATCCACGGAAAAGCCTGCGTACCGGGACCGATGGCGGTAGCTATCTTGGTAGCTTGCAAAGGGCGAAGCATCTGCTGCATCGCTCCCCCGTCCGGAGAAAGCACTACGCCAAAGCGTGTGATAACGAGCCTTGTAGGTTCGGGACAGTGTTTCGCCTCTTTTTCCCACGCATAGCAAAGATCGGACAGAAAGCCTTCTCCACGGGTACGGGTATATTCGTCCACCTCCGCTTCCGAAGGATAATAACCTACGGCAGAAGCCGAAATCATCAGTTTCGGTTTCGTCTTGACTGCATTCAAAGCACGGATAATACGATTGGTTACGACAATACGACTGTTGAAAAGCTCCTGTTTATATTCCGGTGTCCAACGTTTATTGATAGGTGCACCTGCCAGATTGATGACAACATCACAATGGGTCAGTGTCTGAATCAAATAACCGGACATACCTTCGCGAAACATCGACCTTCCCAGAGGAATGATCCGATGTCCGCCCTTTTCTGTAAGATAATTAGAAAGATGTTTACCTATATATCCGGTAGCTCCGGTCATTGCTATATTCATCTTGATTCGTTGTTTATTTTAACTCTATTAGAAAAACGTATAAAATGCAAGAAAAGTTCTTTGAAAAAAGCAAAATGAGGTTATCTTTGCAAGATAGACGTAAACATTGAAGCATCCAAAAAGGTTATAAAATGAAAAGACAAATGAAAATCAACTATATTCTTACACTTATATTAGTATTTTGTATCGGTGCTTCCATCCCAATATTGACAGGCAGCAGCCAAGTGAACGAACAACATTCCGCCAAATCGGAAGTGCCTTATTGTGTCACTCCGCCTACTGTTCCCGCACAGGTCACCTTCGACGGGGAAACGATCGACCTCCGCCGCTATGACCGCCGCGAACGGATGGACCGCGAGATGATGGCCTTCACCTATATGCACTCCACCACCATGTTATTAATCAAGCGCGCCAACCGTTACTTTCCCATCATCGAACCGATACTGAAAGCAAACGGTATCCCCGACGACTTCAAATACCTGATGGTCATCGAGAGCAATCTGAACAACATTGCACGCTCTCCGGCAGGAGCAGCGGGCCTGTGGCAATTTATGCCTGCCACCGGACGGGAATTCGGGCTGGAAGTGAACGATAACGTAGACGAACGCTACCATATTGAAAAAGCAACCGTTGCCGCCTGCAAATACTTCAAACAAGCGTATGCCAAATATGGCGACTGGATGGCTGTCTCCGCCGCCTATAACGCCGGACAGGGACGTATCTCCTCCCAACTTGAAAAGCAGTTGGCAAGTCATGCCATGGACTTATGGCTGGTAGAGGAAACTTCCCGCTACATGTTCCGTCTGCTGGCAGCCAAAGAGATATTCAACAACCCGCAACGTTACGGATTCCTCTTGAAACGGGAACATCTGTATCCGCCTATTCCTTATAAAGAGGTAACCGTCAACACTTCTATCGACGATCTGAACGACTACGCAAAATCACAGGGAATCACCTATGCCCAACTTCGTGATGCCAACCCCTGGCTGCGCGACACTTCATTGAAGAACAAGACCGGAAAGACATACATTCTCTATATTCCTACACAAGAGGGAATGTATTACAATCCGCAAAAGACCGTTGCCTACAATAAACAGTGGGTCATCGACTAAAAAGGCTTTTTCTTTAATTCCGGGCAAACACTATTGATATGAAACTGAAAGAAAGAATCCATCGTTTTTTGCATGACGAGAAACTGAAACGAAAGTTATACGTCATCATCTTCGAATCGGACACCCCTGCCGGGAAATTGTTCGACGTGATTCTTATCGCCTGTATTCTGGTCAGCGTATTGCTCGTCATCATCGAAAGCCTGAAAGGACTTCCCACCTATCTGACGACTCCGTTCGTCATTATGGAATTCCTTTTCACCGGCTTCTTTACTTTCGAATACCTGACGAGAATCTACTGTTCACCCCGTCCCCGGAAATACATATTCAGCTTTTTCGGTATCGTAGACTTACTGGCCACGTTGCCTCTTTACATCGGTCTGCTCTTTCCGGGCGCCCGCTATCTACTCATCATCCGTGCCTTCCGCCTGATACGTGTGTTCCGCGTCTTCAAGCTTTTCAACTTTCTGAATGAGGGGGAACGGCTGCTCACTGCCTTGCGTGAAAGTAGTAAGAAGATTGCAGTGTTCTTCCTGTTTGTCGTCATTCTGGTGACTTCCATCGGAACGCTAATGTATATGATTGAAGGAACGCAGCCCAACTCCCAGTTCAACAATATCCCGAACAGCATCTATTGGGCTATCGTCACCATGACTACCGTAGGTTATGGAGATATTACTCCCGCCACCGGCCTCGGAAAATTCCTTTCCGCCTGCGTCATGCTCATCGGTTACACGATTATCGCCGTACCGACAGGTATCGTATCTGCCTCCATGATGAAAGAATATAAACGCAGAAGAGACAAAGAATGCCCCAACTGCCATCGCTCCGGACACGAAGATAATGCAGAGTTTTGCAAATATTGCGGCCACAGCCTGGCCCCATCCGAAACCAAAGCGGAAGAGAAATAAATCCCTATGATCTACGCCGGACGAAACGCTCGAATAAGACAATGAAAACGCATCCCACAGCATAGCAGGCAATATCTCCCCAATCGAACGTAGAACCCAGCACAATTCGGGCTACGCGGTTCGTAATGCCCAATGTCTCCACCAGCTGGAAGTATTGCAACACTTCTACGAAACAGGCAAAAAGAAAGACATAAAACGGCATCCGCGGAATCCCCGTCGGTAGAAAGATACGTACAAAGCTATATACCAGCACTACAACCAGCATATCTCCGACATAGGGACGTATGAAACGGTCGCGCACATACAAAGCTATCAACACCTCAATACAGAAGATCACCAGAAAGCTGATTATATAAAAAATTCTTTTCTTCATTATTTGCTCGGTCGCGGGATTAAACATTTATTTGAATCTGCGAATATACGATAAAATGAATTGGATACGTTCAAATATTACTAAATGATTGATACAAAAAGGGGAAATAATTGTATATTTATAGTCCTAAGCATTTTTCCACAAACAATAAAAAACAGAAAGGAGATTGAACACATGATGTTGAATATGGATTTTGTAATCCGTTTATTGGTCGCCGGAATACTGGGAACCATCATTGGACTGGATCGTGAATACCGTGCCAAAGAAGCCGGATACCGCACTCATTTTCTCGTGTCGCTAGGTAGTGCTTTGATTATGATTGTTTCCCAATACGGATTTCAGGAAATTATAAAAGAAAGTAGTGTCACACTCGATCCCAGTCGGGTGGCGGCACAGGTTGTCAGCGGTATCGGATTTATCGGTGCAGGAACCATCATCTTTCAAAAACAGATTGTACGCGGACTGACTACCGCCGCAGGAATCTGGGCAACAGCAGGTATCGGCCTGGCGGTAGGTGCAGGAATGTACACCATCGGCATTGCCGCCACGGTGTTAACCCTCGTCGGACTGGAACTACTTAGCTATCTATTTAAAAGCATCGGAATGAAAAGCTCGATGGTTTCTTTCTCAACTCCCAACAAAGACATACTGAAACAGATAGCGGACAGATTCAACTCTAAAGACTACCTGATAGTCTCTTACGAGATGGAAACGCAACACACGGGTGAAACAGAATATTATCAGGTTACAATGGTTATCAAGTCGAAGCGAAATAATGATGAAGGGCATCTGCTTTCGCTGATACAGGAATTTCCGGATGTAACGGTGCAGCGAATTGAATAGTCAGACTTCCGCTCCTCTCCCAAAATGGAAATCTACTTTTGCTTTTCCGTCAGATACTTCCAATAACGTACAGGCATATCCTGCCTGTGCTTTCTCGGATTCATGCGTTCTTTGATACAAATAGCCTTGAAATATGTCTTCCAAAGTTGTTGGAAAAGCTTCTCATCCTTGTCCATCAGGCTTTCATCCAGCATCCCCGTAATCAAATGGGATTCACGGCTGTCATCATCAAACGAGATAGTTGTCACCTCCTGCAAATCATAATAAAATCCGTAACGGCGTTTCATGTCATAAATAATCCACTTCTGATCGGCAAAACGGTCTTTGAAATGGTGAACGGTCAGCGGGAGCGCATTATACTGTGGTTCGAAAGCGGCAAAGAATGTACCGTCGGCAGCTTTCTGGAAACGGACAAATTGCATCAGGTGTACGCGTTCGCCATCCACCTTCTTCCATATTTGCGCTAATTGCAAAACGTCCGGATCACCAAAATTGGTTTCAATAGAGCGGGGGGCATCGATTGCTTTACGGATATATCGAAAAATAAGTATTCCTATTTCCGGAAGTTCCGACAGCCAACTTTGTGTGAGGCAACCCAAAGCAGAAGAGGAAACTTTCTTCTGCAATCCCCGCCACACACGCCCGGCCTTTTCTTCATCGGTCACTACCGTATGCAGCTCATCACAAAATAAAGGCAAAGCATCTCCTTCCGACAACAAAGCATCGGGAAAAGTCTTGCGGAAATAGGCGTCGAACACAGCCGTCAGCAGCCCATCAAAGGTTTTATCGTAAATATAAACATTCATAAAAAACACCAAGCATATTTACTATTCGCCAAAATCAAGCAACAACTGACGTTCATCCACTTTCTTTTTCGGTTTCGGCAACAATAAGCTGCGCACCCGTTGCGGAGAAAGTTCGTTCACTGTCTGCATCTGGAGAGGTAGTTCTTTGCAAGTGATGAAATATTGCGCTTTCTTCATCACCACTCCTATCTTCTTCAGTTCATAAAATCCCAGCCGCGAAAAACGACGGGAAGCAACAATCAGTTTCGCCGACTTCACCCCTACTCCCGGCACACGGAGCAACATTTCGTAGTCTGCCTTATTGATGTCGACAGGAAACTGTTCGGGATGGCGCAAAGCCCACGAAAGTTTCGGGTCTATTTCGAGATCGAGATCCGGATAAGAATCATCCACAATTTCATCTACCTTGAATTGATAAAAACGCAATAACCAGTCAGCCTGATAGAGCCGGTTTTCACGTACCAGAGGCGGCTGTTTCAATGCCGGAAGGCGCTTATCATACGTATTCACGGAAACGTAGCCCGAGTAATAGACACGTTTCATGGTGGGGCGCCCGTAAAGTGCCGACGAAAGAAAAAGAATATCTTTATCCGATTCGGAGGTAGCTCCCACAATCACCTGGGTACTTTGTCCCGCAGGTGCGAAACGGGGTGCGTGGCGAAACTTCTGCCGTTCTTCTTTGCTCTCCAACACGCCTTGTTGAATGTATTTCATCGGAGCAAATACGCTTTTATGGTCTTTTTCCGGTGCAAGCAGTTTCAAATTTTCTTCTTTGGGAATTTCGACGTTGACGCTAAGACGATCGGCATACAATCCGGCTTCATTCACTAATTCGCGACTGGCTCCGGGAATACTCTTGAGATGGATATAACCGTTAAAACGGTACACTTGCCGCAAATCTTTGGCTACACGCACAAGTCTCTCCATTGTATAGTCCGGATTACGGACCACTCCGGAGCTAAGAAACAGCCCTTCGATATAGTTACGACGGTAGAATTCCATCGTCAGCTCCACCAATTCCGAAACGGAAAAGGTAGCGCGGGGAAGATCGTTGCTACGACGGTTGACGCAATAGGCACAATCGTAAATGCAATAATTGGTAAGCATGATTTTCAATAGCGAGATACATCGACCGTCCTCGGCAAAACTGTGGCATATCCCCCATCCTCCCACAGTGTTTCCCAGCGTTCCCGGCTTATTGGAACGCACCGTACCACTGGAAGAACAGGAAACATCGTACTTGGCAGATTCTGCAAGTATCTTCAGTTTAGCTAAGACGTTTTCGTTCATCATTCCCGATCTTGATTCTTTTCGCAAATATACGATTTAATTTGAGATGCGTATAGAAGAAAAAAAGTTTAGCAAATATATAAATACAAAATTAGTCAATTTTGAAGAAATAAAAAGCTACGCTTATATTCTTATTAACTAAGCAATAGAAAAGATAAGATGTTTACGAACAGGAAAGCAGACAACTCTGGAAAATAAAAAAAGCGATTCATTCAAACGAACCGCTTTTCATGCTATAAATAATTATTTCATTCTATATTAATATTACTCTGCTTCTACCATCCATTTCTCTATATTTCGTGTTGCTGAAGTAAAGTTCACTCCGATTTTAAATAGTTTACGTTCATCGTGTTCAAATGGCAATGCATAATGTTTTTCATTAATTTGCTGCAACGCTTCTTCTGCCGTGCCATTCAACTTAAATTCCATAACATAAATGAATTTATCTGTTTGCAAGATTAGGTCAACACGTCCTTCACTCGTATGATATTCAGCCTTGACATAAAATCCGACTAACTTGAACACTATAAAAAGAACATTTTGATAATGCAACTCTAAGTCACGAACCAACTCATAGGGAGTATCAGCAAAGAAACTTTGCAAGCGACGGAAAAATGACTCATAATCTCCGGAACGTACTTCATGAACAAACTTTTGTATTTCAAACGAAGATTCCACTGCACTAGTATTAGCATAGAAAGGAAGCAGAAATTTAATAAATCCCTGTTCTACTTCACGATTAGGAAATCCCAAACGATAATTACCAAATTCAGGATCATATCCTTTTATAGTAAGATAACCACTTTGATATATCACAGGGATTGGATTGTCGGAAGTTGAATCAATGCTATTTAAAACCTCGGCAGTCGTCTCTTCATGAGCCATGCGATGAAGATCATAATGATGTTTTTTCAACAGTTCCACCAAATAAGTAGGCGTACCCGTCTCGAACCAATAACTACTGAATTCCTGATATTTAAATGCATTCAAAAGGCTGAACGGATTGTATATACCAATAGAATTATGAGTGAAATGATAGCCATCATAGCACGCACGCAGTTCATTGCAAACGTCATCATACGATACCCCTCGAATTTCCGCCAATTCATGCAACTCACTCTCCAGATTATCATGAAGTTCTTGTTCGGTGACACCGCAAATATCTACATAGATCTGACGCATCGATATGTCATCCAGATTATTCAAATCACTAAACACACTGACTTTACCGAATTTAGTAACCCCTGTCAGCATAGCAAACTTTATGTAACCGTCCATAGACTTCATTACACCATAGAAAGCCTTCAATGTATTCCGGTACTCTTCTTGCAACTCATCCCTACCGATTGCTTGCAGCATCGGCTTATCATACTCATCCACAAGAATCACAACACGCTCTCCCGTTTTCTCTGCTGCCATACGGATCAGGGTAACAAAGCGGTCGTCTATCGTTTCATCTTTCGAACATGAACCATATTGCGCTTCATATACAAGCAACTGCCGGTCTACAAGACGAATTAAATCATCTACTGTATCGAATTTCTTTGCATTCAAGTCTAAATGAATGACGGGGTATTTTATCCAATCTTTCTCCAGCTTTCCCATTGCCAACCCTTCGAAAAGTTCTTTCTTTCCTGAAAAATAAGATTCGAGAGTAGAAAGTAGCAAGCTCTTACCAAAACGGCGCGGACGGCTAAGAAAATAATATCCACCTGTTTTTACCATTTGGTAAATCAGCGCAGTCTTATCAATATAGAAATAACCGTCGTTACGGATTTTCTCAAAGTTCTGTATGCCGATAGGATAAATCTTATTACTCATATATTCATATATTTGGGATTGCTACATACAAAGATACACCTTTCTACTTAAATAATTGCCACTATCCATACTAAAACAATTAAAAGTCATTCCGCATTAAAACAGAAAGAGGGCATATCGCTTACGATATGCCCTCTCTTTTTTCTGATATCTTAGTAGTCTTCTAACTATTATTTCTTAGAAGCTTCCAAAGATGCTTTACGGAATTCTTTCATTGCTTTTTCGATTTCCAAAGAAGCCTTACGAGCACGAGTTCCTGCTGCTTTGTTACCGTTTTCGATCTGTGCGTTAGCATCTTTTGAGAAGTCAGCATAAAGAGCTGCTACCTTTTCTACCAATTCTTTCATAATCCTTTTATTTTTTTCGTTAATAATGTGTCGCAAAAATACACTGTTTCCCGAAATAAAAGCATAAAATCAATATTTTTTTTGAAATAATCTTCGAAAAATATCTAAAAAAGGGGCTTTTTACCTTTTTTACCTACCTTTGTAGCCATGAAACTGCTTACAGATACCGATTATATACATGCACTGATTGCTGAAGGAGAGCACCAGCAACAGGACTTTAAATTCGAAATTTCCGACGCACGCAAAATAGCCAAAACACTTTCGGCCTTTGCCAACACGGACGGAGGACGATTACTTATTGGCGTTAAAGACAATGGTAAAATCGCAGGAGTACGCTCCGAAGAAGAAAAATATATGATTGAAGCTGCCGCACAACTTTATTGCGTGCCGGAAGTGGAATATTCTCTGCAAACATACATAGTGGAAGGACGGCAAGTGTTGGTGGCAACCATCGAAGAGACTCCACATAAACCGGTTTACGCCAAGGACGAAACCGGAAAGCCCCTAGCCTATCTCCGCATCAAGGACGAAAATATTCTGGCAACTCCCATACATCTCCGTGTATGGCAACAGAGCGATAGTCCCCGTGGCGAACTCATCCGCTACACCGAACGTGAACAGCTCCTGCTCGATCAACTGGAGCACGGAACTTTACTCTCACTCAACCGTTACTGTCGACAAACCGGACTTTCACGACGTGCCGCTGAACATCTGCTCGCCAAATTTGTTCGTTATGATATTGTGGAACCTGTATTCGAAAATCATAAATTTTACTTCCGAATAAAAGACGAATAACCACAAACAATGCTTTATACTTAATACTTAACTATGACTTTTATCAACGAGATTAATGACATACTTTGGACGTATATTCTAATTATTATGTTATTAGGATGTGCTGTCTGGTTCAGCATACGGACACGCTTTGTACAATTTCGCATGATCCGGGAAATGATCGTGCTATTAAGCGAATCCGCCGGCAAAGGAAAACAGGGAGAGAAACATGTATCTTCTTTTCAGGCATTCGCTATTTCTATCGCCAGCCGTGTGGGTACGGGGAATCTTGCGGGAGTGGCTACTGCCATTGCCATCGGAGGTCCCGGGGCTATTTTCTGGATGTGGGTCATCGCACTGTTAGGGGCTTCGAGTGCTTTCATCGAGTCTACCTTAGGGCAATTATACAAAATACGCGGAAAGGATTCATTCATCGGAGGTCCTGCCTATTATATGAAGAAGGGATTGAAACAACCGTGGATGGGAATGCTTTTTGCCATATTAATAAGCATCACTTTCGGTTTTGCTTTCAATTCTGTACAGAGCAATACCATCTGTGCTGCTGCGGAGCATGCTTTCGGGTTCAATCATATTATATTGGGAGGGGTACTGACATTGCTGACGTTGGTTATCATCTTCGGAGGTATTCAACGCATTGCCCGTGTCAGCAGCATTATCGTGCCGGTTATGGCATTGGGATATGTGGGGCTGGCGCTGGTGATTGTTATACTCAATATCACTCATTTACCGGGTGTCATCGCGCTGATTGTCAGTCATGCTTTTGGTTGGGAACAGGCACTGGCAGGAGGAGTAGGCATGGCATTGATGCAAGGTATCAAGAGAGGGCTCTTCAGCAATGAGGCCGGTATGGGATCGGCTCCGAATGCGGCTGCCACGGCTCATGTCAGTCATCCCGCGAAACAAGGATTGATACAGACTTTGGCAGTATTTACGGATACATTATTGATTTGTACGTGTACAGCTTTTTTTATGGTAATTTACATTGCAGTAAAGTTGTGGAAATTTATTGACTG
>NZ_DAWCXD010000044.1:0-37232 GCF_052357945.1 Bacteroides sp. | reverse complement strand
ACCGCGGGACCTCGGGGACCTACGAAGGGAAAAATTGCAATCGCACTAATTACCCTAAATTTTAACTAATAAATCAAATACGGATTCGCAATATTTATAATGATTCGTTATGTCGATTATAGAACAAACAGTTATGATGGGTTCGGAATCCATAGTCGATATTTTAAATTCCAGTCGATATTGTTTATCGATCCGAATAGATGAAATACCTTTTTTAACTCCCGTCAAGACTTCATAATTCAACGAATTCAAAGGATAAAGTGCTTCTACATTCAACGCTTCAGCCAAAATGACAATTCGCTTCACATAATTCCTTATTACTTGAGGTTGAAAACGATGCTTCTTATCGCTACATTTACCTTCATAATAAAGTTCTGAAAGATATTCCTTTTCAAACTCAACAACCATTTCTCTACTTATTACGACAGTACAAAGATAGCAGTTTTTTTCAGAATACACTAAAAAAGTGGATATAATGATAGTAATTCTATCAAACTTGACCAAAGCCCGAAAGCTAGTAGATAAAACTTGCTATCACCTTATCAACACAACTCTATTCATAGCAGTATTAATAAAAAAATACTGCAGGTATGTTCTATTCTATATTATAGTAATAAAAGCTATGGCAATCAGATCCAAACCTTTCAGGATTTGAATCCTTTCACTGCTCTTTCCAATCTTTCCAAAGGTAATTCGCCGGATTGTCTCCAGAGCTGTTGTCCTTTTCTAAAAAGAATAAAGGTAGGAGTCGACTCAACTGTATAGAAATCTGTAAGGGCAGGTTCCTGATCGATGTCTACCAATACCACTTCCAATGTTCCTTCCATCAGTTTCTTAAATTCTTCAACAACCGGTTTCATACGTTGGCAATGAGGACACCACGTTGCATAAAACTCTGCCATTACCCAATCACCGTTAGCCAGTTTCTCCTGATTTCTTTCTTCACGAGCTATTTTCTTTTCTTTCATACGAATATCTCCTTTTAATTAATTACTATCAACCTAACAATATCAAGAGAAATATAGTTTAGAAAAGTAGCAAGGTTATACACTAATTAAAGAATCCTTATTTAAAGATAAGCATTGCACAAAAATGAAACTTTCGTGCAAAAAAGGAACATCTTATTTAATATTTATTTATCTTTGCCCCCCGAAATGGTTCAGAATCCGTATCCAACGGACGACGATTAATAGGGAATCGGGTGTAAGTCCCGGACAGTCCCGCTGCTGTGAAGCTCTGTTCAATGTCTTATAATTGAACTAATTTAACGCCACTGATGTTAATCGGGAAGGCAAATAAGACAAGAGTCAGTCAGAAGACCTGCCATTTTGTGTAAGACGCTCCCCTCCTCGTGGGTTAGGAGAAAGAGCATCACTTGTTAAGCCCCAAATCAAAAAAATACTGTTTTTCGTCGGGTGGAGTATGTCCATTAGATGGGAAGACATTAATAAGTATGTACTTAATTGAAAAAAGTATGATAAAAAAAATCTTAGTAGCCAATCGCGGTGAAATTGCCGTAAGGGTGATGCGCTCCTGCCGGGAGATGGAGATAACGAGTATCGCTATCTTCTCCGAAGCAGATCGGACCGCGAAGCATGTGCTTTATGCAGACGAAGCTTATTGCGTAGGGCCGGCAGCATCCAAAGAGAGTTATCTGAATATAGAAAAAATCATCGAAGTGGCGAAAGCAGCTCATGCGGACGCCATCCATCCGGGTTACGGCTTCTTGTCCGAGAATGCTACCTTCGCCCGTCGATGTCAGGAAGAAGGAATCATCTTTATCGGACCTAATCCGGAAACAATGGAAGCCATGGGGGATAAAATTGCTGCCCGTATCAAAATGATCGAGGCGGGAGTACCCGTTGTTCCCGGCACACAAGACAATTTGAAAAGTGTGGAAGAAGCCATAGAACTTTGCAATAAAATCGGCTATCCGGTGATGCTGAAGGCCTCTATGGGCGGTGGTGGAAAAGGTATGCGCCTCATCCACAGTGCCGAAGAAGTAGAAGAAGCATATACCACTGCCAAGAGCGAATCATTGTCTTCCTTTGGCGACGACACGGTTTACCTGGAGAAGTTCGTTGAAGAGCCTCATCACATCGAGTTCCAGATTCTTGGTGACAAGCATGGAAACGTCATCCATCTGTGCGAACGCGAATGTTCCGTGCAACGCCGTAACCAGAAAATCGTGGAAGAGACTCCTTCGGTTTTCGTCACTCCCGAACTGCGAAAAGACATGGGTGAAAAAGCGGTAGCGGCGGCTAAAGCTGTGAACTACATCGGTGCAGGTACTATCGAATTCCTTGTTGACAAACACCGCAACTATTATTTCCTTGAGATGAACACCCGCTTGCAGGTGGAACATCCGATTACGGAAGAAGTGATTGGAGTAGATTTGGTGAAAGAGCAAATTAAAGTTGCTGACGGACAAGTGCTTCAACTGAAACAAGAGAATATCCAGCAACGCGGGCACGCTATCGAATGTCGTATCTGTGCCGAAGACACTGAAATGAATTTCATGCCAAGTCCGGGTATCATCAAACAAATTACAGAACCGAACAGTATCGGTGTGCGTATTGACAGTTATGTATATGAAGGATATGAAATTCCGATCTACTATGACCCGATGATCGGTAAACTGATTGTGTGGGCTACCAATCGCGAATATGCGATTGAGCGGATGCGTCGTGTTCTCCACGAATATAAATTGACCGGAGTGAAAAACAACATCAGTTATCTGCGTGCCATCATGGATACTCCTGATTTTGTAGAAGGTCATTATGACACAGGATTCATCGCCAAGAACAGCGAGTTTCTGCAACAACGGATTACGCGCACCAGCGAATATTCCGAAAATATTGCCCTGATCGCTGCTTATATAGACTATTTGATGAATCTCGAAGAGAACAACAGCGGTATGGCTGCCGACAACCGCCCTATCAGCAAGTGGAAAGAGTTCGGATTGCATAAGGGTGTGTTGAGAATCTAAATTTTAACAAAGAGAATTCAATTATGGAAATTCATATAGGAAACCGTGTGGCCGAAGTAGAACTGGTCAGCAAGGAAGATAACAAGGTAGTGCTCACCATTGATGGAAAAACGTTTGAAGCAGACGTAGTGATGGCAGAAAACGGTACTTGCAACATATTGATGGACGGACGCAGTTCGAACGCACAGCTGATTCGTCGTGATAACGGAAAAAGCTATAAAGTGAATACGCATTATAGCAGTTTCAATGTAGAAATAGTGGACAGCCAGGCAAAATATCTGCGTATGCGCAAAAAAGGGGAAGAAGAACAGAATGACTGTATCATTTCTCCGATGCCGGGCAAAGTAGTGAAAATACCTGTTGCAGTCGGTCAGGAAATGAAGGCGGGAGACACCGCTATCGTTATCGAAGCCATGAAGATGCAGAGTAACTACAAAGTGACTTCAGACTGCCGCATTAAAGAAATTCTGGTTCAGGAAGGTGATAACATAACCGGCGACCAGACGTTAATAACATTAGAACCGATTGCATAATATAAGAACGGATTGCATTATGGAAGAAATGAATAAAGCATACGCCACGTTCGAGGAACGTGACCGCATCGCTTCTCTTGGTGGAGGCGTTGATAAAATAGAGAAGCAACACGAAAGCGGTAAAATGACTGCTCGCGAACGTATTGAGATGTTGCTCGATAAAGGTACTTTCGTTGAACTGGATAAGTTGATGGTTCACCGTTGTACGAACTATGGCATGGATAAAAACAAAATTCCGGGAGATGGTATCGTATCCGGTTACGGAAAGGTGGACGGTCGACAGGTGTTTGTTTACGCTTATGACTTTACGGTATATGGCGGCTCACTGTCAGCTTCCAATGCTAAAAAGATTGTGAAAGTACAACAACTTGCATTGAAGAACGGTGCCCCGATTATCGCTTTGAATGATTCGGGCGGTGCACGTATCCAGGAAGGGATCGAGAGCCTTTCCGGTTATGCTGATATTTTCTATCAGAATACAATGGCCAGCGGTGTGATTCCACAGATTTCGGCAATCCTGGGTCCTTGCGCCGGAGGTGCCTGCTACTCTCCTGCCCTGACCGATTTCATCTTTATGGTGAAAGAAAAAAGTCACATGTTTGTGACTGGTCCGGATGTAGTAAAAGCTGTGATTCATGAGGAAGTAAGTAAAGAAGAGCTGGGTGGCGCAATGACACATAGCAGCAAAAGCGGTGTGACTCACTTTATGTGCAATACCGAAGAAGAATTGCTGATGAGCATCCGTGAACTGCTTTCTTTCTTACCGCAGAATAATATGGATGAAGCTAAGAAACAACCTTGCACTGACGAAACAAACCGCGAAGATACTTCTCTGGATACAATCGTTCCGGTAGACCCGAACGTACCGTATGACATGAAAGACATTATCGAACGTGTTATAGACAACGGCTATTTCTTCGAAGTGATGCCGAACTTTGCTAAGAATATTATCATTGGCTTTGCCCGTATGGCAGGTCGTTCGGTAGGTATCGTAGCGAATCAGCCAGCTTATCTTGCCGGTGTTCTCGATATTGATGCCAGCGACAAAGCAAGCCGTTTTATCCGTTTCTGCGATTGCTTCAATATTCCATTGATTACATTCGAAGATGTTCCGGGATTCCTTCCGGGATATACACAGGAAAACAATGGTATCATCCGTCACGGTGCAAAAATAGTTTATGCATTTGCAGAAGCCACTGTTCCCAAACTGACAGTGATTACCCGCAAAGCTTACGGTGGTGCTTATATCGTAATGAACTCTAAGCAGACCGGAGCTGACGTGAACTTCGCTTACCCAAGTGCAGAAATTGCTGTGATGGGTGCGGACGGCGCCATCAATATCCTGTTCCGCAAAGCTGACGAAGCAACAAAGGCCAAGGAACTGGAAGCCTACAAAGAAAAGTTTGCCACTCCGTATCAGGCTGCCGAGCTGGGATATATTGACGAAATCATTTATCCGAGACAGACTCGCAAACGTCTGATTCAGGCACTGGAAATGACGGAAAACAAGATGCAGACAAACCCGCCCAAGAAGCATGGTAATATGCCTTTATAACAACTAGATAAGGTGCGCAAAAGCACCACTCATAAAACGAGCTTGCAGAGATTCTATGATATACTTTAGGAGATTTGTAAGCTCGTTTCTTATTTGTAAGCCTGCCGTTTCTTTATATGTGACAAAAAAAACGGCACCTCGATTCACATCGCAGCACCGTCACAACACAAACACAAAATAAAACACGACAAAACTACTATGCAATCTTCCTGTCATGCCGGGGAGGCATACCTTGCTTGACTTATCTATATTCGCATACACACAAGAAGCTTTATCAGGCGATTTGCACAATAAATAACATACATTTCCGGATTTTGTTCACAGGATTGATAAGATTTTATTCAATAATATGATAAGAAAATGAAATAGCACGCCCTTTAAGGAATTCAAGAGAAACGAAAAAACGGTACCCCGATTCACATCGCAGCACCGTCACAACACAAACACAAAATAAAACACGACAAAACTACTATGCAATCTTCCTGTTATGCCGGGGAGGCATATTCACTAGCCTATATATATTCGCATACCTACAAGTAGCCATCAGGCGATTTGCATATATAAAACATTCAGATTTTTATTTTGTTCACGAAAGGAGAAGTAAAAATGTTATTTCTTCTCCTTGTAGTCTTTCAGGAAGCCTTCCATCAGCCATTTGGCGAGTGCCTGACGATTGGAATTCATCACCAACCGACGCTGATCGAACGTATTCTGGATATTACCCAACTCCACAAAGACGGAAGCGGGAGTGGTATGGGAAAGTACGTATAAGTTACGCCCGCTTATTGTGCCGGAAAAGCCCCGGTTGGGTTGATGCTTATCATATTTTGACTCAAACGTATCTTTCATATTATTCGCCAATCGTTTGCTTTCTCCCTTTTTATTCGAATAATAGAAAAAGACATCCGTTTGTTTTCCCTTACTACGGCTATCGATATGAATAAAAATTGCCCTGCAATAAGAGTAGTTCTTACGGTCTTTCCGATAAAGGGCGTTTATTTTATCGCAGCGTTGCTGTAAGCGTTGCACCTGATTCAAAGGAATTGGATCGCCCATACAAGTCTCCCGTTTACTGTTTGACAGGTACGAATCATCACGGATACCATCTTTAGCATCTTGAATGATGATACGGACTTCGGCTCCTTCCTGCATCAGGTTACGTGCCAGACGGAGGGCAATATCATAAGCGTATTCATCTTCGTGCAATTCGTATTTACCAACTTTCCCGATAGCACCCGGATCAGGACCTCCATGTCCGCTGACCACATAGAAGCAAGCACCGGCAAGACGGTTGGAAGTGACTTTCACATCAGCCAGTTGCTTTCCAAACAGAGGCTCATTGAGGGTGGTTCCTATTTTTGTTGATTTAGCTTTCGGAGATTGTTGCTTTGTCCCGGAACTTTCGGAAGCTGTATTCTTCGCATCGGCATTCTTAGTGGGAGCATCTTTACTAGAAGTTTCTTTAGTGGAAGTACTTTTTGCAGGAGTAGCCGTCGATTTCTTTACCGGAGGAATAACATACGTTACGCCCACTTTAAGCACATTGTTCTTTCCCAGTTTCTGTTTATTCAGCTCAATAAAATCGTCGTAATACTTCTTCGGAGAGCGGTTGTGCCTCAACAGAAAAGAAGAGATGCCTTCACCCGCCTTCGGAGTTGCCTTCTGCTGTGCCCAAAGAGTTGTGCCCGAAAAAAGAAAAGCTAAGAATAAAAGAATATAGAGTTTATTTTTCATAACTACATTAACTATCTCCTTCGCAAGAGTATCATTTCACTCATAAACAGGGCAAAAATACAATTATTTTCCCTACTTTTGCAGCATTAAAACATTTTTTGAAATAAAACATTAAAACCCGATAACATTATGGCAAAACAATTCAAACCGGAAACCCTGTGTGTACAGGCAGGATGGACGCCTAAAAAAGGCGAACCACGCGTATTGCCCATCTATCAAAGTACAACTTTCAAATACGATACCAGCGAGCAGATGGCCCGCCTGTTCGACCTGGAAGACAGTGGTTACTTTTATACCCGCCTGCAAAATCCAACGAATGACGCTGTTGCCGCCAAAATCGCTGCCCTTGAAGGTGGTGTAGCCGCTATGCTGACTTCCAGCGGTCAGGCTGCCAACTTCTATGCCATTTTTAATATCTGTCAGGCAGGAGATCACTTTGTTTGCTCTTCCGCTATTTACGGAGGTACGTTCAACCTGTTTGGCGTGACCATGAAGAAGCTAGGCATCGATGTGACTTTCGTTAATCCGGATGCCAGCGAAGAAGAAATTTCTGCAGCTTTCAAACCGAATACAAAAGCTTTATTCGGTGAAACGATTTCCAACCCTTCTCTTGAAGTACTGGATATTGAGAAATTTGCACGCATCGCACACAGTCACGGGGTTCCCTTGATTGTTGACAACACTTTCCCGACCCCGATCAACTGCCGCCCATTTGAATGGGGAGCTGACATCGTGGTTCATTCTACTACCAAATACATGGACGGACACGCTACAAGCGTAGGTGGCTGTATCGTAGACAGCGGTAATTTTGACTGGGATGCTCATGCTGAAAAATTCCCGGGACTTTGTACTCCGGACGAGTCATACCACGGACTGACTTATACCAAAGCATTCGGTAAAGGTGCTTATATCACCAAAGCAACTGCCCAACTGATGCGTGACCTCGGCAGCATCCAAAGCCCGCAAAATTCTTTCTTATTGAATCTGGGACTTGAAACGTTGCACCTGCGTATGCCTCAACACTGCCGCAACGCGCAGAAAGTAGCCGAATATCTTTCTAAAAATGAGAAAGTTGCCTGGGTAAACTATTGCGGACTGCCGGACAATAAATATTATAGCCTTGCACAGAAATATATGCCGAATGGTTCCTGCGGAGTCATCTCCTTCGGACTGAAAGGCGGACGTGACGTATCTATCAAGTTTATGGATTCACTGGAATTCATTGCGATCGTTACTCACGTGGCGGATGCACGTAGTTGCGTGCTCCATCCGGCGAGCCATACTCACCGCCAGTTGACGGATGAGCAACTGATGGAAGCAGGTGTACGCCCGGACTTGATCCGTCTATCGGTAGGTATCGAAAATGCGGATGATATTATTGCTGATATCGAACAGGCATTGAACGCATAAGAATACCGTAAAGGCATAAAATAATAAGAGAAGGCACGGGAAATCTTTCATTCCCGTGCCTTCTTATTTTCCACAAAAAGAAAGTTAATTTCGCGGAGAATCATTTCAAATATGAACCGATAAATCCTCCCGGATGTTTATCTTTGCAGGGAACCAAATTCTGTACAGATATGAAAAAGAATCTATTATTAGCATTCGTGTTATGCCTTTCTTACGGATTTTCTTATTCCCATTCATTTTATAACCCCATTAATCTGACTACAAAGATGCCTGACTTTGAAATGGATTCGTTTACCACCAAGAGTGGAAAAAGCCTGAAGATCACTTTCTTCAAGCATGCCAGCTTATTATTAGAGTATGCAGGACAAAAAATATTCGTTGATCCAGTATCCGATTATGCCGACTATACACAACAGCCGAAGGCGGATTTCATCTTGATTACGCATGAACATGGCGACCATTTCGATACCAAAGCAATAGCAGCTATCGAAACGAGTCGGACCAGAATTATAGCCAATCCTAATTGCCGAAAAATGCTGAATAGAGGACAGGAGATGAAGAACGGTGATGTGCTTCAACTTGCAGATGACATCAAACTGGAAGCCGTGCCTGCCTATAATACAACTCCCGGCAGAGACAAATTCCATCCCAAAGGGCGTGACAACGGATATATTCTGACTCTGGGAGGAACTCGTATTTATATTGCCGGAGATACGGAAGATATTCCGGAACTGACCCAAGTGAAAGATATTGATATCGCTTTCCTGCCAGTCAACCAACCCTACACCATGACACCGGAACAAGCGATACGGGCAACTCAAATTATCAAGCCGCGCATTTTGTATCCTTATCATTACGGAGATACGGATATCAATAAAGTAAAAGAGGGGTTGAAAAATGAGAAAACAACCGAAGTACGTATACGGGCTTTACAATAAAGCCCGTACAAATGATTATAAATCCTCCGCAGATAAACTGGAAATCATTGTATCCACCCAGTATACAACTGTTCTATCCTCAGGTAAAAAACCTTCAAGATAAGGCGAATCAGATACATCTTCCAACCATGCCGTAGTAATCGGACCTCTTTCTCTTGTAAGACTTTGAGTTCCTAAATACGGACTAAAATTAAAGAAGGTGTGTTGTTTCTCTACATCATTTTCACCTGTATATGTAAAGACAAAAGCTTTTTTCTTTTTTCCGGCCAATGAAGCCCATTCTATCCGATATGTCCCTTCAACAAGCACCTGTTCATCCTTTGTTTTATAGGTGAATTTCCCTCCTTCTCCTTCTTCAGACAAACGATACACATCATCCGGTCGTAACACACAGATATCTCCTCTATTAATAAAAGCATAAGGAGCCATTGCTACATTCACTTTCTCCTGCAAGTCATCTTCTGCATCCAACAATAACAACATATCCTCACTAGGTCTGGAAACTTGGAATTCAGGTTGGTCGAGACATGTAAAAGTCAGTACACCATAAGAAACAGTAACAGGCAGCGTGACATAATTGCCGTCTTTATCACTAACGGTAACCGTTACTTTCCCTTTTTTACCATGTGAGCTAAGCCATAACCTGTTATCGTTGACTGTTGCCGTCACAATCGTCTCATCGGAGCTTTGTGCCGAGTAACCACCTTTTCCATTAGCTATCCCGATATTCTCCGCTTCCCATCCATTAAGATACAGGACTGTAGAAGAAATCGTATTCGTACAGGTTCCCGTTTCGTCGATTAATTTGGAACCGCTAAATAAAATAATCTCTGCATCATCTTGACAGGCTGATATACCAAAAGCCATGAGAGAAAGAAGAAAGAAGCCTAATAAAGTTTTTGTTTTCATATTTTCAGTGGTATGGTTAAATCGCGGCATATGCCATTGTTTTGCAAAGATATAAAGTATTTGTAAAAAAAGACTATCTTTGTCTGGAAAAAACATAGCTATCTGTATTAAAATAAAAAGCATGACTTTAAAATACTATTATAGTCTCATTCTCAGTCTAATGACTACTCTTTCCGTTTCGTCTCAACAAGTCGTCGTCACGGAGCTTCCTACTCAAAGATTGTTACCGGTAGCACATATTCACCGGATTCTTCAGGATAGCGAAGGTTATATGTGGTATGCAACAGAAGGCGGAGGCCTGTGCCGTGACAACGGTTATCAGATTAATGTCTTCCGTTCAGACTTAAATACGCCTCACCTGCTATCCAGCAACGACATTACCTGTATAACAGAAGACAACGGACATCATATCTGGTTCGGCACCAAACGTGGTTTATACAGATTAGATAAAGCTAATTATCAAATCTACGAAATAACAGACGGGGAACTCAAGAAGCAAAGAGTCGATGCTGTCCGGGCTATTCATGACGGCACTATCTGGACTTCGGCCGAAGGTATGATTTACCACTTTTCCAGTGAAGGCAAATGTCTTGGGAGTTATCCTTCAGAATGGAAGGGCACGAGACGAAACGTTACTGACTTTTACGAAGATGGAAAACATCAACTTTGGGTACTGCAAGGATCGGGAGGTCTTCTACAATATCATCCGTCAACAGACAGCTTCTCGCCTTATCAATGGACGTGTGACGCATCGCCTATACAAATGATTGAAGACGTACAAAATGAATGCTATTGGGTGGCCACTTGGGGAAAAGGAGTTGTACAATTAATCCCTTCTTCCAATCCACAATCGGAGGAAGTAATCTGCAAGTTACAACCCGCCACCTTAGAAGGGTACGAACAGACACCGCATAAAACTCAAATACTGGGATTACTTAAAGACAGCCGGCAGGGAGTGTTGTGGGTTTCAGCGATGGACAATTTATATGCTTACCGAATTGTAGATAATGCGCTGCATCCCGTCGATACGGAAAGTTTTCTTCCTAAAGGCAAAAAGATATTGGATAGAATCATTGAAGACCGTGCCGGCAATGTATGGGTTCCAGGATATTCTCCCCATACGTTTATCCTCTCGTTCGACGCCAACAAAATCAAACGTTACCCCGCTTCTGCCATGTCCGTTATTACCGGTTATCCGGTGATGGCAGACAGAACGATTCAAGAAGAAGACTATTATTGGATATGGCAGGGAAGAACCGGATTATCCATCTACCATCCCACTTCCGAACAGATTTCTTTTGCATCGGATTTTTCCGAAGAAACAGGAAAGTATAATATCATAAAATGTATCGAGAAATGTCATAATCAATCTGGAATCTGGGCTGCATCCGATAATGCGTGTCTATTGCATCTGCAACATGAAGGCATGAAGATGAAACTGACAAAAGAGATTCAATTGCCGGATGCCCGACAGATTCGTGTATTGAGTGAGGACAATCAGGGAAACTTATGGATAGGCACAGAAAATGCCATCTATCAATATTCTCTTTCCAAAGGGGAACTTAAGAAGTTTCAGGGGGGCACGGATATGATAAACGACCTGGCAGTTGCCCCGGACGGAACGATATTCTGCATTACAGAAGCATTGGAGTTCCAATATTTTTCCCCGGAAGGAGAAAGACATACGATTCGGAAAGGAGAAAACTATTCATCTGTCCTCATCGCTCCTGATGGTAAAGTGTGGGTAGCTACTTTGGAAGGAAATGTGTACAGCTATCATCCGCAAACTAAAGTTATCACCCGGGAAGAGAATGCCTGCAACACAAACGGAGATGCTATCAAAGGAATGGAGATAGACAACTTGGGACATTTGTGGATATTGGCAGACCCATACGTAAAAGAGTACAACCCTACGAATCATTCATTTAGAATACTGTATAATTCCGACCGCTTCATTCAAGTGGATTATTTCCTTTCCATCCGCAAAATGGAAGATGGGGCGATTTGCCTCGGAGGGATCGGTGCTTTTTGTCTGATTACCCCATCTGCAGAGCTGGATCAATCTCCCAACGATATAAAGCCCGTTATATCCTCCATCAAAATAGACGGAAAAACACAAATAACAGGTATAAATACCCGACAAATAGAATTGAATCCTGATAATATCAATGTAGAAATATCCTTTTCTACGCTAGAACACTTGCACGCCGGACAAATCAGTTATGCTTATCGTCTGAAAGGATGGGATGTAAGCTGGAAATCACTTCCTCCGGGAGTAAACACTGCATATTTCACCAAACTTCCCAAAGGCAACTACACACTGGAAATTAAAGCGACGGACATTCACGGTTGTTGGGCACAGCCCATGTCCTGCCTGCAAATCAATCGTCTACCGGCATGGTACGAGACATGGTGGGCATATGCCCTCTATATGTTTTCTTTTATTCTGATAGCGACAGGAGTCATAAAGATCTACTTCAACCGTCTGCACCGGAAGCAACAGGAACAGTTGGAAGAACAACTGACACAGATGAAATTCCGTTTCTTTACGAATGTCAGCCACGACTTACGCACTCCCCTGACGCTGATTATCACTCCTCTAAGCAGTCTACTATCGGAGATTCAGGACGGCAAGTTAAAGCAACAGTTATCTTCCATCTATCGCAATGCTGAAGAATTGCTGCAATTAGTCAATCAATTACTGGATTTCCGCAAACTGGAAGTGAGCGAAGAAAAACTGAATCTGACGAATGCAGATATCCGTGAATTTGTCACAACTACTTGCGAAGCATTCGAGTCGTATGCGAACAACAAGCAGATTCACTTTTCAGTCATACCACTGAAACAAACGCTTTATATGTATCTTGACCGGGATAAAGTACACAGGATTCTCTACAACTTACTCAATAATGCGTTCAAATTTACACCTCCTGAAGGAAGAATCGATGTGTTTTTCAAAATGGAGAACAGAGGAGGGATACAGTACGTCTGCATCATCGTGCAGAACACCGGGCAGGAAATAGCAGCAGATGAACTTCCCCATATATTCGACCGCTATTATCAGATCGGGGCAAACACTCACAGACAGGCAACAGCAGGAAGCGGCATCGGATTGCATATTGTGAAAGAATATGTCGCCATGCATCAAGGCTTTATAGAAGTGGAAAGTAATAAGGAAGAAGGAACTGAATTCTGTGTCTATCTTCCTACCAATCTGGTTGATAAACGTTTGTTACCGAGAGAGGAGAACATACCGGATGAATCCGGAGCAACTGAAACGAACTCATCAGATGCCCGGAAGACCATTTTGATTGTAGAAGACAATGAAGAATTCCGCCAATTCATGTATCAGCAGTTATCACAAGAATATCAGGTATGGGAAGCCTCCAACGGAGAAGAAGCGGAAGCCATCGCCAATGAGAAAGAAGTGGATATCATTGTGAGTGATGTCATGATGCCGGGAATGGATGGGTTTGAATTATGTCTCCGGCTGAAAGAGAATATGAAGACTTCACACATCTTCATTATTCTGCTTACTGCCCGCACAGGTGACGAAAACGAACTGGCAGGATACCAATCGGGAGCAGACTGCTACCTGACAAAGCCCTTCAACATGGATATTTTAAAGAACCGGATCCAGCATCTGCTGGCATTGCAGCAAAAACGGAAACAGATATTCTTGTCAGGCATTGAGGTTAATGCGGAAGATCTCACTTCCTCCAAAGTAGATGAGCGATTCCTGGAAAAAGCAATCGAACTGGTCGAAAAGAATCTGGATAACAGTGATTATAGCGTGGAAGCTTTCAGTGACGACATGTGTATGAGCCGAATGAATCTTTACCGTAAACTGCAAATTATCACCGGACAGAAACCCACAGAATTTATCCGAAGCATCCGTTTGAAGAAAGCTGCCGGATTACTGACTCATACGGAACTGACCGTTATTGAGATATCGGAAAAGGTGGGATTCGCTACACCGAGTTATTTCAGTAAATGTTTTAAGGAGATGTTCGGAGTGTTGCCTACACAATATCACTCGCAGGATTAAAGGGAAAAAGGACGTCCCCGGGGGAAAAAGGGAATGGGAAATACGGGAACGTCCTCAAAACATAACAATACAGAAATACGGACTTTCACAAGGGCACATTTCTGTCTCTCTTATGCAACATTCCCTTCTATAAAAATATGGAGGAAATATCTGGAGAGGATATTATTATGTGGGAAATTTAGTTTATAGTCTTAAAAGCAATCTGATTGCATCAAAGTGATGAACGATAAGCAGTCCGGATATATTCTCCTACCGCATTGTCATCATTGATTTCTATGTATTTTTTCAATAAATCCGCAAATCCGGATTTTATCTGTTCCGTTTGTTTGTTCTCGCAGGCTGTGGAATATTCATCAACAGCCATGAGAAAATCCTGCATCCGTTCATTCAGCATTGTTCCTCCCGTACAAACCACATCGGAAATATCGGCTTGGATACTACCATTTTCTATGACGACAGGGAGGCGGTATTCCAGTCCCGATTTGCTGGCACAAATAGAAAGCACTTTTACTACGGGCGACACAATAGTCACCGTATCGGCAAAAGCAAACTTTCCATGGATTATTTCTGCACTATCTACCGGCTGCCCGCTCGAAGCATCTTTCATATAAACCATTTTTCCTTCGAATTCGGGCAAAGGTGCACTGCCGTTAATTTCGTAACCTCTTATCTGATGCCCGGTGCAAGCCACTATCAGGCATACTCCCGAAAGAAAAGATAAAAGTTTCACATATTTGTTCATTAAGCTCTTCATTCTTCTTTAAAAAAGAAAAGCCGTCCGCACTATCAGCTGAACGGCTTTCTCTTTTCATTCATACATTTGTATAATCATTCATCCTTAGAATCTGAATCCCAGTTTCACTACAGGCATTTCAAATATCTTGATGTTGTGGTGACTGGCGTTATATTTATCAAATCCTTTCGGGCAAATCTGTATCAGGTCATAACGGTAAGCCAGAGGGTGCATTTCGAAACCGAAAACAAAACCTTTGGCAATGCTATACTCGATACCTGCTACGGCAGCTACTTTGAAACCGTACATCTGGCCGGCTTTACTTCCGGAAACATAGACCTGTGACGGAAGTTCTTCCGAGTCGTCACTATCCTTATAGGTGTCTCCGGTGTATGGTTCGGTCGTTTCAATGCGTGCCATCTGGAAGCCGAGTGCGCCTCCAAGATACGGATGAATACGTTCGTTGCGAGTCTTGAAATAGTAGTTGGAACCGACAGATACATACCAGTTGTTGGTCATCTGCGCATTGATATAACTTTGCGCAGGGATAATCATGTCGGGCACACTGTTGTCTCCTTCTACATAGTCTTTCTTAGGAGTGAGGCTGACGTTCATGCTGAACTGGAAATTTACATCCCAATTGTCAGACACGAAATACTTACCTTCAATTCCGGCTATATTGACCAGACTATTATTATTCAGACTCCCGATGTTCAGATAGCGGTTCAGATCGCCGGAGTTATCCTTCCCTCCATTGGGAAGTCCGACTACTCCTCCGTCATTGGAGAACTTGGGAAGCAGATAAGAAGTGTTTTCGTTAAAAAACTTTCCGCTACCAAGCAGGACTGAAACCTGCCACTGTCCTTTCTTCGGGGCAAACGACGCATCATCACTGCTGCTGTAACGCTGCGCCATTGAAGGCGCAGCTGTCATACAGGTCAGCAAAAGTAATGTGCATAGTTTTTTTATCATCTTGTTACTTTTACGTAGTTAGGGAATTATTTCAGGAAGATAGCAAGAAGTGCTTTCAACTGAGCGCTTGCAGTATCATAGTCTGCCTTGGCAGCATCATATTCAGCCTGTTTTACTTTGATATTTTCCTGAATATTTGCAAATGTATCCTCGATATAATTATTATCAGTATACGTACCTTCAGCCAACTTCTCTAAATTTCTTTCAGCAGTAGCCAAAGCTGCTTTTTTATCAAGAAGGCTAGTAACAGCTTTTAAATATTCAGCATTAATAGCTTCTTTGATTTCCTCCAAAGTCATATCTTTATAATCATCACCTAACTCATCAAGGCTAGCAATATAGTCAGAAATTGTAGACTCAATTTTATCTTTTATAGCGTCTTTATAGTCATAATCCTCACTAACTTTCTTAATATTTGCCTCTACTTCCTTAAAGACTTTATCATAAGCTGCTTTAGCGTCAGTCAAAGCAGTCTCTGCTTTTGCTACATTTGCAGCCAATTCTGTTTTTTTCTTATCCAGCGTAGCTTGTTCTTTAGCTTTTTGAGCTGTAAACTCTGCTTTCAAAGCTTTATAGGTATCAGCCTGGTTTATCACAGCAGTCAGACGTGCAGCTTCTGCCGTTGCATAAATAGAGATACCAAGAGTTCCATAGTCACCATCTTGCAATTCTGTTGCCAGTCTATTGCCATTAACTTCCTTAAGAACCATATCAGCTGACACAGCAACTCTTCTAGGTTCATTATCACGATTAAATTTATCACCAAATACTTTTGTTGAAGCTTTTTTCCATGACTCATATGGAATATCACCAGCAGATGCTCCAAGTTCAAGAAGCTTATTTGCATTAGCTTGTTCTATCTTATTAGCTTTTGTCACAGCACCAGCTGTCCATTCAATTAAATTTAGTTCTAGCCCTACAATTGACTTGAAGTTTGCCAAAGGATTAGCTATTATCCAAGCTGAAATTGCTTTTTTAGTATTGGTAGAAGTCTCTGTTGCTTCTGCTTTTGTACTTTTAAGTTCCTTATCCAAAGCATCTTGATAGTACTCAGCTAAAGCAGTAGCTAATTTACTGATATTAGCATCCTGTGTTCTAGCAGCATCACCCAATTTATTATAAGCAGCTATTGCAGCTTCGGCAGCTTTTTTTGAAGCATCTATATCAATAGCTTCAACTTCAATATATTTATCGCGAGCTTTCTCCCATGCCTTATAATCAGCATCGTAAGTTTCATTAGCTTTTGTTGCTTCAGCCTCTGCTTTCACGACTTCAAGTTTAGACCATGCAAGATCCTCTAAATCAATTCCTTGAGTAGCTACATCAATAAGTTTATTCCAGCCATCAATCTGTTCTTGCGCCTTAGTAACCAATACCGTTTTTGCATAGCTGAATTCACCTGTTGATTTATTATAGCCAACTACCCCACCAATACCATCAAAAGCATCATTCAGGCCTTTAAGAATGCTCTGATCTGCTTTTTTAGAGTAAGCAGAAGCTACATTAGTAGTAGTATTAACTTTAGCGAGAGCATCCTTAGCATCGTCTAATTTTTTCTCAGCAGCAGTTTTGTTCTTTTCTAAATCAGGATTAGCAACTTTTAATTCTTCTTTTTTAAGTTCATACTGTCGTTTCTGAACATCTAATGTTGCCATTTCATCCTTCAGCTTTTTAACTTCTGCTTCCCAATCGGCTAATGTAGTATATTCATTATCCAAAATAGCCTTATATCCATCAGCTGTTTTTTGCGCTATATTCAAATTGGATTCAGCGATTTCCACAGCATTCTTCAATTTAGCCTCGATGTTTCCATCAGCCACCCAATTAGGATAGTCCGCCAACTGTTCCTGAAGTTTCTTCAAGCTACCTTCTGCATATCCGTTATTTGCATTATCCGGATTTTGTGTAATTACATAATATGTAATATACTTTTCATCAGTACCAGTAGTAGTTGTTGTCCCAGCTCCTTCGCCAACACTTGTCTGTGAACTTGTTGATTTAGATACAAGCCTTTGTTCAGTCTTAACTTCTGTCGTTGAATATCCATACATAGCCTTATCCATAGCTATCTTAGCATAAGCAACTTTTGCCTCTACAACATTTAAACGAATTTGTTCCTCATCTGTCAGCAATAACTTGGAAGCTTCAATCTGTTCCATAGCTTGTTTGTAAGCTTCCTGTGCTTTAGCAGTGGCAGTTTCGGCAAGAAGCATTTTTTCCTTATACTGCTCAACAATCAATGCCTTTTCATTTTCCCACTTAGTTTTGTCAGCTTCCGCTTTTGCAATGGCAGCTTCCGCTTCCGCTTTTGCTTGTGCAGTAGCAGCTTCTTCCTTTTCAATCAGGAGTTGCTTCAACTGAATATCCAGTTCATGCAACTGCAAATCAATTTCTGCAGACTTATTCTGAAGTGCCAAACCTGCATTAACTAACTCTTGCTCTGCAACCTGTGCTTTTCTCAATTCAGCCTCTACAAGCTCAACTGCAGCTTGAGCTTTGATAAATTCAGACTTTGCTCCCCTAAGTTCTGCAATGCCTTCCGGTTCATCGGTATCAATACATCCCGTGAATGTCGCTGTCGTACCTGCCATGAGCAAGGTTGCGACTAAATACGTCCATTTTCTCATAAAAGTAAATTAAATGTTATACAATTAATAAATAAAAAATTTGTTTGTACTAATTCATGATTTATTTCGCTTCACTCCCCCTCTTCCCGTTACTTTGTAGGTAACGGGAAAACCCTTGTGCCTGCTCTTTTGGAGTAGTCTATACTAGAAAATAATACGATATATGACGAATCTTCTTACCCCTACTTATGAGAAAAAGTAGAGGGGCGGGAAATCTATTGCAAAATTTAGACGTTAACAAAGTTCTAAGACAAAGAATCCACGTGTTCTTCTGTGTTTATTCCTATTTTGAGTAGTTTATTAGAAAAAATGTACGATTTTGTTTGGATGTTTTAAGAAATATGCTCATATTTGCAGCGTCTTTTCTTCCCGTTACCTACAAAGTAACAGCACTAAAAATCAGTTACTTGCCACAAATATAGTTCCTTTTCAGCGAAGATAGAATCGTCACATTCGCTTCATCTATTTTCTTATTCTTAAAAGGTTTTAGATAAGTCTCTGTGACAATAATGGATGAATGCCCCATCGCCTCTGAAATGATGCCTGGATGTATCTCGCAATAATATGCCATTGTAGCCCAGGTATGCCGAGCCGTATACGAGCTTAAATCAGAAGTCAATGCAAGTACTTGTTTCAGCAACAGAAGCTGATAGTTAAAATTACGCAAAGCTATCTGATATTCCCTGTAGGTAGCTTCCGTATTCTCTCCGCCAGTCAGTATGGGAAAAAGATAAGGAGAAGCAGAATCGGTATTCATATACTTTTTCATCAGTTTCATAGTTTCCGGCAGAAGCGTCACGGTCAGAAGCCTTCCGGTTTTTCTACGACGATAAGTAAGTACATTCCCCACTATATCCTGCTTTTTAAGATACGCAAGATCTACGAACGGCATACCACGAAGCATGAACATTAAGAAAAAGTACGCGCGCGTACGTTGTAATTCTCCTCTTCCCTGATGAATTTGTTTGGGAAGCTCTTTCATCAACCGTTCCATATCCTCCTTTTCCAATGCACGCTTTCTGTCGGCACGCGTTCCAGTATAGACATACCGGAAATGATGCGGTATATAAGACGCCATCCGACGGTCAACCGCACGGTTGTATACCGCCCTCAACGTACGCATATAGGTTGAAACTGTGTTCCAGCTACAATCCTTTTCCCGCAAATACGTTTCAAAGCTTTTAAGAAACTCCTGATTCACTTTCTTGAATGGCAGATTCCTGCTCCCGTTAAATGCAATGATAGCATTCATGCTACTCCTGTAAACATGAGCAGTTCCATAGTTCCCACTTTTTCGAAGCCCTTCAGCTACTTCCTTCATAAATGAAATCAAATTCCCCATTTTTATTAATTTTAGTTATCACTCAAGCATGTCCCTGAAGAAAAGCACCCTCACCGCAATTCCCCCCAATGCTCTTTATTCCAATTCTCAACGTATCATCATACAAATATAATGAATTATGTTTTCTTTATATACACCCGATGTGTTCCTCTGCCATCAATCCCGATACCGGAACCGGGTGTATACGCCCACTGCCGCAATTCATTGGTAGCCGCTGTACGCAACAGCCCTGTCAGTTTCCGGTATTCGTAGACCGTCAGAAAAGGATGTTCCTCCAGATATCTAACAGCCAATGCTAGTCGTTGCTCCGGTGTATACTTCTGTGAAGAACGTTGCGACTTCCACGGAGCTCTTTCCAGCAGACATCTTCCATTGATACGCCTCATCATTTTCCTGTCTACACGAAAGTTCACGTTTCCCACCACAATGCTTCGTGCATTATGATGGGTTTCACCCTCTCCGGCCTTTTCGCGTTCTTTATCTTTGCATAACGCCAACGAAGGAGAGAATGTTCCGATGCCATCCAGCTTCACAGACTTGCCTTCTGCCATCTGATGTGCCATCTCAATACCTATCTGTGTAATTACGCCTTCCACATCTCCGACATTAAAACCACTGCTGGATGCTATCTGACGTATCAAATCCTCGGTAGATACCTGTTCCATCATTGCAAACCGCGGATAAAGAACCTGTTCGCCCGTTCCATGAATATCGGGCATTTCTTCCATTACATACATTGCCATACTACGAAAGTTTATTTAAAACATTGATTACTAATAGAAAACTTACTCGCTATAGGTAGAAAACTTATTCTCCCCTAGAGGAAAAGTTATTTTTCCTCTAGGGCAAACTAAAACCGCAAGTTCTGGTTTTATAACTGAAACTTCTGATTACATAATCAAAAGTTCCGGTTTTATAATCAGAACTTGCGGTTATAGTTTTCTTACCAACAAAGATACGTTTTCCTGCCGGGACAAGCAAGTTTAATCCCTATGAAAAGGAAGTTTGATACATTTGTTGCAGTATCTTGTTACATTTCTATTCCGCACATCACCGCTCTCCCTCCTATCTTTGCCCATTATTAAACAAAGAATAGGAAATGATGAATAACTACTTCGAATCTTCTGTTAGACTACTCGCTCTTTTAGCGTTAATACCCTGTTTTATTGCTGAAAGTTCCGCATCGGAACGCAAAGTCAGTATGAATGAGAACTGGAAGTTTTACCGGGGTTGCATTGCCAATGCCGAACAAACATCTTTCAAAGACACTCAATGGAAAGTACTCGACTTACCTCATGACTGGAGCATGGATCCTGTGCCCGTACAAAGAGAAGGCATAACAATCGGTCCTTTTTCACGCATGAGTGTAGGCGGGGCAGATACCGGACAAACCGTAGGAGGTGAAGGATGGTATAGAAAAGAATTCACCATACAGCCGGAAGATGCCGATAAGATTATTTCCCTTTATTTTGAAGGAGCTTATAACCAGACAGAAGTCTGGATAAACGGGCAGAAAGCCTGTTTTAATCCTTATGGATATATCCCTTTCAAAATCGACATCCAGCCATATTGCAACGCTCCCGGCATTCCGAATATAATAGCCGTCAAAGTGGTGAATGAAGGTCTGAACAGTCGGTGGTATGCCGGTTCCGGCATTTACCGACACGTATGGTTAATGAAAACAGACAAAGTACATTTAGACGAATGGGACACTTTTATAGATGCTTCCAAAGTAGAAGGTAAAAAAGCGACGGTTGATCTTCATTCTATTCTACATAACTCTGGCAAAGAAAAAGTGACCGCCCATCTGAAGATTCAGATATTTTCTCCACAAGGGGAAGAGGTTTATTCCACTACTCAACCAGTCAATATATCCGGTGAAACCAATATCCCCATTTCCCTCACTTTTGATATAAAAAAGCCGGAATTATGGTCGGTAGATACTCCTAGTTTATATACTGCACATCTATCCGTGAAATCGAAGAAGCTATCTGATGAAATAACCGTTCCTTTCGGAATACGAACCGTCGAATTCTCCGCAGAAAAAGGATTTCTATTAAATGGGAAACCGCTGAAATTAAAAGGTGGTTGTTTGCATCATGACAATGGTTTATTAGGTGCCGTAGCTATCAACAGGGCGGAAGAACGCAAAGTAGAGCTAATGAAAGCAAATGGTTTCAATGCAGTCAGATGTTCACACAATTTGCCGTCGGAATATTTTCTACAGGCATGTGACCGACTGGGATTGCTAGTGATTGATGAAGTATTCGATCAATGGCAACAAGTAAAACGCCCGCAAGATTATCACCAATTCTTCGATGAATGGAGCGAACACGATATAGCTACCATGGTGCGCAGAGACAGAAACCATCCTTCTATTATCATGTGGAGTATTGGCAATGAAATAGCTGAACGCGCCGACGAACCCACCGGAGAGATCATAGCCCGGAAACTGATTGCAACCATTCACAAATATGATACAAGCCGCGCCACTACTGCCGCTGTTAACTCGTTTTGGGACAGAAGAGATTTCAGTTGGGAGAAGGATTCGGAAAGGGCTTTCCGGAACCTGGATATCTCCGGTTACAATTATCAATGGAAGGAATATGAAAAAGATCACGCACGATTCCCGCAACGGATTATGTACGGCAGTGAATCGGTGCCCAAAGAAGCAGCACAGAACTGGAACCTGATCGACAAGAATTCCTATCTGATTGGAGATTTTGTCTGGACTGCCCTCGACTATCTGGGTGAAGCCGGTCTGGCACATACTCTCGAACTTGCTCCGGGAGAACACAGTCCGCAGTTTATGGGATGGCCGTGGTATAATGCATGGTGTGGTGACATTGACTTCTGCGGAGACAAGAAACCGCAATCTTATTATCGCGACATTCTTTGGAAAAGACGTGATATTTCATTAGCAGTACAACCTCCCGTAGCCAAGGGGAAAAGAGAAGATATCAACTACTGGGGATGGAAAAACGAATTCCTTAGTTGGAACTGGAAAGGATACGAAGGCGAAACGATGGCAGTACATGTGTATAGTCGTTCCCCTAAAGTAAGACTTTATTTGAATGACAGGTTATTGGGAGAAAAAGAAGTCAATCCTGATACCTATACGGCTTCTTTCGAGGTTCCCTATGAACCGGGACAACTGAAGGCTATCAACTTGAAGGGAAAGAAAGAAACGACATCGACAGAACTTTGCACAACCGGAATCCCGGCAATGATACATTTGACAGCCGATCGTATGAAAATAAAGGCAGATAAAAATGACCTTTCGTATATAAAGGTTGAAATATTGGATAAAGATGGAAAGTTAATACCTGACTGTTCCATTCCTTTGGAAATTAAATCTACCGGAAAAGGGTCCGTCATTGCCGCAGGTAATGGAAGTGCGGATGATATGAGAAGCTTTCGTTCCTTAAAGCCGAAAACGTTCCGGGGAAAAGCAATTGCTATCGTTCAGCCAAATACAGAAAAAGGGACGATCACTCTTACTGTTTCAGCAGAAGGATTGCCGGAAGCGGCTATTGTCATAGAGACTTATTAATAAATCAATCTTGATTAAGGATACACAGTTGAATGTACTGCATGAGATTGTTTAAACAGTAATATAAAAAATATAAGAACAGGAAAAACATGATTAAGAAAACCACCTTATTAAGTAGTTTTGCCATTGTGCTGTCAATGGGGACTATGAGTGCGCAATCCTATGAATGGATTAGCAGTACGGAAAATAACACATGGCAACAGTCTAAAGTCAAGTTGCAGACAAATACCGGGCGCACTCCCCTACTCGAGGTCAACGGTTCGGAGAATGGAACTGTCTTCAAGGCCTGGGGGACGTGCTTTAATGAACTTGGATGGGATGCACTCAACATGCTTCCACGGAAGCAACAGGAGATTGTTCTTCAACAGTTGTTTGCTCCCGAAGGAGATCTGAAGTTTACAATGGGACGCTTCTCCATGAATGCCAACGACTACGCCCGTGACTGGTACAGTTGCGATGAGGTATCCGGTGACTTCCAATTGAAACATTTCAATATCAATCGGGATAAAACAACGTTGATTCCTTTTATCAAAGCTGCACAACAGTATAATCCGGGTATGACTTTCTGGATGTCGCCATGGTCGCCTCCTTCCTGGATGAAAATCAATCACTACTATTCAGTTCGCAGTGACCGTAATCAAAATCAGATGTCGCCTCTGTCTGATGTAGCACTGTATGAGGATAGTAAAGAAAAGAACACACAGGTATTTCCACAACAGTTGGCTGTAAATGATTACTTTATCCAGGACCCACGTTATCTGCAAACCTATGCTAATTACTTTTGTAAATTCATCGACGCTTACAAGGAACAAGGTATCCCCATCTCCATGATTATGTTCCAAAATGAGTCATGGAGTTACACCAACTATCCGGGTTGTGCCTGGACGGCAGAAGGTATTATCCGTTTCAATGCAGAGTACCTCGCTCCTACTCTGAAAAGACAGCATCCGGAAGTAAAATTATATTTAGGGACGATCAACACCAATCGCTATGAGGTGATCGATCAGGTACTTTCCGACCCACGAATGCCGGAAACAATAGAAGGGGTTGGCTTCCAATGGGAAGGCGGACAGATTTTACCCAAACTCCGTGCCAAATATCCGCAATACAAGTACGTGCAAACGGAAAGTGAATGTGGTTGGGGCTCTTTCGACTGGAAAGCGGCCGAACACACTTTCGGACTAATGAATCATTATCTGGGTAATGGTTGTGAAGAATATACTTTCTGGAATGCTATTTTGTATGACGGAGGTTTCAGCGGATGGGGATGGAAACAGAATGCTTTGATTCATGTGGATTCAAAGACAGGGACTGCGACCTACACTCCCGAATATTATGCGGTAAAACATTACAGCCATTATGTAACACCCGGCTCGCAAGTGCTGGCATATAAAGATAGAGGAGATAAGATGCCGGTAATGGTCGTCATGACTCCACAAAAGAGACAGGTGGTGATAGCCGGTAATTTCAACGAAGAAGCCAAAGAGCTTACTGTGAAATTAGGCACTCGCTATTTGAATGTAACCTTGCAACCTCATTCTTTGAACACTTTCATAGAAAAGTAGAAAAAACAGAACTGCCGCAAAGAGTCTAAATTCAATAATCGACGACTCTTTGCGACAGCATACAACTATGTTAGTTCCTTATATATGCCGCTAAAATTGATTCTATTTTACGATTTGGCTACTATTACCGCTTCTTTACTTTATATCCTTTCAGGGTAAAACCAACTTCAAACAGGTTCAAAAGGGCTATCCGGATGTTATCTTCTATATAGGTCTCCATATTATCATATTTTGCAAAGTTGACGGGAAGGAGTCTGTTATTCCTCCTAAAGCTTTCATCCGGTATTTTACCCGTAAAACGTCCTTTCTTCTTCACTCCCCAACGAATGGTTTTACTACAAGGAAGAGGTATACCTATCGTCAGTACTTTTTCTTTAGTTACCGTATCGGTGATTCCATGTTTCCAGATACTGATATGGTTGGCTCCCAAATAAGTGCCGATATAAAGGACAACGGTCAGCGTCCAATCGTCCAAAGCCTCATCGGTTTGAATACCATTCACCAAATCAGAGAAATAGCCTTCAACCATTTCTCTGTCAAAACAGTTTAGTTCAGGCCATTCACATTTCTCAAACAGTTGATGCACATTGACAGGAACCAGTAAGGTGGTTATTTCTAACTGATATTTCATTCATTTCGTTTTTATATCATTGCATCTAAAATCGTCTCAAGTATCTTATCGACTATAAATATACAATTTTACCAGATCAAATGCTAAAGAGTAGAACTTTTTTTAAACCTATTTCTGAAAAAGAAAGGACTGTTTGATACACCCCTCCTATATAAACAGGGTTTATCAGACAGTCCTTTCCGTGCGGAGTATGATTCGTCCGTTATTCAGTGGACGATCCTTGCTTTTCGTCCTTACGGCATTTCAGTTTCCATCTGGAACTTACGGCTTACTTTCATCAAATTGATAGTGTAAGTGACTACGTTCTGTGCTTCCTGAACCATCGTGAGATACACCATACTTACCCGGATGCTTCCTGATTGGCTTTGGATACGTTGCAGTTCCTTACGTTTCAATAGTGAAAGCTGTCCGTTGAGGTCGTTGGCACGACGGATTTCTTCTTCGAAGTCGTTGTACTCGTTGTTTTCCATTTTCTTACGACACTGCTGAATCAGATAGGTGATATCTTCGGAAACATCGCTGAATTCACCTTTCTGGATAGCGTCCAATGGGTTGAAGTTGTTGTCGATATGTTCGAGGCAAGGTTCGCAGAGGCGGGAAATACTGTAGACCAATTCGCTGGCGAAGTCGTTGCCTTGATAGTAATAAAGTCCTTTTTCGAGTACGGTGTTATTGTCGAGACGACACATGGCGACGGTGCCCGAACGTTTCATCTGTTTGATGAGCTGTTTCTCAAATTTTGTGGACCCCATGGCACGACGCAATCCTCGCAGATTTTCATGAAGGAATGAAGTGACAGTCAGTTCGAAATTTGTTTCTGCATATTCCAATACTTTGGAAAGTTCTTCGCGGGTGTGCTTACGCATCAGTTGCAGGGCTTCTGTGCTGTCTGTGGTTTGCATCAGTTGCTTCAGCGTTTCGTTACCTTGTTCTTTCGCTTTGCGTTTCTTGTACATCACCTGGCTACGGATCAAGATGAATACAGCTATACCGATGAGGGCGATGATAGAGATGTTACCTCCATAATGGAGTACGAGAGCTACGAAGAAACAGATGGTGAAGGCGGCTCCGGCGGTGATGAACCAGCCTCCGATGACGCTTAATACGCCGGTGATACGGTAAACGGCTGAATCACGTCCCCAGGCGCGGTCGGCCAAAGAAGTACCCATAGCTACCATGAAGGTTACGTAGGTGGTGGAAAGGGGAAGTTTCAGGGAGGTTCCCAAGGCGATGAGCAGACCGGCCAATACCAGGTTGACAGAAGCGCGGACAAGGTCGAAAGCAGCTCCGTCGGCAATGATTGCTTCGTCTTTGCGGAAGCGGGAGTCAAGCCATTTTTTGCTGCCCTCCGGCATTATTCGGGAGATTCCATTGGCAAGTGTCATGCTGATGCGGACTACTGTGCGGGCGATCGGAGTACTTCCGAATGCTTCTTCTCCTTCATCTTGGCGGGAAAGGTCGACAGATGTTTTAATTACAGCATGTGCTTTTTTAGAGGTGCAGAGGGCGTAGACCATGACGGCTCCGGCTCCGATAAGAAAATACCACGGGGTTTTGGCGGGTCCCAGCAGGGAGGTCATCAGGAAGCCGTTCGGGTTTCCTTCTCCGTTGGCGGTGTAATCTAAAAAAGAGGAGAAACCTGCGAGGGGAACGCCAATAAAGTTGACAAGGTCGTTACCGGCAAAAGCGAGAGCCAGAGCGAAGGTTCCCATCAGTACGACGACTTTGAAAACATTGATTTTCATCCAGTGAAGGATTTGCATCAGTACGGTGAAGAATACAAAGAAAACGGTGATTAGCATCAGTGTGTTGTCTTGTATCCAGTGTTTGTTTTCAGAGGTCATGAAGGAGCTGTCTTTCAGTCCTTTGATAAGCATGAAATAGATGATGGCAGTAGCGGCTATCCCCCCAAAGAGGGCGATGCTGTATTTCATCTTTTTCGTATAGTTGAAGGTGAAAATCACACGGGCAAGCCATTGTACAAGCATTCCGAAGAAGAAGGCGATAGCGACGGAGACGAAAATAGCCATAATGACGGAGAGGGCTTTGTCGGTGTTGATGAGGTCTCCCAAAGCAAGGGTGTCGCTATTGTGCACTTTGATAAGTGCGAGGGCGAATGTTCCTCCGAGTAGTTCAAAGACTAATGATACAGTGGTGGAGGTAGGCATTCCCATAGAGTTAAAGACGTCCAGCAGTACTACGTCGGTCAACATGACGGCTAGCAGAATGCACATGATTTCGGCAAAGTAGAAGTGCTCGGGCTGGTAGATGCCGTGCCGGGCAATGTCCATCATACCGTTGGACAAGGAAGCGCCAATGAATATACCAATACCGGCTATGAAAAGAATGGTTTTAAACGAAGCGGCCTTGGCGCCTACCGCAGAGTTCAAAAAGTTAACTGCATCATTACTGACTCCGACTATCAGATCGAAAACAGCTAGTACAAAGAGGAAGATGATAATGCATAAATAAATAGTCTCCATAATAAATATATGTGTATGTTGTTTCCGGCTGCAAAGGACGGGATTTGACGTTGCAGGGAGGTGTCATACATGTTACATTTATGTTACAATCGTCTTTCTTTTGTCTTGAAACAAAAGAAAGAAGCAAAGAAAAATTCAAGGCTGACTTTTTTCTCCTACTCGCTCCCTGCACTGCGCTAAAGGGCAGAAACTCGCTACGCTCAAACAGTCTGCCCTTTTTGACGCTCCGTTACGGGAGCTCGCTTGACGGAGAAAAAAGTAGGCCGGAGGAGCGTGCGGGGTGGGCGTTGTGGGGGAGGTTGCATGAGATGTCGGTGTGGTTGTTGCGAGGGAAGCCATGTAGTAAGGGCGTATAACGGGGGATGTGCAGCGGGAACGTTGCGGGAAGACCGTGTGGGGCGTTGTAAGTTGCAGGACACGGGTATGGGATTCTTATGTTAGTTAATTAGTTGGTTGTTTTTTAGTTGTTTGTTTTGTTTAACCAGTCATAGAAGGTGTATTGGGCTCGTACAGCGGGGGTGCCGGGCGTTCTTTTTTTGAATATATTCCGCAGGTTGTCGTCTACCCAGCAGGCTTTTTGGTTGTCGGCGAGCTGGATATTAAGCATTTCGATGAGGCTGTCACGCAGGTCGGGGGCGAGAATGGGGGTGATGGCTTCGATGCGGCGGTAGAGGTTACGACGCATCCAGTCGGGGGAGCCCATGAAGACTTTGGGTTTGCCGTCGTTGCCGAAGTACCAGATGCGGGCGTGTTCGAGGAAACTGTCTACAATACGGGTGACACGAATGTTACGACTGTATGACTGTCCGGGGATAAGACAACAGATTCCACGGACGATGAGGTCTATTTGTACGCCGTGTTCGGAGGCTTCGTAGAGACGGTCGATCATGGCGGGGTCTTGGAGGGCGTTCATTTTTAGGATGATACGGCCTTGTTTGCCTTCGTCGGCGAGGGCGATTTCCCGATCGATCAGGCGGTTCAATTCGGGGATGAGGTTGAAACGGGCGACAAGAAGGGTGGTGAACTTCGGGTCTTCTTTGCCTTGCAGGGTGCGGAAGAGGTTATAGAGGTCGGCCACTATCTTCGGACGGCAGGTGAAAAGGCCACAGTCGGCGTAGAGGGTGGCGGTCTTTTCATTAAAGTTGCCGGTGCTGATATAGGCGTAGCTGGGTATTTTTTCACCGTTCAGTCCGCGGCGGCGGATAAGGGCTACTTTGGCGTGTACTTTCAGACCGGGTATGCTGTATATTATTTTAATGCCGGCGGCTTGCATCATTTCGGCCGTGGCAAGGTTGTTTTCTTCGTCGAAACGGGCTTTCAGTTCCACGAATACGGTGACCTTCTTGCCGTTTTGGGCGGCGGCTATCAGGGTGTTGATGACGGCGGAGTTTTCAGCTACGCGGTATTGGGTTACCATGATTTCACGGGTTTCCGGGTTGTGCACGGCTTCATACAGGAAGTGGATGAAGTGCTCGAAAGAGTGATAAGGGTAATATAATAACAGGTCTTTCTTGGCGACATAGTTGAAGATAGATTCTTTTTCGTCAAGAATGGTTAGCTTCATTGGCTTCGGCTTTTCGAGGCTGTGAAGAGATTTGTTCGGGTTGGGAAGATGACGCAGGTCTTCAAGATTCAGGTGCTTGTCGCCGGGGACAAGTTCATCACGCTGAATATGGAAGGCGTCTACCAGAAAGTCCAGAAAGTCATGAGGCATACCACGGTCGTAGACGAAACGGCAGACGTCACCGATCTTACGTTTCTTTACTTTCTTCTTGAGTTGAGCGACGAGGTCGGCACTGCTGGCGGTGTCGTCAATCAATATGTCAGCGTCACGGGAGATTTTGATGCAGTAGCTGGAATCAACATCGTAACCGGGGAAAATCAGGTTGAGGTTTGCCTTGATTATATCTTCGGTAAACATCAGGTAATGGTTTTTCTCGCGGGATGGAAGTTCGATGAAGCGGGGCACTTTGGCGTAGGGTTGCTTCATCACGAAGTAAAGAGGTTGCCGGGATTCTGTTAGACTGGTAGTTCCTTCATTTCCTTCTTTCTTCGGATAGACTCGTATGGCCAGGTAAAGGCGGTTATCCCGCAGGAAGGAGACTATTTTATCTTTGGATACAGGCACAGGTTGCAGGTAGGGAAAAATTTCTTCCCGGAAAAAGTCTTTAATAAACTGCTGGTGGAACGGTTCTACATGTCTGTCCTGATAAAAGATGATGTGATTCTTGCGCAGGGCAGGTAGTAGTTTCTCTTCATAAATGCGTACACGGTCATCCAGCTGGCGGGTGACTTCTTTATTTATTTCTTCTACCAGTTCGCGGGCGGATTGTACAGTTTCTTCATCACTTTCCGTAGCGCCGGAGGCAACAGCTTTATGGTCGGCTACACGGATTTTGTAAAACTCTTCGAGGTTGGAAGAGTAGATAGAGATGAAGTTGATACGTTCGTAGAGCGGTAGACGCTCGTCCAGAGCCTCCAACAATACGCGATAATTAAATGAGAGCCAACTAATATCTCGCTTGAAATAATTATATTTGCTTTCCATGTGCTTTAAGATTTTTCCAAATATAGTATCTTTGTGGGACTAAACAAAGAAATTTATGACAAGAATTGGATTATTATCTGATACTCACGCTTACTGGGACGAGAAATATCTGGAATATTTTGAACCATGTGACGAAATTTGGCATGCCGGAGACATCGGTTCGCTGGAAGTAGCGGAAAGGTTAGCCGCCTTCCGTCCATTCCGGGCGGTATATGGAAATATTGACGGGCAGGAAATCAGAAAGCTGTATCCGCAAATAAACCGTTTCACGGTGGATGGTGCAGAAGTGCTGATTAAACATATCGGCGGTTATCCGGGGAAATACGATCCTTCCATCATCGGCAGTCTGATGACACGTCCGCCCAAACTTTTTATCAGCGGACATTCTCATATATTAAAGGTGAAATATGATAAAACGCTGGATATGTTGCATATTAATCCGGGAGCTGCCGGCATGTCCGGTTTCCACAAGGTACGGACTTTAGTACGTTTTGTTATCAACCAGGGGGCCTTTCAGGACTTGGAAGTCATCGAATTGGCAGACAAATAAAATAAATGTTCCTGCCAGATTGAAAAATTATTTTAAAATTTTGCCACGTCGGAATTCTTTCCGACCTTTGCACGCAGTTAATGAATAACTCAGACGAACATGAAAGGAATTATTCTAGCCGGTGGTAGTGCCACCCGACTTTATCCGCTCTCTAAAGCGATTTCCAAACAAATCATGCCTGTGTATGACAAGCCGATGATTTATTATCCGTTGTCAACACTTATGTTGGCAGGAATACGCGAAGTGTTGATTATTTCGACTCCACGCGATTTGCCGATGTTCCGCGACTTGTTGGGAACGGGTGAGGAACTGGGTATGTCTTTCTCCTATAAAATTCAGGAACAACCTAACGGACTGGCACAAGCTTTCGTATTGGGAGCCGATTTCCTGAACGGCGAACCGGGCTGTCTGATTCTTGGGGATAATATGTTTTACGGACAGGGCTTCTCCGCCATGCTCCGCCGGGCTGCCAATATAGAAAAGGGCGCCTGCATCTTCGGTTACTACGTGAAAGACCCGCGCGCTTATGGTGTAGTGGAATTTGACGAACAGGGAAAAGTGATTTCACTGGAAGAAAAGCCGGAAGTGCCGAAAAGTAATTATGCCGTTCCGGGACTTTATTTCTACGATGCCAGTGTGACGGAAAAAGCAGCGGCTCTTCGTCCTTCAGCACGTGGAGAGTATGAGATAACAGACTTGAACCGTCTGTATCTGGAAGAAGGTACATTGAAAGTGGAACTCTTCGGACGCGGATTTGCATGGCTCGATACGGGTAACTGCGACAGTCTGCTGGAAGCTTCCAACTTCGTGGCCACTATTCAGAACCGCCAAGGTTTCTACGTCAGCTGCATTGAAGAAATCGCCTGGCGTCAGGGATGGATTCCGACAGAGCAGTTGCTTCTACTAGGTCAACAGCTCGAAAAAACCGAGTATGGTAAGTACCTTATCGAATTGGCTAAACAATCCTAAAATCAACATAAAGAATAAAATATGAAAACTTATCTAGTGACCGGTGCCGCAGGATTTATCGGGGCAAATTACATCAAGTACATCTTAGCCAAACATAACGACATCAAAGTCGTGATATTGGACGCTTTGACGTATGCAGGTAACTTAGGAACGATTGCCAAAGACATCGACAACGAACGCTGTGTCTTTATCAAAGGAGACATTTGTAGCCGCGATGTGGTAGACGGTCTTTTTGCTGAGTATCGTTTTGACTATGTGGTGAATTTCGCTGCCGAGAGCCATGTGGACCGCAGCATTGAAAATCCGCAACTGTTTCTGATTACCAACATTCTCGGAACACAGAACTTACTGGATTGTGCACGCCGTGCATGGGTGATGGGGAAAGACGAACAAGGATACCCGACTTGGAGAAAAGGTGTACGCTATCATCAGGTATCTACCGATGAGGTGTATGGTTCATTGGGAGCCGAAGGGTATTTCACTGAAGCAACTCCGCTTTGTCCTCACAGCCCGTACAGTGCTTCTAAAACAAGTGCAGACATGGTGGTAATGGCTTACCACGACACTTATAAAATGCCGGTAACGATTACCCGTTGCTCCAACAACTACGGTCCGTACCACTTCCCGGAAAAATTGATTCCGTTGATTATCAAGAATATCCTCGAAGGAAAGCATCTCCCCGTCTACGGTGACGGTAGCAATGTGCGCGACTGGCTTTATGTGGAAGACCACTGCAAAGCAATCGACCTCGTTGTGCGTGAAGGTCAAGACGGAGAAGTGTACAACGTTGGTGGACACAACGAGAAAACAAACCTCGAAATCGTGAAACTGACAATTTCGACTATCCACCGTCTGATGGCAGAAAATCCCGAATATCGTCAGGTTCTCAAAAAGAAAGTGAAAGACGAAAACGGAGATATTTCAATCGACTGGATCAACGAAGATCTGATTACTTTCGTTAAAGACCGTCTGGGACACGACCAACGTTATGCTATCGACCCCACCAAGATAACAAATGCCTTAGGATGGTATCCCGAAACTAAATTCGAGGTCGGTATCGTAAAGACAATCGAATGGTATTTAGCCAACCAAGCTTGGGTGGAAGAAGTTACCAGCGGAGATTATCAGGGTTACTACGAAAAGATGTACGGGAAATGATTCTCAATTTATCAACATTCCTATTGCAATAAGAATACCCATAAGCAGCATATTACGCGAAGTCTCGCCTAATATGCTGTTTAATTTTTTACCGCTGTATATTTTCACCATCCGTTTCCAGGTAAGGAAATGAGGGATCAGATAAAGTTGCGGAAGAAAAGCGGCGTAGAAATGACCTTCACGAAGGAAACACAAGCAGAGAAGAGAAGCGGTAATCCCCAGCATCAAATAAAAATAGCGACCGAATTTCTCGCCGAAACGAACGATCACTGTCCTTTTTCCACTGCGTGCATCCGCTTCGCGGTCACGATAATTATTGACTACCAACAATGTATCGATAAGCAGTCCGCAGATTAAAGAGGCGATAGTGACATCCGGTGTCCAGGTTAGCGCCTGTACGTAATATGTTCCGCCTACAGGTACAAAGCCGAAAAAGACAATCACCAATACATCGCCCCAACCGTTGTAAGAAAGAGGATAAGGACCGGTGGTATAAAGAAAAGCAAATAACACACAAAGCACTCCTACGATAATCAATTCCCACCCGGCAAAGAAGAGTAACGTACAGCCGATAAGGCAGGCAAGAGCAACCGTAATAATAATCCCGGTTTTCATCGCTTGCGGAGAAATCCATCCTTGCGCACAAGCACGTTCGGGGCCTAACCGGTCTTCCCGGTCTGTTCCTTTGAGGAAGTCGAAAAGGTCATTGATGAAATTAGCGGCAATTTGCATCAGACTTGCAAACAGACAGCAGATCAGTGCAGGCAACCAGTGAAAACGTCCGTCCATTGCAGCAAGAGCAGTACCTATCATAACCGGAGTTATGGCCCCTGTCAGCGTTTTGGGACGTGCAGCTAATATCCATGCTTGTAGTGAGTTACGCTTTACTTCTTCCATACTTTAATATATTATAAATAGTTTTGACGGACAAAGATACATGATTTTTCGTATCTTTGCACCCCGAAAAACTTCAAACTAAGAGAAGATGAAGAAAATAAAAACAATCTACCCTGTTATCCTGTTGACATTGCTTTTGCTGGTTTCCTGTAAGTCGAAAAAGAATATGGTGGCTACCTTGCCACGCCCTGTTTTAAATTCAGATTCTATTTATCCGGATACGGCTAATGCCATAGCCGGGTTATTCTCCCCCGACCACTCGCAACTCAAAGAGCTGAATGTTTCCAAAAACAAAAAGCAGAATACAAAGAAAAAGACTTCTACCGATACACACGAATCGTCGGATCTGGTACTGCGGGGAACAAAAATCACTTCTTCCAGCGTAGATGTATCTTCTGTCTATACCGGAGTGGACCGTGTAGTAAAATATGACTTTACCCACCGCGATGTTCCCGAAGCCTTTGAAGGTTTCCGTATCGCTTTCATTTCCGACTTACACTACAAAAGTCTGCTGAAAGAAAAAGGTCTGAACGACCTTGTCCGCCTACTGATTGCTCAAAAGGCTGATGTGCTTCTGATGGGTGGTGACTATCAGGAAGGTTGTGAATATGTAGAACCTTTGTTTTCCGCACTGGCACGCGTAAAAACACCAATGGGAACTTATGGGGTAATGGGCAATAACGACTACGAACGTTGCCACGACGATATTGTGAATACAATGAAACATTACGGCATGCGTCCGTTAGAACATGAAGTAGATACGCTTCGTAAAGACGGGCAACAAATCATTATCGCCGGAGTGCGCAATCCTTTTGATCTGGGACACAACGGAGTATCGCCTACTCTGGCACTCTCTCCCAAAGATTTTGTCATCTTACTGGTTCACACCCCGGATTACATCGAAGATGTTTCAGTAACTAACACCGACCTTGCCTTGGCAGGACACACCCACGGCGGACAAGTCCGTGTATTCGGAGTTGCCCCGGCACTTAACTCACACTATGGCAATCGTTTCATCACCGGACTGGCATATAATTCTGCAAAAATACCTTTGATTATAACAAACGGAATAGGAACCTCCAAATTACCAATCCGTGTCGGCGCTCCGGCGGAAATCATCGTTATTACTCTTCATCGATTAACGGAGTAAACTGGATAGCCTCCCAAGCCTTTGGATGCACAAAGTATCGAACATCTTTCCCTGCATCCAGTGCTTCTCGAATAAAAGTAGAACTGATTTCAAATACAGGAGAATGAACAAGACGCACCGTTTCCGGCAATTCCTCCTCTTTGACGGGAAAGCCGGGACGGGGGTAAATAAGAATCTGATTCTCTTTAATGATACGTTCGGACTGATACCAATATCCAAAACGTTCCCAATTATCGGAACCGATAATGAAATAAAACTCGCGATCGGGAAATGCCTCACGCAGTTTCTCCAACGTATATACGCTATATGAGGGGCGAGGCAAATGAAACTCAAAATCTGAAGCCTGAAAACGAGGATAGTCACTGATGCTCAACTTTACCAGTTCGAGACGTAATTCATCATTCCATAACTTCTCCTGTGCTTTCAAAGGATTCTGCGGACTCACCATAAACCAGATTTCATCCAATCCTTCATACTCACAAAGGTAGTTGGCTAGAGCAAGATGTCCGATGTGAATCGGATTGAATGATCCGCTGAAGATTCCGGTTTTCTGCTTATTCATTGTTCCAAAAACTCTTTGATAACTTTCAAAGCTTCCGCTTTAGCAGTTTCCAAATTGTCATTGACAATCACACAATCGAATTGCGGAGCAAAACCCAATTCATATTCCGCCTTAGCGATGCGACTTTCAATCACTTCCGGCGCATCCGTTCCACGTCCTTCCAACCGGCAGCGTAATTCTTCCACCGAAGGCGGCTGGATAAACACCGACAACGCACGATCGCCATAAAACTTCTTGATATTGCATCCGCCAACCACATCTACGTCAAACACCACATTCTGACCCGCTTCCAATTGCTTTTCTACCTGCGCTTTCAGCGTTCCGTAATAACGGTCCTTATATACCTCCTCATACTCCAGAAATTCGTTGTTCTCAATGCGTTGGCGAAACTCTTCCGGCGTAAGGAAGAAATATTCAACCCCATGCTGCTCCGTTCCACGCGGAGGACGGCTGGTAGCAGAAATAGAAAACGCTAAATTCAAGTTCTGCGTCAGCAGATAATTGATTATAGTAGATTTGCCCGAACCCGACGGAGCAGAGAAAATAATTAGCTTACCGGTCATAAGTTTAATGAAGAATTAAGAATTAAAAATGATAGATACTGTTTTACATCACGTTCAGCACCTGTTCCTTAATCTGTTCCAGTTCATCCTTCATCTGAACTACGATCTTCTGCATTTCAGCATGATTGGACTTGCTGCCTAACGTATTGATCTCCCGACCCATTTCCTGGGCGATAAAACCAAGCTTCTTACCCTGTCCGCTACCACTTTCCATCGTGCTGATGAAATATTTCAGATGGTTGCTAAGACGTTGTTTTTCCTCGTTGACATCCAGTTTTTCGATGTAGTAAATCAGTTCCTGTTCCAGACGATTCTTGTCGTAGTCTACGCTTAACGTCTTTTCGAGAGCATCAGTGATGCGTTCCTTCACTTTCTCTACACGTTCTTTCTCGTAAGGAGTAATCTGTTCAAGCAAACTGTTGATGTTGGCAATCTTCTCACGGAATTTCTTTTCCAATGCAGCCCCCTCCTGTTTGCGGAAATCGACCAAATGACTGATGGCTTCAAGTATGGTAGCATGCACCATGCTCCATTCCTCTTCCGTCAGTTCCTGAATTTCCGTTTTCGTCATCACGTCCGGCATGCGGAGTAATAGTTGGAGCCAGTCTTCCGGTGCGGGACAAGGAATCTCCAGTTCGCGGCTTATCGATTCCAGCTGGCTATAATAACTTTTCAGCACATCCTTATTGATGGGAGCAGCATCCGCGCCCTCCTTCTTCTCTATCCACAGGCTGAAGTCAGCTTTTCCACGTTCCAGAACTTTAGAAATCTCATTACGGATTTCAATCTCTTTTTCACGATACGCCGGAGCGA
>NZ_DAWCXD010000043.1:0-37378 GCF_052357945.1 Bacteroides sp. | reverse complement strand
AGCTCGTTGGGCTCATAACCCAAAGGTCATTCGTTCGAGTCGGATCTCCGCAACTAAAGAAAAAGAAGAATCGCAGAAATGCGGTTCTTCTTTTTTATGACAACTCTTCTTTACTGACTTTATTCACAACCTCATTTCAGTTATCAACAAGAATATCAACAAAGTTATTAACAGGTTAATTAATTTATAATTAAACAATTAACCTAATAGCCCCCTTTTCTATCAACAAGGCAGTATTTAGTTATTCACAACCTAAGATGGGGCATAAAAAGTTCATTGAAGGAATTAAAAAGCTGCCATAAATAAGCCATTCTACATAAAAGAAAATAGTGATGCTATCCAATGCAAATAGTGACGGTATATGACAGCGATACCGTTAGTATCCTGAACATATACCGTCACTATTTTTTCTACATCAATCAGCGATCTCACGTTTATTCATATAGTACCGCCAACAGAGATTTCCGATTGGCCTTATTTATGCTTATAGAACTTCCATACCTTTTCCGCATAACGTTTTCCTAATAATAATTGTGCTTCTGTATTAAAATGAGGATCCTTCTCATCTTTATACCATCCCAATCCTTTCGACGATACCCAATCGGAATGAGGGATAAATGAAGATACTTTTTTAATCATCTGATTAAAGGGAACAGTCCCCGCTTCTCTCTTCGTCCAGTTCCATTGAGAAATCTGTCCGACAACAACCGGCAGATCCGGCATGTTTAAATCTTCCCGCAGATCTTTCACCAAAGAAATCAGTTTTTGTTTATATGCTTCCGGATTGGAGCAATCGGCTTCTCCCTGATGCCAAAGGATCGCTTTCAAAACACCTCCCTGTTTCATCGCAATCCGAATCCGGGAGAGAGCTTCTTCATAATATCCATCTTTACTGCCTTTTAGCCAAGAGTTGATAGAAGAGCCACCACGCGCATTTACTACCAGTCCGAGAGGGCGTTTCGTTTTCCGTGTCATTTCTTTGGCAAAACCATAAGCCGGTCCCAAGCGTTGCATCGACAGGTCTTTACGGACTGTCGAATAACGATTGAGAGGATTTACTGCCGGTTCAAAATTCCCCTTATCATTCAATAGATATACATTTCGCAGCGTATCCATGACCTCCGGAGTCAATGTTGCACGCCCCGCCATGTTGGATTGACCGATGCATACATACAAATCAAAAGTGGATGGAACATCTTCCTTTACATTTCCTGCAAAAGCAAACAGGGATTGCAGGAGGAAAAAAGACAGTAAATAAATAGACCTAAGCATACGAACTGTGTTTATGATTAATAATTTCTATAAATACGGATAGCATTCAGAATAGGTTCTCCTTCTTTTTTATGAAAGTCGACACTTACTCCTTTTCCGTCCTTTACTGTTATTACAAACTTTTTGATAACAGCACAGGCATATCCGTAATCACGGGCTACGTTGAAATCATCTGAAACGGTTGTTCCATTGATTGAAATACCAAAGCTGCGATTTCCGGCAAATGTTTGTTCCGAGTCAGCTCCCAGATTATAAACCAATGCTTCTCTTTCTTTGTCCGACTCCAATTCTGCCCAGTACAAATATACGGAATATTCTCCATTTGGTACATCAGCCTTAAAAGATTTTATTCCAACGCGTTGGGTCTGGAAGATTGGATTCATGTCAGTTCCGTGAATATCAATATCCGAACCAAGCATGGTGCCGAATCCTGTTTGACGACGATAGGACGTTCCGCCGATAAATCCCCAGCTACCGGGCTTATATTCCTGTTCGGGAATCCATGCTACGTTTGCCGCACGATCTTCAAAATATCTCGGAGAACCTAACATTACATTTATTTCCGTAAATGGCACAGCTTCGTCTTTCAACTGCGAGCCTACTAACTGGAACTGAATCCGAAGCATATCACGCAACTTGTTATCACCAGTCACAGCAACAGCTTCCAGCAAATTCTCTCCACCCACAAACGGTACATCAAACAAAGCATAATTATTTTCTATCTTTTTCTTTCCCAGACTCTTGTTATTCACAAACAGCTCTACTTCTTCCGCATTAGAGAATACAGGGACGGATTGAACACATTCTTTCTGCGCCGTATTCACCACTCCCCCACGGCTTTTCCACTCCCGATTACCAATGACAAGTATCGGACGACGTGACAAGGCTGTCTTATAGAACCAATAAACATCTTTCTTCTCTCTGTTTAACCCGACAACGCCTTTATTGTTTACATGAGGAACAGCATCTACACGGGATTCGGAATAAAAATCATTCAGATTCCACAGACTGGAACCGGTTATAAACGGACGTTTCATCATTTCATTGAGGTAATGTTTATGATATACCAGTCCATATTCCTGCGAGAAGTCGAAACGTTCCGGCTGGTACGAATGAACTCTCGGATCCACTCCCGGTCCATATTCCGTTACCATCAGCACTTTCCCTTTGTATGCTTTATGGGCTCGGTCGAGCAAACGCTGGAACTCATTGATATCCGGTTCATACCAACCTTGATACAAGTTCCATCCCTGAATCATCGGGATTTCGGTGAGATGAGCGTCCTCGTAGTATTGAGGCATATTGTGATAAGCCATCATCGTATATCTTGAAGGATCTTCCTTACGGATAGTCGCCTCCAAGGCACGAGCTACTTTTTCCGTGAAACGGTAGTAATCTTCCAACTGTTTGCCTTCGGTATAGGGACGACGCAGGAAAATCTCATTCATATACCCCCAAATCATTACGGAAGGCCGGTTGAAGTCCTGACGTACCATCTCTTTCGCCATCTCAACAGAATTATGCAGAAACTCTTCGGTTTCTGTAACAGCATTAACGACGGGAATTTCAACCGAAGTCACAATGCCCAGTTTATCACACATTTCCATGATTACCGGATCTTGGGGATAGTGTGATACACGCAGGTAGTTTCCTCCCATCTCCTTCAATAGCAATACATCCTGTACGTGCAATTCGTCACGCAAAGCATTTCCTTTCTGAAAATAATCCTGATGGCGGGCAGTTCCGATCAGTTTACGTCCTTTGCCATTCAGAAAAAAGCCTTTTTCCGAATCAAACTTGAACCAGCGCAAACCTAACGGATTCACCACTTCATCCAGCAAAGTACCCTTTCTTTTATCAAGAATACGGGTATATACCATATAGCGATAAGGATCGTCTATATCCCACAGACGAGGGGAATCTATTTTTATCTTTTTGGAGATGTCTGTCTTCGTCTCGCCGGCTGCCAGTTTTACTTCTGCCTGCGTTTTTTTCACTTCCTTGCCATCCGCATCACAGATTATATTTTCCACCCTGACTTCCGTAGGCTGGGGCATATCGTTTGTCAGTAGCGTAGTGATTTCTACCGAAGCAGCGGAGTTATTCACTTCGGGGGTACGGATATAAACTCCCGACGAAGCATAATCATTCGTTGCAATGTGCACCGGATTCATAAACTGCAAATAGACGTCCCGGTAGATACCACCAAAGAAAGTAAAATCGGCAGATAAGGGGGGAATATTCGGATTATAGACATTGTTTACATAAATGGCAAACAGGTTTTCCTGTCCATAACGCAAATGGGGAGTGATGTCAAAACAGAAGCGGGTATACCCTCCTTTGTGCTCTCCAACGAACTGACCGTTCAGGTAGAATCGTACTTCCTGATTGGCTCCTTCAAAATAGATCACTGCCCGACGTCCCTCCTGGCTTTTGTCTATAAACAACTGTTTTCGATACCAGACCGGCCCCCGATAGAATCCCGGAGTTTCATCGTCTGCATCTTTATCATTCCAGGTATGAGGTATATTGACCGTCTCCCATGAAGAATCGTCACAACCAGTCAGTTGTGCTTCAAACGGAGATCCTTTTGTAAATTTCCATCCGTCGTTGATGGTGTATACCACGCGTTGCTGTGCCTGCGCCCATCCCACAATAAACAATAGAATAAAGATATAGAATAACTTCTTCATAATCTATGTATGCATCTAATTAAAACTTTATTTTTATCTCTCTGCCTGTGTAGACACACTCTTTACTCTCAAGAGCAGCACCGTCAGGCAGATATAACTTCACACGCATTTTTACTTGTTCCGGCATACCGGGATAACTTCCTTCACGCAGCCCGATCGTCAATGTCCGTTCCGAATCTTTCCATTGCATCGGTACTTTGGAACATACGCCGTCTTCATAGCGGTAGGAGTCGCCTTCGTCCTCATACCATAAGAAAGAAGCGTCCGCTCCTCCGTAAATACGCAGTTCCAATTCACGGTCGGGGTATTCCATCGCATATTGCTTCACTTCTGCCAAAGGCAAGATAGAACCGGCTTTTACATATAGGGGAAGGATGTCAAGGGTGTTTGCCTGCATTTGTTCTCTTCCTCCTTCAAAGGCCTTTCCGGTCCAAAAATCGTACCAATATTCGCCGTTGTGTTCCGGCAGATAGACACTGATGTTCTTTTCTTCCGATTGCGGATGAAATACCGGTCGTACCAATAAAGAGGTGCCGAACATATAGGCGTTATCAATATCAAAAGTCCGGGTATCTGTGGTGAAATCCATTGCCAAGCCTCTCAACAGGGTATAGCTGTTGGCTGTGACTTGGTGGGACATCGAGTAAATGTAAGGCAACAGACGGTAACGCAGATGGATATATTTCACCTGATTATCATAGTAAGATGTTCCCTTTTCACCGAATTGCCAAACTTCACGCGGCACATTCGTGCCGTGAGCACGGAAGATAGGAGTAAATGCACTGAACTGGAACCAACGGGAATACAACTCTTTATAATCATTGCTTTTCAACCCATCGGGATATTTTGCATCACGTTCTGTGACAAAGAATCCTCCTGTATCGGAAGTCCAATACGGAATACCGGACATGGATAAGTTCAAACCGGCAACCAGTTGTTTATGCATATTTTCCCATGAAGCCGAGACATCCCCCGACCATACTGCCGTACCATAATGCTGTTGTGAAGCAAAGGCGGAACGGGCTAAGATAAATATGCGCTTCTGATCGCTTTCGGCCCGAAGACGTTGATAAAAGTCCTTCAGCATTTCCAAAGAATAGGTATTCAGATAACGGTGGAAACTGCCCAGATAAGTATTTCCGGCTGCTTTCGTCCTCTCTTCCTGCTTCAACTGTGTGAATCCGTCACGGAAAGAAGGTTCTGTCGCATCCATCCACCAGGCATCCACACCCATATCATAGAGTCCTTTCTTGAGATATTGCCAAAAGATATCCCGTGCGACAGGATTGTAAGCATCAAAGACTTTATAACCTGCCCATGTAGGTTCGCTAAATAAGGCACCGATAGAATCGAGTGACTGATAGACAGCTGTTTCCGGTCCGAATCCGGGCCATACGGAAAGCATAAAGTGAACATGATCCTGCTGATGCAGTTCTTCAATGACTTGCCGGGGATGATCGAAGTTCGCCGGATGGAAAGTCAGACTGTTCCAATGGGATTTATCTCCCCAATACTCCCAATCCTGCACAATGTTATCCAACGGAATCCCCCGTTTACGATACTCCTTCACAACGGCTTTCAACTCATCGAACGATTTATAGCGTTCTTTAGACTGCCAGAAACCATATACCCACTTCCCGAACATCGGCACGTCTCCCGTCAATTCCCGATAACCGGCAACGACTTCGTCCATATTCTTGCCATATACAAAATAATATTCGGAAGCATCGCCTACCTCGGAAGTAAATGAGTATCCTTCCTCCGTGTCTTCAAACTTTGTTGAAGAATAATTATCCCACAAGATACCATATCCGTTAGTCGAGATAAGGAACGGATTGACAATATCCATATTAGCCTGTAATAGAAGTACGGATTTTCCACGATAGTTCATGATTCCGTTCTGATACTGCCCCAGACCGTAAATAGCCTCATCGTCAGTAGGAACAAAGCGTTGGGTTACTTCGAGGCATTGCTCACCTCCGGTAACCGAACGTTTGAAGTGCCGTGCCTTTTTAGCTTCTTTCTCTTTCAGTAATAACTTTCCTGTCGATACTTCCTGAAAAGTGAAAGCCGCATCTTCTTTATCAAAAGCAACGGAAAGCTCACGGGTAGAAAAGATCAGTTGCTGCCCTGTATCTTTCCATTTATAATCTTTGAATGCCGGTTTTTGCGAATCGACAACCAATCTTTTTGTTACCAGCGTATCACCTTCGGGAAAAGACAAAATCCGTACGCATCCCTCCGAGATAAACTCAACCCTGTATTGAATACTGTCGGATACGAAAGCACATCCCCTGCCGTCTTCATGAACCGACGAGGAACACCCGAAACAAGATAATACGGATAAAACTAATAACCAATTTTTCAAACTCTTCATCAATACATTTATTTGACTGTGTAAATGGTATAGCCCAATGACAAATTACGGACAATGACATTTCCTTTTAAATAGAAAGTAGGCATATTGAATCCATTTACGATATTATCTTTATACAGTTCCACTTTTGCACTTTTCCATTCGCCTGTATTGTCGGTACGTATCCGGGATACAATTTTAAACGGTTCTTTCGGTTCGCGCTGTGTGGACGAACGTATAAAAAGAGATTCATTTCCTTTGTCCAGGTATTCAAAATAGAGATACCCTACATAGTTATTTATTTGCAGTTTGGAAACCAATTCTTTGGGCAAAGAGATAGAAAGCGTTTCTTCGGCATTGTAACCACCTGATTTTCGCTTTCCCTGAATCTTCATGTCCGACTCACGCAAACGCATCATCTCAACCGCCAAAGCGGATTTGGCTGTCTTGACATCATTTTCTATTTGTGACAACAGACCTATCGCCACCGGATAACGTCCCTGGCTAATCAACATTGCTGCCTTATCGAGCGAACGTTGACAAGCAGATACGTCCATCTTCGTCTTTTCCAGGAAACGGGCTTCTTTTCGCAAACGGAAAAGCATTAAAGGTAAGGTTAAGCCACGCTCGTCCGCCTGTTCGCCTTTGAATTCTGCCGCATACTTTAAAGTGGTACGCAGTTCGCGGTCACCGTTTTCGATGGTAGGTTCTATTTCATGCCCTTCGGTATAGTCGCTCCACGAAGCGATAAACATCATGTCAAGGCTGTCTTTCTCCGCCATACAGAACTTCCACATACTTTGGTAAGTTTCTCCATTATTGCGAGGGATATAATAGAAGTGTCCGCGTCCCCAGCCTGCACATCCCCGGTTATCCATTCCCGGCATGGCAAATCCCGACTTAATGGTATAAGCAGGATTGTTACTATGCCAAATCGAGTCACGGAAAGGTTTCATAAACTCAATAACATCATCCTGCGTGGCATAATTATCCCATTCAGCATGTGCCTGATCTCTTGTACGGACACGAGCGGGAAGCCATGCGGTCGGTATTTCTCCCACTTTTTTCCAGGCATCCATATCATCACTGCAGGTGACAGGAATGTATTTATCGTTTTCCAGTTTTCCCCAATCCGCCCAACGACGTAAGGCAACGGGCTGCTTCATTCCTTGCGGAAACTTCACCTGTGATAATACTTTCTTGTATTCATCGACTTTTGCTCCGGGACCGAAATGATAAAAGACAGGCATTCCCTTCACCATAGGAGCAGTCGGACCGGTAAAGACACTATCTACTAAATATTGGTAACATTTAGCCATATATTCGGTCTTTGCCTCACGGGTGTTAACTTCCGGATAAATCTTCGTAATCCAGTCATAATACAACCAACCGTCGCACCAGTTTACACCGATCTCAAAGTCATACTTCGCTGCCACTTTCTGCATTTCACGCAGCAAGATGTCATTTTCGTGAGGCTTGAATCCCCATTCGATAAAGAATCCGTCTATCTTGGCAGCTTTTGCCGACAATATCTGATATTCGATATAATCGGGATCGAGATTGGACTGCATTCCGACTTGGGGATAGGCTACAGCCGCTATCTCATGTCGTCCTTCACTGTCTATCAGGTCGGCATTATAACACAGGGATTTCCTTCCCGTACTTGATTTCTCCGTATTGGCATACATCTCCCAACGCCCCAACTTTCCGTCATGTTGCCGGGTATAACGCACACCGTGGAAGTCAGCATACACTTTCTTTCCGTTCTGCGCCAAGGCCGGTAATGCAATAGATACCAATAAAAAAAGAAGAAGTTTCCTCATTGTTCCAAACTTAATTATTCAACTTATGTATTTTATTACCCTTCGACGATACTTAATCAATCCTCGCCCAATACGAAATCGTGCTTTTCCGGATAACTGAAAGTATTGTCTATCATCCAACGACCTTTATAAATCTTAGCTCCGTCCATCTTGAAGAGTTCTTCTCCCTTCTCATTTACAAGTCCTTCAGCCCACCACTCTTCAGTCGGTTTCAACATCAGGATTCCGTCCGGTCCGTTACAGATACTTTTTATATCAGCTGTATTGTAGACTTTTTCACAAGTCGGTTCGGCAGAGTCATTAGTCGTAGCGTCGGTAACTCCTGTCAAATCAAACTTGTAGACAGCCGAAGCGGCAGTAAGCCACAGTTTATCTTCTTCACCATATACCGGGAACAAATCGTGTCCGCCCGATTCATTGCTAAATGTATAAAGGGTAGTCTGATTTATTAACTTAGGATCGCTACGATTGCCATCATACTTAAAACGGAATAATGCAGTAACTCCCTCTTTTTTGGTAGCTGTAGCATAAAGATAGGACCTTTTCTTATCCCACACTACATTATGCGCATTACCCAGATTCACCGTATTAGCCTTCGCTCCCAATACCTTAACCGTGTCAACCACAAAGGTACTAATTTCACCGTTCTTAGATTCTGCCGTCACAATATTTCCATCGGGTAATACCTCCGCAGAGTGAGGATTCTGTCCGCAATTTGCATAGAACATTAATTTATGGTCCGACAAACGGATTAAAGCCACAGCTCCGCCGGAGGCAGTCATCAAGATATAGCGTCTATTGAAAACAGGTTTCACTTCACTCGGATTGACAAACCAACCCTGTTGGGCAGCAGGAACACAAGCCGTATAAGGGTCCCAACTCCAAATATTACGATGTGTCTCCGCATCCCTGATGACAATAGCCCGTCTGGATTGCTCCGCCAGTACATAAGCCTTTTCCGGAAGTTGAAAGATTTGATCTTTTACTACAGGAGCGGTATCATCATCGGAACATGCTCCCAAAGCTATATTAAATCCTAAAAGGATTGCGAATAAACTAAACTTCTTCATGGTCATAACTATTTTAATTCTAAATATTCAATTTGTCTTTTTAATGTTTCCGTTAATCTATTGAACCGATTTTGTATCATAATAATCGATCAATGAATGAACTGCAAGATTTACCTGTCGCATCTGCGACAAAAAAGATGTATAAGGCTCGTATTCGATGGAGACTATTCCTTTATTAGAAGCTTTTCCGTTAGAATCGTAGCCGTCATTATATTCAAAGTGTACCCACCCCACACAATTTCGGGTTTCCAGCAAACGCAGGCAGAAGTTCTGATAAAACTCACCTCTATTTTTCTGTGTACGTACCAGCCATCCACCTCCTTCGGTATTGGCATATCCAGTTCCCTGATAACTGGCATCTTCTGCTTTCGTATAGAATTCCGATACTAAAAAAGGTTTCGTTCCACACCAAACTTTCAGGTTTGCCAAGAAATCTGCTTCCGGTTGCCAACGGGCATAATAATTGATAGAAACAAGATCGCAATAACGGGCACAAGCTTCCACCACTTTCTGATTGTATTTGCTCCAGTCATGCAGACGTGTCCCCAAAATCAAATGCTCTTTATCATACTTCCTGACGGTGGCAGTAGTCAACTGATAATAATAATCAGCAACCATCCCCCGAAAGTCTTCCTGATTTTTCTTGGTGATCGCTCCGGCAGAAGCTATACCGTTATCCCGCATAAACTTTTCTGCATACTCCCGGGCAGCTTTATAGCGTTCGGGCAAGGACAAAAAATGTTTCAGATCAATTCCTCGCAAAGGGTCAGTATTCTGATAACTGGCAAACGGCAATTCATTGTCAAGATAGAAACCTATAAAATGCCGGTCACCGGCAAATAAAGCTGACTTCTCTTGTACGAGACGATCTATGTACGTAGCAAATGTCGGTTCGAAAAGAAGAACGAGACGATTATACTTGTCATCATCAAACGCGTAGCCCAAATTCTTGCTCATATCCCACATAAAGGTACGGAGCAGATACAGATTTTCTGCATAAGCAATCTTTTGCGTCTTAGGCGTCAACAAGTTAGCACGTACTGCAGCAGGAAATACTTCAATACGGTTCGAGCCATACGAAATATAGTTTATATGATTGTCTGCCAACAGTTTGCCAGTCTCTTCACTCCATCGCGCCTCACTACCATATCGAGTACCGAAAGCCTTCTTATGAGCAGTAGATTCTCCCGGACGAACATGCTGAATTCCATGAATGATAACAGCTCCATTATCCGGATCCAGCAAATAAGAACGGCCTCCACAACTAGCCACTCGGAAAAAGCCTTCTTTTCCAACCACAGAAGAGGGTTGCAAACCGATTCGTCCTCCCCATGCAGTCCGGCTATAATCCGAAGAAGGAGTATACCAATTCATATTATCAATGGTACGTGTTTCCCTTGAATCTGCTGTTGCCCATGCTTGGAAAGTTCCGTTCTGCCATTTCCGGTATTCAACGTGCAAGAAAGTATATTCGTCTTTTTCCAAAGGAGTATCTCCCTCTCCCGGCTTCACAGGTTCTATTTCGTTGGAAGAGGAGGAACAACCAAGCGTTAACTGCATCAGTCCGACCAAAGATAAAAAGAGGAAATACCTATATATTATATGTTTTCTCATATTACTTTCAGCTACCGCACATTATTACTTAACCAATGTGCTTGTTATCAATCGCATCTTTCGTATACTCTATCTACAGTTCACCGGGATAGCTGTTAATAACTCTCGCGTTGGCTATTAATAGAAAAGTTATCCTCCACTAGGAGAGAACTTCCTTCCCCCTTGTTGCAAACTTCTTTTATCCTTATTATAAACTATAAACGCAAGCTTTGTTTTTATAATTGCAAGTTTTGTTTTTATAAACGCAACTTTCATTTATAAAAACGTAAACTTCGTTTATAGTTTGTATCGGACAGAGAGCAACTTTACTCCCAATGAAAGGGAAGTTTAGTCTTAATAGAAAAGAACTTTTCTATTAAGACTTCAGACGGTAGGTAATACTACCTTACTTCTTCTTAGGGAATTTGATTTCAACAGTTACGACACGTGCTTGTGTATTACCAGTTGTACTTAAAGCTCCCTGGCCATAAGATGGTGTCATATCTATAATCCTCATCACACCTATCCGATCTGCACCTGCAGTAGAAGCCGATGCTGTCTTAAAGGCTATAATATCTCCTACTGCCATAGGATTCACTTCCTTCCCAATTACCAAGCTACCCGATATTTCTGCCGATATAGAAGCTACCGTCGCATTGTCATAATCAAACTTTGTAAGTTTAAGCAAACCTGTCTGATTTTTAACTGCAGCACTGCCAAGATTCGCATTGTTAGAACCTTTAAATTCGCTTTGTTTCGCACCATTTATCGGATATAGACGAGGTGTTGATTCTTTATTAGATCCGTTACCCATACAATAGAAACATAAATCCACATTCTTCGCATTATCTGCACTTCCTAAAGCGTAATCTACAGAATATGTTTTCATATCATTCAACGATAACAAACCATAAACACCCGGATAAGCTTCATGACCGGTATTCGCCAATGGCTGACTGGCTATATTAACGGTAATCACCTCCATGTTGACATACACTTTTACAGTACCACTCCTTTCTTTTCCAACCCGTCCATCAGATACAACCACCTTTATCTGCGATGTTGCTTCCGTCAGGCTAACTTCCGAAACATAATCCAACTGTAGCTCACCATTCTTCTTTTCATTCAGCGCCAACACTTCCTCACCATTTTCGACACGATAAATCGTTACTTCCTGAATTCCACGTACAGATTCCGCTTTTATAGGGATAGCCAACTTAGCATCAGTAGTTCCTGACATCGGTTCGGACGGCAAGGTCAATACAGGTACCGGAACCGTTTTATATTCTACAGGCAAGGTAGAAATAGTCACATTGTCATAAATATCCACAGCTTTCACTTTAAAGCCTTTATCTCCCTCTTTGTATTCAATCATTTCATCATATATGAATTCCTTTTTACCATCCAGTCCTGCAGACCCTTTTGATTCCTGCCCGGTAGCGGAAACCAAATATGTCTCAACCAACTTCAAACCAGCTTCTGAAACAATCTTAAAAGTAGTACGGGGAATTACCGGATTCTCATCCATTTCATCATACACAATCTTTTCCAGATCGAATGTAATGACAGGACGTGCCATCACATCGGTAACAGCAATCGGCAAAGTTCCGCTCGTTACATGATTCAGTTTGTCCGTAGCTTCAATGATAAAAGCTTCATAATTTGCATTGTACTCCAAGTTTTCAGACAAGCTGTAAGAGTTGGGGTTAAAGAAATCGGTCACCGTCTTGTATTCTGTCACTCCCTCTACCGTCTGCAACTTCATTGTCACACTTTGAAGTCCGGCCTGTGACTTAATAACAGCCACTACCGGCAGGTTATCCACTTTATTTAAATCAACCTCCAATTGTTCCATAGGAAACTTAATCACAGGAGCCGCTGCATTAGGATCCACACTATCATTATCGTCGCCACAAGCAACAAAGCCCAGGCAAAGTCCTAATATCAATAAGGTATATATTTTACGAATCATCATTAGTTCTCTTTTTAATTAACTGTGGTTATTTGGAATATTTGCAATAGTTCTCAAATATATGAATCACACCATTCGTCGGCAGAATATTACTGGTCTTGGCCTGCCGCTGGGGAGATTTTCCGTTGCTTCCGGTCTGATTTACCAAAATCTTACCTACTGCGGCCTGCCAGGGGTTTTTCCAGACAGACATCGTCATTAGGCCATTTTCGCCTTTCAACATAGTCAGTACGAACATCGGGTCCACCTGCAACTGCCCATAAGAGCTGTATTCACCATCCACGATATGATAGAGCAATAAATCCGTTACTTTCGACGCATCACACTCTGTAATAGTAGCAACTCCCGAACATTCATTATTACGAAAATTCTGCATGGCCGTATTATCTAAAGCCAGAAAAGTATATTTATTATCAGTCTGTGTATAATAGTCCTTCAAACCTGTATATTCAATAGCTGCTATCAACTCCGAGAACATATCTTTGTGATCCTGAAAATATTCCCACGCTGTCACTTTTACATACGGATCATCCACCGAAGGCTCATAATCATAGTTCTTTTGCAAGTCCAGATCACAACCGGTCAATGCCAAAATTGTCCAACAAAAGAAAAGAGTCTTATATAATATTGTCTTTTTCATTGCTTCTACCTTTTTAGTTGTTAGTATTACCATAATACGTATTCTGCACAATCTTCGGATTTTCCAAGATATGTGAATAGTGAATCGGGAAAAGTTCATTGCCGTCCTGCTCCATTCCGTTAATAGGTTTCATCACTTCCTTCCACTTTCCGGTACGCAGCAAATCAAACCAACGGCGTCCTTCACCGGCTAACTCCACCTGACGTTCACGCAAGATATAATTGACTACCTCTTCTTCTGAAGCAAAATCATTTTCAGTCAGTGTATTCAATCCGGCACGGTCACGTACAGTTTTTACTAAATCCAAAGCTTCCCCCCATTTTCCCTGATGAGCACGAGCTTCAGCTTGCAACAACATCATATCTGTGTAACGATAGATTGGATATGCTACTTCGCATGTCTTATTCAAAGAGTTACTAATGTCACCTGCCATATATTTACGCAATTCACTTCCATTTTGGTAATTCTTCACCGTATAATCTTTGCGTAAATCACCTTGCATATCCTTTTCATCAAAGATACTCATAAACTTATCAGACATGACTGCCGCACGATTCCCTGAACCAGAAAACCATTGATACATATAACTGTAACCATTCGTGCCGACTTCATCCATATTGAAATGAACAAGGAAAATAAACTCTCTGGAGTTATATTCATCATTTTCCGGTGTATCATCAGAAGGTTTATTAGTCAGTTCTTCCGTAAACATGGTATGCCAAGTAGCAATGTTAGGTTCGAAGTCTACAAAACGACCGCCTTTTTTGGAAGCAATAGTTGCCATCTTATCAATGGTCTGATCAGCCAGATTATATTCTTTAGTCCACATATAAGCATCCGCCATGATGGCCCATACGCCACAGATAGAAATGCGTTTGCGTTCGTAGTTCTTGTTACGGTTTATCAGTCCTTCCGCTTTCTTCAAGTCCGGGAGAATGACATGTTCCAAAATGTAGTTTTTATCCGTACGCTCTTTGTAGATGGCTTCCGAATACTTTTCAGTAGGTTCTGTAAACAAAGGTACATCTCCCCAAACACGGATAGCATAGAAGTAGGCCAAAGCACGCAATGCATAAGCTTGTCCGAGATAGTCATTTCGGTCTGCCACATCAGGCATACTGATATTAGGAACATATTTAATAGCCAGATTTGCCTGGTTAATCATCTGATACAGAGTCGTCCACTTTGCACATTTCTCATCCGTAGACATTAGGTTGTTGATAACACGTGCCTGATCGGCCATTACCGGTGCTCCGGGAGCTACATTATCCGAACGGAACTCACCCCAATAGAAATAGTTCTCCCGTAAAGTGGAACGTAACAATCCATAGATTTCATTTATACCTGCCTTAGCGTCACGGGCAGTCTGCCACATGTCACCTGCCGGAATTTCACTTACCGGTTCCTCATTCAGAAAGTCTGAACAGCTATTCAATGATAGAGCCAGGCATACAGCTCCAACAAAATATTTTATATTCTTCATACGATATCTTCAATTAAAAGTTTGCAGAAAAACCAATACCATATTCTCTCTTTCTCGGATAACGGTAAGAGTCTTTACCTACCTGCAGAGGATTGTTGGTAGAGAATTCAGGATCGAATCCCGAATAGTTGGTCCATGTCAAGGCGTTGTTTACAAAAGCGTAGATATTTATATTCTTCAACATCAGCTTCTTTATCCAGTTTTCAGGAAGATCGTATGCTACACGTATGTTCTGCAAACGAATAAATGAAGCATCTTCCAGATAGAACGAGTTACCCATACGGGCATTGTTGTAATCATCATTATACGGACGCGGATAGATTGCCTGGTCACCCGGATGCAACCACATATTATGGATGACTTCCGGTGAAGGAGTAGTTCCGGTGTATTTGAACATATTACGATTATGTTCGGCTGCATTATAAATCTGTCCTCCCAATGAATAATAGAATCCTAAGTATAAACTCAAATTCTTCCAAGTCACCGTTGTATTCAAACCACCGGTTACATCAGGCATGGCATTACCGATCACCATACGGTCATTATCATCAATCACACCGTCACGGGTTCCTTCCGGTTCCTCCCAGTTGTAATCTCCCCCACGGAACGGTTTACCGTTCGGCAACGTTTTCTGACGGATATTACCTGCATATTCCTTTCCATCCAACAAATATTTGTACTGGAATACACCATTCTCAAACACCGGAGTTAGCTGTTCCCATTTATCAGTGAAAGCATTCGATTCGTCGTATGCAAAGACACCGGCGCTTTTAAATCCGTAGAAGTCACCCACACGGCCACCTTCCTGCATCCACCAGATATCACCTTCCATATATGCCTTACCTTCAGACAGCTTCTCAATACGGTTGACGTTTCTGGAGATATTGAAAGAAGCATTCCACTTCCAGTCCTTCGTACGGATAATATCACCGGTAACAGCAATTTCAAAGCCTCGGTTACTCATTTCACCGACATTGGTTTTCATATATGCAAAACCGGATTCTTTAGGCAATTGGTAGTTTGCCAACAAACCGTCTGTATATTTATCGTAATAATCGGCAGTGATTGTCAAGCGGCTATTCCAGAAATTCAAGTCCAGACCAAGGTTGAATTGTTTAGTTTCCTCCCATTTCAGATTGTCTTTACCGATACGAGTCGGAATAACGCCACCCACTCCGTCATAAATAGAATTCGGAGAATAAGAGTAGATATAGTCGTAGTTGCCGATTGCTTCGTTACCCGTGATACCGAAACTTGCACGGATCTTACCATCTTCGAGAAACTTTTTCGAGAATTTCATGAATTTCTCATCCGAGAAGCGCCATCCCACAGATACGGAAGGGAAATTACCCCATTTGTTCTCTTTGGCAAAACGAGAAGAACCGTCACGACGCATAATGGCATTGAGCAAATATCTTCCTTTATAATCATAAGTCACACGGGCAAAAATGGAAGCCATAGAGTGATTGCTTAATGTGGAGCCTGTAGATGACAAATCCAGGTTTGCGGCAAAAGCATTCATTGTATAGATAAAATCTGTAGACGAGTTTATCCCCACAAATGTTTCGTTTTCATAACGCCACTGCTGTGCACTAACACCTACCATGGTCGTAAAATTATGATCTTTTATTTTGCGTGCATAAGTAAGGATGTCTTCATTCATCCAGTTCCAGTTCAGGTAATTATAAGAATAACCTTTATTCTGTTTCTGCCATTCGTCGGTGATAAGACTCGGTTCGAGTTTTTTGCGTTTATCCAGATAGAAGTTGGCATTAATATTGGCTCTGAACTTCAAATATTTGTTGAATTTGATTTCAAAGAACTGGAAGAAGTTAGCCTTATAAGAATCCGTAAAGTCGGTGGTATAATTGACCTGCGCAATAGGATTCTTCTGACCGTTAAACACTCCGACCAAAGAGCCATCCGGATAATAAGTATTGAAATAAGGACGACGAGTCAACACTGCGCTCAATAAAGTACCTTCATTCAGACCTTTCTTTTTAGAATAAGTCAAAGAAATACGGCTACCCATATTCATCCAGTCTGTCGGTGAATAATCGGAGTTGATACGAGTATTTAATCTCTGGAAACCTGTATTGGAAATAATACCTTTCTCATTATAATAACCGGTATTGATGAAATATTTCAATTTCTTTGTACCACCACCTACACTGATATCCACCTGATCTTTTTGTGCAGTGCTTGTAATCATGTCCAGATAATCGTTATCCACATTAAAGAAAGAGTTCAACGGATCATTCAGTATATCACTACTTTCATCCGGATTACCTCCGCCGTATGTTTCAAAATACTCTTTACGATACTGGTCGTACAACAAACGTTCTTTACGGTTTGCCTGTGGAACCTTGTGAGACAATGTACCCCACGAGTGATTATACTTGATATCAATACGGGCTTTACCTTCCTGCCCACTTTTAGTAGTGATAATAATCACACCGTTCGCCGAACGCGAACCGTAGATAGCTGCAGAAGCGGCATCTTTCAAAATCTCCATAGAAGTAATATCATTCGTATTGATACCGTCGATACTTTCCAAAGGCACACCGTCTACGATATAAAGAGGAGTAACCCCTTCGGCAGAGAACGTGGAAGTACCACGAATTTTGATAGAAGAAGATTCACCGGGCTGTCCGGAACCGGATACCACCTGTACACCGGCAGTAGTACCCTGCAATGCTTCAAAAACATTAGTAGCCATTTTTTGCTCAATGGCCTCGCTTGAGATGGAAGTAATAGCTCCTGTTACATCACGCTTTTTCATCGTACCGTACCCCACTACCACTACTTCGTCCAATAGCTTAGAGTTCTCTTCAAGCGTAATATTCATTGTTTTATCTTTCACTACCACATCTTTAGGGGTATATCCCATGAATGATACAGTCAAAGTAACTCCCTTCTTCGAAACATTCAATGAGAAATTACCATCTAAATCTGTAATTGTTCCATTAGATGTTCCCTTCTCCATCACATTGGCGCCAGGCAAAGGAAATCCTGTTTTATCCACAATAACTCCCTTCACTGCAAACCCGCCTTGAGCATAAGCCGGATTGACAAGGAAAAAGAGACTCAAGGAAATCAAAAGCAACGACTGAAGCAACCGCACTTTTGTCCTACTCTGTAAATTTTTCATAACTAGAATAAAATTAAATTGGTTAATTATCAAGGTTTTACTCACTACTTAATTAATTGGGGAAAATATATTGATTCTCTCCAATAAGATGCTATCTTTTATTTATTATATGGATATTTGTCTTTCATAATACTACACAATAATTATTATATTAGAACAAAGATTACACAGTACCCGGTCTACCAAATGAAAGTGTGTGCGGACACACCTAACCAAAGAAAACTCAAGTACAAGCTGGCATTATCCAACGCCACAAAAGTATTGCATTTGAATATATTGCACCCTATCGAATTGTTCGTTTTATCTAGTCTAAAAATTCAGATGACTTATTTTAATCACTTCACAGAGGGTTCGGAGGAGGTATTATGAGCTTTTCGGTATTGCGTAGGAGCAATATCAAAAAGTTCTTTAAAGCATTTATTGAAATATTGAGGATTTCCAAATCCTAACCGGTAAGCAATATCCGATATATTCATTTCCGGAGAATTCTGCAGAAAATATGCCGCTTTTTTCAGACGCAGATTCATGATAAAATTATTTGGCGTACTTCCCGTGATACCTTTTATCTTCTGGAATAAGACAGTACGTCCCACCCCCATCTCACGTGAGAAGACATCTACACTGAATTCGGGATTTTCCATATTATCTTCCACTACCTGCGTCGCTTGTTCGATAAACCTCTGATCGAGTTCATTCGTTGCAATCTTCTCCGCTTTGCTATCCAGCTGATGGGCATATTTATTCTGTAAAAGTCTGCGGGTATTAATCAGATTATTGCATTGCATCACCAGCCGCCGCATATTAAACGGCTTCACCACATAAATATCCGCTCCAATTCTCAATCCTTCCAACTCACGTTCGGGCGCACTAAGGGCAGTCAGAAGAACGACGGGGATATGACAGGTTTCAATATTGTTCTTAATTTTAGCACACAATTCCGTTCCGGGCATTCCGGGCATCATAATATCCGAAATAACCAGATCAGGTTGCATCATCTTTACTTTCTCATAACCTTCCTCACCATCACTTGCAGTTTCAACCGTGTATAATGGAGAAAAGATATCTACAAGGATATTTCTGATTTCTTCATTATCATCAATAACCAACAGCTTGCAGTCAGTAGTCCCACTCTCACTTTGAGCCGACTGTACCTCCTTAACCAATAGTTCTTTATCTTCCGAATAATAAATATATTCCTTATCCTGCTCCGGTTCAATCCGGGAAACAGAAGAATCAAAGTGAGCATCTCCTTTCTTCAGAGTGACCTTAAAGCATGAACCTTTCCCCAACTGGCTTTCTACAGTTATATCTCCCTGATGAGCTTTCACAATCCCCTGACTTAAAGCCAGCCCGATACCCGTTCCTCCATACTGTCCGATATTCTCGGCCTGATAGAACTGCTCGAATATCTTCACGTAATCTTCCTCGGATATTCCTGCCCCATTGTCTGAAACGGAAAACATACATTCATCCGCTCCATCAGCCAATTCCATACTGATACTTCCACCGTCTGAAGTATATTTAAAAGCATTCGACAGCAGGTTATTAACCACTTTCTGCAATTGCATACGATCTCCCCACACGAGGCATTGCTCACAGTCAGCATGCAAAACAAACGAAATATTCCTGTTAGCTGCCAATTCTTTGAACAATACATAATGCTCTTTGAGTAAAGAATATAAATCAAATTGAGAAACTTTCAATTTCAAAAGTCCCTGCTCCTGTTTTCGGAAATCAAGCAACTCCGTTATCAATGATTTCAGGTTACCGGCATTTTTATGTATATTCAGTAATTTCGAATAAGCATACGTAGACAACTTACCGGAATTCAACAACAGATCAACCTGCCCCAGGATAAGGGTAATAGGGGTTCTGATTTCATGTGAGATATTAGTGAAGAAACGCAGTTTGGATTGGTTCATTTCTTCAATATATTGTTTCTCACGAAGTTCAAAATCCAATGATGTTTTCAAGAACAGCCGAATTCTATATTCTCTCACCACAAAGAATAGAATCGTCAGAATCACACACACATAAATAGTATAAGCCCACCAGGTGGCATAAAAAGGTGGTGTGATCGTTATATGAAGAGATCTGATTACCTCCGGAAAGTTCTTCAATCTGATCTCAAAAACATAATCGCCCGGAGATATATTTGTATAAGTAATATCATTCCCCAAACGATTCTCACTCCATTCGTCATTAGAACCTATCAACCGGTATTCTACTTCACCACCGCCAATATGCAGAAAGTTATCTGTCGAGAAACCGATAGAAAACACATTCTGCAAATAATTCAATTTAATCCGGTCGGTATAGGCAAAGGACTTATTTAGGATGCCGGTTTGATCGCCTGTGGTAATCTCTTTATTATTGACATACAAATGCGCCAACTCCAAATCATATATTTTCGGAGGATAGGACAAACTACTTTCACGAATGGCAACCAGTCCGGTAGCTCCTCCCATATAAATATCATGATTGCGGGATACATGCATGGATTTCCTATTAACAAGAGTCAGCGGAAATCCGGTTTTAGAATTGAAGTTGATTACCTTCCCCTCTTTCTGTTCCAGCATTGACAATCCATGTCCGGTTCCAATCAGCAAATTCCCGGAAGGGGTTTCCCCCAGTACCCTGATATTTTCTCCCGACAACACACTTTCAGGAGTATGTAAACGAAACAAACGTTCTTTCTTATCCAGCAAGAAAAGTCCGTTGCCATGTGTCCCTACCCAAATATTTCCCTTTCGATCTTCATAGATAACATTGACCAACTCTTTTTGAGATCTGACCCGTTTCTTCAGACTTATCCTATAGGTTTCAAACCGCTTTTCATCAATCACATAAGCTACACAACCGTCATCGGCAGCAAACCATAATCTGTTTTTCGAATCAAGTAATAGGGTGTTATAATTATGTGTAAACAGTTCCTTCTGATGAAACAACACCTCGGATTTCAAGGTCTGTTTATCCAAACTCACAATAGCTGATGTTGTCCCGACATACAATTTACGAGGCGTATCTGCCAAGGCAAACAGGGCCTCTCCTACACTTTCCTCTCCAAGCGGTTCAAGATTATAGATGTCGTTCCGATAGTTATTAAGATGAAAACAATTTACTTTATTTGTAAAGTCTGCAGCGATCCACAAGCAGTTATTAGCCTCATCAAAAACGACATCTTTCAGATAATCCGTACTAAAATGATATCCGGTATGCGCATTAAAATGTTTGAATGTTCCTTGTTCCGGTTGATATAAATCCAGTCCCCCACCTTCTGTACAAATCCATATATTTCCGGATTTATCTTCTGCCATAGCACCCACCACCGGAAAAGACAATCCGGTATCCGAAGCATGATAATGTACAAAATGTTGATATTCCGGTGAGAAGAAGTTCACGCCGCCCCAATAGGTCCCCACCCAGACAGTTCCTTGTTTGTCCGTATAAAGAGAAGTCACCGAACGATTGGACATAGCCCCCACCCGGTTAGGATCCGCCTGATAATGAAATATTTTCCCGGTAGCCACCTCAATCTTACTCAATCCGCTTCTGTAACCTACCCATATATTCCCTTCCAAATCCTGACATAGCGCTCTTGCCATATCATCCCGGACCGTGTAAACACTCTTGTTGTTATAATCATAATGATGTATGACTGCACCTTGAGGTGAAAAACAGAAAACACCATGATCCTGCGAACCAACCCAAATATTCTGATCGTTACTTTTTATCAGTTTCATCACCTTAATTCCGGGCAAATAAAGCGACATCGATCCACAAGTATCCACACGCATCACCCCGCCATCCTTCAAAGCAACCCAAAGATTTCCTTCCGAACCTTCTACCATTGTCGGCCCGGTGTCCGGCAAATGTACCTCCGCATACATTGGTTTCACGGAACGGGTATTCTTATCATATAAGAAGAGTTTTCCTCCTTCTGCAATCCACACTCCCGTCTTTCCTTTGGCAAGGGTGGTGGGAGAAGCCACCGGAAGAATATAATATTTCTCCGTTTCAAGGTCGAACTGGAAAAGTCCCGTAGAGGTCAAGAGAAAAAGACTCCCCTGGCCGTCCTCCACCATCTGGGTGACATATAGATTACCATAACTGATGGAATCGTTATGAAAATGATTAAAGACTTTAATATGATTGCCATCGAAACAATTCAGACCATCCAGTGTGGCAATCCATATACGCGACTTCTCATCCTGGCAAATATCGCTCACCGTTATTTGCGACAATCCATCCTCCACACCCAATGTTCTGAACTTATATTCCTGTGATTGAAGAGGAGATATAAATCCTAAAAGAGATAACAGAATAAGAAAATGGATCTTAGATAGTTTTTGTCCGCGCATATCAAGAATGATGGTTTATAGCACACATTAATCTCGTCACAAAAGTAACAGTTTTTATGATATTCCCAAAATCAGAGCAAAATAACTGATAGATATAGACTTCACCCTATTTTATTCTTCCCGTCCGAACGAACGATATTCCAACGGGGTAAGCCCAGTACGTTTCTTGAAAAAAGAGAAAAAATATTCGGTAGACTGGAAACCCAGAAAAAAAGAAATCTCTTTCACTGATTGGGAAGTTCCTACTAACATTTGTTTGGCTTTACGGAGTTTCAATTCCTGGAAATATTTGGCGGGAGCATAACCAGTATACTCCTTGAAAACACGTCGAAACCATGAATAACTGATGTTAAGCCGCATAGCCAACTCTTCCGGGTCCACATTGCCGGAAACATTTTCATTCATAATGATTTTTGCCTGTTCGATCTTCTGATCCACATCACTCATCTCGAAAACCTTATTCTTGGAGACGGAAAGAATCATCCCTATCATGTGGAGCACAATCCCGGAAAGATATTGTTGCGCGGAAATCTTATCCGCTTCGGCTACGGCAAGAGCACGGGAGAATAATGAGACTAACTCTTCATTAAGGCCTATTTCCAGTATTTGCTGTTCCTGCGACAAAAAAGCATCATCAACAATGGCGTCTATCATAGGCCCCTCGAAACCGATATAATATTCCGTCCAACCAGTCTGCCGCAACGGGCGATAAGTATGCCATTGTCCGGGAAACAATACCATCAGCCGACCTTTACAAACTTGCTTTTCAGAGGTAGAATCAGATGAAAACAAACCACGCCCCTTGGTGATATATACCAATTGATACTCACGAAGTACCCTTCCTTTTTCCGCATTAAAAAAGTAACCGGAGGGATGCTCTTTCAATGGATAAGGTGAATCAGGAGGGATAGACTGATAGCCGACGGTATTCACCCACAGCCCGAATTTACGGTCCATGTCATTTACAATCAGATATTTAAATTCCAATCCCAAACTATTATCCTCGATCATATCAGAGTGTTTTCATGTAATTGAGTTGGACAAAAATAGGAATTATTTTCAGAAAACACACGCAAGGGTATAAAAAAACATCCGGAGTGTACTTTCAAGTATCCCCGGATGTTTATATAAAAACAAACTTTACTATGACGAGATTTAGAATGCTTTATGATACAAGGCTTCAATATCTGCTACCGAAGTAGGACGAGGATTACCACCTGTGCAAACATCATTGAAAGCAGCTACAGCCAGTGCAGGAATATCTTCTTCCTTCACATTGATTTCATGTAATTTCTGCGGTATATTGATACTGGCAGAAAGTGCTTTCACTGCCTCAACAGCCGCTTTTACTCCCTCGGCTTCACTCATTCCGGTAGTGTCCACTCCCATTGCTTTCGCAATATGGATATATTTCGGAGCTGCCGGAGATTCAGCATTGTATTCCATCACATACGGCAACAATAAGGCATTGGCTACCCCATGAGGAGTATCATAGAACGCACCTAGCGGATGCGCCATTGAATGAACAATTCCTAAACCGACATTCGAGAATCCCATACCGGCAATATATTGTGCCTGTGACATTGCTTCGCGGGCTGCCACATCTTTACCATTATCCACAGCTGCTTTCAAGTTTTGAGCAATCATTTCAATGGCTTTCAATTCGAACATATCGCTCATTACCCAGGCACCCGGAGTGATATAACTTTCAATGGCATGAGTCAAAGCATCCATACCGGTAGCTGCAGTCAATCCTTTTGGCATTGAGTACATCAGTTCAGGGTCTACGATAGCTACGGCAGGAATGTCGTTCGGGTCTACGCAAACCATTTTCTTGCGGGCATCTTCATCAATAATCACATAATTGATCGTTACCTCGGCAGCTGTTCCGGCAGTAGTAGGCAGCGCGAAAGTAGGCACCGCTTTGTGTTTGGTATCGGCTACCCCTTCCAGAGATTTCACGTCTGCAAAATCCGGATTGTTCACAACAATACCGATTCCCTTGGCAGTATCGATGGAAGAACCGCCGCCCAAAGCAACGATAAAATCAGCTCCGGAAGCTTTGTATGCCGCCACACCGTTTTGTACATTTGCAATCGTAGGGTTCGCTTTTACATCACTATAAAGTTCGTAAGGAATCTGATTTTCATCAAATACTTTAATGATTTCGGCAGCTACACCAAACTTGATAAGATCTTTATCCGTTACAAAAAAGGCTTTCTTAAAGCCACGTCTGGCTGCTTCCACAGCAATGACACTACGGCATCCGGCACCGAAGTAAGAAGTTTCGTTTAAAATAATGCGATTCATAATTGTGCTATTTGTTGTTTTATTTAGGAAGATTGAAAGCAACTGACATTTCTTTCATCTGTTCCTGACTCATACCATCCGGTTCGAAGCCCATATTTTTAGCTGCGATATAAATCAGAGCCGACTTATTGAGTACATCAATCTGATCGAATGCCTGCATCGCATCGCAATCCACTGCAAATACACCATGTTTCTCCCACATCACCACATCGTAATCCTGCAATTCTTTGATGGTAGCTTCAGCCAATTCCACCGAACTAGGTAATTTATAAGGAATGATACCCAAACCACGCGGGCAGAATGCCTTTGTTTCAGGAATCATACTCCACAACAGATTGGTAGCCACATCTTTTTCCAGAAACTTCGGACAATGTGTCATGGCAATCAGTTCGATCGGGTGTGTGTGTACAGATGCTTTATAAGGAGAGTTTTTGCTCAACAGGTCATTGTGTACGCTCAAGTGAGAAGGCAATTCCGATGTCGGGGCTACGGCTTCATCCGCAATAATCACATAGCTGGCACAGTCATCCAGAATACGGATTACCGAACCATTTTCCATCGGCCAGCGGGCTAAATCACGCATGCGTTTATTAGTTCCCTTGCAGTAGAAATAGCAGCCTTTCAGATAAGGAAGAGTCACACCGATAGATTTTACTTCGCTGATCGGCTTCATCTGACGGATTTCATCGTCTACAAACTCTGTGATATTAACAGTGATATTACCACCATTACGTTCAGCCCATCCTTTCTGCCACAAGTATCCGGCAACTTCTGCTACCTTGTTTACTTCTTTGGCAAGTGCCGGACGATTCTCTAAAATTGATTTCATTATATATATATTTTAATTAGGCACGGATTACATGGATTTTGCCGCAAGTTATAAAAAAACTGCGTAATCCGTGTAATCCGTTCTTGATTTTTTTAAAACAAATTTGGGAATACTAAAGAGAAGATAAGTACGATCAGACCAGCTATCAGCACAGTTATGGTCTTGTTTGACACCCCTTTCCATTCTTTCAGAATTATTCCCCAAACATTACTAAAGGTTACGTTCAATGCCATCAGGATACACCAGGAGAAAGCCAGTAACACCGGGCTTTCGGTGAGGAAGCTCTTACCCATTTCCAATCCGAAAAACTGCATATACCATAGTACACCAGCCAACGCACAGAACACTAGATTATTGCCCCACACTTTTCCTTTAGCATAGTCACCCATCGTTTTGTTAACCACATTCTGTTGCAAACAGTAAGCTGTATTTGTCAGGAAGCCTCCAAGCGTAACCAGAAAGATAACCGGAAGACCGGCATAAAGCCCTTCCACTCCACCAGCCAAAGCGGCTTCTTTGATAGGTGTTCCTGCATCCAGTCCCAAAGCAAAGCAGGCACTCATGACACCAGCCAAAAGTGCAACCAGTAACCCTTTTGTCAATGCAAAGTCTTTTACGGCAGCACGTTTTTCTTCTTCACTCATGTTTTGTGCACGCAAGCTACCGGCATACCCGATAATAGCAATACCTGCCAACGTGATGCAAACACCCAACAAAAGAATCAGCCCGTTACCTTCAAACAAGTTTGTACCGGCAAAAAGAGCCGGAAGAAGGGTACCGAAACCGGCACAAGTACCCAGTGAGATACTCTGTCCGAGCGCAACACCCAAATAGCGCATGGAAAGTCCGAAAGTCAACCCTCCTACTCCCCACAATATACCATAAAAGATGCTCATTCCAGCACCTCCTGCTCCCCACAAATCGAACAAACTGCTCTCTTGGGGTACACCCAGTAGTGAACCCAGGAACGGGAACACTAACCAGGCAAATACACCTTGTATTAACCAGAAGCTTTCCCAGCTCCATTCTTTTACCTTTTTGATAGGTACATAAGAACTGGACTGGCAAAAGCTACCGATGGCTATAATCAATAAGCCGATTAAGATTTCCATAACTTATCGTTTAGAAGTTACTTCGGCTTCGTACTTTTCAATTTCTGCGATGAAATCTTCACCAACAGGAACATTGTTCTTCAAGCAGAACATATCCCAAACTGCATTCCAAGGAAGCGCCTTTTCTTCTTCGAGCAAAGCCAGACGTTGGAATCCCTGTCCGTTTGCTTCGTATTCGCGCAACTTGGCAATCGGTTCGAGCAAAGCACGAGTCATACATTTCTGTGCTGCACGACTACCGATTACGTATGCACCAATACGGTTGATAGATGCATCGAAGTAGTCAAGACCATAATGTACACGGTCCAAAGCACCGCAACGAACGATTTCGCTGAACAGTTCCATTGTCGGATCATCCATGATAGTAACGTGGTCTGAATCCCAACGAACCGGACGGCTCACGTGCAACATCAATTCAGGCACATAAAGCAACAGTGAAGATACTTTATCAGCTACACTTTCTGTTGGATGGAAGTGACCGGTATCCAGTGTAATCATCTTGTTACGAGAAGCACCATAACCGATATAGAAGTCATTAGAACCCACTGTATAGCTTTCCAGACCGATACCGAACACCTTAGATTCGATACAATCCTTCATATTCTTATATTCGGTAGCGAAGATCTGATCCAAAGAATCTTTCAGCAATGCACGATATTTCATACGATTTACCGTAATATCCTTGCTTCCGTCATGTACCCAAAGATTCATGATACACGGATCCCCCTGTGCCTTACCCATTTCTTCCGCAACGGCACGACAGCGTTTGGTATGTTCAATCCAGAACTGACGGATGCCTTCATCAGGATTAGAAAGAGACAAGTCACCTGATTTCGGATGAGAGAAAGAGGTAGAGTTGAAATCGAGCTTCATGTTATGTTCTTTACCCCATTCGATCCAGCTCTTGAAATGTTCCGGTTCTACTTGGTCACGGTCTACCACCTTACCCTGGAAATCTCCATAGATTTCGTGCAGGTTCAAACGATGAGTACCCGGAATATAAGAAGCAGCTTTCAAAATGTCAGCACGCAATTCATCAATATTACGAGCTTTGCCCGGATAATTACCGGTTGCCTGAATACCTCCGGTCAATGAGCCGGCCTGTACTTCAAATCCTGCAACGTCGTCAGCCTGCCAGCAGTGAAGTGACAGATGAAAATCCTGCATCGTTTTCAATACTTGTTCGGTGTCCACACCTACTGCTGCATAACGTTCCACAGCAATCTCATACGCTTTCTGAATCAGTTCTTCTTTTTTCATGATATTCTATTAGTTTAAATAAATGATTATTCTGTCGGTTATTCAATGTATTATCGAACGCAATTCTTAAAATGGATATAAGCCGCGTCCCAAGCTTCCGTATCTTGCGGCTGATAAGTTTTCAACGGGATAGAGCGGTTGATTAACTGGCGCATACCGGCAACATCCGTTGCTTCACCTGCTGCCATTGCCTGAATCATTACATTACCGATAGCTGTTGCTTCAGACGGACCGGCTATCACAGGAATTCCTATCGCATTAGCAGTAAACTGGTTCAACAGATCATTCCGGCTACCGCCGCCAATTACGTGCAATGTATCAATCGGACGGGGAGAAAGCGAACGTAAATTCTCCAATACCTGACGATAACGCAAAGCCAGACTTTCAAAAATACAACGCACCACTTGTCCACGTTTCTCGGGAACTGCTTGTCCGGTAGCCCGGCAATATTCAGCAATGGCTTTTTCCATATCCGCAGGATTCGCGAAACAGTCATCATCCGGATTAATCAGACTACGGAACGGTTCGCAAGCATCCGCCTCATTGATTAATTCAGGATAGCTTGTATCTCCCCAATTCAAACGACAACGTTCCAACAACCACATTCCACAGATATTCTTCAACAGACGGATGGTTCCTTCCACCCCGCCTTCATTGGTAAAGTTCAACGCTTCCGTTTCAGCATTAATCACCGGAGCATCCGTTTCAACTCCCATCAGTGACCAAGTCCCACTGCTCAAATAAGCAAAGTTGCGATCCAATGCCGGAACAGCAGCAACAGCAGAACCGGTATCATGGCCGGCTACCGCAATCACAGGAATTGCCCCCAGTCCGGTTATCTTTTGCACTTCTTTCGTCAATACTCCCACCTTTTCGCCGGGGAATACAAAACGTCCGAAATTCTTTTCACTCAAGCCGACTGCTTTCAACAACTCCGGTTCCAGACGACGTGTTTGAGCATTTACCAGCTGCGCTGTCGAAGCAATTGTATATTCCGTCACCATCTCTCCGGTCAGCATATAACTTAATGCATCCGGCATAAACAGAATTTTATCTGCCGCCTCCAATGCGCTGTCGTGATTGCGACGTAAAGTATCTAATTGAAAAAGTGAATTAAAATTCATAATCTGAATGCCCGTTTTGCCATAGACTTCACTACGCGAAATACGGGAGAAAAGAGCTTCCGGTGCACCTACCGTATGAGGATCACGGTACGCGTATGGCTGACGAAGCAGGTTACCATCTTTTCCGACGCATACAAAATCCACTCCCCAGGTATCAATACCGATAGAAGCAATGGATTCGCCACGATGAGCCACCAACTTCAATCCGTCAATAATATGACGATATAATGCATAAATATCCCAATAGAAATGTCCACCCACTTCAATCAGGTGGTTAGGAAAACGATTAATCTCTTCCAGATTTAATCCGCCTTCGATGAAAGTTCCTAAGATTGTACGGCCGCTCGTTGCGCCCAGGTCGACTGCAAAAAAGTTTTGTTTCATGGTATTCTGTCTATATATTTAAGGTATCCATTTACCTACATGGCAAAGATAGGCGATTCCCTCCTCCCTTTCCTTATGTATTTTGATTGAAAGGGTATACATTTTGACACAAAACAAAAAAGCAGGCTCTCACCGTTTAGCATATTTTTCACTTTTATGCAAAAAAACTTTGGTTTTATGCATATTTTCTCCAAAATAATGCATACTTTTGCGCCATTCTTAGAATAATTATACAATGAAGAAGAAAGCAAATCGGTTAGACGCCATCAAAATGATTATCTCAAGCAAGGAGGTCGGTTCGCAGGAAGAACTGCTGCAAGAGTTGAACCGCGAAGGCTTCGAACTGACACAGGCCACCCTCTCCCGCGACTTGAAACAATTGAAAGTAGCCAAGGCTGCCAGTATGAACGGAAAGTACGTATATGTACTGCCGAACAACATAATGTATAAACGTTCTACCGACCAGAGTGCCGGTGAAATGTTACGTAACAACGGATTTATCTCTTTGCAGTTTTCCGGTAACATTGCCGTTATCCGCACCCGTCCCGGTTATGCGAGCAGCATGGCGTATGACATCGACAACAATGAATTCAGTGAAATACTGGGAACCATTGCCGGTGACGATACAATCATGTTGGTGTTGCGTGAAGGAGTTGCCATCAGCAAAATACGTCAGCTTCTGTCACTCATCATTCCCAATATCGAATAATTATACCTATTATTATATAATAAAGAAATGGACACTCAACAAATAGATGTTATGGTAGCCGACGCCTCACATGAGGTTTACGTTGACACTATTTTGGAAACTATCAGAAATGCTGCCGCCGTACGAGGAACAGGAATTGCGGAACGCACACACGAATACGTAGCGACAAAGATGAAAGAAGGTAAGGCGATTATTGCTCTTTGTGGCGATACTTTTGCCGGATTCACCTACATCGAATCATGGGGAAACAAGCAATACGTGGCTACTTCCGGTCTGATCGTTCATCCCGATTTCCGTGGATTAGGACTGGCAAAACGTATTAAACAAGCTTCTTTCCAACTGGCACGTCTCCGATGGCCGAAAGCAAAAATATTCAGTCTGACCTCCGGAGCAGCTGTCATGAAGATGAACACCGAACTGGGTTATGTACCTGTCACCTTCAACGAACTGACAGACGATGAAGCTTTCTGGAAAGGATGCGAAGGATGTATCAACCATGATATTCTGGTAGCGAAAAACCGCAAGTTCTGCATCTGCACAGCCATGCTGTACGATCCGACAGAGCCGCGGAACATCAAAAAAGAACAAGAAAGAAATAACATTTAAAAGATACAGCACTATGGAAGAAAAGAAGAAAAAAGTAGTGGTGGCATTCAGCGGCGGACTGGACACATCGTTCACCGTCATGTACCTCGCCAAAGAAAAAGGTTACGAAGTATATGCAGCTTGTGCCAATACGGGTGGTTTCAGCGAAGAACAACTGAAAACAAACGAAGAAAACGCTTATAAACTGGGAGCAGTGAAATACGTGACGCTGGACGTTACCCAGGAATACTACGAAAAGAGCCTGAAATACATGGTTTTCGGAAATGTGCTGCGTAACGGTACTTATCCTATTTCTGTTAGTTCCGAACGTATTTTCCAGGCATTGGCCATCGCACGATATGCCAATGAAATCGGTGCGGATGCCATCGCACACGGTTCTACCGGAGCAGGCAATGACCAAATCCGTTTCGACATGACTTTCCTCGTACTGGCTCCCAATGTAGAAATCATCACATTGACCCGTGACATGGCATTGAGCCGTCAGGAAGAAATTGATTATCTGAACAAACATGGTTTCAGCGCGGACTTCACCAAACTGAAATACTCTTATAATGTAGGTTTGTGGGGTACTTCTATCTGTGGTGGCGAAATCCTCGACTCCGCGCAAGGACTCCCGGAAACAGCCTACCTCAAACATGTTGAAAAAGAAGGCAGCGAACAGCTTCGCCTGACTTTCGAAAAAGGGGAACTGAAAGCTGTCAACGACGAGAAGTTTGACGACCCGATCAAAGCCATCCAGAAAGTGGAAGAGATTGGTGCAGCATACGGTATCGGCCGTGATATGCACGTGGGTGATACAATTATCGGCATCAAAGGCCGTGTAGGATTCGAAGCAGCCGCCCCGATGTTGATTATCGGTGCCCATCGCTTCCTCGAGAAATATACATTGAGCAAATGGCAGCAATACTGGAAAGACCAGGTAGCCAACTGGTACGGTATGTTCCTCCACGAAAGCCAATACCTCGAACCGGTGATGCGTGACATCGAAGCGATGTTGCAGGAAAGCCAGCGTAACGTAAACGGTACGGCTATCCTCGAGCTTCGCCCTCTCTCCTTCTCTACCGTAGGTGTAGAATCGGAAGATGATCTGGTGAAGACTAAATTCGGAGAATACGGTGAAATGCAGAAAGGCTGGACAGCCGAAGACGCCAAAGGCTTTATCAAAGTCACTTCTACTCCGCTACGTGTTTACTATAATAACCACAAAGACGAAGAGATATGATTAAAGCAGGAATCATTGGTGGCGCAGGATATACAGCAGGCGAATTAATCCGTCTGCTGCTCAACCATCCGGAAACTGAAATCGTATTTATCAACAGCAGCAGTAATGCCGGAAACAGAATTACCGACGTACACGAAGGCTTGTATGGAGAAACAGATCTAAGATTCACCGACCAGTTACCTCTGGACGAAATCGACGTTCTCTTTTTCTGCACCGCCCACGGCGATACAAAGAAATTCATGGAAAGTCACAACATACCGGAAGACCTGAAGATTATCGACCTCTCGATGGACTACCGCATTATGAGTGACGACCACGACTTTATCTACGGCCTGCCGGAACTGAACCGCCGTGCCACTTGTACGGCAAAGCACGTAGCCAATCCCGGCTGTTTTGCAACCTGCATCCAGCTCGGTTTACTTCCGCTTGCCAAGAATCTGATGCTGACGGATGATGTAATGGTAAATGCCATTACAGGAAGTACGGGAGCCGGAGTGAAACCGGGTGCTACCAGTCATTTCAGTTGGAGAAACAACAATATGAGTGTGTACAAAGCATTCGAGCACCAGCATGTTCCGGAAATCAAGCAATCACTGAAACAGCTGCAAAACAGTTTCGATGCGGAGATCGACTTCATTCCATACCGTGGCGATTTCGCTCGTGGTATCTTTGCAACGATGGTAGTCAAAACCAAAGTAGCACTGGAAGAAATCGTTCGTATGTATGAGGAATATTATGCAAAAGACTCCTTTGTACACATCGTAGACAAGAATATTGACTTGAAACAAGTCGTTAATACTAATAAGTGCCTGATACATCTGGAGAAACACGGTGACAAACTATTGATTATCTCTTGTATCGACAATTTGCTGAAAGGCGCCAGCGGACAAGCGGTTCATAACATGAACCTGATGTTCAATCTGGAAGAAACCGTAGGACTACGTCTGAAGCCTTCAGCGTTTTAAAAACAAAGAATTATGAAATTATTCGACGTATATCCTTTATATAACATCAACATTGTCAAGGGCGACAGTTGCAAAGTATGGGATGAGAACGGAACGGAATATCTGGATCTCTACGGAGGTCATGCCGTTATCTCTATCGGACATGCACACCCTCACTATACAGCAATGATCAGTAACCAGGTGGCTAAACTTGGTTTCTACTCAAACTCCGTCATCAACAAGCTCCAACAAGAGGTAGCCGAACGACTGGGCAAGATTTCCGGTTACGAAGACTACAGCCTGTTCCTGATTAACAGTGGGGCCGAAGCGAACGAAAATGCCTTGAAGCTGGCTTCCTTCTATAACGGACGTACCAAAATCGTATCTTTCAACAAGGCATTTCACGGACGGACGTCTCTGGCGGTAGAAGCGACTCACAATCCTTCCATTATCGCCCCTATCAACAATAACGGTCATGTCACCTATCTCCCGCTCAACGATATGGAAGCGATGAAACAGGAACTGTCTAAAGGCGACACATGTGCTGTTATCATTGAAGGAATACAAGGGGTAGGCGGCATCAAGATACCGACCACCGAATTTATGCAGGAACTCCGCAAAGCTTGCAGCGAAACAGGAACGATCCTGATTCTCGATGAAATTCAGAGCGGATACGGACGTAGCGGTAAATTCTTCGCCCATCAATATAATGACATCAAGCCGGACATCATCACTGTAGCCAAAGGTATCGGCAACGGTTTCCCGATGGCAGGTGTCCTAATCAGCCCGATGTTTAAACCGATATATGGTCAATTGGGAACTACCTTCGGCGGAAACCATCTGGCATGCTCGGCAGCACTCGCTGTGATGGACGTCATTGAGCAAGAAAATCTGATAGAAAACGCAAAGGTAGTAGGTAACTACTTACTGGAAGAACTGAAGAAATTCCCGCAAATAAAAGAGGTACGCGGACGCGGACTCATGATCGGACTCGAATTCGAAGAACCCATCAAAGAACTACGTAGCCGCCTCATCTATGACGAGCATGTATTTACCGGAGCAAGCGGTACGAATGTACTTCGCCTGTTACCTCCTCTTTGCCTTAGTATGGAGGAAGCGGAAGACTTCCTTGCCCGGTTCAAGAAAGTACTCTAATCGCTCATTTGATTAATAAACAGCCAACGATAAAAGCAGCCTTTATTAGAAATTTATTTCTTATTCCGGCTGCTTTTTGTTTTTTCGTAATTAACTGTTACCTTTGCCTTTAACAACTCATTAAAAATAAGCGTATATGAAAATAGCCATTATCGGTGCAGGAAACATGGGCGGTTCAATAGCCCGTGGCCTGGCAAAAGGAAGTCTGATAGACGATTCGGACATCATTGTGTCCAATCCGAGTGCCGGAAAACTAGAGAAACTGAAAAAGGAATTTCCGGGTATCTCTATCACCAACAGCAATGTGGAAGCTGCCACAGGCGCAGATATTGTCATCCTTGCTGTCAAACCGTGGTTTATGGAACCGGTGATGCGCGAATTGAAACTGAAAAGCAAACAGATACTCATCTCCGTAGCTGCCGGCATCAGTTTTGAAGAACTGGCTCATTACGTCGTAGCACCGGAAATGGCCATGTTCCGCCTGATTCCGAACACCGCTATCAGCGAACTGGAAAGTATGACGCTTGTTGCCGCCCGCAATACGAACGATGAACAAGACAAATTCATCCTCCGGTTGTTCAGCGAGATGGGAACCGTGATGCTTATTCCCGAAGATAAAATAGCGGCAGCCACCGCATTGACCTCCTGCGGCATCGCTTACGTATTGAAATACGTTCAGGCAGCCATGCAAGCCGGAATCGAAATGGGACTTCGTCCCAAAGATGCCATGCAGATGATAGCACAATCCTTAAAAGGAGCAGCCGCACTGATTCAGAACAATGACACCCACCCCAGCGTAGAAATCGACAAGGTTACCACCCCGGGCGGAATCACAATCAAGGGGATCAATGAACTGGAACACAACGGATTCACCTCCGCTATCATCAAAGCCATGAAAGCCTCCAAATAATACCATAGAATTATTAATCATAAAAATACGAACCACTTGTATGAATGAACAAATTAAACAAATCGCAGAACGCCTCCGCGGATTACGTGAAGTACTGGAACTGACCGCAGAGGATATCGCCCGCGACAGCGACATCTCTGCCGAAGAATACCGACTTGCAGAAACCGGAAACTGCGATATCTCTGTCAGCATGTTACAAAAAATAGCCCGCACGTATAATATAGCTCTCGACGCCCTGATGTTTGGCGAAGAGCCTAAAATGAGCAGCTACTTCGTGACCCGTGCCGGCAAAGGAGTCAGCATCGAACGTACCAAAGCTTATAAATACCAATCACTGGCTTCAGGATTCATGAACCGTACCGCCGACCCGTTCATCGTCACTGTTGAACCGAAAGCAAACGACGAACCAATCCATTATAACCAACATAACGGACAAGAATTCAACCTTGTCATCGAAGGACGTATGCTTATCAACATCGAAGGTAAAGAAATCATCCTCAACCAAGGCGACAGTATCTATTTTAACTCTAAACTTCCACATGGCATGAAAGCGCTCGATGGCAAAACGGTACGTTTTCTGGCAGTAATTATGTAATAACATCATGGTAGAAAGATTTTTATCACAGACCTCTTTCAGTTCACAAGAGGATTTTATCAAAAACTTGAAAATAAACGTCCCGGAGAACTTCAACTTCGGCTATGACGTAGTAGACGCCTGGGCTGCCGAACAACCTGACAAGAACGCTTTACTTTGGACAAATGACAAAGGCGAAAGTCGCCAATTCTCATTTGCCGACATGAAACGATCTACGGACATGACCGCTTCTTACTTCCAGAGCCTGGGTATCGGCCGTGGCGACATGGTGATGCTGATTCTGAAACGCCGTTATGAGTTCTGGTATAGCACCATCGCTCTTCACAAACTAGGAGCAACCGTTATTCCGGCTACTCACTTGCTGACCAAGAAGGATATTATCTATCGCTGCAACGCTGCCGACATCAAAATGATCGTAGCTGCCGGCGAAGGAATCATCCTGCAACATATCAAAGATGCTCTTCCCGAATGTCCCACGGTTGAAAAGTTAGTCAGTGTCGGTCCGGAAATCCCGGAAGGCTTCGAAGATTTCCATCAGGGTATCGAAAATGCTGCTCCGTTTGTACGTCCGCGCCATGCGAACACTAACGACGACATCTCTCTGATGTATTTTACTTCCGGCACTACCGGCGAACCTAAGATGGTGGCACATGACTTTACTTATCCGTTAGGTCATATCGTTACCGGTAGTTTTTGGCACAACCTGGACGAGAACAGTCTTCACCTCACCATTGCCGATACCGGCTGGGGAAAAGCAGTATGGGGAAAACTTTACGGACAATGGATTGCCGGAGCCAATATCTTCGTCTACGACCACGAGAAGTTTACCCCGGCAGCTATTCTGGAAAAAATCCAGGAATATCATGTCACTTCCCTCTGTGCACCTCCTACCATCTTCCGGTTCTTGATTCACGAAGACCTGACAAAGTTTGATTTATCTTCACTAAAATACTGCACCATTGCCGGAGAAGCATTGAACCCCGCTGTATTTGAAACTTTCAAGAAACTGACGGGTATCAAACTGATGGAAGGTTTCGGACAAACAGAAACAACCCTCACCATCGCCACTATGCCTTGGATGGAACCGAAACCGGGAAGCATGGGGCTGCCGAATCCTCAATATGATGTAGACTTGATCGACCATGAAGGTCGCTCTGTTGAAGCGGGTGAACAAGGACAAATTGTAATCCGCACCAGCAAAGGTAAACCTCTCGGACTTTTCAAAGAATACTACCGGGATGCGGAACGCACTCACGAAGCTTGGCACGATGGTATTTATTACACCGGCGATGTTGCCTGGAAAGACGAGGATGGCTACCTTTGGTTTGTCGGTCGTGCAGACGACGTAATCAAGAGTTCCGGTTACCGCATCGGCCCATTCGAAGTGGAAAGTGCGTTGATGACTCATCCGGCTGTTGTGGAATGTGCTATTACCGGAGTACCCGACGAAATTCGCGGCCAGGTAGTAAAAGCTACGATTGTTCTATCCAAAGATTATAAAGCACGTGCAGGAGAAGAACTGATTAAGGAATTACAGAATCATGTAAAGAAAGTGACTGCTCCTTATAAATATCCACGCGTGATTGAGTTCGTAGAAGAGCTACCTAAGACAATCAGTGGTAAGATCCGCCGGGTGGAGATTCGCGAAAACGATAAGAAATAAGTAAAAAAGCACCTATTTATCGATAAAATCCTCCTTCACTTGTCTTTTGGCAACCGAAGGAGGATTTCTTATATGAATCATACTACAAACTGGTCAATTAATACAAATCCTGATTCAATGAATCATTTGTATACTATATAT
>NZ_DAWCXD010000042.1:0-38046 GCF_052357945.1 Bacteroides sp. | reverse complement strand
AATGGAAAGACGCCTGGCTTGACCATGCCGCACGTTACAAGAAGAAAGCATGGGAACTTAGTCACAGCCGTTTCCGTATATCCCGCCTGATGGCTTATGCGGCTTATCATCTGCGTGATAGACAAATGACAGAAGAAGCCTGGACGGACTTATTCACCCGTTTGGAACATACTCCTGCACCCTCTTTCCGTATCACGACCATCCTTCCACCGGAAGTTCCGGCTCCATTAGATGAATGTACAAGTATCAGCACGAATGATGCTGCTCTTTGGAGTCTCGACGCTATTTATATGCAGGAAGTTATTCCGAGGGATGAATAACAGAACTGTTGATTTCCTCGCATTTCACCATATCCCAGCCTTGGAACTGGAGTAACAGCAAGTGAAGTGTCGTATCGGTAGCCAGTTTTTGTACGATTTTATCTTTACTGTATTGTAGTAATTGCTTTCTTCCTTCTTCTGCTTGAGTTTCAAGTTCTTCAGCGTTAGCTGTACGTGGAGCATATTTCAGTTCTAGGATATAGCTGTGTTCTATATCGGAATAACGTGCTTTGTCCGGCAACAGGAAGAAGTCACAATAACCATAATTCATTTCCAGTTCCGGTTGTACGAGATAGTAGGAAGCGATTGCCAGATAAGCTTTCAGGAAGCCTTGCAAATTTCTTTCCCCCTCTATGGCATCGCGAATGGAAGAATTCTCCCGATAGGCGCGGGCAATGGTTTCAAAGAATGGTTTCCAGTGACCATCAAAAGCGAAATCATCTATCAAGTCTTTCAGGTGTGAAAGATTCAGGCTATGGGCCTGTTGATAGTAGTCGCGTAAGAATCCTAAATATTGCTCGCGTACACAATTGTTAGGTATACACATTTTCAGACGGTCGCCACGAGTGCCGCACATGGTGAGTAAACCATAATAATAGAGCAGACTTCGGAAGTTTTCAATATCCGCTATTTTTTCTGACGGGAACGAAGTGTGCAAGTCTACCAATATTTCGCCTTTTGCCGCAATTTCCTCGATAGTGCTCATACGGCTTCCTTCATGGGTGGTGTCGTGGTCAATGCGTGCCAGCATTTTCAATTTGCTGTAATCTGTACGGATATTTTTGTCTACCATGTTTTCGGGCGGGCGGTGAAAGTCGATTTGGTTACGCAGATAATATAAAGTCATATCACAATTGAACACACGGTCGTTGTCCAAAGACATTCTGGCAAAGCAATAATTGTTGTACCATGGCTTCATTTCCGTAATCATTGCTTCTATATCACCGACCAGCAAACCGTTTTGCTGATAGTAACATAGCATTTCACGTATTTCTGTCTCATCAAATCCCATCATGGCATTGAAACGGGAATCGGTCGATATATTCCAATCGATATTATATCCACTGGATAAGTCATCCAAAGTGATAGGACTGACTCCCATTAGGAAAATCCGGTTGAACATACCTTTGAATTGCTTGAAGTATTCACGGTAAAAACCACTGGCATGAGTCAGGTCATGGAACATTTTCTGCCCGTGTTCGCTCAATATGACGTTGGTAAAGTTGTCATATTCGTCAATTATCAGATAAAGAGGATATCCCTTTTCTTTTGCTTTTATCTCGATATAAGCGAGTTTGGCTTTGGCGCTTTCGATGTTTTCAACCGTTTCCTTAAAATCTGCGTCATAGAAAGGTGCATATTGATGTGCAAATTGATTAATGATGATGCTGCAATATTCATTGAAGCTACTCATCAAGTCTGCTCCCGGCAGTGAACAACCGGCTTTTGAGAAGTCAAAGAAAAGGACTTGGAAACTGTTGCGTTGTTCAGTCGGGTGACTTCCTATCCATAAGTCGCCGAAATATTTGTCGAAATTATCTTTCTGTAATATGTCGTAATAAGTATGCATCATGCTTAGAAACAGGCTTTTCCCAAAACGTTTCGGACGGATCAGGAAAAGGTAGCTAGGCATTTCCTCAATAAGGGGGAGATACATGGTTTTATCGACGAAATAGAAGTTACCGTTTCTTATCCGGCTAAAGTCGGATATTCCGTATGGTATTCCTTTCACTTGGTTCATATTGGCAGACTTTTAATTAGTATAGGCAAAGTTAATCTATTCTGTGGAATAAATCAATGATTTGCGGCCGTATTTGTGGAGGATAGCTGTTTGCCTCTTTTTGAAAAGAAGACGATTCTATCCTATCACGATGTTCTGTTTTTAAGATTAAACTGAAGAATAGTCGTTTTAGGATTGGTAAACTGGAGGAAAAACTGCATATATAGGTGCAATAATATGCGGGAGTATAGGCGAAAAGTGAATAATAACCGATAGAATATGCTATTTTTCTAATAGATAAATGGTTTATTGGGTTTAAACCAACGAGGTGTTCCTCGGTGAGAAACGCTGTCTTCCCCACCGAGGAACCTATCTTTCATCGGTGAGGAAGCTGTAAGTGTACTCTTTTAGGGGTGGTATTTCTCTGATTGGCTCGAAAACAAAGAAAGAATCTAAATGCTATTATGAATAGTGCTTTGCTAAAATGATACCTATCTGCAAGGGATAGGTGTATAATGCTTCCTATTTGACAGCTAACGGCAGTGGAAAGTGAAATGAAGAAATAAGATGCTGGCAAATGCCGGGATTATTTCATCTTCCCTTATCCGTTCATGTAATTAGCCTTCTTTGCAACGCTTAAATATTCCTTTTTTAAGATTGAATATGTAAGCATTCTATATAGTCGATATTTCTTCCTTGCCTTTATTGTATTTTCCTTTGTACTACTTCAAATATTCTTTCAACGGGCAATCAGTACTTTTCAGTCCTTCGGCAATGCTTTTCGCATTCATGTGTGCTCCCTTCAGGGAAGTATGCGTATGGTCGTGGTTATAGTAAGCAGCCGCTTTCTTGATACCCACCTTTTCCAGTTTATCGGCACTAATCTTATTTAGATCAATGAAGTAAGCCCCGGTAGCTTCGGCTGCTTCACGTGTCCATTTACCGAAAGACTCTGTGTTGCGTTCTATCTTTCCATCTTTCCATTTGTTGCGTGGAGTATGGCTTAGAACGATAGGAACAGCCCCTTTCTCCTGAACGTCCATAATGAATTTCCGAAGATACCAGCCGAATGTATAAATCACCTGATATTTCCCTGTTTTCTCCATCAAAAAGACTTTGCTCTCGTCACCGGAACCACGCAGTTCGGCACGGGCTTTGCCTACATTAATGTCTCCCGCATCATTATGTCCAAACTGAATCAGCACAAAATCTCCCGGCTGCAAGGCATTATAAACCTTATCCCAACGACCTTCGTCCAGGAAAGTGCGGGCACTGCGTCCTGCCATGGCACGGTTTTCTACAGAAATTTTATCCAGATTGAACTCATCGGCAATTACGCTTCCCCAACCCCACATACCGTTTTTGTCTTTATCTTCATTTCGGACTGTACTGTCTCCGATAGTAAACAATACCGGACGTTCCTCTTTACGACTGGAGCCTGTCACAGTATCCTTCTCAACGGGCTTCAGATAATTGGCCAATTCCAGTCCCTCATAAGAACGTATTCCATCTGCAGCAGATTCCGCATTGACTTTAGCACCGAAAGCACTTGTGTGTATACGGTCGATGTAGAACATATATTTCACCTTATTCTTACCGAACTTCTCGAATTTGCGGGCACTGATATCATTCAAATCAATAAAAGGAACCTCCTGTTCTTCGGCTACTTGTTTTGCCCACAATCCGAAAGTCTTGTTCACACGTGTGATGATGGTGCTGTCTTTATCTTCCCAAGCATTGCGGGGAGTAAGCGAGAATAGAATAGGATGAGCGCCTTTTGCTTTTACATCCTGAATAAAACGGCGCATATATTCCCCGTATGTATATACGGTTTCTTTCACTCCAGTCTCTTTGATGGTTACGTTCAGCGTATCTTTGCCGATCCCCGGAATAGAGGCGCGGGCACGTCCGCTGTCATAAGGACCATTGTCATTGTGTCCCAATTCGATGATAACCCAGTCTCCGGGGCGTACACCTTTGATTACATCCGGCCAAAGACGGTTGTAGAAAGTACGGCTGCTGGTACCTCCCAACGCATGATTCTCAACAGTAATCCGGTTGGAATCGAAATATTCACCAGCAAAATAGCCCCATCCCCATTGTCCGTTGTTGCCATTGCCTAAAGTTCCGGTACGCATGGTCGAATTACCTACCAGAAACAGAACCGGGTTGTCACCTTTCCGGCTGGAACCGGCTTCCGGTCGCGAGGTGCGTGCTTTATTCAGGCTATCCAGCGTGTTGTCAACCACCTGATTGACATCTGCCATGGGAGCGGAAACTTTATTTTGCGCTTGCAGTTGCAAACTGAATGTAATGGCTGTCAGCCAACATATATACGGGAATAATTTGCTTTTCATAAATCTATTTTCTTTGAACTCCCTCACTGACTTGTGTCTAAACAGTCAGTGAGGGAGCTAACTACTAACTAACCTCTAACTAAACCTAATGAATGATTATCTTTAAACCTAATGAAAAAACAGTGTATGTTATTTTAATTTATAAACTTCTGTTCCGGCAAGCAGGAAACAACCGACTCCGTAATCTTCAAAATCGGGCACACTCTTGTATGTAACCGGCTGTCCGTCTTTGGGCTCCTTACCTGTTCCCTGCACATATCCCAGAAATCCATTCGGGTGTACGGCATCTTTCACCATAGCATTCCATGCTTTTAAAAGGACGGGAAGATACTCTTTACGGTCGAGCAATCCGTTGCGGACTCCCCAAGCCATACCATAAACAAATAAGGCTGTACCGGAAGTCTCTTTTCCTCCGAAGTTCGTCGGGTCGTGAAGACTGACATTCCAGAAACCATCTTCACGCTGACATTTCTTCAAAGCCTTGCTCATGGTCAGGAAATCATTGATATAGTCCTGACGGTGTTTCTCGTCAGAAGGAATTTCATCCAATACACGTACCAAGGCAGCATATACCCATCCGTTTCCACGACTCCAATAGCAATCTTCGCCATTCGGCTCTTTATATGGAGGATTGAAATCCTGATCGCGCCACCACAGGCCGTCTTTGGGGTTGAACATACCCGTTTCATCGTGTTGGCTGCGTGTGTAGTAGTACATATCCCACATCTTATCGTAGTATTTCTGTTCTCCGGTCATCTGTCCGAATTTAGCGAAGATAGGCATTGCCATTTGCACAGCATCAATCCACCACCAGTCGTTCACCTGCGGGGTGTTCACCACCATATCGATACTTGCTTTGATATTCCGAATCATGTTCGGGTCTGACGGGCAGATTTTATAGATATCAATGTACGCCTGTCCGCAACAATGGTCGTCGGCATTACGAGTAGTATTGCCGTTGCGCATTCCCCATTTGTGGAAATCGGCCCAGTCGTAAGTATACTTATAATAATCCTCACGTGGATAAATAGAATAGAGAGCCATCAATCCTTCATAATATACACCACGCGTCCATATATTGCTGGGACGTACACGACCGTAAAAACTGGGAGTAGTGTAATCGGCATACTTCTTCATAAAGTAGTCATTTACCTTTATGATATTCTCTAAAGTCTCTTTTTGTGCCGGAAGCTCTTGTGCTGCGACCGTATGGACTGGTATCAGACAAGAAAGAAGCAATCCTGTAAAGAGTAAGAATAGTGGTTTCTTCATGGTACAATAGTTCTGTTTTATTAATTTGCTGTTTATACTAATTTCTATGGCAAAGGTAAGAGACGTTCTTTTCTTTTTCAATGGATTTCCGTGCAAATGTCTTTAAATTCGTTCACGAGACGGCAGAAAATAGTGTTAAAAGTACGTCTAATGATGATTTCTACATATATCTGTACAATATTCTATTTTATCAATGGGCTGCGTCCTTTACTTTTGTGTTGTAATTTGATTAATCGATAAAACTATGAAGTGCATAACTCTTTTTTTTAGTTTCTGCCTGATAGCTATCTCCTCGATAGCCCAGCCAAACTATGACTTTTCGAAGTTGAAACGCGAACGTCTGGGACGTGGTGTAATTGCTATCCGAGAGAATCCGTCTACTGTGGCTGTTTCCTGGCGTTATTTGTCTTCCGACCCGATGAATGAATCTTTTGATATTTATAGGAACGATGAAAAGATAAACAAACACCCGTTGAAGGATGCCACTTTCTTTCAGGATGCCTATGCAGGGACAGAATCTGTACTTTATACCGTGAAAGCAAGGGAAGGTAAAACGGAAAGTAGCTATCAATTACCGGCAAATGCCCCATTGGGTTATCTGAATATTCCGTTGAACCGCCCCGAAGATGGTACGACTCCGTCAGGGCAAAACTATTTTTATGCTCCGAATGATGCCAGTATCGGTGACGTGGACGGTGATGGCGAATATGAGATTATTCTGAAATGGGACCCGAGTAATGCACATGATAATTCACATGACGGCTATACGGGAGAAGTATATGTTGATTGCTATAAGTTGAGCGGAAAACTGTTATGGCGTATTAATCTGGGACGTAACATACGTGCCGGTGCACACTACACCCAGTTTATGGTGTTCGATTTCGATGGTGACGGCAAAGCGGAAGTAGTGATGAAGACCGCAGACGGAACGGTGGATGGAAGAGGAAAAGTGATTGGGGATGCGCAGGCTGATTATCGGAATGAACAAGGACGTATCCTGACCGGACCGGAATATCTGACAGTTTTTAACGGATTGACAGGAGAAGCGATGCAAACAATTGATTATGTGCCCGAAAGAGGAGACTTGATGGGTTGGGGAGACAGTCGTGGTAATCGCAGCGACCGTTTTCTGGCCTGCGTTGCCTATCTCGACGGTATACACCCAAGCGTAGTGATGTGTCGCGGGTATTATACACGTACTGTTTTGGCTGCTTTTGACTGGGATGGAAAGGAACTGAAACAACGTTGGGTATTCGACAGTAATAATCCCGGTTGTGAAGATTATGCCGGACAGGGAAATCATAATCTGCGGGTAGGTGACGTGGACGGTGACGGATGCGATGAGATCATCTACGGTTCATGCGCCATAGACCATAACGGTAAAGGACTCTACACCACGAAAATGGGACACGGCGATGCCATTCATCTGACTCATTTCGACCCCTCTCGTAAAGGGCTGCAAGTATGGGATTGTCATGAAAATAAACGTGATGGTTCTACCTATCGGGATGCAGCTACCGGAGAAGTTATATTTCAGATTAAAGACAATACAGATGTAGGGCGTTGTATGGCAGCTGATATTGACCCGACTCAACCGGGCGTTGAAATGTGGTCTGTTGCTTCCGGAGGAATAAGGAATGTGAAAGGAGAAGTGGTAAAAGACCGGGTAAGAGGTTTATCCTGTAATATGGCTGTCTGGTGGGATGGAGATTTGTTGCGTGAATTGTTGGATAGAAATATGGTCAGCAAATATAATTGGGAAAAAGGAGTGTGTGAGCGCATAGCCATTTTTGAGGGAACTCTTTCTAATAATGGAACCAAAGCAAATCCTTGCCTTCAGGGAGATATCGTAGGTGACTGGCGCGAAGAAGTACTGATGCGTACAGCTGATAATACAGCTTTACGGCTTTACGTCTCCACTATTCCTACCGACTATCGTTTTCATACTTTCCTCGAAGATCCGATTTATCGTATAAGTATCGCTACCCAGAATGTGGCTTATAATCAGCCTACACAGCCCGGATTCTATTTCGGACCGGAGCTTCAGGGCACTGTATTCAGAGGATATAAAATACCTAAAAAATAGATTATGAATATTCGTATCATAACCCTTGTTTTATTACTGGCAACTTTGCCGGTTAGTGCACAGAAAAAGAAAACTGTAGTGAATGATTCAAATACTCCTTTGCATTTGCTGCAACCTGCTTATCAGGGCACTTATGGTGACCTGACACCCGGGCAGGTCAAGAAAGATATAGATCGTGTATTTGCTTATATTGATAAGGAGACTCCGGCACGCGTGGTAGATAAGAACACAGGTAAACTGATTACCGACTACACCACGATGGGAGAGGAAGCGCAACTGGAACGTGGTGCTTTCCGTCTGGCAAGTTACGAATGGGGAGTAACCTATTCTGCCTTGATAGCAGCTGCCGAAGCCACGGGCGATCAACGTTACATGGACTATGTGCAGAACCGTTTCCGCTTTCTGGCGGAAGTGGCGCCTCATTTTAAGCGTGTGTACGAAGAGAAAGGCACAACAGACCCTCAACTACTGCAAATCCTCACTCCTCATGCCCTGGATGATGCCGGGGCTGTGTGTGCAGCGATGGTGAAAGTCCGTGTGAAAGACCGCTCACTTCCTGTAGACGGATTAATTGAGAACTATTTTGATTTTATTCAGAATAAAGAATACCGATTGGCAGATGGTACTTTTGCCCGCAATCGTCCGCAACATAATACACTTTGGCTGGACGACATGTTTATGGGGATTCCCGCAGTAGCCCAGATGAGCCGTTATGACAAGGCTCAAAAAGAGATATATCTGGCGGAGGCTGTCAGACAATTCCTGCAATTTGCCGACCGTATGTTTATCCCTGAAAAAGGATTGTATCGTCATGGATGGGTAGAAAGCAGTACCGATCATCCTGCCTTTTGTTGGGCGCGTGCCAATGGGTGGGCTATGCTGACAGCATGCGAATTGCTCGATGTATTGCCGGAAGATTACCCCCAACGTGCGAAAGTGATGGATTATTTCCGGGCTCATGTACGCGGAGTGACTGCCTTGCAAAGTGGAGAAGGGCTTTGGCATCAATTGCTCGACCGGAATGATTCTTATCTGGAGACGTCTGCTACGGCTATTTACGTATACTGTTTGGCGCATGCTATCAATAAAGGCTGGATTGATGCCATTGCTTATGGACCTGTCGCTCATTTGGGATGGCATGCCGTGGCCGGTAAGATCAATGCGGAAGGTCAGGTGGAAGGCACTTGTGTGGGTACGGGGATGGCTTTCGATCCTGCTTTTTATTACTATCGTCCGGTCAATGTATATGCGGCACATGGATACGGACCGGTGCTTTGGGCAGGTGCGGAAATGATCTCTCTATTAAAGAATCAGTACCCGCAGATGAATGACAGTGCCGTTCAGTATTATCAGGTGAAACAGAAGACGACTGCACCTATTTTTGCCATCGATACAGAAGAAAAGAAAGATTAACTTTAAATAGATAGAACCATGAAACGAGAAGCTTTTAAAATGTATTTAAAACCCGGATGTGAAGCTGAATATGAGAAAAGACATGCTGCCATCTGGCCTGAATTGAAAGCATTGCTTTCCAAAAACGGAGTGTCGGACTATTCGATTTATTGGGATAAGGAGACCAATATCCTGTTTGCTTTCCAGAAAACGGAAGGTGAGGTCGGTTCGCAGGACTTGGGTAATACGGAGATTGTGCAGAAATGGTGGGACTATATGGCGGATATCATGGAAGTGAATCCGGACAACTCACCGGTGTCCATTCCTTTGCCGGAAGTATTCCACATGGATTGATTTTTTAGTAATTAGGTGAGCCGTTTCTTTCATTATCTCAACTATCTTGACTATTTTTGTCCAACATTTATTATTAATCTTGGAATCTATATGATGCAAAGACACCTTTTGATCTTTACCTTTCTTGTTAGTTTTGTGTTGAATGCTTATAGTGCAATTGAGCTTCGCTCTACACAAATGAGAACGAGTGACGGCCTTCCCAATAACTCTATTCGATATATTTATCAGGATAGTAAAGGTTTTTTGTGGCTGGCTACCTTAAACGGGTTAAGTCGTTATGATGGCAACTCTTTTCTCACTTTCCGTCCGGAAATCGGTGATGAGGTATCTTTGGCAGACAACCGTATTTACGATCTGACAGAAGATAAAGATGGCTTTTTGTGGATTTCTACTACACCTGAATTATATAGTTGCTATGATTTGCAACGTGCCCGTTTTGTGGACTATACCGGTTGTGGCGAGTTAAGGCAGAATTATTCAACGGTTTTTGTCGCTGCTAACGGAGATGTCTGGCTTTCCCATTCGGGAAATGGCTGCCGGAAGATGGTACATCAGAAAAATGGTGAGATGACATCTACCGTATTCAGGACCGAACGTGGAAACCTGCCGGATAACCGGGTGAAATTTGTGAATGAGGATGCCAGTGGCCGTATCTGGATCGGCACTCAATGCGGACTGGTTTCTGTCTCCAACGGACAATATCGGATAGAAGACCGATTAATCCACTTCACTTCTTCGCTGGCCTATAAGGACGATATGTATTTCCTTACAGCAGATGGAGATATCTATTATTATCAGGAGGCTACTCAAAAGATGCAAAAGTTGGCTTCTCTTGCCACTGTGGCAGGGGCGACATCGCCAACCGGAAATTTCCTGTTGAAAGATAAGTGGGTGATCCTGACTACTACCGGAGTATATACTTATAAGTTTGCTACCGGAGAGATGGCCGCAGATCCTCGTTTGAATATTAAAAAGGGAGAATTGATACGTGATAATCGTGGAGATTATTGGATATACAATCATACGGGACGGCTTACATACGTGCTTGCCGAAACCGGAGAGAGTAAGGATTTCCAGTTGATTCCCCAGGATAAGATAAGTTATATCGACTTTGAACGTTATCATATCGTCCATGATTCCCGGGGAATTATTTGGATTTCGACCTATGGAAATGGGCTTTTCGCTTATAATACCGCCGAAGATAAACTGGAGCATTTTGTGGCGAACATTAATGACCAGAGTCATATCAGTTCAGATTTCCTGCAATATGTGATGGAAGATCGTGCCGGTGGCATCTGGGTAGCTTCGGAATATTCAGGCTTGTCCCGTATTTCCGTATTGAATGAAGGAACTTCCCGTATCTATCCCGAATCCCGTGATTTGTTCGACCGGTCGAACACCATCCGTATGCTTACCAGAATGTCTAATGGGGATATCTGTGTAGGTACGCGTAAGGGGGGATTATACACCTTTGATTCAAGTCTTCATTCGAAAATGACCAATCAATATTTCCATTCTAATATCTATGCTCTCACCGAAGACAAACAGGGACGAATGTGGATGGGAACTCGTGGAAATGGTCTCAAAGTGGGGGACACCTGGTATTATAATAATCCTTCTGATTTGACAGCCTTATCCGATAATAACGTTTTTGCCATTTATCGCGACCGTAAAGACCGCATGTGGATAGGAACATTTGGCGGTGGGCTGGAACTGGCTGAACCTACTCCCGACGGTAAATATAAATTCCGTCATTTCTTCCAGCAAACATTCGGGATGAGGATGGTGCGTGTGATAGAAGAAGACACAAATGGGATGGTGTGGGTAGGAACCAGTGAGGGTATTTGTATTTTTCATCCGGATTCATTGATTGCAGATGCTGATAATTATCATCTTTTCAGTTATACAAACGGAAAGTTTTGCAGTAATGAAATCAAGTGTATCTATCGGGATACGGAAGGGCGGATGTGGATTGGTACGTCCGGTTCGGGACTGAATCTTTGTGAGCCGCAGGATAACTATTGCTCTTTGAAATATGAACATTACGGAACTTCCGAAGGATTGGTTAACGATGTAATCCAGTCCATTCTGGGAGATAAAAAGGGGAATCTCTGGGTTGCCACCGAATATGGTATTTCCAAATTTAATCCGGCTACCCATTCTTTTGAAAACTATTTCTTTTCTTCCTATACACTGGGAAATGTGTATAGTGAGAATAGTGCCTGTATGCGCGAAGATGGAAAACTGCTTTTTGGCACAAACTACGGATTAATAGTGATCGATCCTGAAAAGATACAGGATAACGAAACTTTCTCCCCGGTTGTTTTCACGGATTTATATGTCAATGGAACCCAGATGAATCCGCAGATGGAGGACTCTCCGTTAAAGCAATCGTTGGCTTATTCGGACGAAATAACCCTGAAGTTTTTTCAGAACTCATTCTTGATAGATTTCTCTACTTTTGATTATTCGGATAGCGGTCATACCAAATATATGTATTGGCTGGAAAATTACGATCAGGGATGGAGTGCTCCTTCTCCTCTGAATTTTGCTTCGTTTAAGTATCTTAATCCGGGAACTTATATACTTCACGTCAAGTCGAGCAATGGATCAGGTGTTTGGAATGATAGCGAGACTACACTGAAAATTGTAATTGTCCCTCCATTCTGGAAAACGACTTGGGCAATGCTGGGTTATGTGCTGTTATTAATCATAGCCTTGTACTTTGCTTTCCGTATCGTTCGTAACTTTAACGGCTTGCGTAACCGCATCAATGTAGAAAAGCAGTTGACAGAATATAAACTGGTGTTTTTTACCAATATCTCTCATGAATTCCGTACTCCGCTTACCTTGATTCAGGGAGCATTGGAGAAGATTCAACGTGTGACTGATATCCCGCGTGAATTGATATATCCGCTGAAAACAATGGATAAGAGCACGCAGCGTATGTTGAGGCTTATCAATCAGTTGCTGGAATTTAGAAAGATGCAGAATAATAAGCTGGCACTCTCTTTAGAGGAAACGGATGTCATCTCTTTCCTTTATGAAATATTTTTGAGCTTCGGAGATGTAGCGGAACAAAAGAATATGAATTTCCGTTTCCTGCCTTCGGTGCCGTCCTATAAAATGTTTATTGATAAAGGAAATTTGGATAAGGTGACTTATAACCTGCTTTCAAATGCCTTTAAATATACTCCTTCGAACGGAACAATTATTCTCTCGGTGAATGTGGACGAAGGGAAGCAAACCTTGCAGATTCAGGTTTCGGATACGGGAGTCGGCATTCCTAAAGAGAAGCAGAACGAATTGTTCAAACGATTTATGCAGAGTAACTTCTCCGGTGACAGTATCGGTGTAGGGTTGCATTTGAGCCATGAACTAGTTCAGGTACATAAAGGAACGATTGAGTATAAGGATAATGAAGGCGGTGGTTCTGTGTTTACCGTATGCATTCCGACGGATAAGACGGTGTATTCGGAGAAAGACTTCCTTGTCCCGGGCAATGTACTGCTGAAAGAGGCGGACGGACATGCGCATCATTTGTTGCAGCTCTCGGAAGAACTTCCTGACTCGGAAAAACTGGCTGTTCCTCTGAATAAACGGAAAGTCTTGATTATTGAAGATGACAATGATATTCGTGAATTCTTGAAAGAGGAAATCGGAGCCTATTTCGAAGTAGAAGTTGCTGCTGACGGTACATCCGGATTTGAGAAGGCACGTACGTATGATGCCGATTTGATTATCTGTGATGTTCTGATGCCGGGAATGACGGGATTTGAGGTAACTAAGAAGCTGAAATCGGATTTTGATACGAGCCATATTCCTATCATTCTGCTGACTGCTTTGAGTTCGCCGGAGAAACATCTGGAAGGTATAGAAGCCGGAGCGGATGCTTACATTGCCAAACCGTTTAGTGTAAAATTGTTGTTGGCACGTGTGTTCCGCCTGATTGAGCAGCGCGATAAATTGCGTGAGAAATTCTCCAGTGAACCGGGTATTGTGCGTCCGGCCATGTGTACCACTGACCGGGATAAAGAATTTGCAGATCGGTTGGCTGCCATCCTTGAACAGAATCTTGCCCGGTCTGAATTCTCTATTGATGAGTTTGCGCAGATGATGAAGTTGGGACGAACGGTATTTTATCGGAAACTACGTGGAGTAACGGGATATTCGCCTAATGAATATTTACGTGTTGTACGCATGAAGAAAGCAGCCGAGTTGTTACTGTCGGAAGATAATCTGACGGTTGCAGAAGTCTCCTATAAGGTGGGTATCAGCGATCCTTTCTATTTCAGTAAATGCTTCAAAGCTCAATTCGGAGTAGCACCGTCTGTTTATCAACGTGGTGTGAGTAATGATAATGATTCTCCGCAGGATTCATAAGAATAAGATTAACTAAAACAGCATAGTATGAGACTAATTTCTTTTTGTAAAATATTACTTTTAAGCGGTTGCTTTACAACTGTTTGTACTTCTATAAATGCACAAGACAAAGTGATGAAAAAACAGGATTCGCCTATTGATATAGATTTGTGGCAAAACGGCTTACCCAATACGAATGGGATGGAAGCCCAGGGATATGATGATAAAAAGAATAATTTCAAACCTAGTATCCGGGTATATTTGCCGAAAGCTTCTCAACAGCCGGCGAGAGCTGTTATTATATGTCCGGGAGGTGGATACGGGCATTTGGCAATGGCTCACGAGGGGTATGACTGGGCACCGTTTTTCAATGAACAGGGAATAGCTGCTATTGTCTTGAAGTACCGTATGCCTAATGGTAATCGGGAGGTTCCCATGTCGGATGCATACGAAGCTATTCGTTATGCGAAAGAACATGCTTCTGAATGGAATATTAATCCTGATTGCATTGGTATCATGGGATTTTCGGCAGGTGGTCATTTGGCTTCTACAGTGGCTACGCATGCTTCCGAAGAACTTCGTCCTGCTTTTCAGATTCTTTTTTATCCGGTAATTTCGATGGAACCTAAATACGGGCATGGTGGATCGTGCAGACAGTTTCTAGGTGAAAAAGCAACGGAGGAATTGAAAAAGGAATTTAGTAATGAGTATCAGGTGGATTCTCTTACACCAAGAGCGTTTATAGCTTTATCCGATGACGACAGGGGTGTGGTACCTATGAATTCTATTCGTTACTATTCTGCTTTGAAAGAAAAGGATATACCGGCTGCCATGTATATTTATCCCAGTGGTGGGCATGGATGGGGAATGAAAGATAGTTTTAAATTCCGCAATGAAATGTTGATGGAGTTGAAGGCTTGGTTAATGACTTTTTAAAGTAAATAATCGAATCTTATGATATAATTCTTCTTATGGACAGGTTGCTCTTGACAAACCCTTTTTTATGTTGTATATTTGTAGGTGTGAATATCAATGAGTAAAAGGTATCATTAAAAAGAATGAAAAAGAAAATAGTACAATATGATGACAATATATTCGGAAATTCTTGCAGTAGTTAAACTGTGAGAGTTTCTGTATGAGCCAGAGGCTGCGAATCTTTATGGGGTTTGCAGCCTTTTTTGTTGCAAAAAAAGACCGCTATATCTTTAAAGTCGGAATTCATCATTTATAATAAACTTGGATACCGTTTATAATAAACTCCTCAATAATTTATTAAGAACGTTGAAGAGGATTATGAAAGGAAAGTTCATTTTTTTTCTTCTTTGATATATGATAAAATATGTTTTATCATGAGTTTACTATAGAAAGTAAATGAAATGGACGTTACTATCACGAAATTCTATTCTTTTATAAAGAAGATGTGCTTTTTTATTTCGGACATAACGTTTTTATTCTGGTTCTATGTATATATAAAAGTGTATCCGGATATGGAATATTGTATATGGATAAGTAGTATTTGAATCCTTTGCATAGAACTCCATAAGAAAATCAATATCTCCATATCCTTAGGCTTGGGGTGAATGGGAAGATGCGGTACTTTTGCGGAAAAAGTAATAAGCAGTAGAAAATGATAAAGTCAGCAATTTTAATAGTAGCGACATGTTGTAGCTTGCAGCTATTTAGTCAGGAAAAATTTCCCGATGGTAAAATTATACCGGATTGGTTTTATAAAAATGAAAAAACTGATATAAATGGATTAGGAAAGAATTTCTTGATTACCGACTATGGAGTAGTGAATGATAGTACACTGTTACAGACAGAGAAAATTCAGGCTGTTATAGATTTGGCGTCTAATAATGGAGGCGGAGTCATTGTTATACCTGAAGGTACTTATCTTAGTGGTGCGCTGTTCTTTAAGCCGGGAACACACTTGCATCTGGAAAAGAAGGCTGTGTTGAAAGGTAGTGACGATATTAGCAACTTTCCTGTAATAGAAACACGGATGGAGGGACAGAACCTAAAGTACTTTTCAGCTTTGATTAATGTTGATAAGGTAGATGGTTTCACCCTTTCCGGAAAAGGAAAAGTTGATGGAAACGGTGAACGATATTGGAAGTCATTTTGGTTGCGGCGGCGGGTTATTCCTAAATGTACTAATATGGATGAATTGCGTCCTCGTCTACTTCATATATCTCATAGCAATAATGTACAAGTTTCAGATGTGCGACTTGTTAATTCTCCGTTTTGGACAACTCACATTTATAAGTGTGATAGCGTAAAACTTTTGAATTTGCATATCTTTTCACCTTCTTTTCCCGTAAAGGCTCCAAGTACGGATGCAATCGATATTGATGCGTGTAAAAATGTACTTGTCAAGGGATGCTATATGTCGGTTAATGATGACGCAATTGCATTAAAAGGTGGCAAAGGACCATGGGCTGATCAAGATCCCGATAATGGTGGCAATTGTGATATTATCATTGAAGACTGTACTTTTGGATTCTGTCACGGAGTGCTGACTTGCGGTAGTGAATCGATATATAATCATAATATAATTCTTCGACGCTGCAATCTGGATCAGGCTAAACGCCTGTTGTGGTTGAAAATGCGTCCGGATACTCCCCAGCAATATAAGTACATCCTCGTTGAAGACATAAAAGGAAATGTCCGCAATTGTATCTTTATTGCTCCTTGGACACAGTTTTATGATTTGAAAGATCGCAAGGATATGCCAGTCTCGTATTCCAGCTATATTACAATGCGTAATATTCATCTGGATTGTGATTCCTTTTTTGCTGTAGAGAAATCAAAACAATATAAATTATCCAATTTCTGTTTTGACAATTTGACTATTACGGCTAAAAAAGATGTGAAGATAGATGAAAATATTATTGATGCATTGGTTATGAGAAAGGTTGAGATAAATAAAGTGAATTAAAAAAGAATGGTAGAAAGACTGGAAAATCGTACATAGCCTGTAAAATCGTACAAAATAGGCGTGTGATGGGTTGTATACATATGAATTTACATAAGAAAGTCGAATTCTCCATATTCCTTTTCTTTAACTCTACCATGTAATGCGGTATCTTTGACATGTGCTTATTTAGCAAAATATTGAATCTAAAACTATAAAATACAATGAAATTCTGTAGAATTATTTTTTGTCTGTGGTTATTAGTCTGTCTTTTTCCAGTAGGAGTTTATGCAGATATACAACTTCCCTCTATATTATCAGATAATATGGTACTCCAACAAAATGCTGAAGTACGTTTTTGGGGAAAAGCACGTCCCGGAGAAAAGATTTTGGTAAAGACTTCATGGAATCATAAGAAATATAAGGTGACTGCTTTAGAAAACGGTCATTGGGAATTGATGATACAAACACCGGCTGCTACTTCCGGACAATCTGTAATGTTGAAAGGTGATAATAAGATCCGGATCAATAATATATTAATAGGTGAAGTTTGGCTTTGTACGGGACAGTCAAATATGGAATTTCCCGTAGCCCGTAATCCGCAAGTGAAATGGAAAACAGGAATGTTGAATGAAGCGGAAGAAATGAAAGATGCTGATTTTCCGGAAATCCGCCTGTTTCATGTAGAGCATCAACTGGCACCTGATAGTGAGAAAGAAGATTGCGTTGGAAAGTGGGTGGTTTGTAATCCGGAGAATCTGAAAGACTTTTCTGCTGTAGGATTTGTCTTTGGACGTAAATTGTATAAAGAATTGAGTACACCGGTTGGATTAATTCAGTCTACTTGGGGAGGAACACATGCTGAATCCTGGACAAGTATGAAAGTGATGGAAAACAATCCGTTGTATGCTAATGTCTTAAAACAGTATTCAAAAGAAAAGGTGAGTAGGGAAAAAGATAAGTGTAAGGTTCCGGCTACTTTGTGGAATGGTATGATTGCTCCTATACTAGGGTATACAGTGAAAGGAAATATCTGGTATCAGGGAGAATCCAACTCTGTTCGTTATGAGAAATATCAGGAAGTATTTACTAACTTGATAAATAGTTGGCGGAAAGAATGGAATCAACCGGATATGCCTTTCTATTTTGTACAGATTGCACCACATTACAAACAACCGGCAGGTATTCGTGAAGCACAATTAAAAACATGGTTAAGTGGACTTGAAAATATTGGTATGGCAGTAGTGACGGATGCAGCCGATTCTACAGACATACATCCACGAAATAAAGTTGCACCCGGCGAACGGCTGGCAGCTTGGGCATTAGCAAAGCAATATGGTAAAAAGATTGTTTATTCAGGACCTCTCTACAAATCAATGAAAGTGAATGGGAGAGAAATTACATTAGATTTCGAATTTGCGGATGGTGGTCTGCAGACACCCGGCAATGAACCGGTAAAAGGATTTTTTATTGCCGGCAATGATGCGCGGTTTTATCCGGCTGAAGCTGTAATTGATGGAAGTTCGATAACGCTTTCTTCAACTTATGTTTCTGCGCCTGTGGCTGTACGCTACGGTTATGGGACTTTCTTTAAAGTGAATCTGTTTAATAAAGCCGGACTTCCGGCAGTTCCTTTCCGTACAGATACTTTTGCTCCCGACACTTATTATCGTCTGTTTGCCGATTCGGAAATTCGTCGTTTCCCGGAAGCTTGGCAACTGGATCATGGAAAACGCCTGTATTTTGGTTATGCGCAAGGAGTAGGTTGTTGTGCGATGTTACAAGTTTGGAAGAAAACAGGAGACCGTAGGTACTTTGATTATGTAGAGGCATGGGCTGATTCTTTGGTAGACGACAAAGGAGAGATTCATTTATATAAGAAAGAAACCTATAATTTGGATTATATCAACTCCGGAAAAGTTCTGTTTGATTTGTACAATGAAACCAAAAAGGAGAAATATAAATTGGCTATCGAGAATTTGATAGATCAGCTAAAAAAGCAACCTCGTACAACAGATGGAGGTTTCTGGCATAAGAAAATATACCCTAATCAGATGTGGTTGGATGGATTGTATATGGCTTCTCCTTTTATGGCTCGATATGGAGCTGAATTTAATCGTCCGGAATGGATTGATGAGGCTGTTAAACAGTTCACTCTTTGCCATCAGCATACATACGATACCAAGACCGGACTTTATTATCATGCATGGAATGAGGACCGGAGCCAGCGCTGGGCTGATCCGGAAACTGGCCATTCTCCTAATTTCTGGGGACGTAGTATTGGTTGGTGGTTTATGGCTTTGGTAGATGCTTTGGAATATATTCCCCAAGATCATTCAGGCTATACTGATATGATTAAATGGACGAAGGAATTAGCAGAAACTCTTTCAAAATACCAAGATAAAAATGGCTTGTGGTATCAAGTAATTGACCAACCTTCACGTACCGGTAATTTCCCGGAAGCTTCTGTTACGACACAATGTATGTATGCTTATATGAAAGCTGTAAATAAAGGATATATTGATAGTCAGTATCGTGCCATTGCAGAAAAGGCCTTTAAAGGTCTGTGTGATAAACTACTAATCTCAAATTCGGACGGAACATTGACATTGACAAAATGTTGCCAAGTGGGTGGATTAGGTGGTAAGCCTTACCGTGACGGCAGTTTCGAGTATTATATAGGAGAGAAAATGAGAGATAATGATGCTAAAGCAACAGGACCTTTCATTATGGGATGTATTGAACTGAACAAATAATATAGAAATAATAAGAGATTTTCGACTATTGTTTCAATTAATGAACTAATAAAATGTAATACCATGAAAAAAGAACAAATTATCAAATCGATGTTATTTTTAATTATTCCTTTTTTGACTATTTCATGTGACGGTAATGGTCTTATGGAATATGAGGAAAGTATGTTGAGGCAAGGAGATGCGCAGCAAGGACTTTTAAGTGACGGAGCAAGTGATAATACATGTATGGTTAATCTGAATTTATTCACAAAACCTTATTTTGATTATCAGTATAATACGGGTGACAATGTAGATGAGTGTTATGTATATATTGATGGTCAAAAACCCTTTGAATATATTAGTTTAAAAGGTAATGAAAATGTAGGATGTAACCTTCCGATATCTTTTGGAAAACATAGAATAAAATTGAATATAGAAATTGATAATGGAAAATCATATATATATCCGATTGAACTATGTAATGCTTTGGTAACTTTAAAGAACGGTGAAGCAAGTACGGTGCTTTACGATAGAGTTATTCTTAGAAGAGGAGACTCTTCTGTCACAAATTCAGCCTTTACAGTTGAATTTGATGTATATTTTCCTTATACTGAAAACAATGACTACACACTAGATATTACTTTAGGATTTTATGATGAAACATATGATGATGGTTCTTCTGGTCCTTATGTAAACGGAAATGTTAGTGTTAATACTTATTATCAATGGAGATCCATTTTTGAACCAGCTAGGCCAACTGATATTGACTTTGTTCTTGGAATTGTATATAATTCTACTCAAAAAGAATATTGTTATAAAGGGTATTGTGAACAAGAATTTTCTATAGATAGGAATGGAATGGCTGTTAATAATGTAAGTTGGCATAAAATGGTAAGATTACCAAATGGTGATGATATTGGCTATAAATTATATTTAATAACAGGTATATGGGCTAAATTACAGTCAAATATTGATACTATGATTGGCGAAACAGAAGTTTCGTGGTATTCAGCTTATTATAGAGTAGAATGGGATGACGGAGAATATTCAGAATGGTATCCTATAGATGAATTAGACGAATCTTCAGTTGGGATAGATGCTACTATTGATTATTATCCCAACATTGAGATTGTATGTTTCAATACCAAAGAAATTCAGGATGCTTATGCATCACAATGGGGCATTGTACCTTATAACTAAAAAGTCTTGATTTTTACGTATAAAGATGGGGATCTAAAATAGATATTTAACTATTGATTTGCGTAAATAGCAAAATAATCAAGTATCCTTGACAACGGATATACAATTTTTTAGGTTTGAATTTAATTTATTAATCAAATAAGTGTTAATTTAATATTTATATATAAAATGAGAAACACAGCAACTTTTCAAAAAAAGGCATATCCAATTGCCGTGAGATGCTTAACAAGCATTTTATATTTCTTTTTGTTTTCCCTTTCCTCGCTAGCGGCTTGTGTAGACAAAGAGCCTGTAGATGAGGAGGATACAGACCCTGCCATCAATCCTCACAGTTCATATCTGGAGGAGGAAGAAAGTGGCGGAAATACAAATTCCGGTCCAGCATTTCCTGTCTTTGTTAATTATGCACCGGCATTTCCGGATGCAGTAGGATATGGTAGAAATGCTGAAGGGGCTCGTGCTAGTAGTAACCGAGAGGTATATGTAGTAACCAATCTGAACGACAAAGGTGCAGGTTCTTTTCGAGATGCAATTAGCCAACCTAATAGAATTATCGTTTTCGATGTAGATGGGGTTATAGAGTGTTCAAAAGATGCACTTGCATTAAGCAATAATTTAACCATATTAGGAAACACAGCCCCTGGAGATGGCGTTGTGCTTGTGAATTCTTACGTAAGTGCTTCTAACAGAAGCAATGTAATTATTCGTTATTTGCGTATAAGAATGGGGAATAAATATTGGGGAGAAGGTTCAAAAGATTGTCTAGCCCTTGCCCGTTGTAAAAATGTAATAGTAGACCATTGCTCCATTACATGGGGACGTGATGAAAATTGTTCCGTAACTAGGGACAGTGGGGAATCTTCTGAAAATGTAACTATTCAAAATTGTATAATAGGCCAAGGGTTAGAAAACCATTCTTGTGGAGGTTTAATGGAAAGTGATATAGACAAAGGAATTACTTGTTTCAGGAATTTGCTCATTGATAACAAAACTCGAAATTTTAAAGTAAAGGGGCTTAACCAGTTTGTAAATAACGTATTATATAACTGGGGAGAAGGAGCTGCCTATAATATGTCTGGAAATTCAGAAGGGGATTCTGAAGTAGCCATAGAAGACAACTACTTTATTGTTGGACCAGGAAATATGTGGAGAAATGCTCTTGTCAGCACGGATCCGGATGGAACTAAGAATTATGCTTTCCAATACATTCAAGTGAATCCAGCAAAACCCTTTAAAGAAGGTAACTCTAATTTCAGGGCATATTTAAGTGGAAACTATTATGATACAAATAAGAATGGTGTATTAGACGGACATCTTTTACAACAAAATGAGTGGAGTGGAACCCCAACCATATTAAGTGTTCCTTCAGAATTACATCCTTCAATAAAATCACAAACAAATGCAACTGATGCATATAAATATATAGTAGAAAAGGTAGGTGCATACCTACCAACAAGGGATGAAGTAGATACTTATTTAATAGAAGAATTAACTTCCCTTGGGACAAAAGGAACCATTATTGGAAGACCCTTCAGCGTAGAACAATTTTCTATCGGAGGTTGTGGCAACTTCAAAACTGGTACTCCTAAAACCGATACGGACGGTGATGGCATGCCAGATGATTTCGAAGATAAATGGGGATTGGATAAGAACAAAGCCCAAGATGCGATCCAAATTGCAGAGAACGGCTATACGATGATCGAGAACTATGCTCTTTCACTCGAATATCCTGCTGAATACGAGAAAGCTTGGAAAGAAGCTTACAGTGAATAATTTGAAAAGGAAAATATTAATTATATAGTTTAACAAACGACTTATTTTAAATAAATATATTATTAAACAATGAAAGACACTACATTTTTACGAAAAATGCTATGCCTGCTGTGCATTCCATTAGTCTTTGCGGCATGTAGAGACAATATGGATGAACATTACGAAATACCTGATTGGGTAGCAGACAATGCATGGGAAGTGTTAAGTTCCGGTGAACACGGGAACTATTCTATCTTCCTACGGGGAATTGAGATTGCCGACTACAAGCAAATGCTTGAAGGTAAAGCAATCGTGACCATTATGGCTCCAGATGATGCAGCCTTCCAGGCCTATCTGAAGGAAAAAGGCTATGCCAGTATTGACGATATGCCTGTCACGGAAGTGAGTAAAGTGATTGGATATCACATACTCTATTACTCTTACAATAAAGAGAAACTTGTTAACTTTCGACCGGCGGGAGATACAGAAACAGAAGAAGCGCAGGATTTGAATGCTGGTCTGTATTACAAGCATCGTACAAGAAGTAGCGATGCACCTACCGTTGAAACGAACGATGCAGGAGCTTCTGTCATGGTATATCACTTGGAACGCTACTTGCCGGTATTCTCTTACCGCTATTTCCAAACGAAAGGTATTGATGCGAAAAGTAACTATGAGGCGTTCTATCCCAACTCCACATGGACAGGCGACGATGGATTCAATGTTTCTAATGCGTCGGTAAAAGAGTATGGAATCATTGCTAACAACGGTTATATTCATACAGTAGACCGGGTTATTGAACCTTTGGAAACGATTTATACAGAATTGAAGAATCAAGATAAATATTCTATCTTCTTTGATCTTTATGATTCGTTTGGCTATTATGTGGCAGACAATAGCTTGAGTGAATCGTATGCTGCGTCATATGGTGTGGATACGCTTTATACGTATTATCACAGCGGATTGCCAAACATCGCCTGCGAATGGCCGACAACAAGCTTTTCGAATTTTACATCACTGACTGCTGATTCATACAGTATTTTTGTACCGTCGAATACTGCTGTCAATGATTTCTTCGACCGCTTCTGGAAAGTTGGTGGTTATACTTCTCTGCAAGAAGTCGACCCCCTGGCTCTTAATTACTTCCTTTATCAGTTCATTTATGGAGGAGCATTGGTGTTTCCGGATGAAATCGGAACAGGGGAATTGGAATCATTAGCCGGCTCGCCTCTTAACATTAATCCCGCTATGCTTAGCGAAAGAACGATGTGTGTCAACGGTGCTCTTTACGGAATGAATGAGATTCAAGACCCCAGCACTTTCGCCTCGGTCATCGGTCCGTTATTCCAATATAGAAATGCTCGTTCCTTCCTTTACGCTCTGGCAGGTAGTTCGCTGTATTCTTCTTATATCTCTAATCTCTCAAAGTATATTGTCTTGATTCCTACTGCCGAACAATTTGACGCATCTGGTATCCGAACTGTATACAGTACTCAAGGATTGGAAGAAATGGGAGAGAACGGATGGTCTGAAATCAGTACTTCTGCCAAACAGGAAATTGTGTACCTTCACTCTGCTAACATTCCAAGCAATCAGACAGCTGAACTACCAGAAAGTGGAACAAAAGTTTTTCCTACGGAGTCCAGTTGGAACTATTGGTTCGTCAAAGACGGAGAAATTACTTGTAGCTCCCTTTTCAATCAGCAGTTGAATCCGCAGTTCAGCGGAACCATCTTTTCTCCTTTTATCAAGGTCAAGGACGGATCAAACGGAAGCTCTTATCTCTTTGACGCTTCCCAACTGTTTACGGCGGAGAACGGAGATTTGGCTTACAATCTTGCCATTTGTGCAGACCGCAACTATCCGTATTATAATTTTGCAAGACTGCTGCAAAAGGCTGACCTTGTATCCAATCAGAATCTGATGAATGTTTTCGGTAAAGGACGGTTTGTAGCATTTATACCGACCAACGATGCCATACAGCAGGCGTTGTCAAACAACCGAATACCGGGAGCGACAAATGCTTCATTTGATGCGAGCGGTGAACTGACCGGTGATTTTGATGTTGCCAAACTGGCTAATTACTTGAATTCGTATTTTATCACCGCCTCTCAAAATGCGATACCGTCTTATCCTTATATCGGATCAGACTTTAAGAGTGGGCGTTATTGGAGTGAACGTACCACGGAGACTGAAGGAGTACTTCCGCCACAACTAATCTATGCGGATAATGGAACTTCACTGAGTATTCAGCTGGAAGGATATAATGAATGTCATGTAGTATCCACTTATTACTACTTTCCATTCGCATACAGCGGAGGGTGTTTCCATCTGATTGATGATGTCTTTTGATTAACTGAAAAATTGAGATTATGAAATTATTAAAATACACACTGATTGCTATCCTATTCGCGGTAACTACTGGTGAAGCTTTCGGTCAAGCGAAAGTTATCTCCGGGAAAGTGATCGAGATGTTCGGAAAGACAGCAGAACCTATGGTGGGAGTAAACGTACATATTGTCAACTCCCAAAACCGCTCTTTAGGCGGTACTATTACAGACATGGATGGTGTCTATAATCTGAAAGTTCCTGATGGAGACAACCTGACTATTGTCTTTTCGTATATCGGAATGAAAACCGAGAGAATCAAATACAATGGCCAGTCCCGATTGAATATCACTATGAGAGACGATACGAAATCGATCGATGAAGTGGTGATTCAAGGAAGACGCATCGAACGTAATGATTTGGGTATCAGTGCTAGAGAACAATCTTCTGCTACACAGAAGGTAAGTATGGAAGATTTGGTGGCGATAGCACCTGTTACTTCTATTGAGGATGCCTTGCAAGGACAACTTGGAGGTGTAGATATTGTGTTGGGTGGAGGTGATCCCGGTGCCCGCGCTTCCATACAGATTCGCGGTGGTAGTACACTGAATGCCAATTCTGAACCGTTGATTGTTGTTGACGGAGTGCCCTATCCGGCGGAGATAGACGAGAGTACCGACTTCTCGACCATTAATAATGATGACTTGGGTGCTTTGCTGAACATCTCACCGCAAGATATTGAATCTATTGAGGTGTTGAAAGATGCGGCTGCTACAGCCGTTTGGGGTACTAAGGGTGCCAACGGTGTATTGGTCATCAAGACCAAACAGGGGGTGCAGGGAAAAACGCGTTTCAGCTTCTCTTCCAAATTCTCTTCCAAATTTGAACCTTCAAGCATCCCCATGCTGGACGGAAATCAATATACGGCATTGGTTTCTGAGGCTTTGTGGAACAGTGCCAATTACATCGGACTGGCCAACTCTATCTCTTACCAGAATATGCTTTACAATTCTCCGGAGATTGGCTATCAACCCAATTGGACCTATTTCGATGAATATAATCAAAATACCGATTGGTTGTCCGAAGTACGCCGTAATACTCAATCGTGGGAGAACACGTTCTCTATGAGTGGGGGAGGTGAAAGGGCTACCTACCGCTTTTCTTTAGGTTATTTGGATGAAGGTGGTACGACTATTGGAACCGACTTCAGCCGGTTGAATTCTTCATTGAATGTACGTTACAAGTTCTCTGACAAATTAAGATTCAATGCGCAGTTCTCTTTTGTTCAATCCAAGAGAAACAACAACTATTATAATGTACGTACGGAAGCTTTCCGCAAAGCACCAAACAAATCGCCTTACTATATTGATGATGATACAGGAGCCCGTACTTCACAGTATTTCAGTCACAATGAGCGTTCCACATTGGACCCTGCTTTTAAAGAAGACGGTAAGAATAGTAAATACTATAATCCCATTGCTATGGCAAAGGAAAGTGTGAACAGCACTCTTCAAAGAGAGAGCAAGATGAACTTTCAAATTGAATATGATATATTGGACGGACTGAGTTATCAGGGGTACGTCAATATGAATATCCGTAATACGAAAGGACGTATGTTCTTGCCACAGGTGGCCACCGGACTTGCTTGGACAGATAACTTTGCCAACCGTAGTACAGAGACCTCTTCTGACCAATTGACAATTAATACGGAGAACAAGGTGATGTATCGCAAAAATTGGCATGATCAGCATTCCATTATCGCAACTGCTTTATTCCGTACCACGGAAACAACTAAGTCAAGCTACGGAAGCGAGACTTCCGGTAACTCTTCTTCCGGCCTTGCTGATCCCACCATCGGAAGTTCAGTTCGTAAGATTAGTTCCGGAGACTCAAAGGAACGCAGCATCAATGGGGTGGCTTTATTGAACTACACGCTGTTGAATCGCTACATTATCAATGGATCTTTGGGTATGGAAAGTAACTCTACTATGGGTAAGTCTGAACGTTTTGGCTTATTTCCTACTGTCGGTCTGGCTTGGCATCTGGCAGACGAGAAGTTTATGGATTTCTCTAATGACTGGATGGATGAGTTTAAATTTCGTTTTAGTTTAGGTCAAACTGGTAATGCGGCCTCCGGTACGTCGCTCTATTTAGGTTCTTATGCCTCCGGTAAAGATTACATGAATATGAGTGCTATTAAACCGAGCACCATGCAGCTCAATCGTCTGAAATGGGAAACAACTACCGAATACAACACTGGTCTGGATGCTTCTTTCTTAAAAGGAAAACTTCGTTTCACGGTCGATGTCTATCAGAAGTACATCAAAGATATGTTGCAGAAGAAAGTAAAGATGCCAACCACTATCGGTTATGGAAACGGATATGAGGTCAGCTATATGAACTCCGGAAAAATGACGAACAAAGGTTGGGAATTTCGTGTAGATGCGGTTCCGTTTGAGAACAAAGACTGGCGTGTGGGATTCTATGTTAATCTCGCTCATAATGAGAATAAGATAACGGAGATGCCGGATAATTATACCGAGGAAAACTACAGTTTCGACAATGGTAATTATGCTTACCGTAGAGAAGAAGGTCGTCCGATGGGTTCTTTTTATGGTTATCGTTATAAAGGGGTTTACCAAAACAAAGACGCTACCTATGCACGTGATGCGGAGGGCAATATTATGAAAGATATTTCAGGTACGCCGATTGTGATGCGAAACGGAAATGCTACCGTAGCTCCTGGAGATGCTATCTATGAAGATATTAACCACGACGGTGTTATCAATCAGTATGATATTGTCTATTTGGGTAACTCAAATCCAAGACTTACAGGAGGAGCGGGTATTAATATCAGCTATAAGCAGTTCAAGTTGTCGGCCATTTTCTATGGACGTTATGGACAGGATGTGGTCAACTCTACCCGTCTGGACAATGAATCCATGCGTTCCATTAACAATCAAAGTACGGCCGTGTTGAGACGCTGGCGCAATGAAGGAGACCAGACAGACATTCCGCGTGCGCTTTACGGTGAAGGATACAATACGTTGGGCTCCGATCGTTTTGTGGAAGATGCTTCTTACTTACGTCTGAAAACACTGTCGCTTACTTATCGCTTGCCGAAAAAGATGATTCAACGTTGGGGATTTAGCAATATTGACGTGTACGTCACCGGATATAACCTCTTGACGTGGACCAGATATACCGGTCAGGATCCGGAGGTAAAGACGGAAAATACGTATGCTAGAGATAGTGCTACCACACCGGCTTCCATTCAGCTTGTTGCCGGATTTAATTTAAGTTTCTAAAAGATCTATGAATATGAAAAAGATATTTACTATATTGTTACTGTCCGGTGGCTTGTTGATGAGCGGATGCAGCGACTGGCTCGATGTATTGCCCAAAGATAAGCAATCCACCGATATGTACTGGGAATCTTCCGAAGATGTAGAGGCTATTCTTGCACAAGGATACAGTTACTTACGCGATTGTGTACCCTATATCATTAACTGGGGTGAGGTAAGAGGAAGCTCTGTTATTGTTCCCGTCAGATCATCCTCTGCCGGTCTTATCCAGAATTTTATGGTATTACCTTCTACCTCGAGCGTTCAATGGGGTACTTTCTACCAAGTCATCTCTATGGCGAACGCTGTGTTGAAGTACGCACCGAGTGTGATGGAAAAAGATGCCAGTTATTATGAATCGCGAATGAACTCACACCTCACGGAAGCTTACTTCTTGCGCGGATTGTCATATCTATATTTGGTACGTAACTTCCGTGAAGTTCCGTTGATAACTGAGCCTTATGTAGACGATGCCATGCCAACTGACGTAGCTAAGTCTTCTGAAGCGGAAATCCTTGAACAAATCAAGAGTGATGTGCATGCCGCATTGGCGACTGATGCTGCTAAAGAGACGTTCGATGAAACTTGGGAAAACAAAGGACGTGCTACTAAATGGGCTTTGTACGCTTTAATGGCGGAGACATGTTTGTGGGCGGAAGAGTACCAAGAATGCATTACCTATGCCGATTATCTGATTAATGCTACTGCTCCTATACGTCCGGTATTCATGTCGGCATCCGGTCAATGGTTTAATATGTTCTATCCCGGTAACAGTAATGAGTCTATTTTTGAGATTCAGTATGATGAAAGTACATATGCGCAGAACAGCGGAAGCCCATCTAAAACGTTTGCTTATGGCAATACGGTAACAACCAGCACTTATATTTATTCCGAGCCGATGACTCTTCGGCTGATGGCGGAATTTGAGCAGAACAAAAACGAAGTGAACCGCACTTATTTTGGATCATTCGCAGGTACAACTTATGAATCTTTTCCGGACAATGGTATTATCTGGAAATATTCAGGGATGGCTGTTGACAACGTGGAAGCGGTGCGCACCATTTTAGACGCTAACTACATCATTTATCGCATGGCCGATGTTATGCTGATAAAAGCTGAAGCATTGATTCGTTTGGGAGGTACTGCCAATTGGGCAGAAGCATTGTCTATCATTAATACTATACGTGAACGTTCCGGACTTGAGTCGCGCAGTGAAGTTACAGCTGAAAATATCAATGAAACTACCGAAGAAACCTTGCTGGAGATTTTGTTGGATGAACGCGACATGGAATTTGCAGTGGAAGGAAAACGTTGGTACGATTTACTCCGTTACGGCAAACAGCAGAATTTCAAGTATAAGAGTCGCTTTAAAGCTTTAATTATGGAGAATAATCTCACAGCGGAAAGCAAATGGCTCAATTCGGTGCTCGATAATGACAATGCTTGGTTTCTGCCTATCCCGGCCAGTGACATTAACACCAATTCAGCTTTGATGCAAAATCCTTATTACGATAATTAAATGACGATATAAGATGAAAAAAATAAAAGGAATATATTGGATGCTGCTACTCTTTTTATGTGCAGCTTGTAATGACCCTTACGAAGGGGACACATTTGTTGTCTTCGACACGCAGCCGGCAGCGACTTATCTGTCCACCAGATCGGAAGACTTTTCTGAATGGATTAGTATTATGAAATATGCGGACTTGTATAATGCTGTAAATCAAGCGACTCAATATTTCACACTATTTGTTCCCACTAATCAGGCCGTGAAGGAATTTTATTCTCGTAAAGGCGTTTCGTCTATCGAAGAGTTGGGTACGGAATATGCCCGTAATTTGGTGTCTTTCCATATCGTGCAAGACACCATTAATCAAGAGACTTTCATAGAGAAAGAGGGTGCGTTGGCCAAAAGAACCGTTTCTGATGACGTACTGATGGTGTCCTTCGGAAGTGCGGAAGTTGGTGGTGGCGGTATGCAGTCGGTCTACCTGAACAGTGAAGCTCGTGTTTTGGAGTTTGCAAATCTGGTATCTAATGGTTATGTTTATGTACTTGAAAGTACGCTCAATCCGCTTACTGAAAGCGTATACGAACGCATCTCAGAAAACGGTCGGCCTTTCACCATTTTGAAGGCGGCGCTGGAGGCTACCGGACTGGGTAATGAACTGAATGTCATTTATGATGAGGTGACAGATGAATCAGGAGTGATTACTCAGCAGAAACGTAACTATACATTACTGGCCGTTTCGGATGCGGTGTTCCAAGAAGCGGGAGTCGGTAGTTTACAGGACTTAGTTCGGCTGTTGGGAGCCAACAACGACTATACTAATCCGGCGAATGCACTCTACCAATATGTAGCTTATCATGTATTGAGCGGAAGTTATGACTTAAGCAGCCTGAAGAGTTTCGATACAGAAGATGCTAGTTCTAAAATCTGGAATACACTGAATGCGGGGAGTGTGGTGAGAATCAGCGAAGAGGACCGGATGTTTTATTTGAACTATAGAGACGATAATCGGGCAGTTTTTCTGGAGGACTATTGTAATCTGCAAGCTAAGAACGGTTACATTCACCAAATTTCCACTTACTTGCCTGTGGCAGAGGTTGAACCTGAGACCGTATTGTTTGATGTATGTAACTACTCCATCATTGGCGACTGGATTGCAGCAGGCAACGGAGAAGAGGGTATCAAATTTCAAGAGTCATACGGAACAGCTGAGAAAAAATGTAATATCGCAGGTCTTCCCTGCTATCAATACAGCCTTAATAATCCTTCCGGAACATTTAGTAGCTATTTCAACATTACCTATTTCACTACCCGAACCAATAATGACTGGAAAACTGCCAATAATATGGATTTCCTTATGTTGAACTTGGGAAATACAGGTTGGATTTCGATGGAAACTCCCTCTATCATCAAAGGGAAATATAAAGTGACGCTGCGGTTTGGATATGCTACATCCATGGACTTTATCAGAACACAAGACAGCAAGGGCGGAAGTAACGGTGGGCGAATGACATTCAGTTTTGACGGAGAAAACCCCGTTACTCATGCACCTTATACCACAATCCCTTCTAATGCTTTGGGATGTTATACATACGTGCTTTATGACGAGCTGGAATTTACGGAGACTTCTACTCATACTTTCCGGTTGATTATGAATGATCCGGCTGCAAGTAAACATAGTAGTTACCGTATCTATTTAGACTATTTATTGTTTGAACCTATATTTGACGAATAAACCATGAAAATAAAGAAATACATACTCGGCATCGCTCTCATCGGATGGATGGGAAGTAGTTGTTCCGATACATGGGATGACCATTATGCTCAGAGCGATAGTGTAGTGAACAATACGGAGATTTCCGTGGTCAATAAGTCTGTAACAGATTATCTGGCGCAGGAGTCTTCATTGAATGCCATGTATCAGTTGTTTAACGAGACTGGTATGGTTGAGCAGCTGCTGGCAAAAGAGCAGATGTACACCATTTTAGCTGTTGAATCGGACATTACAGCAGGTGATGACCCTACGTATACCGCCCAAACCTATATTTCCGATGCTTCCATTTCGCCTTCCAATTTGGAGGATGGACAGCGCATTCTGATGTGGAGTGGCAAGTATCTGAATATTAAACTTACTTCTCCCGAAACGAGAGCGAATGTTGGCATCTGTTTCAATAATGCAAACGTGAAACGGGTTGTTAAGTTGACTAACGGTTATCTGTATTTGCTGGACCAAGCCATCGAATCTCCAAGAAGCATGTATGAACTCATAGAAAACTTGGGTAGCGATTATTCTACTTTTCGCAAGATGGTCCGTGACCGCTATGTGCTGACTTTTGACAGGAACGCAAGTAAGATAGTAGGTGTAGATAAGACCGGAAATACGATATATGATTCTGTATTTAGTGTAAAAGCACCTTATTTTGAAAATAAAGGATTCAACATAATGTCCGAGAATCTTACAGCTACCATGTTAATTCCATCCAACGAAGTAATCGATGAGGCTTTGAATACCGCACGTCAGAATTTGGAGAACTGGGGGATGACACGTGCCGACAGCATTATTGAAAACTGGGTGTTCCAATCTGCTTTCTTCAATCACAAATACAGTAAGGAAGATTTTGAAAGTAACACCGATTTGAAGTCTATATTCGGCATGCAATGGCGTACCACTGTGCAAAAGGTAGACCTTGATAACCCTATATCAATGAGCAACGGAGTGGCTTACCATGTTACCAAAATGAAAATTCCGACCAATGTATTGATATATCGTATCAAAGAGATTTTTAGAAACTACGAATATTTAACTGCAGAAGAAAAAGAAAAATATTTCAGTACCACCAATCTTTCGTTCGAAAAGATTAGTGAGACAGATGAAGCAAGTTGTACAGGATGGCCTGCACTTGGATTTCCCACAATCGCTTATAGAGTGCTCTACTATACGCTGACTGATGAGACGAATCTGACGTATACACTGGATTACACGCCATTCAAGGGTGAAACTGTAGGGTCCACCTATGTCGCTACTCCCTATAAGATTCCACCCGGAAGCTATAAACTTTATATGGGTTTTAGAGGAAGAAAGGATCTGGGGGCTATTGATATCTCTATTATTAAAGATGGAGTGGAAATACCTGTAGGCAACCTGTCTCAATCAACGCTCAACAACAATACGTCCAATTATCATTATGACCGTAACGGAGGCGGATATCCTGAAGGAATTGACGCTGCGGTAGCTGCCGGATTTAAAAATAAGTCTAAATATGACCGTGACGGTGGTCCTGTAGGAGGAACATTCATTATTCCCGGTGAAGAGGCAAGTGAGATTGTTATACGCTTAAAAGCGTCAGGGTCCAATTTATATCGTGCGGCATTATATCATTGGTGCATGAAACCTACTGAGGACTGTTATTAACCTTATGAAATATTGACAACATGAAAAAGATACAAATTCTATTTTTCGCCCTGTTCGTTTGTCTGTTCTCAGTCAAACTGTATGCGCAGGAACAAGGCAAAATAAGCGGTAAGGTATTATCCATTCTGAATGTTCCGATTGAGGGTGCGGTAATATCTGTTACCGGAAGCGAGAATGTCACTACGGACAAGAACGGATATTTTCAGATTGACTGCAAAAATCCGCAAAATGCCAACATTTCTGTTTGGGCTACCGGATATTATACCGTATTGCAGGCAGTAAATGAGCGTAAGGAACTGAAATTTATGATGATTCCAGAGGAAAAATATAAGTATAATGAGACGACTGTGCTTCCTTTCCGTATTGAAACAAGTCAGGCGACTACATCTGCCGAGAATATCACGAAAAAAGATTTTGTTCCTGCCGGCATGAAGATTGATCGTGCGTTGGCCGGACAGATTGCCGGTCTGCAAGTGACCCGTGGAAGCGGCATGACGGGAGAAGGGAGTTTAATTAACTTCCGCGGAACACGTTCGTTTGTGGGGAATAATGCTCCACTGGTGGTTATCAACGGCATTCCTTACATTCCAGACGTGAACGATTCTCCGCTGATTAATGGATTGAGCCGTAATATCTTTCAGTCTTACAATCTTTATGATATTCAGAATATCACCGTTTTGAAGGGAGCAGAAGCCGCTTTATACGGTTCTATGGGATCCAACGGGGTTATTCTTATCGAAACGGATGGCGCTAATTCGGATAACATGAATACGGAGATCAGTTACTATGGACAGTTTGGTGTCAACTGGAACGACAAACGTACACCTTTGCTTAGTGGAATCAACTATCGCTCTTATCTATCGGATATGGGAATGAGCTATTTCGGAAATATGGATGAGTTCTTTACTGAATTTCCTTTCATGAGTGACCCTACTAATAGTAGGTATGCCAACTATTACAATAACAATACAAACTGGCAAGATCAGATTTATCGCAATGGGTTTGTTACAGAGAATCTGTTTAGAGTAGAAGGGGGTGACGCTATTGCCAAGTATGACTTGTCTCTAGGTTATTCTAAGGAGGAAGGAATACTGAAGAGTACGCAACAAAATCGTTTTCATACGCAGCTGAACGGAAACTTCATGGTTAGTAAGAACTTTGAAGTCTATGCCACCGTAGGGCTGGCATACATCAACGGCAATTATCAGGAACAGGGAATGAATGTGCGTACTAACCCGATATTGACCGCTTATGCGCAGTCTCCACTGCTTGCTCCCTATCAGAAGGCCGATAACGGGGAATTCACTCCGATTTATTCCCAGTATTACTATGGCGTCAGTGAGAACATGGACTTTGCGGTAAGTAACCCGGTGGCCATTGTCAATTCGTTGGATGCCAACAGTCGTCAGTATGATATCAACATCAAAGCCGGTTTCAACTACAAGATTTTTCCCGGTTTTTCTCTCAACGGTGTTTTCGGACTTTACTATAATTATAATAAAGAACATATCTTCATCCCTGGCAAATCAGATTTTAGTATCGTTCCTGCTACCGACTTCTATGGTACGGAAGAGAATACTATCCGTGAAGGGGTGGGCGAAACCACTAATTATTTTTATAACTTGAATGCTCGTTACAACAAGCAGTTTAGTAACCGTCATGTACTGAATGTGATGGCAGGAGTGCAAGTAATGACAACTTTACAGGAGTATGATGGAGCCTATGCTCGTAACACCACCAATGACTTCTATCAGGTGCTTGGTTCGGCCAATTCTATAGGTCGTTATTTTGATGGCTACCAGAACAAATGGAACTGGGCTAATATCTACGGGCATATTGACTATACGTACAACAATGTGTTGAATGTAGCAGCGAATATGTCTGTCGATGGTTCTTCTGCCAATGGACGATACACAAACCATTTTCAAGTCTATCCGTCAGGTGGAGTGACGTGTATGATGAAAAATATGCCGTTTTTGATTGATAATAGTTGGATAAACCGGTTGGATTTGCGCGCGGAATATAGTCTGACAGGAAACAGCCGTTTCTCTTCTACCTATGGAAAGTCATATTACACCAGTTCTCCATATATGGCTGTATCGGGCATCTTGCGTACACAAATTCCAAATACGCATCTCAAGCCGGAAGTTACTTCACAGATGAATCTCAGTTTGGACGCAAGTTTATTGAGAGACCGTCTTTCTTTCGGAGTGGATTATTATCGCGGAAGAAGCAAGGATGTCATCATGAACATCGGCAAGTCTGCAGTTTACGGAACATCCTCTTATTATGCTAATGTAGGCAAGATAGACAATAATGGGATTGAACTTTCTCTGCAGGCTTCGCTCATCCGCTTGCGTGACTTTGAATTGATTGTAGGCGGTAACATCGCTTTCATAGAAAGTAAAGTGAAATCATTGGGAGGCAAAGAACAGGAAGTGACGGAATACAGCGATGGATCGATGATTGTGAGTCGGGTAGGAGGCAAACCCTATGAATTTTATGGATTACAGGCAGCAGGCGTTTATTCTACTCAAGAGGAGGCGGATAAGGCTGGATTGATGAACAGTAGTAATCAGGCATATAATGTCGGTGATGTACGTTTTGTTGACCAAAACAATGATGGCCGCATTGATTCCAAAGATTATGTCACTTTGGGAAGTGCTACTCCCGACTACTTCGGCGGATTATATACTAATATCCGTTATAAACATTTTGCCCTGTCGGCCGAATTCTCTTATTCAAAAGGAAATGAAGCCTATAATGCGGTAAGACAAACACTGGAGTCCTCTTCTTCTTTCTCTAACCAGAGTGTTGCTGTAGCCAATCGTTGGAGTGTGGAAGGACAAGTGACCGACATGCCACGAGCGAGCTATGGAGATGCAATAGGTAACAATAAGTTCTCATCCCGCTGGATTGAGGATGCTTCCTTTTTGCGTATGAAGAGCATAACATTGAGTTATAGTTTCGATAAGCCGGTTTGGAAGTTCTTCCGTTCAGGAACTCTTTACGTAACTGGTGAAAACCTGCTGACTGCTACCAAATATCTGGGGCTGGATCCTGAATTCGCTTATTCATCAGGAAACTATGCCACACAGGGATTTGACTATGCAAAGGTGATGCAGCCTAAATCTGTTAAACTGGGTATTAATTTGAAATTCTAACAATGAAGATGAAAAAAATACTATTAAATGCCGCTTTCGTTTTGGCGGCCACCTTCTTAGGGGGATGCGATGACTTTTTCAATCCCGATACGGATGTTACTCTGGATAATGATGATTATATTTCGGAAGAAAGCGAGATGTATTCCGGTTACATTGGTATCATGACCAAAATGCAAGCCATTGGCGACAAAGTAATTTATCTGAATGAACTTAGGGGAGAAATGGTGGTACCAACTGTAACGGCTCCCACCGAACTATATAACATCTACAATTATGATGATGATTTAAATGGTAATTCATATGCCGATCCGTCCGGATTCTATGAGGTGATTAACGCCTGCAATGATTATCTCCGTAAACTGAAAACATACGAAGAGAATCATTCTATCAATGAGGGACATTACAAGGCTCTAGTCAGCAGTACGCTGCGCATCAAAGCGTGGATGTTTATGACTATTGCCAAGATCTACGGTGAAGTGGCATGGGTGGATAAACCGATGACTTCGCTGAGAGACCTGTCACAGTTTGATATACTGGATCTCGACGAGACGATGGTAGCCTGCAAGAATCTGCTAGACATCGGTTATGACAACATTGACGGCACCTATGAAACAGCATGGAAAGACTGGGTAGATCCCGATACAGAGCTGGCAAATAGTGAATATCGCCGTTGGGATATGATGACTCCGCCTTATTATGCTTTGTATGCTGAAATTTGTCTGTGGCTTGGTCGGTATCAGCAATGTATCAATCTTATTCTGAATAAAATGAACAGTACTTTGTCGAGCTCAACCAATACGTCTATTGCTTTCCTGCGCAACGAAATGTTGTTTAGTCATTACTCCAATTTTTTCAACAATGAGACTCCTTATGACTATGAATCAGCATCGGCCATTATGTACGACTATCAGAATAAGCAAACCAATAGTTTGCTAAAACATTTTGATTCTGACTATCCCAATAAATATTGGTTGGCACCGGCTGAAGTCGCTGTAGAACGTTTCAGAGACAATGAGTTTGATCCGTTGGGAAATAAAAAAGAAGATTTCCGTATGAATCGTACAGTTAGCGAATATAACGGGAAATGGGTGATTTGTAAATTCCGTCCTAACTCCGGCTCTGTACGTCCGGCCTACCGTGACGATGTTTTTATCTACACCTATCGTGGAGCCGATCTTTACTTCATGTTGGCAGAAGCCTTCAATCAGTTGGGTAGAAGATCTGTGGTCGATGCGCTTATCAATGTAGGTGTCAGTGCTTATATTAGTGAATTTGATATGGATAGTGAAGGAACTTACTACGGTGATTGGTATGGACTCACTCCGCACTGGACTAACGGAAGTGTTGTGTATAACTATTCAAACGGAACCAGTGGAATAGGTAGTCGTAAATATGGTGACAGAGGTATACGTGGAGTGGAATGTAGCTATAGCAACATTGGGGCACGCACGTTCACCTCGGATACCAAAAGTAATGATGAGGAAATTCTGAAAGAGATGATGCTCGAAATGGCGTGTGAAGGAAAGGTGTACCCTGCCATGATTCGTGTGGCGAAACGTTATAATAAAGACTACAGCTTTATGGCGAAATATATTTCGGAAAAATACGAAAGTACGGGTAATGCTACAGCCATCTACGATAAGATAATGAAGGGAGATTTTTTCATTAAATGGGATTTGGGAATGGACTAAAAAACGTGAACTAAAAACACAACTAGAAATGGCTCGACTTTGAATATAATGGAGAGTCGTGTTTATCCTTTGATGTGGATTAGGGTGGAGTGACGCGGGTTTTTGAATGAGAATCCGCGTCATTTGTTTCAAA
>NZ_DAWCXD010000041.1:0-38233 GCF_052357945.1 Bacteroides sp. | reverse complement strand
TTTCAAAATTGATATTAAAAAGTCTGCAGAGTCACATCCGGAGGTGAAAAGTTTGAATCAGCTTACTTTTGAGATTGTTTTCTATCCGACTTATACTCGTTCTATGCAATCGTTTATAGGTTTGGAAAGTGTTTTCTTGTTTCGCGCGGAAAATAAAAATGAGAATCCTCGTTTTGAAATAGCTACTAAAATTAATGGTAAAGATGATCCTCGTTTCCGTAGTCAGCAAACTATTCCTTGCGATAATCCAGAGGGTGGACGTAAAACTCCGGGTAAATGGTATCATGTCGCTATTGTATATGATGGAACGAAATCAAGCACCAAAGAGGCGTATAAAATGTATATCAACGGAGAAAGAGAAACGTTGACTCCTGCCGATAATTCCTATGAGGATTGTGCTCCCAACTCGTCTTTAAATCTGACGGATGTGGGTGGAAATGATAAGGCGTTGTTGATAGGACGTTCCGGAGATTCATATCGGGTAGGATATTGCAAAGTCTACCAGGCACGAATGTGGAAAAGAGCTTTGGACGAAAGTGAAATAAAAACGAATATGTGTAAAATACTTGATGCGGAAAAATATCCTGATTTGATGGGATATTGGGTATTTTCGAAAGGTATTGGAGGCACTACCGTTTTTGAGAACTGGGGAAATGGCGGTAACGGACTGGATGCGCAAGTTTGTCTGCAAAATATAAACGAAAATAAACCAGCCTGGGGAGCGGAACTTCCTGCAACTTATAATGGAGATAAGAGCCGCTTTGAACCAATTGAATGTCCTCATTCATACTAAAACTAGGAATATAATAATATGAGAAACAATATGATAACAAAAAAACTAATCAAATTTGCCCTGCTGTTTTTTCTTATCGGACTGACGGCTTGTGACAATAAACTGAATCCGGGATTTGATCCGGATGATTATGAACCGATTGTTCCGCCTGAACCTGTTAGAACAATGGATGCAATGGCTAGTGGCGAGCGGGTAGTACTTTCGGGTGCTTCGTTGACGGATATTGTTCTGAAATGGACGCCTACCGAGAAACACGGAAATACAGTATATCGTTATGAAGTATTGATTGATACGATCGGGGGAGACTTTACCAAACCGGTAGAAACGATTTTTTCTGACAATAACGGTTTGGAATCACAGTTGACTTTGACCCATTATCAGGCAAATACAATAGGTAAACTGGCTAAATTCCGTTGCAATACCAACGGTACACTGCGTTGGAAGGTGCGTGCTTATTGCGGATTGGATCAGGCTCTTAGTAGTCTGGAAGGCTATTTCGTGATCTTCATGATGGATGGCATCGATGATATGCCTGCTGAAAATGACCCGGTTTACATCACGGGTGTGGGTACGGAAGATGATGGTGATGAAGCGGAAGCACAACAAATGCTCCGTCAGAATGAAGGAATCTATCAGACTTTCACTCAGTTGAAAGCCAACCAGCCGTTTGTCTTTATGTCTACTGTCGAAGGTCGTAAGTGTTATTATTATGTAGACGATAATGGAGTGCTGCGTGAACGTAACGATGGTGAAGAATATACGGTGACTGTCCCTCAATCGGGTATTTATCGTATTACTATCAATATGGGTGAACAAACCATCAGTTATGATGAGATAGGAGCCGTATATCTTTATAACCAGTCTGGAGGGTACAGACAAAACTTCGACTATCTGGGATATGGCAAATGGGGCGTGAAGAATTATACAGCACGTAAGCAAAAAGAGGATTGGGCAGGAAGCGGTGAAACCCGTCATAGCTTTAAGATGGAGATCAACGGAACGACTTACCGTTGGGGACATAAGGAAAGAGATAAGGGACAGCCTAATTTAGATACCGATAAGAGTTATTATAATCTATATCAATTAGCATTGGGTACTGATGCCTGGGATTATAGTTTCCGTTTCTGCGACGAATTACTGCAGTGGGGTGCTATACAGGGAAATGTATATTATGCTACGGTGAAAACCGATGTAACCCTTTATTTCAATGCAGAGTTTGGAACGTACACCCACCGTTGGGTAGCTTCGGAAACGAATGAAGATTAAAACTGAATAATAATATGAAGAACTATATAGTATCATTATCAAAAAGAGTTTTGCTGTTAAGCGGTGCACTGGCAATATTCGCAGCTTGTGACGATGGCGATTTGGGAGACATCTACAAAGGTAACTCATCCGGCGAATATGTGTCGGATGTGAACTGGACGGATGCAGCCGACAAAAGTACAGGAACATATATCAAATATTTCTATGAGAATGCCAGTGGACGGAATACCTTTTGCGGAAGCATCTATTGGGAAAAACCGAATACACCGGAAACCGGAGAACCAACAAGTACAGGCGGTAGCGGTGGTTGGTCACAGGGACATGCATTGGATGTTATCACCGATGCTTATATCCGCCATGCGAACAATCCCGAATATCAGACTTATTTGTATGAAAACATCATGAAACCTTTCCTGCCGGCTTTTGATGACTGGAATGAGCATTGCGGTTATGGTGGCAAGGATTTTTGGAATAACTTCTATGATGATATGGAATGGATGGCACTAGCTTCCCTGCGGGTATACGAGTTGACTGGCGATCAGGATTACTACAGTGCGTTGATGAAGATGTGGAATCATATCAAGGGAGCGAAGAATGACTACAAAGGGGCAGGAGGAATGGCATGGAAAACGGATGCGCCGGCTTCGCGTATGTCTTGCTCTAATGGTCCCGGTTGCCTGTTGGCTATGAAGTTGTATCAGCTTACCGTTAAGGAGGCTAAAGACGGTTGGGAAGAGCAGGCTGCTTATTACCTGAACTTCGCCAAAGAGGTATACAACTGGATGACGGCTTATCTGTGTGATATTTCCACCGGACAGGTATATGATAATTTGAGTATTAAAGATGACGGTACACCGGGAGATCCTGATAAAGTAGCCTTGTCTTATAATCAGGGAACATTTATGGCGGCTGCCCTGGAATTGTACAATGCTACCGGTGAGGAGGAATATCTTCGTAATGCGGTTGCTTTCGGCTCTTACCAAGTGAATAAGAAAATGGATTCCAACTATCCGGTATTCAGTGGTGAAGGAAATTCGGGAGATAATCTTTTATTCCGTGGAATATTTGTCCGTTACTTCCTGGATATGGTGAAACAGCCGACTAACAGCCTTTATCCGGAAAAGACCAAGAATAAGTTTATCGCTGCATTGCGCAGCTGTTCTGATGTGCTTTGGACGTTGGCTCATCCCGAAGGATATTACGTTTGGGAATATGATTGGGCCAAAGCTCCGGAATTTGGTAATCGTAATGATAATAAAGACCGGCTGACGATAGAACTGAATGCGGAAGTTCCGGGAGCGACCATGATTGAAATCCGTGCCCGCTATGAAGACTGGGTGCAGGGTAAGGCTACTGAAAAGCCCAACTGGGTCGGACCGGATTTCGGTAAGAAAGCAGAGGAATAAGATTGATTTATTACACATAGAAAATCGAAAAGAAAGATGATACATATAAAAAGAAATATTTGTCTGGTGGCTGTTTCTTGCACTCTTCTTGCAGGTATACCTTTGCAGGGTGTGGCGCAAACGGGAAGAATGGCAAAGGTGCAGGCCACACAAAGCAATAAAATAACAGTGTCGGGTACGGTATTGGACAAGACGACAAATGACCCGTTGATCGGTGTGTCTGTTGTCGTGAAAGGAGTGACCAATGCAGGTACGATTACGGATATGGATGGTAAGTTTACATTGAAACTGCCTTATGCGGAAGCTCCGTTGGTGTTTTCTTACCTGGGTTACCAGCCGCAGGAAATTGTTCCCGGTGCGAAGAAAGAACTGACTGTCTTATTGCAGGAAGATACGAAAGCATTGCAGGAAGTGGTTGTGGTTGGTTATACCAAACAACGTAAAGAAACCATGATCGGTTCTGTAGCTACCATCACAACGAAAGATTTGACGCAGAGTCCTACTGCCAATATCAACAATGCGCTTGCCGGACGTTTGCCGGGTTTGATTGTAAACCAGTATGCAGGTGGTGAGCCGGGAGTTGACCAAAGTGAATTGTTTATCCGTGGTAAAGCAACTTACGGTAATCAGAGTGCCATTGTCATTGTCGATGGAATTGAACGTGACATGAGTTACCTCGCACCGGATGAAATTGAAACATTCACTATCCTGAAAGATGCTTCCGCCACTGCCGCTTATGGTATCCGTGGTGCAAATGGTGTAATCGTTATTACTACCAAACGTGGTAAGGCAGCGGAAAAGGCAACCGTGAACCTGAAAGCCTCTATCGGTATTAACCAGCCGATCGGTTTCCCCGAATATTTAGGCTCTGCCGATTATGCAACTTTATATAATGAAGCCAGATTGAACGATGCCAAGATGACGGGCGCAGACATCAGCAGTTTGAACCTTTTCTCTCAACAGGCGATTGACAATTTCCGCCGTGCGAAAGGAGACAACTCCGATGGTTTGGGATATGACTGGGATTATTATGATTTTGCCTTCAAACCCGGTTTGCAGGAAGATGTCAGCCTCTCCATTCGTGGAGGTACGGACAAGGTACGTTATTATGTATTGGCCAATTACTTTTCACAAGGCGGTAACTACAAATATTCGAATGCCGGTGAATATGACTCGCAAACCAAGTTCACCCGTTACAACTTCCGTTCGAACATCGATATCAACATTAATCGTTATTTGAGTACCCGTTTGGATTTGGGGGCCCGTATTACCGACCGTAATGCACCGGGTACGACTGCCGGTCGCCTGATGACAATCTGTGCTACACAGCCCCCTTATCTGCCTATCCTGGTAGAGGAAAACTCACATCCTCAAAATGAGGAATATATTCAGCAGAATCCTCGTGGAATGCTTTATGGAGATAACATCTATCGCTATAACATCTTGGGTGAATTGAGCCGTACCGGTTATCTGAATGAAAAGAACACTTATCTGAATGGTAGTTTTGCCATGAACCTGGATATGGGATTCCTGACGAAAGGATTAAAGGCAGAAGTGATGTTCTCTTATGACGCTTCCGAAGGACGCTGGATTAACCGCAAACTAGATACTTACAAAGACGGTTATCGTGAATATCCGAAATATGCCACGTTTATGCCGATCGAAGGTTCGGATGCTTATATGGCAGGCGGACACTATACGGGTGCTTACAAAACGGGTAACAAATATGATATTGACCAGACTATCGGCAACGGATTCAGTCATAATGCTTCCGACGGACGTACTTATATACAGGCACGTGTGGATTACAACCGTTTGTTCAACGACCGTCACGAACTGACAGCCATGTTATTGGCAAACCGTGGCAACCGTACTGTCAACAATGAACTGGCCTATCATAGTCAGGGCATTACCGGACGTTTTGCTTACTATTACAATCAGAAGTATCTGATGGAATTTAACTTCGGTTACAATGGTTCCGAAAACTTTGCTCCGGGCAAACGTTACGGATTCTTTCCCGCAGCTTCAGTCGGTTGGGTAGTTTCTGAAGAGGATTTTATGAAGAAGGCTTCTTGGATTGACTTTCTGAAAGTAAGAGCTTCCTATGGTTTGGTAGGTAGTGACAATGTCAGCAGCCGTTTCCCTTATTTGGCTTTCTACGGTGGTGGTAGCGGTTACGATTTCGGTAATAACTTCGGCACGAATGTAGGCGGAACTTCCGAAGGTAATCTGGCTAATGCGAATCTGACTTGGGAAAAAGCTCGTAAACTGAATGTCGGTATCGACTTTACTACCTTGAACCAACGGTTGGCATTGACAGTAGACGCATTTTACGAATATCGCTTTGACATTATTACCGATATGAACGGTGACGGTATCATGGGATATCCGGACATTGTAGGTAAGGATGCTGCTTTGCAGAATTTGGGTGAAGTGAGCAACCGCGGTGTGGACATCGAATTGAGTTGGAACGATAAGATCGGGAAAGATTTCCGTTACTATATCCGTCCGAACCTGACTTTCTCCCGCAACCGTCTGGAATATAAAGCGGAAGTTGCCCGCAAGAATTCTTGGCGCAAGGAAACCGGTAAACGTCTATACGAAAACTTCGTCTATGTGTTCGACCATTTTGTAGCCGATCAGGAAGAAGCCGATCGTCTGAACAAGATCGGTTATCAGCCTTGGGGACAATTGATTCCGGGGGATGTTGTCTACAAAGATTTGGACCGCAATGGGGTGATTGATGATGAAGACCGTACGGCAATGGGAAATCCGCGTAGTCCGGAATTGATGTTCGGTATTCCTTTCGGTTTCCAATATAAGAACTTTGATTTTAGTGTGTTATTGCAGGGAGCGACCAAAAGTTCTATTCTGTTGAATGGGGCTGCCGTATTTGACTTCCCGCAGTTTGAACAGGATAAAATCGGACGTGTGAAGAAAATGCATCTCGACCGATGGACACCGGAGACGGCTGCCACTGCCAAATATCCAGCATTGCATTATGGAACACATGATAACAACAAGAATGGAAACAGCAGTTTGTTTTTGTATGATGCTTCCTACCTGCGTCTGAAGAACGTGGAAATTGGTTACAATGTATCGCCCAATTTATTACGTAAAATCCATGTGCAACAGGCACGTATCTATGTACAAGGTTTGAATCTGTTGACTTTTGATAAACTGGGTGATGTGGATATAGATCCGGAGACGAAGTCAGGAGACGGAGCTTCATGGTATCCTATTCAAAAGGTATTCAATTTTGGTATTGATATAACATTCTAAACAAGATAGAAATATGAAAAAGTTATATAGATTTTCAGCAATTGCTTTATGTGTCCTGCCGTTGTTCTTCACTTCGTGTAGTGATTACCTGGACCGGGACGATGATGATAATATTACGGAAGCGGACGTTTTTGCCCGTTACGAAAAGGTGAACGGACTAGTCTCCGATGTATACGCAGCTGCAAAGAAAGCAGACCGTCCGCTGGTATTCTTCGAACATTTCAGTAACAGTGCTATTACGGATGAGTGTGAAGGAACTAATGTAGAAGGAAACATAACGAATAACTTTAATAACGGTGCCTGGAATCCGAATTCTTTGCCCGGCAGTGTAGGGCAATATTGGGAAGCTCTTTATGAAGGAATCCGTAAAGCGAACCTGATTATAGAAAATGTGCAGAAGTATAATACGCCCGATAACCCCCAGCAGGATGGTGATCTTCGTAACCGTATCGGTGAAATGTATTTCATGCGTGGTTATTTCCACATGCTGTTGTTGCGTATGTATGGTGAGGCTCCTTATATTGACCGTGTGATTAATGCCGGAGATAATATGGACTTTAAGAAAGAATCTGTTCACTCGATGGTAGAGAAGATAGTAACGGATGCGCAGACAGCTTATGGCATGGTGCCTAACAAATATGTGAAGACCTCCGAAAACTTTGGACGTGTAGACAAGGGAGCTTGTCTGGGACTGATCTCTTTTGTTCGCTGGGTAGCGGCTACTCCGTTGTGGAATGGTGCTTCTCAATACGGATATAACCTGCGCCGTGTATTCGAAAATGAGTACGCTTATGATGCTACCCGTTGGAGAAAGGCAAAAGAAGCGGCTAAAGCAGTTTTGGATTTCGAAGTCGGTGGCACCAAGCGTTATTCTCTCTATACGAAACATGGTGCGGATGATTTCAAAGATCCGGCTGATGGTAATCTGAACGACAGCCGTGTGTATGCCCGCTTGTGGGATATGTTCTATGATATGGATGCATTTGCCAATGAGTATGTATTTTTCATGACGAAGAGTAAGGATCAGGCATGGCAGGGTGATATTTATCCGCCCAGTCGCGAGGGAAGCTCCCGTCAGCAACCGGTGCAGGAACAAGTGGATGAATATGAATATATCGTAGGTGATTATGGCTATCCCGTGTATTCGGCAGAAGCCCGTAAAGGTGGCTATGACGATGCTAACCCGTATGTGAAAGGTACTCGTGACCCGCGTTTCTATCGGGATGTTATTTATCATGGAGCTCCTTATCGTAACAATAAGAACGAATCGAAAACGATTAATACAGCAAGCGGTTCCGATAAGATCGGTGCTACCAATGCGACTACTACCGGTTATTATCTGCGTAAATTTCAACAGGAATCCTGGAATAAATCCGGTAACTTCAGCATTAACGCACCTGCCATCTGGCGTCTTCCGGAATTTATCTATATCTATGCAGAGGCTTGTAATGAACTGGGAGAGGATATCGATGAGGCTTATAAACTGGTGAATACGGTTCGCGAACGTTCATTTATGAAACCGATGCCGCCGGAAGTAAAGACCAATCAGCAGTTGATGCGTGAATATATTCAACGTGAACGTCGTGTGGAACTCTTTTACGAAGGAAAACGTCCGTGGACATGCCGTTTGTATCTTGAACCAACAAGCAAGGAAGAGTTGGCGAAAGAAAGCCTTTGGAAATCCAGCGGAAGCGACAACTCAAAACGTACACAAAAATACTGGGCTGCCAATAACGGTGCGTTGCCCCGTTGCCAGCGAATGATTAACGGGATGCGTCCGGTGCAGGATGAGAATGGAGCTATAACGGTTGATGGTGTGAAATATAGAATGGAACGTTTCTGCGTGGAAGAACGTACCTTCTCTATTCAGCATTATCTATTCCCGATTCGCCAGAGTGAGTTGCAGAAGACACCGACCATTGAACAAAATCCCGGATGGTAAACCGGTAGGAATGTATAACTTTAAAAAGAAAATCAGATGAAACGAATCTATACATATATGTGTCTGTTGCTTTTGTCGGTATTATCGTTTGCTGTTACGGGTTGTGATGACGATGATGATAACGAGGTAGCTCAAGACTTGATAGAGTTGATTGTGAACAAACCGGTAATACGTATCGGGCAGAATGAAGAAGCCAAAGTGAATGTAGTGGTTGGAAACGGAAACTATACCGTAAGAAGTTTCAACACAGCTATTGCAACGGCTACGGTTTCCGGTGAATTGATAACAGTGAAAAGTGGTTCGCAGAATGGAGCCACTACCATTGAGGTAATGGATGGAGAAGGAGTGGTTGCCAATATCTCTGTGAATGTAGGTATATTTGAACTGGAAGTGAATCAGACGGAGGTAATATTGGAAGTCGCTGATGAAAAGCAGTTGATTGTCAGCATGGGAAATTTTTCCAGTAATGATGAATTATCTTATGAAGTGGAGGATGAGACAATTGTCAGCCTGGTCAATACCGACCAATTCCGTCCTTTCTATACTTTGACAGGTTTGAAGAACGGACATACAACGGTGACTTTTACAGATCATAAAGGAAAACAGGCAGTGGTTCAGGTGACGGTAAATCCGATCTCTATTGATGTTTCTAATTTAACGCCGAGAGTTGGAGTCAATAATAAGATCATGATTACGGTAGAGAAAGGAAACGGAGGTTATAGTCTGACAGCGGAGAATGAAGAAGTTGTAGCTATTCAGCAGGTGGATGACACTCGTTTCAATTTAATAGGTAAAAAGGCAGGTATTACCACTGTGGTTGTCAGAGACGAAGCGGAACAGGAATTAAGTCTCACTGTTATGGTGGTGCAGGCAGATAAAGTAGCGAACCTGGGTAGCGGTAATTACTTTAAAGTACCGTTTGAATATAATGGTACGGCAGATGAATCGCTAAAGAATTTGAGTACGATCACATTTGAGGCTCGTTTCAATATTGAGTCGTTGAATGGCAATGACAATGGAAATGCCCGGATTAATACGGTGATGGGTATAGAGAAGAAATTCTTGCTGCGTGTCGACGTGCATAAGGGAGGAAGCAATGATGAAGAACGTTTCCTTCAGCTTGCTGCAGATGATAAAGGTAGTATTCGCTATGAAGGTTCTACCAAGATAGAAACCAATAAGTGGTATGATGTGGCTGTGGTATTGGATAATAGTAAGAGCGGAAGCGAACGGATTGCATTGTATGTAAATGGTGTCAGAGAAACGCTTCAATTATCAAACGGTACACCGGATGATTTGAAAGAGATTAATCTTACTTCTGATTTCTACATCGGCCAGTCTGATGGTAAACGCCGGTTGAACGGAGCTATCAGTTATGCCCGTATTTGGACAAAAGCCTTGTCGGAGCAACAGATCTCCGAGCAGAGCGGCAAGTTGTTGAGTGAGGATAAGGATGGAATGGTAGCTAATTGGTTATTCAATAATGGAAATGGTAATACCAAGACATTTGTGTCCTTGGCAGGAAAGAGCTTCGAAGCAGAGGCGGCAAATATTGTTTCGAGTTGGAAAACAGATCCGATATTGGAAACAAGTACTCCTACAGAATAACTGTAAGAAGATAGGATAATAAAAAAGCCATCCCCCGGAATAGACGAAAGTAGGGGATGGCTTTTTTGGTAGTGTGCTTACTATTCTTCGGCAGACTATGTCCTGCATGTTGTTGGCAAGGTTATTCCTTGACAGGCTCAGCCGGTTTGTCTTTTGATGTAGTGTCTGTGACAACTGTATCATTGACGTTGGCGGCGAGTGCAACCAGTGATGCCTTTGCAGGCGCGTCTTCTTTAGTTACAGTATCTTTTACTACTGTATCATTGACAACTGTTGCATTGATTTCTGTCGGGGCTGTCACAGCTTCTGCAGAACTCTGAGCCTTTACAAGGAATGAACCACCACAAACAAACATAAACATTGCTACTACTAATACTAATTTTTTCATAATCGTTTGCTTTAATGATTATTAGACATATGTTTTCAATTCTCTACCTTTGTGTTAAGGAATCGGTTATTGCGTTTTCGCTAACGTCTAATTAAAGATCAAAGCGCGTGCCAAAATTAGAAAATGTATGATAAGTGATTGATAAATAAGGGAATGAGGAAGATGATGCCAATTAGGATAGTGGGGAAGTATGTGTGGAGTGTGTGGAAACTGTGGCGGGGAGTGTGGAGTTATTCCACACTCCCCGCCACCATTCTTTTATTTAGGTAATCTATCTACTTGATTTCATCCGGCCAGGGACAAGGTTTACCTGTCGCTTTGAAAGTCGGCCGTTGTGCATCTACTTTTCTTAGAAAGTTGCCCAGCTCTTTAGAAAGTTTCTTCACGATGTCCGGATGCTGTGCACTAAGGTCGTTGCTTTCTCCTATATCATCAGGTATGTTGAATAACTCTTTCTTTCCTGTTCCATAGTAATAAATCAATTTCCAGTCACCGTTTCGAACGGCACAATTAAAGTTGATTCCGGGACCGTCATTTCCCCAGTTGTTAGGCATATTCCAGAAAAGACTCCGACCCTTGGCCGGGTTGCCTGTCTGTTTCAGCAGAGGGATGAAACTGATACCGTCTATCGGTTGAACTGTCTGGTAGTTCTTGACACCTGCCATTTCAAGAATAGTAGGGTAGAAGTCTTCTATCAACAAGTAGTTGTTGCATTTGCTTCCCGGAGCTACTACTCTCGGCCAACTGACAATCATCGGTTCACGGATACCGCCTTCATAAGTCGAACCTTTACCACTGTTCAATGGATAATTCTGTGTATGCAGTTTGCCGTCACGCCATCCGGATTCGGATGCAAGTCCTCCGTTATCACTCATAAAAATGATAATAGTGTTGTTGGCTTCTCCATTTTTTTCCAGCCAGTTCATTAAATCACCTAAACTTTTATCCATTCCTTCAATCAGTGTGGCATAAGCAGCTTCATGGTCTGTCATTCCTTTTTTCTTGTACTTCTCATAGAAGCGCATATCTTTGTTCAAAGGAATGTGGATGGCATATTGCGACATATACAAATAGAAAGGCTGATTATACTTTTTCGCTTTATCTAGTGCTTTAATGGCTTCCAACGTCAATGCTTCAGTTACAAAGGTTTCCGTTCCCCAATATTTCTCTAATCCGGGAACAGACATCAGTGATACCGCTTTCCCATCTTTGGTATGTCCGTAGTTCTCTTCTCCCAGGTAACTGGCAAGTCCACCGGCCGCATGTCCGGCAATATTTACCTCGAATCCCCAATGATGCGGATCTTCCCCTGGAGTATCTATCGCTCCGAAATGGGCTTTCCCACAATGTATAGTGTGATAACCGCTGTTCTTTAGCAGTTGCACGAAGGAGGTTCCTACGAAAGTATGATTAGTGCCGGACACTTGACTTACTCCATTGTAATTCCAGTCAGGGACTGCCAGAATGCTATCTTTACGGTCTGTCATTGTATTCTTTTGCAGTGTCCAGTTAGTTACTCGGTGGCGTGCGGCGTTTGTTCCGGTGATGAGGCTGCACCGGGTAGGAGAACTGATACTGTTGGCATACGCTTGAGTAAACATCATTCCCTGTTTGGCTAACCGCTCCATATTGGGAGTCTCGTACAATTCGTTATAGTGTGTTTTCTGTGTCCAGAATGGGAGTGAAGTATCCTGCCATCCCATATCGTCTACCATAAAGAGAATGATATTCGGACGTTTGTCCGCGTGTTCTATTTGCATATTGCTTTGTGCTTGCAGATTGGTTGCTGCGAGTGGCACAAATGCAAGGGTAATAATGTTTTTTTATTTATGGGGGGCATTTTATTCTATGGAATATGCATTAAAATTAATAATATCTGGTAATGCGATAGATTCGGTTAAAGATAAGTTCGAGCACTACAAAAAGGAATCATTTCTCACCGTGATGAGAATAAATACTCATAGTAGTGAGAAAATTTTCTCATAGGCATGAGAATGCTTGAGAAAACACAAGAACGTAACTTGTTACAAATCAATATTGTATAATTTCAATTTATTATATAAAGTCTTCCGATCAATATTCAGTAATTGCGCTGCTTTGCTCTTATTGTTTCCTGTTTGGCGTAGTGCCTCCAAAATATGCTCTTTTTCAGTCTCTTCATTGCGTAATGCAATGCTTGTATTGCTGGATGCAGGAGTTTCTAAGAGCTCGGTTCCCAATTCCAATAAAGTAATGAAACTGCTTTGCGCCAATAAAGTTGCTCTTTTGACGATGTTTTTCATTTGGCGTAAATTTCCCGGCCAATGATAATTCAATAAAGCCTGTGATGCTTTTGCATCAAAACCAATCAGGTGTTTGTCCAGTTCTTTGTTTGCCTGATCGAGGAAGAAATTGGCAAAGAGCAGAATATCTTCTTTCCGTTCTTTCAGATCGGGCATCCGGAGGGTAAATTCATTGATACGATGATAAAGGTCTTCACGGAAAGTACCTTTATCAATGCCCTGTTCCAGGTTCTCATTGGTGGCGGATACCAAACGAATATCTACCGATATCTCCTGTGTAGAGCCTACCGGACGTATTTTTCTCTCTTGCAGAGCACGAAGCAGTTGTATCTGCACTTCGTAACTAAGATTCCCGATTTCATCCAGGAAGATAGTACCGCCATTGGCAGCAACGAAAGCACCGGTTTTATCAGTCAACGCACCTGTAAACGATCCTTTCACATGACCGAAAAACTCGGAAGCCGCCAGCTCTTTCGGGATAGAGCCACAATCTACGGCAATAAACGGCTTATCGCTTCGTTTGCTAAGTTGGTGAATACGGTGTGCCACATACTCTTTTCCAGTTCCGCTGGAGCCATTGATAAGGACGGACATATTGGTCGGAGCTACCAGGCCTACATAATTGTAGAGTTGCTTGGCTGCGTCACTTTCTCCTTCCAGATAGGCACGGTTGTTTTCTGTTGAATCTTTCGATGAGGTAGAAGAGCCTTTTTTCGAAGAAGATTTAGCTGTGTGATGAGTAGCGGGAGTTTCTCCGGACTGCAAACATTCAGAGATTTTCTTCAGTAACTCTTCCGGATTCACCGGCTTGGCGATATAATCACGTGCTCCCAGTTTCATAGCTTGCACGGCAGATTGTATATCCGCATAGCCGGTCATGATAATCAAAGGAATATCCATGCCTTGTTCGTTCATCCATTTCAGCAAGTCAATGCCTTCATGGTCGGGCAGCCGCAGGTCTGATAAAACCAGATCGACGTTTTGGCTTTCGATATGTTTCCGGGCACGGGCAATATTACTCACTGATGATACTTCAAAGCCCTTTTTTCCTAACCAGGTTTTTAGCATCATTCCAAAAGTGATATCATCTTCAACGATCAATATGGAGCTCATCATGTCAGGTTTTGATTCTTTTAAGTCACAAAGGTAAGAGGTTTTGGGTGAAAGTGGTATATTTGCAAACTTAAATTAAATAAAAGTGTTATGAAAAAGATTCTATTGATCATATTAACCATATCGTTTTGCGGACTTACTGCCTGCAAAACCGGAACAAAAAAAGGAGGAGACATGGATAAAGAAACGTTGGTAAAGATTGAAACAACTTTAGGAGACATCGAGGTGAAACTGTACAATGAGACACCGAAACATCGTGATAATTTTATCAAACTGGTGAAGGACGGAGTTTATGAAGGTACCCTGTTTCACCGTGTTATCAAAGATTTTATGATTCAGGCCGGTGATCCGGACTCAAAAAATGCGCCGAAAGGAAAAATGCTGGGTACCGGAGACGTAGGTTATACCGTTCCCGCTGAATTTGTATATCCTAAATATTTCCATAAGAAAGGTGCCCTGTCCGCTGCCCGCCAGGGGGATAACGTGAACCCGAAGAAGGAATCTTCCGGTTGCCAGTTCTATATCGTGACAGGTAAAGTGTTTAACGACTCTACTTTGCTGGGAATGGAAAGCCAGATGAATGAGAATAAGATAAATGTTATTTTCAATACACTGGCACAGAAACACATGAAGGAAATCTATAAGATGCGGAAAGCAAACGATGAAAACGGTCTTTATGATTTACAGGAAAAACTGTTTGCACAGGCACAGGAGATGGCTGCCAAAGAACCGGAATTCCATTTCACTCCGGAACAGATTGAAGCCTACACCACGGTAGGTGGTACTCCGCATTTGGATGGCGAATATACCGTGTTTGGCGAAGTGGTGAAAGGAATGGACATTGTGGATAAGATCCAGCAGGTGAAAACAGACCGCAGCGATCGTCCCGAAGAAGATGTAAAGATAACAAAGGTGACAATACTTGACTGAATCGTATGAAAATCAACAGGCATATTCTTGATAATGGGTTACGTCTGGTACATTCGCAGGACGAAAGTACGCAGATGGTTGCCCTTAATATATTATATAATGTGGGAGCTCGCGACGAAGATCCCGAGCATACCGGCTTTGCCCATCTGTTCGAACACCTGATGTTCGGAGGGTCGGTGAATATTCCCGATTATGACATGCCGCTTCAATTGGCGGGTGGAGAGAATAATGCCTGGACGAATAATGATATAACCAATTACTACCTCACTGTACCTCGTCAGAACGTAGAAACCGGCTTTTGGCTGGAGTCCGACCGGATGTTGAGTCTTGACTTTAGCGAACGGAGCCTGGAGGTACAGCGGGGAGTGGTCATGGAAGAGTTCAAGCAGCGTTGTTTGAACCAGCCTTATGGAGATGTCGGACATCTTTTGCGCCCTCTGGCTTATCAGATGCATCCTTATCAATGGCCTACGATCGGAAAAGAGTTGTCGCATATTGCCAATGCTACGCTGGAAGAAGTAAAAGCATTCTTTTTTCGTTTTTATGCTCCTAATAATGCAATATTGGCTGTGACCGGCAATATCTCTTTCGAAGAGGCAGTTGCTTTGACGGAAAAATGGTTCGCTTCTATTCCTCGTCGGGAAGTTCCTTTGCGGAACCTGCCACAAGAACAGAAACAGACAGAAGAACGGCGGTTGACGGTAGAGAGAAATGTGCCTCTCGACGCTTTGTTTATGGCCTATCACATGCCCGATCATCGTCATCCGGATTATTATGCATTTGATATTTTGTCGGATGTGTTGAGTAATGGGCGCTCCAGTCGATTGAACCAGCGTTTGGTACAACAGAAACAATTATTTTCGAGCATAGATGCCTATATTTCAGGCAGTGTAGATGCGGGGTTATTCCATATTAGTGGCAAGCCTTCGGCTGGTGTCACTCTGGAACAGGCGGAAGCGGCAGTAAGGGAAGAATTGGAACTGTTGCAGCAAGAACTGGTTGACGAACAGGAACTGGAAAAAGTGAAGAACAAATTTGAGTCCACCCAGATATTCGGCAACATCAATTATTTGAATGTGGCAACCAACCTGCCCTGGTTCGAATTGCTTGGCCGGGCGGAAGACATGGAAAAAGAAGTAGAACGTTATCGTTCTGTCACGGCGGAACAATTGCGGACAGTAGCCCAATCTGCTTTCCGGAAGGAGAACGGAGTTGTACTTTATTATAAGAAACAACAAAATTAAATTTTCTCTTTTTTATAATTTATCAGTGAAAGGGGAAAGTCCCTTTGCCTGAAAATGGAGATACGTTTAGGTAACGGAAAAGTAAATGAGACATATTTATAGTACATATAAAGAGCATTATAAAGCACTAATTTTTCTCGGACTACCGATTGTGATCGGGCAAATAGGAGTGATCGTTCTCGGATTTGCGGATACGTTAATGATCGGACATCATAGTACGATTGAGCTGGGAGCAGCTTCCTTCGTAAATAATGTGTTTAATCTGGCGATTATTTTCAGTACAGGGTTTTCGTATGGACTGACTCCCATTGTAGGAGGGCTGTATGGGACTCATCAGTATGCTCCTGCCGGACAGGCATTACGCAACAGTTTGTTGGCAAATCTGATGGTTGCGTTGCTGCTGACTATATGTATGACCGTTCTTTATCTGAATATAGAGCATCTCGGACAGCCGGAAGAATTGATTCCTCTGATTAAACCGTATTACCTTGTTTTGCTTGCTTCATTAGTGTTTGTCATGCTTTTCAATGGATTCAAGCAATTCACAGACGGAATAACGGATACCCAAACCGCCATGTGGATATTGCTTGGAGGAAATGTCTTGAATATCATAGGAAACTATATCCTGATTTACGGTAAACTCGGATTGCCCGAATTAGGTTTGTTGGGAGCAGGTATTAGTACGCTGTTTTCGCGTATTGTGATGGTGATTGTATTTATAATCATCTTTATGCGTAGTCCGCGTTTCGTCCGTTATAAGATTGGCTTTTTCCGTTTGGGATGGTCACGTGCAGTATTTGGACGCTTGAATGGACTAGGATGGCCGATTGCTTTCCAGATGGGAATGGAGACAGCCTCCTTTAGTTTGAGTGCTATCATGATCGGTTGGCTAGGTACGATCGCTTTGGCTTCTCATCAGGTGATGTTGGCTATTTCGCAGTTTACCTTTATGATGTATTACGGTATGGGGGCTGCTGTTGCTGTTCGTGTCAGCAATTTCAAAGGCCAGAATGACATCGTCAATGTACGCCGTTCAGCCTATGCCGGTTTTCATCTGATGATGACATTGGGTGTCGTGCTTTCCTTGATTGTCTTCCTTTGCCGGAATTACTTGGGAAGCTGGTTTACCGACAGCCAGGAAGTGGTTGCTATGGTGACATCACTCATCTTTCCTTTCCTTGTCTATCAGTTTGGCGACGGGCTTCAAATCACTTTCGCCAATGCTTTGCGTGGAATTTCAGATGTAAAACTAATGATGGTTATCGCCTTTATCGCCTATTTCATTATTTCGCTTCCCGTAGGATATTTCTGCGGCTTTGTAATGGGATGGGGGATAGTAGGTGTCTGGATGGCATTTCCTTTTGGGCTGACGAGTGCGGGACTAATGCTCTGGTGGCGTTTCCACTACATGACAAAACTCCCCGAATCCCACCCCAAAACCTAATACTTAAAACTTAATACTTAAAATTTTTACCCCAATGGCTTCCTTCCGTTTTACAAAGTTGAAAATAACCGCCGGTTACACTTTGTTACTGGCGATCCTCCTTTTCTCGCTGGTGTTTGTACATCGTGAGATGGAAGCATTGTCGGCAGCCGACGATCAGCAGAACTTAAGAACTGATAGTCTATTGACCCTTCTCCACGAGAAAGATCAAAACACGATTCAGATGTTGCGGGTGTTAAGTGAAGCAAACGACAGTCTTCTCTCTGCTTCGGAGATTGAAGAAATCATTTCCGAACAAGATTCTGTCATTACCCAGCAACGGGTACAACATCGGGTCATCACCAAGCGTGACTCGTTAATAACTACTCCTAAAAAGAAGGGATTCTTCAAACGGCTCGCCGAAGTGTTTTCCCCTTCTAAACAAGACAGTGCCGTATTAGTTAATACATCGCTGGAAGTAGCCACTGATACCATTCTTCAACCGACTACCTCTAAAGATTCTCTTCAGCAGAAAATCCGCATGGCTACCGAAGAAAAACGGTTGCAACGGAAGAAAACCATCCGGCGTACCAGTACGAAGTACCAGCGGATGAATACACAGTTGACGGCACGAATGGATAGTCTGATTAAACAATATGAGGAAGAAATGACCCTGCGTGCCCGTCAGGATGCCGAGCTTCAGCAGGAGGTAAGAATGCGGTCGGCGCGTATCATCGGCGGTATCGCGGTTGGTGCCGTACTATTATCTGCTTTTTTCCTGATCTTGATTATGCGGGATATCTCTCGCAGCAACCGTTATCGTCAGCAATTGGAGGTGGCGAATAAACGCGCGGAAGATTTGCTTGTTGCCCGTGAGAAATTAATGCTGGCTATTACTCACGACTTTAAGGCGCCGCTGGGGTCAATCATGGGATATACCGAACTTCTGTCCCGGCTGACAGAGGATGAACGGCAACGGTTCTACCTCGACAATATGAAAAGCTCTTCGGAACATTTGTTGAAACTAGTCAGTGACTTGCTCGATTTCCATCGGCTCGACCTCAATAAAGCGGAAGTGAACCGTGTAACCTTTAACCCTTCCCAGCTGTTCGACGAAATTTATGTCAGTTTCGAACCTTTGACCGCTGCCAAAGGTTTAGCCTTGCAATGTCACGTCGCCCCGGAACTAAACGGAAGATACATCAGTGATCCTTTGCGACTCCGGCAAATAGTGAACAACCTTTTGTCCAATGCCGTAAAGTTTACTCAAAAAGGAGAGATTAGCCTGACAGCCGGTTATGATTCTTCTAAGTTAACCATCGCCATCGCCGATACAGGAAAAGGAATGGCATCAGAAGATCGTGAACGTATCTTCCAGGAGTTTACACGTCTTTCCGGTGCGCAGGGGGAAGAAGGTTTCGGACTCGGACTCTCTATTGTGAAGAAACTGGTAACCTTGCTTGAAGGAACCATTGACGTGCAAAGCACATTAGGAAAAGGAAGCTGTTTTACTGTAACTCTGCCTCTTTATCCGGTAGGTAAATCCATTGCGGAAAGTGAATTTCCCGAAAGCGAAAATGTAGATATAACAGAGGAGTCGGCCGCGATTCCTCCGATGAAAGTCATCCGTGTTCTTTTGATCGATGACGATAAGATTCAGTTGAATCTGACTGCTGCCATGTTGAAACAACATGGTATCGATGCGGTATGTTGTGAACAGCTGGAGCAGTTGATTGAACAGCTTCGCTCTTCCGTTTTCGATGTATTGCTGACAGATATACAAATGCCTGCTATTAACGGTTTTGATTTGGTAAAATTATTGCGGGCTTCTAATATACCACAAGCAAAAACAATCCCCGTCATTGCTGTGACCGCCCGTAGCGAAATGGATAAGGCTGCTTTACATGAACATGGCTTTGCCGGTTGTCTGCATAAACCGTTTACAGTAAAAGAATTATTGATGACGGTAAATGAAGGGCAACTCTCCGCTGATGAAGCGCATATCACAGAAGATATGGCAACAGCCGGAATAAATTTCTCTGCACTTACTGCTTATTCTGAAGACGATCCGGAAGCGGCATCCTCCATTATTCAGACTTTTATTGAAGAAACAGGTAAGAATATCGAACGGATGCAACAAGCGCTGAACGATAAAGAGGTGGACGGGATAGCTGCTATGGCGCATAAGCTCCTCCCTCTCTTTACAATGATTGGAGCGGATGAAACCATAACTCCATTAAAGTGGCTGGAAGCTTGTCGTGGAGAAGAATTCTCGGAAAAAATAGAAGAAACGACACTTAATATATTAGAGGCTGTCCGTAAAGTCATAAGTGAGGCAGAACGCTATTTGATAGTGATGAAAAATACCCGATAAGCTATTTTCTTCTACTCCTTGGCTAGTATCTGTATCTTTCTTACTATTAGCCAAACCTTTTTTCAAAATAATTTGTTTACTTTGTGTCACCTTATTTACACTGACACATTTTACATGAAACGAAAATGGATACGCTGGGTAAGCTGGATACTGCTTACTCCTATAATACTCTTTGTAATACTAATGGTATTGCTTTATGTTCCTCCCGTTCAGAATCTTTTGCGCCGGGAGGTTACTGCATACGCCTCTAAAGCAACCGGTATGCAGATTCAGGTGGAACGGATAGACCTTCGTTTCCCGCTTAATCTGTTGGTTCGTGGCGTAGAGGTTATTCAACAGCCGGATACTCTTTTGTCTTTGGAAAGCCTGAATGTCCGTGTGCAGGCATGGCCGTTAATAAAAGGAAAAGTCGAAGTGGATGAAGTCACTTTGAGCCGGGTAGCCGTTAATTCAGCCAATTTGATGGAAGGAATGAAGATTAAAGGCGTTTTAGGACGTTTCTTCCTGCAAAGCCATGGTGTTGACTTGTCCAATGAAGTAGCGATTATCAATCAGGCTGAACTGTCTGATACCCATGTGCAGTTGCTGATGAATGATACTACCACCACTCCTAAAGATACCACAGCCTCTGCTCCTGTAAACTGGAAAGTGGATCTTCATCAGTTGAAATTAAAGAATGTATCATTCAGTATGCAACTTCCTGCTGATTCCATGCGGATGGCAGCTCATATCGGGGAGGCTGCTATTGATGATGCACAGGCAGATTTGAAAAATCAGTTTTATGGCTTGAAAAAGTTTCTGTTGTCGGGAACTTCCGCCAGTTATGATACAGGAACCGCGCAACCAATAGAAGGCTTTGATGTTTCCCATATTGCCGTTCGTGATGTTCGCATCGCTTTGGATTCCCTGTTGTATAAAGGCAGGGATATGAATGCGGTCATTCGTGAGTTTACAATGAATGAACGTTCCGGATTAAGTGTTGTCTCACTGACAGGTAGAGCATATTCTAACGATTCAATCATTAGTGTTCCCGGTTTAAAACTAAAAACCCCTCATTCTGAAATCGATTTATCTGCCCATACCTATTGGGAACTTGTCAACATCCCGACTACGGGTCGTTTGTCCGCTAATCTCAATGCCTATATCGGCAAAGAAGATGTTATGTTATTTGTAGGAGGATTGCCTGATAGTTTTAAAGAAGCCTATCCATTTCGTCCGCTTGTCATTCGTGCCGGTACGGACGGTAACTTGAAACAAATGCAGATTTCCCGTTTTACGGTAGACTTGCCGGGGGCTTTTGCTTTAGAAGGCGGCGGTATGATAGAAAACCTGGCCGACAGCCTGACGCGTACCGGAACCATTGGTCTGAAAATGACAACTCAAAATTTAAACTTCCTGACCGCTTTGTCGGGAGAAGCTCCCAATGGTACGATTGTAGTTCCTGACAGCATGAGTCTGGTGGCAAAAGTAGACATCAAAGGTCCTGAATATAAAGCAGACCTCCGTCTGAAAGAAGGAAAAGGAGCTATGGACGTGAATGCAGCATTAAATACATCTACCGAAGTTTACAAAGCTGATCTGAAGATAGACAATCTGCAACTCCATAATTTCCTTCCGAAAGATTCTATCTACGAACTGTCTCTTTCGGCTGCGGCTAATGGTCGTGGACTGGATGTCATGTCTTATCATTCTTTTGCCAAATTGAATCTTTCATTAGATCAGCTTCATTATGCAAAATATCATCTCTCCAATCTTAATCTGACAGGAGATCTTAAAGGCGCACTGGTCACCGCACATCTGACAAGTGACAATGCTTTATTGAAAATGACAACCGATGCGGAATATAATTTGGCGCACAGTTATCCTGATGGTAAGATAACGGTTGATGTCACTCAACTGGATTTACATGAATTAGGAATCATGCCGCAGCCAATGAAGCGTCCGCTTACTTTTAATTTAGCTGCCGAAGCTCGTCGGGATTTAGTTTCGACACATTTCGTCTCCGGAGATATGAAACTCGACTTGAGCGCACGTTCCGGCGTTAATCCTTTAATTCGCCAATCTACTCACTTTGTGGATGTATTGATGAAGCAAATTGATGAGAAAGCATTGAACCACGCTGAACTGCGTAAGGCGTTACCGACGGCAGTTTTCTCTTTCTCTGCAGGACAAGAAAACCCTTTGGCATATTTTCTGGCTACTAAAAAGATAGCTTACCATGATGCTTCTGTGAAATTCGGAACAGCTCCTAATTGGGGAATTAATGGAAAAGCCGCTATTCACGCTTTGAAAGTAGATACCTTGCAACTAGACACGATTTTCTTTACAGTCAAACAAGACACTACACTCATGAAATTGCGTGCCGGTGTTATTAACGGACCAAAGAATCCGCAATTCTCTTTCTCTACTACACTGACGGGAGAGATTCGTGACCGGGATGCGGAACTGCTGGTAGATTTTAAGAATGGAAAAGGAGAAACAGGCGTACTGCTCGGTGTCAATGCACGTCCTTTGTTTGAAGGGCAAGGAAAAGGCGATGGATTAGCTTTCACATTAATCCCGGAAGAACCGATTATCGCCTTCCAGAAATTCCATTTTAATGAGAATCACAACTGGATTTATGTGCATAAGAATATGCGTGTATACGCTAATGTAGATATGTGGGATGATGAAGGAATGGGATTCCGTGTACATTCGGTGCAGGGGGACACTGTTTCTTTACAGAATATTGATGTCGAAATCCGAAGAATCAGTTTAGCAGAATTAAGTAAAGTACTACCTTACTTCCCGGAAATAACCGGTTTATTTTCTGCGGAAGCACACTACGTACAGACTGAAAAAGACCTTCAACTCTCGGTTGAATCATCTATTGACGAGTTGACCTATGAACGTCAACGAATTGGTGATGTGACATTAGGAGCTACCTGGTTGCCGGGTGAACAAGGAAAACAATATCTTAACGCTTATCTGAATCATGACAATGTGGAAGTGATGGTGGCGGATGGCAAATTGGTCCCAACCCGGACAGGAAAAGATAGTTTGGAAGTAAATGCCACTTTGGAGCACTTCCCGCTCCGTGTAGCGAACGTATTCATTCCCGATCAGATGGTTACATTAGCCGGTGATATGGATGGTAATCTGAACATTACCGGTAGCACCGAACAGCCTTTGATTAATGGCGAACTGATATTGGATAGTGTTACTGTCCTTTCCCGGCAGTATGGGGCTAACTTCCGGTTCGACAACCGCCCGGTGCAGATAAAGAATAATCGTTTGGAATTTGATAAGTTCGCTATTTATACAACAGGAAAGAATCCATTTACGATTGACGGATCTGTCGATTTCAGAGATATGTCCCGGCCGATGGCAAATCTGAATCTGCTGGCGCAGAACTATACGCTTCTGGATGCCAAACGTACCCGTGAAAGTCTGGTTTACGGAAAAGTATATGCTGATTTCCGGGCAACGGTGAAAGGTCCGTTAGACGGATTGAATATGCGTGGAAACATGAGCTTGTTGGGCAATACAGATGTTTCTTATATATTGACCGATTCACCGTTGACTGTGCAGGACCGTTTGGGAAGTTTGGTAACCTTTACTTCATTTAGTGACACCACGACGGTTGTTCAGCAAGAAGTGCCGACCGTTTCTTTAGGCGGGCTGGATATGGTGATGATGGTACACATCGACCCGTCCGTTCGTTTGAAAGTCGATTTGGACGCAAGCAATGACAATCGTGTTGAACTGGAGGGAGGAGGTGACCTCTCAATGAAATATACTCCGCAAGGTGATCTGACATTGACCGGACGCTATACGTTGAGCGGCGGTTTGATGAAATATGCTTTGCCTGTCATCGCTGCCAAAGAATTTGCTATCGACAACGGCAGCTATGTGGAATGGACGGGAAATCCTATGGACCCGATGCTGAACTTCAAAGCAACCGACCGTATCCGCGCTTCTGTCTCCGAAGGAGAGAATGGCGGAACACGTATGGTTAATTTCGATGTGTCCATCGTCGTCAAGAACCGACTGGATAATCTTTCTTTCGCCTTTGACGTATCTGCCCCCGAAGACGCAACCATACAAAATGAATTGACGGCTATGGGAGCGGAAGAGAGAGGTAAACAGGCTCTATATATCATGGTTATGAAAACCTACCTTGGCACCGGACCGATTGGTGGTGGAGGTGGTGGACTGGGTAAACTGAATATGGGTTCTGCATTGAACTCCGTATTAAGTAGCCAAATCAACTCATTGATGGGGAACCTGAAAAATGCCAGCGTTTCTGTTGGTATCGAAGATCACGATTTGTCGGATACGGGTGGTAAGCGTACGGATTACAGTTTCCGTTATTCACAACGTCTCTTCAATAACCGTTTCCAGATTGTAATCGGAGGTAAAGTTTCTACGGGTGAGAATGCGACCAATGACGCAGAATCTTTCATCGATAACATCTCTCTGGAATATCGTTTGGATAGAACTGGAACCCGTTATGTCCGTCTGTTCTACGATAAAAACTACGAGAGTGTACTCGAAGGCGAGATTACGGAAACCGGAGTCGGTCTGGTACTTCGCAAGAAGCTGGATAAACTTAGCGAACTGTTCATCTTTAAGAAAAAGAAGTAAACATGAAAGGTATATATAGTAACATATTAATAAGTTGCCTGATGGGTATCATCTTATTCTCGGGTTGTTCGGTGACAAAGCATCTGCCCGAAGGGGAGGTACTTTATACAGGAGGAAAAACTGTCATACAGAATAAGTCGACAACACCGGTAGGAGGGACGGCCCTGACAGAGATTGAGGCGGCCCTTGATAAAACTCCCAGTACGAAGATGTTGGGAGGGCTTCTGCCTATTCCTTTTAAGATGTGGATGTACAATGACTTTGTGAAATATAAAAAAGGATTTGGAAAGTGGATGTTCAACCGTCTGGCTGCTAACCCTCCGGTATTTATTTCCACTGTCAATCCGGAGGTCCGCATCAAGGTGGCTACAAACTTGCTCCGTGATTATGGTTACTTCAATGGGAAAGTGACTTATGAAACATTGGTCGATAAGAAAGACAGCCTGAAAGCAAGTATTCTTTATACGGTAGACATGAAGAATCCTTATTTTATAGATACGGTCTATTATCAGCGCTTCACTCCTCAAACGTTGCGCATTATGGAACGGGGACGTCGAATGTCTTATATAAGTCCCGGCGAGCAGTTCAACGTGGTCGATCTGGATGAAGAGCGTACCCGTATCAGTACGCTGTTGCGTAACCGGGGATATTTTTACTTCCGTCCCGATTATATGACTTATCAGGCAGATACGACATTGGTTCCCGGTGGACATATCAGCCTTCGTCTGATTCCCGTTCCGGGATTACCCGCTGCGGCACAACGTCCTTACTATGTAGGAGATGCCTCTGTTTACCTGTTTGGCAAGAATGGTGAGGCGCCCAATGACAGCATGATGTATAAGAATCTGAATATACATTATTATAAGAAATTACAGGTACGTCCGAATATGCTTTATCGTTGGTTGAACTATCAACAGTTTGTGCGGAATGCACAGATGCGGGCTTCCAATCGCACTCGTCTTTACAGTCAGTATCGACAGGAGCAGGTGCAGGAGAAACTTAGCCAGTTGGGAATCTTCAGTTATCTGGATTTGCAATATGCCCCGAAAGATACGACAGCCGTTTGTGATACGTTGAACGTAACCATGCAGGCCACGTTTGCCAAGCCGCTGGACGCCGAACTGGAATTGAATGTCGTAACCAAAAGTAACGACCAAACCGGGCCCGGGGCATCATTCGGCGTCACCCGGAACAATGTATTCGGAGGTGGCGAAAGCTGGAACGTGAAGCTGAAAGGCTCTTATGAATGGCAAACCGGCGGAGGAGAAAAAAGCTCTTTAATGAACAGCTGGGAGATGGGAGTTTCTACCTCTCTGACTTTCCCGCGCGTGGTTTTCCCGCATTGGGGGAAAAGGGAGTTTGACTTCCCGGCTACTACTACATTCCGTTTATACATCGACCAGTTGAACCGTGCCAGGTATTATAAACTGTTGTCATTCGGCGGAAATGCTGCCTACGATTTCCAGCCGACACGTACAAGTCGTCATAGTATTACCCCTTTCAAACTGATATTCAACGTCCTTCAACACCAATCGGAAGAGTTCAGGAAGATTGCCGATGCCAATCCTGCATTATATATCAGTTTGAAAGACCAGTTTATTCCTGCTATGGAATATACCTATACGTATGATAATGCCTCCGCACGCGGTATTAAAAATCCGATCTGGTGGCAATCGACTGTAACCTCTGCCGGTAACCTGACCTCGGTGATTTACCGTGCTTTCGGCCAGTCTTTCAGCAAAGAGGACAAACGTTTGCTGAACGTCCCTTTCGCGCAGTTTGTGAAACTGAATACGGAATTCCGCCATTTGTGGAATATGGACAAGAATAATAAGATTGCTTCCCGTGTAGCTTTGGGTGCTCTCTTCGCCTACGGTAATGCAACGATAGCCCCTTACAGCGAACAATTCTATGTGGGTGGTGCCAACAGCATCCGCGCTTTTACGGTACGTAGCATCGGCCCGGGCGGATACCATCCGGCAGAAAGCCGCTACTCTTACCTCGACCAGACGGGTACTTTCCGTTTTGAGGCAAATGTAGAATACCGTTTCCGTATCTTTAAGAGCATTTGGGGAGCCACTTTCCTGGATGCAGGAAACGTCTGGCTGATGCGCAAGGATGAGGCCCGTCCCAATTCACAACTCGAACTGAAAACGTTCCCGAAACAGATCGCTCTGGGCACCGGTGTCGGTATTCGTTATGATATGGATATTCTTGTGTTCCGTCTTGATTTCGGTATTCCTTTGCATCTGCCTTACGATACAGAACGAAGCGGATATTACAATGTCACAGGATCCTTTATGAAGAATCTGGGAATACATTTTGCTATCGGTTATCCCTTCTAACGTTCTTTCTTTGTCTTGAAACAAAGAAAGAACCAAAGAAAATTCAAGGCTGCGTTTTTCCGGCTACTCCGGTGTTCTCTCCGGCTAAAGGGCAGAAACTCGCTTCGCTCAAACAGTCTGCCCTTTTTAACGCTGGAGAAAACGCCTGCGCTTAACGCCGGAAAAACGAGGCCGATCCCCTTTCGGCGTGTTTGCTGCATAGGTTAATGAATTACCGGATTTCTTGATTTGTCATTGATGTACTTTTGATTCTGCATAGGTTTACATGCCGAAAGGTTTTCCGACCTACTTTTTTCTCCGTTAAGCGAACACCCGTAACGAAGCGTTAAAAAGGGCAGATTGTTTGAGCGAAGCGAGTTTCTGCCCTTTAGCGTAGTGAAGGGTGTGAGTAGGAGAAAAAAGTCAGTCTTGAATTTTTCTTTGTTTCTTTCTTTTGTTTCAAGACAAAAGAAAGAAAGTTTTTGTAAATTTGCAACGAAATCTGATGCCGTTGACATCACTAACCTTTTAATATTACACAATTTATGAAACCAACTTTATTCTTATTGGCAGCCGGTATGGGTAGCCGTTATGGAGGCTTGAAGCAATTAGACGGACTGGGTCCTAATGGCGAAACTATTATGGATTACTCAATCTATGATGCTATCAATGCCGGATTTGGCAAACTTGTATTTGTAATCCGCAAAGATTTTGAACAGGATTTCCGTGATAAAATTATTTCCAAATACGAAGGTCACATTCCTTGCGAACTGGTATTTCAATCAATCGACGATCTTCCGGAAGGCTTTACTTGCCCGGCAGACCGTACTAAACCTTGGGGTACTAACCATGCAGTAATGATGGGCGCTGATGTGATTAAAGAACCGTTTGCAGTGATTAACTGTGATGACTTCTATGGTCGCGATTCTTTCCAGGTAATGGGTAAATTCCTTTCTGCTCTTCCTGAAAATTCAAAGAATGTTTATTCAATGGTAGGTTTCCGTGTAGGAAATACATTGAGCGAAAGCGGTACGGTATCTCGTGGTATCTGTAGTACAGATGCTAAAGGATTGTTGACATCTGTAGTAGAACGTACGAAGATTCAACGTCTGGACGGTGAAGTGAAATATATCGGTGATGATGGCGAATGGACGGCTACTCCCGACACGACTCCGGTAAGTATGAACTTCTGGGGCTTCACTCCTGATTACTTCGCTTACAGCCAGGAATTCTTCAAGACTTTCTTAAGCGATCCGAAGAATATGGAAAACCTGAAGAGCGAGTTCTTCATCCCATTGATGGTAGATAAATTGATTAATGACGGAACTGCCACTGTTGAAGTACTGGATACTACCAGTAAGTGGTTCGGCGTCACTTATCCGGAAGACCGTCAAAGCGTAGTAGACAAGATTCAGGCATTGGTAGATGCCGGTGAATATCCTGCTAAGTTGTTCTAAAGAAGAGCCATTGATTAAGATAGAGAGCAGTCATTCATAAGAATGACTGCTTTTTTTGTTTTTCATAATGTATCATACTAGGCTGTATCTAATAAATATTCAGTATCTTTGCAGTTCAAAATGTTATAAATCAGAAGCAGAAGTGATTTCAGTAGAAGGATTATCAGTAGAATTTAATGCGACGCCGCTTTTTGAGGACGTCAGCTATGTAATTAATAAGAAAGACCGCATTGCATTGGTCGGCAAAAATGGTGCCGGCAAATCAACCATGCTGAAGATATTAGCAGGTTTGCAGTCACCGACACGAGGAGTGGTAGCTACTCCGAAAGATGTAACCATCGGATATTTGCCACAGGTCATGATTCTCTCCGACAACCGGACGGTGATGGGAGAGGCGGAACTGGCATTCGAACATATATTTGAGCTTCAAGCAAAGTTGGAACGGATGAATCAGGAACTGGCGGAACGGACAGACTATGATTCGGAAGAATATCATCAGTTGATAGACCGTTTCACGCATGAAAACGACCGGTTCCTGATGATGGGCGGTACGAACTTTCAGGCGGAAATCGAACGGACACTTCTCGGATTGGGATTCAGTCGGGAAGATTTTGAACGCCCTACTTCGGAGTTTTCCGGTGGATGGCGTATGCGTATCGAATTGGCAAAATTGCTTTTACGACGCCCGGACGTGCTTTTGCTCGATGAGCCGACCAATCACCTTGATATTGAAAGTATCCAATGGTTGGAAAACTTTTTGTCTACACGTGCCAATGCAGTCGTATTAGTCAGCCATGACCGTGCTTTCCTGAATAACGTAACTACCCGCACCATCGAAATCACTTGCGGTCAGATTTATGACTACAAAGTGAAGTACGATGAGTTTGTAGTCCTGCGTAAAGAACGCCGTGAACAGCAACTCCGTGCTTACGAAAATCAGCAGAAACAAATACAAGATACGGAAGACTTCATCGAACGCTTCCGCTATAAAGCAACGAAAGCCGTACAGGTGCAAAGCCGTATCAAGCAACTGGAAAAGATAGACCGCATCGAAGTGGACGAAGAAGATAATTCCGCCTTGCGTTTAAAATTCCCTCCAGCCAGTCGTAGCGGAAACTATCCTGTGATTTGTGAAGATGTACGCAAAGCGTATGGCAGCCATGTCGTTTTCCATGATGTCAACCTTACTATTAACAGGGGAGAGAAAGTGGCTTTCGTCGGAAAGAACGGAGAGGGTAAGTCTACCTTGGTGAAATGTATCATGGGCGAGATTGATTTCGAAGGCAAACTAACGATCGGACATAATGTACAAATCGGTTATTTTGCGCAGAACCAGGCACAAATGTTGGATGAGAACCTGACTGTATTCGATACGATTGACCGGGTAGCGACAGGAGATATCCGTCTGAAGATACGTGATATACTGGGAGCTTTCATGTTTGGAGGCGAAGCTTCGGATAAAAAGGTGAAAGTCCTTTCCGGAGGAGAACGTACGCGATTGGCGATGATTAAACTTCTGCTGGAACCCGTAAATCTACTGATTCTGGACGAACCGACCAATCATTTGGATATGCGTTCGAAAGATGTTTTGAAGGAAGCTATCCGCGAATTTGACGGAACAGTGATTCTTGTCAGCCACGACCGTGATTTTCTGGATGGACTTGCGACTAAAGTATATGAGTTCGGTGGTGGACTTGTAAAAGAACACCTTGGAGGTATCTATGAATTCTTGCAAAAGAAAAAGATAGATAGCTTGAACGAGCTTCAGAAAGGAGCGGGATTGTCGGCTTCTCCTACGGCTTCAGCTAAAGGTAATGAACCTGAAACCGTTCAGCCTTCGGAGAATAAGCTCTCTTACGAAGCCCAGAAAGAACTTAATAAGAAGATTAAGAAACTTGAACGTCAGGTGGCGGACTGTGAAGCCTCAATAGAGGAAACCGAATCCGCGATTGCTATCGTAGAAGCGAAGATGGCAACCCCCGAAGGAGCTTCGGATATGCAGCTCTATGAACGGCATCAAAAACTGAAACAGCAGTTGGATGCAATCGTTGAAGAGTGGGAGCGGGTTTCGATGGAACTGGAAGAAGCGAAAAACTAGAACAAAACGCATACTTCCGGGCACTATGTGAGAGAAACGCTATGCCTCGGTAGAAGGTATTCCTGGCGGGTATCTGTTTCTCGGTGTCGAAACAGGTGTTTCTCGGTGAGGAACGAGGCGTTCCTCGGTGTCGGTCACCTTCTTCCTCGGTGCCGGACTGCGGGTAGGATGATTGTTGATTAGAGAGACTATTTAATTATTTATACAATATGAAAGTAACCAAGTATTTACCAATTCTTGCCGTATGCCTTATGACAACAGGATGTAACAGTAAGAAAGAGGCCGTGCTGACGTCTGGTATCGACCTTGCTAATCTGGATACCACGGCTATGCCGGGTACAAGTTTTTATCAATATGCCTGTGGAGGTTGGGTGAAAGATCATCCGCTGACAGACGAGTATTCACGTTTCGGTACATTCGATATGTTGCGCGAAAACAGTCGTGAACAACTGAAAGCATTGATTGCCGAATTGGCAGCGAAGAAAGATAACGCACCGGGCAGTGCTGCGCAGAAAGTAGGCGATCTTTATAATATCGCAATGGATAGCGTGAAGCTGAACCAGGAAGGTGTAGCTCCGATCAAAGCAGAACTGGCAGCCATTGACGCTCTCAAGGATAAAGGAGAAATCTATGCATATATCGCAGAGAGCCAGAAGAAAGGCATCCGTCCTTACTTCACCATGTTTGTAAGTGCGGATGATATGAACAGTTCCATGAATATCGTACAGACCTATCAAGGTGGTATCGGAATGGGACAGCGTGACTATTATCTGGAGAATGACGAGCAGACTAAAAATATCCGTAATAAATATCAGGAACATATCGCCAAAATGTTCCAGTTGGCAGGTTATGATGAGGCTACTGCACAGAAAGCGGTGAAAGCAGTGATGAACATCGAAACTCGCCTGGCGAAAGCGGCTCGTTCACAAGTGGAATTGCGTGATCCTCATGCTAATTATAACAAGATGGATAGGGCGACGCTGAAAAAGAACTTCCCGACTTTTGACTGGGATACTTATTTCACCGTTTCCGGTTTGAAAGATTTGGAAGAAGTGAACGTAGGTCAGCCTGCTGCCATGAAGGAAGTAGCCGATGTGATAAACACCGTATCACTGGACGATCAGAAACTGTACCTCCAATGGGGATTGATAGATGCTGCCGCTTCTTATCTAAGCGATGATTTTGAAGCACAAAACTTCGACTTCTACAGTAGGACAATGTCTGGTAAGAAAGAAATGCAACCTCGCTGGAAACGTTCCGTGAGCACCGTGGATGGTGTTCTTGGCGAAGTGGTAGGACAGATGTATGTAGAGAAGTACTTCCCGGCTGCTGCCAAAGAACGTATGGTTACACTGGTGAAGAACCTGCAAACTTCTTTGGGAGAACGTATCAAAGGTTTGGAATGGATGAGTGAACCGACCAAGGAAAAAGCGTTGGAGAAACTGGCAACCTTCCATGTAAAAATAGGTTATCCTGATAAATGGAAAGATTACTCCGCACTGGAGATCAAAGATGATTCTTACTGGGCAAATATTGAGCGTGCCAACGAATGGGATTACAACGAAATGATTGCCAAAGCTGGCAAACCGGTAGACAAGGATGAATGGTTGATGACTCCTCAAACTGTGAACGCTTATTATAACCCGACTACCAATGAAATCTGCTTCCCGGCAGCTATCCTGCAACCTCCGTTCTTCGATATGAATGCGGACGATGCTATGAACTACGGTGCAATCGGCGTGGTAATCGGCCATGAGATGACTCATGGATTTGACGATCAGGGACGTCAATATGACAAAGACGGAAACCTGAAAGACTGGTGGACAGAAGAAGATGCTAAAAAGTTCGAAGAACGGGCACAGGTGATGGTTAACTTCTTTGACAGCATCGAAGTTGCTCCGGGCGTACACGCAAACGGTAGCCTGACACTTGGAGAGAACATCGCCGACCACGGAGGTTTGCAAGTTTCTTTCCAGGCATTCAAGAATGCAACAGAAGCCGCACCGCTGGAAATTGTTGACGGATTTACTCCGGAACAACGTTTCTTCCTGGCATACGCTAATGTGTGGGCAGGAAATATCCGTCCGGAAGAAATTCTCCGATTAACCAAACTTGATCCTCACTCATTAGGCAAATGGCGTGTGGACGGTGCTCTTCCTCATATCCAGAATTGGTATGAAGCATTCAAAATCACTGAACAGGATTCGATGTTCGTACCTAAAGAAAAACGAGTATCTATTTGGTAATAGTTTTTGAATAGAGAACATATATGCGAAGAGGCGTTGATTTTCCGTTGAGGAGAGTCAACGCTTTTTTTTATTAATTCACACCTTATTTATTACGTACGATAAACAATATTTCGTAACTTTGCACACCAAATACTTAATAAGCAATTCAATGTCAGAGTCTAAAAGAATAAAAACTGCATTGGTATCTGTATACCATAAAGAAGGTTTGGATGAAATTATTACCAAACTTCATGAAGAGGGAGTAGAGTTTTTGTCAACAGGCGGAACTCGTCAGTTTATTGAATCATTGGGATATCCTTGCAAGGCAGTGGAAGATTTGACCACTTATCCTTCTATTCTCGGTGGTAGAGTAAAGACATTACATCCGAAAATTTTCGGAGGTATTCTTTGTCGTCGCGGTCTGGAACAGGATATGCAACAGATTGAGAAATATGAAATTCCCGAGATAGATCTGGTTATTGTTGATTTGTATCCGTTCGAAGCTACCGTAGCTTCCGGTGCATCTGAAGCAGACATTATTGAAAAAATCGATATAGGCGGAATCTCACTGATTCGTGCCGCAGCCAAGAACTACAACGATGTAATCATCGTAGCTTCTCAAGCTCAATACAAACCATTATTGGATATGTTGATGGAGCACGGCGCTACTTCTTCACTCGAAGAACGTCGCTGGATGGCTAAAGAAGCATTTGCCGTTTCTTCTCACTACGATTCGGCTATTTTCAACTATTTCGATGCCGGCGAAGGTTCTGCTTTCCGTTGCTCTGTTAATAGCCAGAAGCAACTTCGTTACGGTGAGAACCCACATCAGAAAGGTTATTTCTACGGAAATCTGGAAGCAATGTTCGACCAGATTCACGGAAAAGAGATCTCTTATAACAATCTTCTCGACATCAACGCAGCCGTTGATCTGATCGACGAATTCGATGACCTCACTTTCGCTATCCTGAAACATAACAACGCTTGCGGATTAGCTTCCCGTGCTACAGTTTTGGAAGCTTGGAAAGACGCATTGGCCGGTGATCCAGTTTCTGCTTTCGGAGGTGTATTGATTACGAATGGTGTCATCGACAAAGAAGCTGCGGAAGAAATCAACAAGATTTTCTTCGAAGTGGTTATCGCGCCGGATTATGATGTGGATGCACTCGAAATCCTGGGACAGAAAAAGAATCGCATCATCCTCGTTCGTAAGGAAGCTAAATTGCCTAAGAAACAATTCCGTGCTTTGCTGAATGGCGTATTGGTGCAGGATAAAGATACTAATATTGAAACGGTAGCCGACCTGAAAACCGTGACAGACAAAGCTCCTACTCCGGAAGAAGTGGAAGATATGTTGTTTGCCAACAAAATTGTAAAGAACAGCAAATCCAACGCCATCGTATTGGCAAAAGATAAGCAACTTCTTGCAAGCGGTGTAGGACAGACTTCACGTGTAGACGCATTGAAGCAAGCAATAGAAAAGGCCAAATCATTCGGTTTTGATCTGAATGGTGCAGTGATGGCTTCCGATGCTTTCTTCCCGTTCCCCGACTGTGTGGAAATTGCGGATCAGGAAGGTATTACGGCTGTTATCCAACCGGGAGGTTCGGTAAAAGACGATTTATCATTTGCTTATTGCAATGAGCACGGTATGGCGATGGTGACTACCGGTATCCGTCATTTTAAACACTAAAGCGATTTACTATTTGACAATTTACAATTTACTATTCAGCCGTTCGGCAATATGGATTTGATTGTCAGATAGTAATAAGTATGTATCAAATAGTAAATAGTAAATTGTCAAATAGTAAATAAAAAAATGGGATTATTTTCTTTTACACAAGAGATAGCAATGGACTTGGGCACAGCCAATACTATCATCATCACGAACGGAAAAATCGTGGTGGATGAGCCTTCGGTTGTAGCTCTGGATCGCCGTACAGAAAAGATGATTGCCGTGGGGGAAAAGGCGAAGTTGATGCATGAAAAAACCCACGAAAACATACGTACCATCCGTCCGTTGAGAGACGGAGTGATTGCCGACTTCTATGCTTGCGAGCAGATGATGCGCGGTTTGATAAAGCAGGTGAATACTCGCAACCATTTGTTTTCACCTTCTCTTCGCATGGTGATTGGTGTTCCTTCGGGAAGTACGGAAGTCGAACTCCGTGCTGTCCGTGACTCTGCGGAACATGCCGGCGGTCGTGATGTTTATTTGATTTTCGAACCGATGGCTGCGGCAATCGGTATCGGCATCGACGTAGAAGCTCCGGAAGGAAACATGATTGTCGATATAGGTGGTGGATCTACGGAAATTGCCGTTATCTCTTTGGGAGGTATCGTTTCCAACAACTCCATCCGCACAGCCGGTGATGACCTGACAGAGGATATTCGCGAATATATGAGCCGTCAGCATAATGTGAAAGTCAGCGAGCGTATGGCAGAACGTATCAAAATCAATGTAGGTGCTGCTTTAACCGAACTGGGTGATGATGCTCCGGAAGATTATATCGTTCACGGTCCGAACCGTATCACAGCTCTTCCGATGGAAGTGCCTGTATGCTATCAGGAAGTAGCCCACTGTCTGGAGAAATCAATTTCAAAGATCGAAACTGCTATCTTGAGTGCATTGGAAAATACACCTCCTGAACTGTATGCTGATATTGTGCACAATGGTATCTATCTCTCCGGAGGTGGTGCATTGCTTCGTGGACTGGATAAGAGATTGACCGATAAGATCAATATTCCTTTCCATATTGCGGAAGATCCTTTGCATGCAGTTGCTAAAGGTACAGGTGTGGCATTGAAGAACGTAGACCGTTTCTCTTTCTTAATGAGATAAACCGGGGATGAGGAATTTATTAAACTTCCTTCTGAAATACAATTACTGGTTCCTCTTCATCTTATTGGAGGTAGCCAGTTTTGTTTTGTTATTTCGGTTCAACCGTTATCAGCAGAGTGCATTCTTCACTTCTGCCAATACGGTTGTGGGGGCGGTTTATGAAGTTTCGGGAGGGATTTCCTCTTATTTTCATCTGAAATCGGTCAATGAAGATCTGCTGGACCGGAACATGGTGCTCGAACAACAGATTACTAATCTGGAGAAAGCATTAAAAGAGCGTCAGCTCGATTCTATGACCATCAACAGCATCCGGCAGGTATCGGAGACGGATTATGAGCTGTTCAAAGCTCATGTAATAAAGAATAGTTTGAATCTCGTTGATAATTATATCACGCTCGATAAAGGCTCTTCTTCCGGAATTCGCTCCGAAATGGGAGTAGTGGACGGCAGTGGAATTGTAGGGATTGTTTATGAAACATCCCCTTCCTATTCGGTAGTGATTTCGGTATTGAACAGCAAGTCGAATATCAGTTGTAAGATTGTCGGTAGCGATTACTTCGGCTACCTGAAGTGGGAACATGGAGATTCGCGCTATGCTTATCTGAAAGATCTGCCTCGTCATGCAGAGTTTAATTTGGGAGATACGGTAGTCACCAGTGGTTTCTCGACTGTCTTTCCGGAAGGTGTTATGGTGGGAACGGTGGATGATATGTCCGACTCTAATGACGGACTTTCCTATCTGTTGAAGATTAAGCTGGCTACTGATTTCGGTAAGTTGAGTGATGTTCGCGTGATAGCCCGGACGGGACAGGAAGAACAGAAGAAACTTGAAAACAAGGTGACGCAAGAATGATAATTACTTATATACATAGAATCGGATGGTTTATCGGCTTGGTGCTTCTTCAGGTATTGATTCTGAATAATGTGCATATTGCCGGATACGCAACTCCTTTTCTCTATATCTACTTTATTCTGAAGTTCAGCTCCGGTACTTCCCGCAATGAACTGATGCTGTGGGCTTTCTTCTTCGGACTGACCATTGACATCTTTTCCGATACTCCGGGAATGAATGCGGCGGCTACCGTGTTGCTCGCTTTCCTCCGGCCCTCTTTGCTTCGTTTGTTCACACCCCGTGATAATCCGGACAGCCTCATTCCTTCTTTCAAGACGATGGGAATCAGTCCTTTCCTAAAATATACTACTGCAAGTGTTTTTGTGCACAGTCTGGCGTTACTCTCCATCGAGTTCTTCTCATTCACCAGCATTTGGCTGTTATTGTTGCGAGTGCTCCTTTGCACTGTTCTGACTGTAACCTGTATCATAGCTATAGAAGGAATTAAGAGGTAACGATGGCAAAAGATTATATCTTAGAGAAGCGCAAATTTGTAATCGGAGGTATTGCTCTCTCCATTGTTCTGATTTATCTGATACGTCTTTTTGTATTGCAGATCACGACCGATGACTACAAAAAGAATGCTGACAGTAACGCTTTTCTGAATAAAATCCAGTATCCCTCACGCGGTGCTATTTATGACCGGACCGGCAAACTGCTGGTATTCAACCAGCCAGCCTATGACATAACGATTGTGCCGAAGGAAGTCGAGAATCTTGATACCCTCGATTTATGCCAATCGCTGAATATCACCCGTTCGCAGTTCCTGAAAATTATGAGCGACATGAAAGACCGTCGCCGTAATCCGGGATATTCCCGCTATACCAACCAGCTGTTTATGTCGCAACTTTCGGCAGAAGAATGTGGTGTCTTTCAGGAAAAACTATTTAAGTTCCGTGGCTTTTATATTCAGCGGCGTACCATTCGCCAATATACATACAACGCTGCCGCTCATGCTTTGGGAGATATTGGAGAAGTCTCCGCAAAGGAGATGGAAGCCGATGAAGAAGGATACTACATTCGTGGTGACTATGTCGGCAAACTGGGAGTCGAAAAATCGTATGAAAAGTATCTTCGTGGCGAGAAAGGAATTGAAATTTTACTTCGCGATGCGCATGGCCGTATCCAGGGGCATTATATGGATGGCGAATATGACCGTCCTTCCGTTCCCGGTAAGAACCTGACATTGAGCCTGGATATTGACTTGCAGATGCTGGGCGAGCGTTTACTAAAGAATAAAATTGGAAGTGTTGTAGCTATCGAACCGGAAACCGGGGAAATCCTTTGTCTGGTATCCTCTCCCAATTACGATCCGCATTTGATGATTGGTCGTCAGCGTGGTAAGAACCACTTGGCCTTACAACGCGATATGACGAAGCCACTTCTGAATCGTGCTTTGATGGGAGTGTATCCTCCGGGATCTACGTTCAAAACAGCACAGGGGCTAACCTTTCTGCAAGAAGGAATCATAACCGAACAAAGTCCGGCATTCCCTTGCTCGCATGGGTTCCATTATGGAAGATTGACAGTAGGTTGCCATGCGCACGGTTCTCCCTTGCCTCTGATTCCTGCCATTGCTACTTCGTGCAACTCTTATTTCTGTTGGGGATTGTTCCGTATGTTCGGCGACCGTAAATACGGTTCACCGCAGAATGCCATAACGGTCTGGAAAGACCACATGGTTTCGCAGGGATTTGGCTACAAACTGGGAGTCG
>NZ_DAWCXD010000040.1:0-38473 GCF_052357945.1 Bacteroides sp. | reverse complement strand
CATTATTAGGTAATGTCTCCCAACAGTCGGGATATATGTTTATTTATGACAGTAAAGTCATTGATAATGATGCTGTCGTGAAGATAAAGGGAGGAGAACGGTCTATTCGCCAAGCAGTGTATGATATAGTAGGAGATACCGGTTTGGAGTTTCAGGTGATTGGTACTCATATTCTGATTACTCTCCCTTCGGAGAAAAAGATTCGTATACAACAGGATTCCATTCCGAAGCAGCCTATGAATTTTTCCATTACCGGCACTTTGTTGGATAAGGAGACAGGTGTGCCCATCTCTTCAGCTACTGTTGGAGTGCGGGGGACATCTATCGGCAGCATAACAAATCAGAATGGAGATTTTAAACTGTCCTTACCCGATTCTTTAAAAAACGATTCGATTACCTTTTCTCATATAGGCTATCTTTCACAAGATATAGAGTTTGCTTTGTTGATTGGACGGCACAATATACTTAGTCTCGAACCTAAAGTGGTTCCTTTGCAGGAAGTAGTGATTCGTCGAAGTGAACCAAAGAAACTTTTGCGGGAAATGATTGAACGGAGGGAACAGAACTATTCGCATACTCCCGTGTATCTGACTACCTTTTATCGTGAAGGAGTTCAGTTGAAAAACAAATTTCAAAACTTGTCGGAAGCAGTGTTCAAGGTTTATAAGACATCCTCACATTCAGCAGTGCCAGATCAAGTGAAGCTGTTGAAAATGAGTCAGCTAAGTAATGTGGAAGCGAAAGATAGCTTATTGGTAAAAGTGAAGTCGGGAATCCAGGCTTGTATCCAGATGGATATTATAAAAGATATGCCCGAATTCCTGATTCCCAATATAGAGAATAGCATTTATACCTATACTTCGGAGGGCGTGACATTTTTAGAAGACCGGTTTGTAAATGTGGTGCATTTTGAACAGAAAAAAGGAATCAGTGAACCTCTTTTTTGCGGAGAACTATTCCTTGATTCTGAAACGAGCGCCTTATTGCAAGCCCGTCTGGAAGTTCATCCTGTATATGTGAAAAATGCGGCGGGTATGTTCGTCGAAAGGCGCGCACGCAACATACGCATGATTCCTCAAGAAGTGGTATATACCATTTCTTATAAACCGTGGCAAGGAACTTATTACATACATCATATCCGGGGCGATCTTCATTTCAAAGTGAAACGTACAAAAATGCTGTTTGGCAGTCGTGATCTTCATATCTGGTTTGAGATGATTACTTGCAAGGTGGAAACCGGACAGGTAGTCGCGTTTCCCCGTACAGAAAGATTGCCTACTCGTACAATCTTCTCCGACACATATTTCAAATACGATGAGAACTTTTGGAAAGACTTCAATGTGATCCCATTGGAAGAAGAAATCAGCAAACTAATAGAAAAAATCTCTTTGAAGATAGAAGAAATAGGAGATTGATTTATTTTGCCATTCAACAGGATTGCTGTACCTTTGCACCCGGTTTAAAAGATTGTATGTTATGGAATTACCGAAAGATCCGATGATGTTGTTCAGCGTCATCAATATGAAGTTGCGCGATTGCTATTCTTCACTTGACGAACTTTGTGAAGATATGAATGTGAACAAGGATGAATTAGTGAATCAGTTGAAAGCCGCAGGCTTTGAATATAGTGCGGAACACAATAAGTTCTGGTAATTATCTTCTTGTTTACAGTTTATAAATAGTAAAAAACATAGTGACGCTATCCGGCAAAGATAGTGACGGTATGAGACAATGATGCCGTCACTATCCCAAGCATATAGCGTCACTATAATTTTCTACCTTCATCAAAACGTCATCAGGAATCATGCGTTTATTCCTATCGTATATACCAACAATGATTTCCGCCAGTTCTCCCTCTCTTGTTAATAAAAGCAAAATACCAAATCCCATATTTAACTTCGGCAATTTTCCGCGTTCTAACTAATAAAGTTCAGAAAAAGAATTGATGATAAACGAGAATAAAATTCGTGAAGCTTGTGCCTCGAATCGCGAACGGGGATTCAAGATGCTGATGGACTCTTTTCAGGTGCCGATATATAATTATATCCGTAGACTGGTTGTATCTCATGAAGATGCGGAAGATGTGCTTCAGGAAGTCTTTATCCGGGTATTCCGGCATATCGATCAGTTTCGCGAAGAAAGTTCATTGTCAACCTGGATTTACCGGATTGCGACGAATGAGAGTTTACGCTTGCTCAACGGACGTAAAGATGAAGGAGTTGTTTCCGCGGAAGATGTTCAGGAAGAGTTGATGGGCAAGTTGAAGGCTTCCGATTACATTGATTATGAGAATGAGTTGGCAGTAAAGTTTCAGGAAGCTATTTTAAGTCTGCCGGAAAAGCAACGGCTGGTATTCAACTTGCGTTATTACGATGAACTTGAATATGAAGAGATTGCCCGTGTACTGGATAGTAAAGTGGATACACTAAAAGTGAATTACCACTATGCGAAAGAGAAGATAAAGGAATATATATTAAACAGATAGAACGATGAAAAAGGATTTTGATTTTGATGATATTGGAAAACGTACACCTTACCGTACCCCCGATGGATTCTTCGAGGACGTGCAACGAAAGGTGATGGAACGTGCCGGAGTGAAGCAACAGCGGAAGTCTCATACGAAGCTGATTATTTCTACGGTGATTACCATAGCAGCCGTATGGGTCGGATTTCTGTTTGTTCCGTTTTTGCGACAGGCAGATGAGGTGACAACATCTTCTTCGAAAGTATTAGCCAATGGTACGGAACCGGTAGATAAATGGATTAAAGAACTATCAGATGAGGAGTTGGAAGAGCTCGTCAGCTTCTCTGAAAATGATATATTTTTGAATTAAGTAACTCAATTAATTATTTTAAACGTGAAGATTATGAAGACTAAATTTATTTATGTAATTATGGCCGTTCTCCTGATGGGAAGCCAGATGACTTTGTCTGCACAGAATACGGATAACAAACAAAAAAAACAGCGTCCTACACCAGAACAAATGGTGCAGATGCAGACTAAACAAATAGTAAATACATTGATGTTGGATGATGCAACGGCAGCTAAGTTTACTCCGGTATACGAGAAGTATCTGAAAGAATTGCGTGAATGTCGTATGATGACTCATAAGGCGAGAACAGAGAAAACTAAAGCACAAGGCACAGACGCTAATGCTAAGAAAGAACGTCCGTCCATGACTGACGACGAGATTGCAACCATGTTGCGAAACCAGTTTACTCAAAGTCGTAAAATGCTGGATGTTCGTGAAAAGTATTACAATGAATTCAGCAAGATACTTTCGCAGAAGCAGATTCTGAAAATTTATCAGCAGGAAAAGATGAATGCTAATAAATTCAGAAAAGAATTTGACCGCAGAAAAGGTCAGAAACCGGGACAGGGACACCACCAAGGACAAAGACCTCGTGCTCCGCGTCAAGACCAGAAATAAAGATTAGGTTTATTTTATTATAGTTTTATTTTACTAAATCAACACAATTTGAACATAGGCAGCCATATTTATTCTTTTCAGTACCGTTTGATTACTTGTTATGTCTTGTTACTGATTAGTTTGACTGTTTTTGCTCAGTCCGGCAAAGAGCGTTTTTCCGGTCGTGTGATTGATACTGAAACCAATCAGCCGGTACCGTTTGCTACGGTCCGGCTTTTGGCTTTACCGGATAGTACCTTACTGGCGGGTGGGGCAACAGATGCACAAGGCAAATTTCAGTTAGCCGTCGTTATTTCTAAAAGTAAATCCATTCTGTTACATATTTCTTATATCGGATATACCCCTGTTTTTCGGACTATATCAGCTTCAACAGATAACAAAACACCGATTTTAGGCGATATTTCTTTGACTCCGGAGAGCATTTCATTAACAGAAACCGTTGTTGTGGGACAAGCACCGATGGTTGTGACCGAAGGAGATACTACTGTCTTTAATGCTTCGGCCTATCGTACTCCTGAAGGCTCTATGCTGGAAGAATTGGTGAAACAACTTCCCGGTGGCGAAATAGACGAGGATGGCAAACTGTTGATTCATGGAAAGGAAGTGAAAAAGATTCTGGTGGATGGGAAGGAGTTCTTTTCCGACGACCCGAAGGCAGCACTTAAAAATCTCCCTGTAGAGATGATAGAGAAACTGAAAGCTTACGAACGCCAGTCCGATCTTGCTCGTCTTACTGGTATTGATGATGGCGAAGAGGAAATGATTCTCGACCTGTCGGTCAAGAAAAATATGAAACGGGGTTGGATGGAGAATTTCATGGGCGGATATGGAAGCAAAGACCGTTATGAACTAGCTAATACTTTAAATCGTTTCCGGAGTAACTCTCAATTGACGGTTATCGGGAATCTGAATAATACAAACAATCAGGGCTTTTCGGAGATGCAAGGAGAATCTGCTAGTTCCTCCGGTAATCTTCGCACTCAAAAAGGGCTGACCACTTCCCGTTCTTTGGGAGTGAACGTCACTTATGACTGGCAGCGTGTCAAACTCCGGTCGAACATTCAATATGTGGGAACAGACCGGCTGGAGGATAGTCGTACTACAGTTGATAATTATCTTCGTAAAGACAAATCTATTACTGAAAGTACCGGACACAATCGCCAGGGAAATGATAATCTCGTAGCAAATGCTTTTTTAGAATGGAAAATGGACTCCGTTACAACATTGATTTTCCGTCCTCAATATCGTACGGCTGTTAATGACAGAGGTAGTAGTGGCTTCCAGCAAGGGTGGGGCAATGACATATTGTTGAATGAAAGGAAATCATCCGGAACCACTCATAGCTCTTCTTATAACATGACCATGATGCTTCAGCTTAGCCGGAAACTTAGCCGGATGGGAAGAAACATCGCTTTGAAGGTTGATTATGGAACAAATGCTTCTTCAACCGATAGAACGAATCTTTCTACTACGCATTACTTTAAGAATAACACGAAGAATGTTAAGAATCAGAGGATTGAAGATAAGGTGGACGGCTATAACTACCGACTACAACTGGTGTACGTGGAACCCTTGCCCTGGCTTCATTTTCTTCAGTTTCGTTACAGTTATCAGCATCGGATTAACAATTCCGACCGGTTTGTTTATAACTGGGATAAGAAGGCGGAAGATTTTGCTCCTGATTATGACGAAGACGCAAGTAACTGTTTTGAGAATCAGTACAGCAATCACCTGTTTAATCTTGCTATCCGCACTTCCCGGAAGAAATACAACTATAATATAGGTGCTGACTTTGAACCCCAAAAGTCTGTCAGCCATTCTCTTTTAGAGAAAAAAGAATCGTTGGAAGAACCATTGGAAAAATCAGTCTTTAATGTTTCTCCTACCGTCAATTTCCGCTATAAGTTCTCCAAGCGTACCCGTTTGCAGATTGTATATCGGGGGAAAAGTCGCCAGCCCAATATACGCGATCTTCAACCGATAACAGACCGCACCAATCCGTTAAATATCAAGGTTGGTAATCCTTCATTGAAACCTTCCTATACGAATACGTTTACGCTGAACTTCAATTCATATAATGCCAAGCATCAACGGAATATGGTTGCTGCTGTTTTGGCAGAGAACACCATTAATAGTGTTACCAATCAGGTGACTTATGACAGTGAATCCGGCGTGCGGACCACCACTCCCCTTAATATGAACGGAAACTGGCGTATTATGGGTTCTTTTTCTCTTAATACTCCTTTCAAGAACCGGAATTGGAGGTTCCGTACTTATTCATATTTGCAATACAGAAATCAGAACGGCTATAGCACAATAAACAAAGAAGCTCCTGTGAAAAGCACTGTGAAACATTTGACAGCCCGCCAACGCTTGCAATTAACTTACCGGACAAAAAAAATGGAAATCAGTGCCCGTGCGGAGTTACTTTATAATAATTCCCATAATAATGTAAAAGAGACACGTACGGAGACTTATGATTATCGTTTCGGAACAGAAATACAGTATTATTTTCCGTGGAACATAGAACTGTTCAGTGATCTTACGTATTTTCAACGTTCCGGTTATGGTTATAGTGGCTATGCTCGCGAAAACCTGATGTGGAACTGTCAGTTGTCGAAAGCTTTCCTAAAGCGGAAACAAATCCTTCTCCGCTTCAAAATATACGATATTCTTCGTCAGGACGTTTCAATGATGCGCACAATTACTGCTACTGCCATTCGCGACACAGATTATAATGCACTGGGTTCATACTTTATGGTACACGCTATCCTTCGTCTGAATATGATGGGGCACTGATTTCATCTTCCACAAATGAACTCGGAGTACAACCATAATATTTCTTGAATGCTGTACTGAAATATTTAGCATTCGGATAACCTGTCAGATAAGCAATCTCTCCAATACTGTATTTGTGTTCACGCAAAAGCGTGGCAGCACGTTTCATCTTAATATCACGGATAAACTCCTGTGGATTTTGTCCTGTCAGAGACTTTATTTTTTTGAAAAACACAGACCGGCTCATAGCCATCTCCATAGCTAATGTATCAATAGAAAAGTCTTCATTCATCATCTTTTCTTCAATGTATTCCACTACCTGTTCCATAAATTGTTTATCCAGTTCGTTTACAAGCAGCGACTCATCATTGAAAGCAGACTTGTCGATATATTTCTTTCTGTATAAGCTACGGTTATTGATTATAGAAGCAATTTTACTTTTCAATACCGCGGGATCGAATGGTTTTGTGATATAATCGTCGGCTCCTGCATTCAGCCCCTTGATGATGTCTTCGCGTTCGGCGAGTGACGTCAATAGAATCAATGGGATATGGCAGGTTTCAATATTCGATTTAAGTTGTTTGCAGAGTTCAGTTCCCGAAAGGAGTGGCATCATTACGTCCGAGATGATAAAATCGGGATTTTCCTTGCGTACAACTTCCAAAGCCGCTTGTCCGTCTGCACTTTCTACAATAGAATAATCCTGTTTCAGATAACGGGCGAGGTATTCCCGTAATTCTTCGTTGTCTTCTACTAGCAAGATCTTGATTTTCCCCGCTTCATCTGGTTGTTTCTCTTGTTGTACTTCTTTTTTCGGGTGAAAGTCTTTCTGTATAAGTTCCGTTTTGTTGTAGTCACTCTGTGATACAGGAAGCTGGATGCGGAAAGTCGTTCCGACTCCTTCCGTACTGGAAAAGTCGATGCTGCCTTTATGCAATAACGTCATTTTCTTGGTAAGCAAGAGCCCGATGCCACTGCCGGTTTCTTTGGAGTTGGCAGCGTTCTCGGCACGGTAGAAACGATTGAACAATTTCTTTTGCGCCTGGGTAGATATACCTATTCCGTCATCTACTACTTCAAGTACTAATTTCCCATCAGTGAGTGAGCATTTCACCCATACATTTCCGTGCTGGCACGTATATTTGATTGAGTTAGAAATCAGGTTATCCAAAATAAGAGATACTTTCCGGCGATCGATAAAAATAGGATGTTCTCCTTCAGGGGAGATTTGTGTGTGCAGGCTGATTCCTTTTTCACGTGCAAGCGGTTCGAAGTTGCCTACCGCGCTGCCGATGAAAGCGGACATTTCTGTTTCTTCCACTTGCAGCGTCATCGCTTCGCGTTCTATCTTCTGGAAATCCAACAGTTGAGTTACCATATTCAATAGCTTCTCCGTGTTGCGTTGTGCCAGGGTAAGAGCGGAGTGTCCGTTATCTGTCAAAGGTTCATTCTCAATTTCATTCAAAGGAGCCTTAATGAGTGTCAACGGTGTGCGTATATCATGAGCTATATTGATAAAGAAACGAATCTTTTGATCTGAATCCCGTGCATCCATGCGATCTTTATATGCTTTAATCAGGAAATAGACTAATAGTGCGGTAAGTAAAAGATATAACACCCATGCAAACGGGGTATTCCACCACGGATGAGCAATAGTGATGTGAATACTTCTCTCTTGATAATTCTTTTCATCGCCTCCGCTAAATACTTTGACACGGAACGTATAATTGCCCGGGGGGATATTCGTATATACGGCATGATGATGGTCGGTTGGTAAACTCCATGCATGGTCGAAGCCTTCCAAATACCAACTATATAGATTCTTGGATACATTCAAGTATCCTAAATTCAGGAAGCGGAAAGAAAAGGAATGTTGTCCGTGAGTCAGGGCAATCTGTTCGGTGCGGTCAATCACAGTATGCAGGGGAGAATCTTTTGTATCGGGGCGAACCGGCACATTGAACAGAGCGAATTCTTCAAAACGGAGATTGAAAGAAGTCTCATCCTTTTGGGCAAATTCATCAGGGTTCAGTTCAAAAGCTCCTTCGGGAGTTCCCCATACGATATGGTTATTGCGGAACTGTGAAAAGGAACGGAAGTTGAGGATATTGTCGGGCAGTCCGTCCGCTTCATAAAACACATCGATCCGTCCATGTTTGGGATGCAGGCAGTTCAAACCGTTTTCTGTGCTGACCCAGATGCGTCCCTGTCCATCATATTGTATTCCACAAATATTGTTGGAAGATAAACCGTCCGCTTGTGTGTATTGTTTTGTTGTTCCGTCAGTCAACTGATAACAGAGCACTCCCTTTCCTTCTGTCCCAATCCAAAGTTGCTGTGGGGTGGAAGGGGGAATACAGAGGCTTTGAGTAATAAATTGCATATTCTTCTCTTTTTCTCCGACGGGCAGGTAATCACCTTTTTCTGTTTGGATATTGAAGATAATCACTCCTTTGGTAGAAGCAACGAATAGTGTATCTTTTCCGTAAGCAAGAAGTTGGTTAATGCCTTTGATAGGATAATAATCCACCTTGTGAGTGGCAGGATTATATCTCATCAGTTCGTTGATGATTCCACCTAACCAAATGTTGCCTTCCTGATCCTGCGTAATGGCATAAATATAATTCTTGGTTGATTTGCTTCCTTCCTTTTTGGGAAGATCGATGATGTGAATCCGGTCGTTACGGTCGATATTGATTACGTCACTGGCATAGCCTCCTGCCCATACGTTCCCTTCTTTATCCTGACAAAGTGAGAGAATGACGGCATTATCTTTCTGGTCATTCTGAAAAAAATGACGCCATTGACCATCTGTTTGATCATATCGGCTGATACCTTGGTTGGTTCCTATCCATAAGCGGTTGCGGTCGTCCTCCAGTAAACAGTTTACATGATTGTTGGCTAGTGATTGGGAGTTGTTTTCTATGTGGTGATAAGTGGTGCTTACCAGTCGGTTTTTATTGTACACAAATACTCCGGCTGTATGTGTGCATACCCAGATAGAGTTTTTATTATCTAAGATATGATAGATCGTATTTGCCTTCAGGTACTTGTATCCGGTGGCATTGTGAGAATATTCTGTTTCACGTTCCCCGGTAAATCTGTTGTATTCATAAATTCCAGCCCCGTCTACTCCTGCCCAGATACGGTCTGTTCCTACGGAGGTGATGCTTCGTACCGGAACAGCTTGGTGAACAGCCTTGTCTGCAATCAGTTCTTTCTGTGGTTTGTTATAGATATAAATGCCGTGGGAAAAAGTACCAATCCATAGATGATGAGTCAATGAGTCGTGATACAATGATTGTATCCGTTTATCGTTGAGTGCGGAAAGATATTTCTCCCTTCTGGGTAGATAACTTTCATCCTCCTGTTCGACAAGGTGGAAAACCCCTTTGGAGGTTCCTGCCCAACCATGTTTTTCTTTTTCGAAAAGCAGGCAGTGAACAGCCACTTTCTGTTTGATGGATTGCAAGGTGGAATCGTTTGTATTGAATCTGTATAAATGTTCAGTAGTACCAATCCATAAATGTCCTGTCGGGTCGAAGGTAATTGCATTAATAGCTTCACGTTGCGTGAGATTGACATTGTTCACTTGGTGAAAAGAGTCCGTTTCATAGGAGAACTTATAGATATTTGCTTCACTAAAAGCATAAATTTCTTTTTGATCGTTGATTAGGATGCCTCTGGGATGCTCTGTTACCTCATTTTCAGCAGATATTGATAAAGTATAATGCACAAAAAACTCTCCATTGTATCTGTCAATCCCAGACCGGGTAGCAAACCATATATACCCGTTGTCATCCAAAATAGATTCTTGCACACGACGGTTGCTCAAACCGTTGTCTGTCGATATTTCTTTAAACGGCAGTGCATTGATTGTATCCGGCATTAGTATGAGTGCCAAAAACAGTAGTAGTAGCGTCTGTCTCATGGTTTCAAAATTGGTTTTTGTAGTTATCACTTTCAGACAAAGATAGCGAATTTAAGCATAGTAGGAATACCTCCTGTATAGATAAACCGGAAATGAAACCTATTTTATCGGATATGAAACCTTCCGGTTTGTCCAAATGCCTATCTTTGCCTTACACTTTTCATTTAATACTATTTAATAACAGTAGCACATGGATACTAATTATAAGATGATTTCCAGTTTGTTATTAGCAGGAGTATCTACCTGTGGAATTGCCCGGCAACCCATGCAAAACCCGATGGAGCCGGTGAAGGAAAGGCCCAATATTCTTGTCATTGTTTGTGAGGATATCAGTCCGTACCTGGGATGTTACGGAGATAAAGTGGCAGTAACCCCCAATCTCGATTCTTTTGCGGCTCAAGCCATCTTGCATACTGATATGTATACATGCGTGGGAGTATCTTCTCCCAGCCGTTATTCATTAATAACCGGACGGTATGCTTCGGCAGATGGGGCGAATTATATGCGTTCCAATTATTTTAATAAAGAGTTCGGAGTTGTTCCGCCTGCAGGAGTAAAATGTTATACCGAATTTTTGAGGCAACAAGGATATTATTGTACGAACAATGCAAAAACCGATTATCAGTTCACTTCACCTGTATCTGCCTGGGACGAGCAAGGAGGAAAGGCACATTGGAAGAAGGCGCCTGCCGACCGGCCATTCTTTTCTATCTTTAATTTGAATGTCACACATGAGTCTTTTATATGGAAAAATACAGATTTATCTTTGGCGGTTTCACCGGATGATGTTATTTTGCCTCCCTATTACCCCGACACTAAAATAGTGCGTCATGATCATGCTGTTCTTTACTCTAATATAAAAAAGATGGATGAACAATTCCGAAGACTCTTGGAGGAACTGGAGGCAAGCGAGCGTGCAAAAAACACCATTGTCTTATTCTATTCGGACAATGGAGGTCCTTTGCCACGTGCTAAACGTGAGATTATGGATTCGGGGACTCATGTTCCTTTTATGATTCGTTTCCCGGACAGGAGAGGGGCAGGTACACAGAATACATCTCTGAATATGTTCGTAGATATTCCTCCGACGATATTATCACTTGCAGGAATAGTTCCTCCGTCATATATGCATGGACAAGCGATGTATGGCCCCTATAAAGCGACCGAAAAAAGAAAATATGTGTTTGGCGCAACCGATCGCTTTGATGAACAGATAGAAAAACGTGCGTCCATTCGTTCGGAACGTTATCTTTATATACGGAATTATATGTCTCAACAGTCGGTTTACCGTCCTGTGAAGTTCCGTTTGGATATGCCGATGATGCAGGAGATGTTACGGCTCCATGAGGAGGGAAAATTAGATACTGTTCAAGAACGTTGGTTCATGTCACCGGCTTTTGAAGAAGAATTATATGATTGTACCGCAGATCCGCATCAGATTCATAATCTGTGTAATGACGCTGGTTATCAAAAGGTATTGAAACAGATGCGCGCTGCCTATCAGAAAGAATGGATAAAGCCGTTCAATATTGATTGGGAGCAGAGAACGGAAGAATATTTCGTGAATAAAATGTGGCCGGAAGGAACGAAACCTTGTTGTGAACGCCCTCATTTGAGAACAGAAAATGGGAAAGTATATGTAGAGAATGATTTGAGTATTTATTCAGCTATTTACCGGATAAAGAATAAAGAAGGTAACTGGCATTTGTATACAAGTCCGGTTTCTCTGAAAGCAGGAGAATGTATTGTCTTGAAGCTGGAACGGATTGGTTATAAGGACTCCGAATCGGTAGAGTTTCAATTTATGTAAAGTGAAACAATGAGCTGATAATTTTAAAATAAGTATGTGATAAAGACTCGAATTGTTAGAAATGAAAAATAATCGGAAACCATTAATTGACTACAAATAACTTATGAAACGAACTTTGAAATTCGTAGCAGCAAGCACTGTGATACCTTTCGCGTGCGTGCAGGCTCAAAATACAATGCAGCATCCTAATGTCTTAATGCTTGTGGTGGATGATTGGGGGGCTCACGACCTTTCTCTTACCGGTTCTAAACTGTATGAAACAAAGAATATCGATCACCTGGCACAGGAATCCACCAACTTCTCGCAGGCATACGTGGCCTATCCACGAAGTGTGCCGTCACGCTATTCGCTCATAACCGGTCGGCATTGTGCCCGTCCGCAGACAGGAGCCAAAACCGATGACCGTAAAGTAGATGCCGACAGCTATTGTATAGCTATGCCTTTTAAGGAAGCCGGATATAGCACTTGTATTATAGGCAAATGGCATCTAAGTGACGGTAAAACGATGCCCGAAGACAAAGGTTTTGATTTAAATATCGGTGCAGGAAAAGCTGGTTCTACAGGAACATATTTTGCTCCTTTCAACAAACCGGGAACTTCCAACCCGGATAAACTGATTTATGGTATGGAAGATGCTCAACCGGGTGAATACCTAACGGATTATATGACCCGTAAAATGGTGGATTATCTCAAAACACCACGGTCACAGCCGTTCTTCGCAATATGTAGTTTTTATGCCGTTCATACCCCTTTGGAGGCAAAGCAAGGGATGATAAACCGCTATGAAACGAAGATTGAGAAATTGGGATTGGGAGAAGATCCTATGAAAAAGGAAGAAGCGGGTGACTGCAAGACCCAGCAGGATCATCCTGTCTATGCAGCAATGATTGAATCTGTAGATGAGGGAATAGGAAAGATGATCGAAGCGTTGAAAACCACCGGACAGTATGACCATACAATCATCGTACTCATCTCCGACCACGGCGGACTATCAAACCGGGGAAACAAACGTGAATTGGCTACTACCAATGCGCCTCTGAAGGCTGGTAAAGGGCATCTTTACGAAGGAGGCTTACGTGTCCCAATGCTTGTTCATCTTCCGGGACAGAAGGAAAACAAAACATGTGACTTGCCCGTAATGAGCTTCGACTTACTTCCCACGCTGGCCGATCTTTGCAATGCGCCCGTAGACGGGAAAGCCGAACTTGACGGAATGAGTTTAAAACCAGCCTTGACTGGAAAGAATCCACCCGTATTGGCTGCCCGTGACCTTTTTTGGCATAAAGCTTCGCAGCGTCCCACTTCAACAGGTGATTATGTTTCGACCGCTATCCGTAGCGGGCGATATAAACTACTCGACTTCTATCAGCAGAACCGCATTGAGCTTTATGACTTGCAATCTGATCCCGGAGAAAACCATAACCTGGCCATCGAGCAACCGGAAATCACCCGTCAGTTGATGCAAAAGCTGAATGACTGGCGGAAAGAAATGAATGTGAAAATGGCCGACCCTAAGACAATGAACCATAATGATAATAAACTGAATCCTGGAGATAATGCGAATGGAGATAAGAAATACGGAAAGAAAAAACAAACTCTGAAATAATAAATGCCTTATGAAACTATTAACAAAAATAACTCTCGGAGCTTTTGCACTCCCGGCAATGCAGGTTGCAGCACAAACAACCAAGCCCAATATCATTCTGATAATGACCGATCAGCAATCTTATAATGCCATTAGTGCACACGCTGACATGTATGGCGGTTCTTATTTTTCCACTCCTAATATAGACCGCCTGGCCAAAGAAGGGCTTTCGTTTACTCGTACTTATTGTGCTAATCCTGTATCCGTCCCCTCACGTTTTGCTCTTTTCACCGGAATGTTCGGCGGACAATATGGTATTCGTGAGAATCAGTGTGTGGAGGCCGACGAAACCGAAGTCCGTGCGATGCTTGCTCAAAATGGAATGGGAGCAGTATTCAATCGTGGCGGATATGAAACCTATTACGGTGGAAAAGTACATTTGCCTTTCTCCGCCAAAGAGGGCAAGTCTAAATTTGCAGCCCCGGCAGGGTATGGTTTTGAAACTTACTTTACCGATGACGAACGTGACGGCTTGGGAGTGGCTGCCGGCAAACTGATTGAAGAAAAGGCGACACAACCACAAACAGCCGGAAGTAAACCGTTCCTGCTGGTTGCCTCTTTTCTTAATCCTCATGATATCTGCTTGGAATCATCGACCAATCTTTCTTCCGAAGTAATCGGTAAAAAAGAAGGTAAGAAAAGCCTGATAACCCAATGTGTCCGTCAGATGCGTGCCCGTGCTGCCGCAATCGATTCGGTAGAGTTTTACCGTGAACATGCTCCCGAACTTCCTTTTAATTTTGCAAAGACCGACGGTTTTCCAGATATGAAGAAAAGTCCTTATAAAGACTTCCCTGATTGGTATTGGCGCAAATATCGCTGGACTTATGGGCAATTGGTTTCTTTAGTGGATAGCCATATCGGTCATATTTTAGACGCTCTCGATCGGCATCCCGAATTGAAACACAATACGATCATTGTTTTCACCTCCGATCATGGAGAAATGCAAGGTGCCCACCACACTGTAACCAAGAATCTACCTTATGACGAATGTCAACGGGTACCATTCATCTTCTGTGGCCGTGGTATAGCGCATGGTGAACGTGACAATTCACTGGTATGCAACGGAACCGACTTACTTCCTACCATCTGCCAGTTGGCTGGCATACCTCTTCCCGCTAAAACCGACGGTCTTTCATTGGCCGATCGTGTGTTGGGACGTGGTAAAGCTCCCCAGCGCAAAGCTTTATATACAGAAGGAGACGGTTTTCTGAATGTCATTAGCGGTACAAACAAATATACCCTGTTTGACGGCAAAAACAGCGGGGAAATGTACGTTGATTTAAAGTCGGATAATGGTGAACTAAAAAATATCATTTCCGGCAATGACGCAAAAGCGCAAACGCTGAAAAGCTTTATCCCGCTCGAAAAACAAAAACCACTTCCGGCAAAAGTAAAGAAGGAGAAAGTGGAAAAAACAGAGAAGAGGGCTGAAAAGAAAACCAGCAAAGGACAACGGAAAGGGTATTGATACGGATGTGTCATGGAGATACGGTTAGATCAGTTCTGTTTCATTAATAACAAACTTCCTTTCCATTACTGGTAAACTTCTATTTGATTAATAGATAACTTGCTTTGGCTTACTGATAAACTATAAACGCAACTTTTGTTTTTATAAATGAAGCTTGCAATTATAAAAACAAAGCTTGCATTTTTATAAACGCAAGTTGCGTTTATAGATTACAATTAGAGAAAAGGAACTTTGCAACAGGTAGGCAACAAGTTTATACTAAGGAGCGAACAACTTATCTATTAATAGATTAGATGAAGAATAAGATAGAATGACCGGATATCAAACCTTATAAAACGGAAAAATAACCTCTTGATACGCTGATAGGCTTACTTTTGCCCTATCATTTTTAATGTAATGCTTATGAAAAAACTAATTCCTGTAATTTATTTGTTGTGCATCCATTGGATCTCTTGTGCACAGGAGATTCCTCAAAAAGTCCCTATTCCGGAAAGTGAATTGATGAGGCTTCCCATCAAAGAAATCGTTACCAATTATTATAATGGTAATTTCTATATCGGAACCGCCAATCATGGAAAACTGATAGATGAACTTTCCGGCCGGATAGCCGCCCGTGAGTTTGATTATATGACTCCGGCGAATGACTTTAAGCAGAGTTATATTCATCCTACTTATGATTCCTGGCGGTGGGAATTGCCGGATAACTGGATTACCTATGCCAAAGATAAAAAAATACGGCTTCGTCTACATAGCCCTATCAGTCCGCAATGCTCGAAGTGGGTGAAGGAAGACAATCGTACTCCGGAAGAACTGACCCGTATGTTGGAAGAATATATGACACAGCTATGTATCCGATATGCTAACCAACCGAATGTACAATGGATAGATGTAGTGAATGAAACGATTGCGAAAGAAAACGTGAAAGATCCGGTATTCGGCGACCAAAAACGGGGAGAATGGTTTGGCGCCCGCCAAGGAACATCCCTTTGGGAGAATCCCTGGACAATTATCGGTTTCGATGAAGAAAGTGAAATCCATACTCCTCTTTATATTAATAAGGCATTCGAGATAGCCACTCAATATGCGCCTTCAGGGGTGAAACTAATCATTAACCAACACGGAAACTTTGAAGAAGTAGTGTGGGAGCGTATGAAAAAGCTAGTCAGTTATCTTCGCGAGAAAGGTTACCGGGTGGACGGACTGGGTTGGCAGGCACATATTGATACCGGCTGGGAGAAAATACCCGGCAATGTGGAACGACTGGACAAATTTATTTCCTGGTGTCATCAACATTCGCTGGAGTTTCATATTACAGAAATGAACGTATGGATGAAAGACGGTGATACAACACGCGAACCCGAACAGGCAGAAACGTATGGGAAAGTGACATCTACCTTGCTGAAACACGTACATGAAGGAGTAGTCGGTATCAGCTTTTGGAATGTACGTGATGAAGATACACCCAATGAAAAATGGATGGGCTGCCTATGGGATAATGCAGGACGAGCCCGTCCCGGATACGAGCGTATCAAACAAGAACTTATAAATCATATCACACAATAAATCTGAAAACTTATGAAAACAAAATTTTTGCTCTTGATTGTCTTACTTCTGCAAACAGCTCTGGCTTTGGCTATCAAAGTGGAGGGTACAGTGCTGGACGAAATGAAGCAACCCGTCATTGGTGCAACAGTTCAAGTGAAAGGTGCTGCCAGTGGGACTATTACAGACTTGAACGGGAAATTCACCTTGAAAGTTGACCGTGTGAAAGAAGATATACTTGTCGTTTCTTATGTAGGCTATAAAACCAAGCATGTAGCTTTAAAGGGACGTTCTATATTAACTATTGAACTGGAACCGGAAGTTACGGAACTGAATGAAGTAATCGTAGTGGGCTACGGTTCGATGCGTAAAAGTGACCTGACAGGTTCGGTCACTTCCGTAAAGGCCAGCGCTGAAGAAGCTGCCCGTGCCACTTCATTCGACAAAATGCTTCAGGGAAAAGCTGCTGGTGTAATGGTTTCTACCGGCAGTGCCGCTCCAGGCGGTTCGGTAAGTGTACGTATTCGTGGAACCAGTTCTTTGCGTGGTAACAATTCTCCACTGTATGTAGTGGATGGAAATATAATCTCCGATTTGGGAGATACGGCTGATCCGATGTCTGCCGGTACCGGAGGAGGTAATTCGCGTGCGGATGCACAAAATCCGTTAGCAGCTATCAGTCCGCAGGATATTGAAAATATCGAGATTCTTAAAGATGCTTCTGCTACGGCTATCTACGGTTCGCAGGGAGCCAACGGTGTGGTGCTTATCACTACCAAACAGGGAAAAACAGGGAAACCGAGCGTAACTGTAAGTGCCAATGTTACTTTCTCTACATTAGCGCGTGAAATTCCAATGTTGGGCACTAAAGACTATATTGATTTCCGTAATGCCAAAGAATTCATAGGCGAAGACGGCACTCCGATGACGATGGACGGTATACTCCCGATCAATTGGCAGAAAGAGGCTACCCGCACGGCTGTTTCGCAGAATTATCGTGCCAGCGTCAGTGGAAAGAGTCAGAAAACGACTTATTATCTCGCTCTCGGTTATTCTGACCAGCAAGGAGTCATTCGTAAAACCGGAGTTGACAAGTACGACATCCGCCTCAATCTCGACCAGGAGATTAATGACCGTATCAGCCTGAAGACTACTTCTGCATTTAGTTCTATCAACACATCAATGACTTCGGGTACGGACAAGCTCGCAAACACACGTACAAGTATTGTTCGCCACATGATTTCATTCAAACCTTATAAAGGAGTCTCTTCCGGTGATGACTATGCCAATTACGATGAAGACCTGACCTCTCCCGAAGCATGGTTTACTGATTATGACGATGATAGTAAGGAGAATACATTTAATACGAACGTCTCATTGGATGTGAAAACATTCAAATGGTTAACGTTCAGAGTGAAAGGCGGATTGGTGTATCGGAATAAGGAACGTGCCATGTGGTTCGGCAAATTGACTTCCAATGGCTCGCAAACAAATGGAAAAGCCGGTATTGCCGGATTGACAACCTATTCGTATAACACCGAAGCACTGATGATGTTTAATCATTCCTTTACAAAGAAGCATAATTTGAATGGAACGCTAGGAGTAGTCTATAATAATAAGCAAGTGAAACAAACCAGCGTGACGGGGGAGGACTTTTTTACTGAAGACCTTCGTGCTGACGGAATTTCACAGGCTGCGAGACAATACCCTTATCAGTTGACGAAAACAGGTGAACAACTCTTTTCGGTTTTGGCGCGTGGTGTGTACAATTATGCCAATCGTTATGTCGCAACCGCTACTTTCCGTGCCGACGGCTCCAGTAAGTTCGATAAGAAAAACCGCTTCTCCTATTTTCCTTCTTTTGCATTGGCATGGCGAATCAATCAGGAAGAGTGGATGAAGGAGTTCGATAAAGTATCTAATCTGAAGTTACGTTTGGGTTGGGGACAGGTGGGCAATCAGGCCATCTCTCCTTATCAAACTTTGGCAAGCTATGACAGCAACAGTTCTGCGAAACCTGATGGAAGCTTGGAACCCGGCATTGTTCCTTCACGTATTCCAAATGCGGATTTGAAGTGGGAAACCTCCGAGCAATATAATGTAGGAGTCGACCTTGGCTTGTTCAATCAACGTCTGACGTTTACAGCGGACGCTTATATTAAAAAGACAAAAGATTTGCTTCAGCAGATAGCCTTGCCTTATGCCAGTGGTTACAACTCCATGTGGATCAACAATGGAAAGATCGAAAATAAGGGACTTGAATTTGCGATAGAAGGAACTCCCGTTGCTACTAAATCATGGAACTGGACAATCGGAGGAAATATAGCTTTTGTAAAGAATACGATTAAGGAACTGGGAATGTCACCTGCCGATTTCGGCGTATTAAAGAATATGCGTGGTTACTGGGGCGAAAATGTAGGGAATAATACATATACCAAATTCCCGGCAAACGTATTTCTGGTAGGAAAGTCTATTGGCCTGTTTATGGGGTATCAGACTGCCGGCATTATGCAGGAAGAAGAATATAACAGTGCGGAGAATCAGCAGCATCCGCTCACGATGAAAGGTACGGAAATGCTTCCCGGTGATGTGCGGTATGTTGATCAAAACGGCGACCGTGTGATTGATGATAAAGATCGGGTGATAATCGGTAATCCCAATCCGGACTTTACGTATGCATTGAATACGACTCTGAATTATAAACAATGGACCTTGGATATGGCATTCAACGGAGTGGTAGGCAATGATATCATCAACGCCAATCTGATAGACGAAACGGATGTAAAGAATGCTAATAAGAATGTACGGAAAGATGCTTTCTTTCAGGCATGGACTGCCGAAAATAAGAGCCATACATATCCCCGTCTCGGATATGAACCGAAAGGTGTGTTGAGCGACCGCTACATCGAGAGTGGATCTTATCTGAAGTTATCCCACATCTCATTAAGCTATCTGCTTAAATTGAAGAAAGTGAAAGCAATACAGAGCCTTACTTTCAACTTTACGGCTTCCAATGTATTCACGATTACCTCATACAGTGGTTATGATCCGGATGTGAATACATTTGCCAATGATGCAGACCGTATTGGTATTGACTTGACTTCCTATCCGTCTGCCCGTAATTTCACTTTTGGTGTGATAGCTAATTTCTAAATGTATATCTTAAAAAGTAGTATAAGATGAAAACACTTAAATATATTCTTTTGTCATGCGTGGTGCTCGGTGCAGTAGCATGTGATGATTTTCTGGTGGAAACACCGGATACATCCGTCGAAAAATCAGGTGTCTACAATTCGTTGAGTTCAGCAAAGGCCGCTCTTGCCGGGTGTTATGGAAATATGGCGGGGTATAACGGTTATGCATTCAACTATTTTCACGTGTTGAGTGTCACTTCCGGTATGGGAGTCAGCATCAAGGCGAATGACGTAAATCTGACCACCATGAACATTCTTCCTTCGGACGTAAATATGACCAATGCTTATAATGGAATGTATGAAACCGTCCGTATAGCTAATGATATTATTGATGGAATGAAATCCAGTACAATCAGCATTGAATCGGAAAAGAACCGGATTGCAGGAGAGGCACATTTTATTCGTGGACTTACTTATTTCAATCTCGTACGTCTTTTTGGTAAAGTGTCTCTTGTGACGCAACCTGTACTTGATTATAATGAAGCACAGGCTCCTCGTGCCGATGTTTCCGCAGTATATACTCTGATTATTGATGACTTGAAAGCTGCGTATGGGATGTTGCCTTTACCGGCGGATAAGGTAGAAGGACATCCGCACAGATATGCTGCACAGGCTTTATTGGCCAAAGTCTATCTGACGCTGGCGGGCAATACAGAAGGCTCGGAATACTGGCAAAAGGCTTATGACGCTGCCAAAGATGTGTACGATCATGGAGAGTACAAACTGGTTCGTCCGTATGCAAAACTCTTTGGCAGTGCCAACAAGAACAATGCGGAGTCTATTTTTGAAATTCAGTTTGCTTCGGCTGTCAATAGCGGACGCCTGACGGAGACCACTTTCCCTGTCGGTCACGAATTAATGAGCAACATAGCAACTGAAGGAAAAAGCTGGGGAAAGACGCGCCCTTCGCAGCGTGCTTTCGACCAGTTTGACGAAGGTGACCCACGCAGAGAAGCTAGTTTTGTGTACGGCCGTTATACCAATATCTTCGTGGCGGAAGCTAATAAGAAAAATATCCTGCTTTACCCCACGACAAAAAAGCGGGAACAAGTGGTACAGGGAATAATAAACTGGTCTATAAACAGGGTGACTCGGAATATCCGGCATGGAAGAAGTATTACGACCCTATGATGACTGCTTCTGCTTCTAATGCAAACTTTGTATATTACCGTTATGCGGATTTGTTGATGGTACTGGCCGAAGCTGCCAATGAAATAGGTTCGTCTGATGCTGCCGATTATTTGAATGAGGTGCTCGAACGTGCACGTGATGCGGATGGTAATGGCGTAATTGATCCTGCAACGGAAGTCTATCCGCTTGCCGTATCTCCCGGGGAAAAAGCTGACAAGGCTTTGTTTCGTGAACGAATCTTCCGTGAGCGTTTGAAAGAATTGACCGGAGAGTGTGATGAATGGTACACGATCCGTCGCCGCGGAACGGAATATTTAAGAAAAATAATGGAAGAACATAATACACAAGTGGAAGCGTGGTATGCAGCACAGAAGCTAGATCCTGCCAATGTGAAGTTTGTATATACGTATAAGATTACAGATGAAACAGTGAAGAAGAATCTACTGATGCCATTCCCCGCAGATGAGATTATTCGTAATGAGAATATTAGCCAGGAAGAACAAAACTACGGATACTAAAATTAAAAACGATGAATATCAATAGGTTTAGTTTATTTATAGTCCCTTCTTTACTGTGTGGGCATGCAAATGTAGTGCATGCCCAGGCAGAGAAGGGCGAACAGAAGAAAAATGTACTGTTTCTGATTATGGACGACATGCGTACGGAACTCAACTGTTACGGTGCAAAGTACATGAAAACACCTAATATGGATGCTTTGGCATCCCAGGGAGTGATGTTTGAAAACGCATATTGTAATGTACCTGTTTCCGGTGCGTCACGTGCTTCGCTTTTTTCCGGCTTACGTCCAGGGCAGACTCGCTTTTGGGATGTAAATGCCGAAATCGACAGAGAAGCTCCCGGTACAGTGACTCTGCCGCAGTATTTTAGGGAAAACGGATATGTCACGATTTCCAATAGTAAGGTAATACATGGCAAGAATGATGCGAAAGAGCGTTCCTGGACGGAAGTCTGGATGCCGGAAGGCAAATCGGAAACATGGAGGGATTATTTGGGAGATGAGAACCTGTCAGTAGAAAAGCAGAGAGGTGGTCCCGAACCTTTTGAATGTCTGGATGTGGCGGACAACGCTTATTTTGATGGAAAGACTGCGGATAAAACGATGGAAGATTTGCGTCGGTTGAAGAAGAGTGGCCAACCTTTTTTCCTGGCTGTTGGTATTCTGAAACCTCATCTACCTTTCAATGCGCCTAAGAAGTATTGGGATTTGTATGACCCGAAGCAGATTCGTGTTCCCGAAACTTTTGATTTCAATCGGGAGGGATTCCCGGATATGGCTTTTCATGCTTACAATGAGATACGTTATTATAAAAACATTCCCGCTAAGAGTGATATTCCGAAGGAGGAAGCGTTGAAGCTGATTCGTGGATATCGTGCCTGTGTCAGCTATGCGGATGCGCAGGTGGGTAAGATAATGGCAGAACTGAAAAAGTTGGGATTGGACAAAAATACAGTTGTCGTTTTGTTGGGCGATCATGGCTGGAGTTTGGGCGATCATAATCAGTGGTGTAAACATTCAAACTTCAATATTGTGAATAATGCTCCTTTAATTATCAAAGTGCCGGGTAATCAAAAGAAAGGGGCGGAACCTAAAGTGGTTGAGTTCGTCGATGTGTATCCCACTCTTTGTGAAGCGGTCGGATTGCCTGTTCCTCATCATACGGAAGGAGAAAGCATGATGAAGTTGATGACTGGCGAGGATAAATCATGGAAGGATTGTGCTATTATCAAATGGCATAGCGGGGTGACTTATTTCGACCGTGATTATGGCTATACTCAATGGAATGACAAAGCGGGGAATTTCCAGGGGCACATGCTGTTCCTGTATCGCAACGACCATTTGGAAACGAAGAATGTGGCGGATGCACCGGAGAATAAGGAAATCGTCGCACATCTTCAAAAAGAAATAGGGGCACGCCGGGGAAAAGACTTCATGAAACAGGTGCCGAAAGCGGATAAGCCTGAAAGGAAAGGTGTACAGGCACACAAGAGAAAGTGATGACATTCTTATAATTAGTAAAATAATAAATACAATGAGAAATAAACAGTTATTGTCTCTGCTGGGGTGTAGCTTGGCTGCTTTGCCTTCTATGGTCGTAGCCCAGCAGAAGGTGGATAAACGTCCTAATATTCTTTTTATTCTGTCGGATGACCATGCACGTACGGCAGTCAGTGCTTATGGTGGGATTAACGCAAAACTGGCGCCGACTCCTAACATTGACGCGATTGGACAGAATGGTGCGATTATGGAGAATATGCTTTGCACCAATTCTATTTCCGGTCCAAGCCGTGCCTGCTTATTGACGGGAAAGTATAGCACCACTCATGGCTTTTATCAGAATGAGGGAGGAATCGTTTTTGATAATACACAGCAACAGTATCAAAAGATATTGAGAGAGAATGGATATACGACAGCTTTGTTTGGTAAATGGCATTTGTTCTCTGACCCTGCCGGATTCGATTATTACAAAATTCATGCTAATCCAAGTCAGCAGGGCACGTATTGGGATCCTGTTTACAGTACAAACGGAAAGAAGAAAAAAGAAAAGGGTTATGCTACCCGGCTAACCACCAATTATGCACTGGAATGGTTGGAAAGCCAGCGTGACAAAGATAAACCGTTTTGTATGATGCTGCATTACAAAGCTCCGCATCGTCCATGGGAACCTGATTCCTGTTATCTCGATTTATTCAAAGATGTGGAGTTTCCATATCCTGCAACTTTCGACGATGATTACCGTACCCGCGAAAAGACCATTGGCGAGTCAATGGCTACCATTGAAAACCACTTGTCGAGAGGGGATTTGAAACAGATTCCTCCTACAGGACTTTCGCAGAAAGAAAAGAATAAATGGCTGTGGTGGGGAGGTTCCGGCAAGAATCAGTATTGGACACCGGATGCAAACCTGAAAGGGGAAGATTTAAAGAAATGGAAGTTTCAGACTTATTTGAAGAATTATCTGCGAGTGGTGCGTTCGGTGGACGATCAGGTAGGGCGTGTAGTGGAATATCTGAAGAAAAATGGACTTTACGAGAACACGATAATTGTTTATATGGGCGATCAGGGTTTCTTCCTGGGAGAGCATGGCTTGTATGATAAACGCTGGATGTATGAAGAGTCTTTGCAGATGCCGTGCCTTATCAGCTATCCGGGGCATATCCCGGAAGGACAGCGCTTGAAGAATCTTACTTTAAATGTGGATATTGCTCCTACATTGCTCAATTATGCTGGTGTGAAGATTCCTTCTGATATGCAAGGTGTCAGTATGAAAGGATTACTGGAAGGTGATAAATCGGTGGAAAAGAACTGGCGCAAGTCTGCTTATTACCAGTATTTTGAGTATCCGAAGTGGCATAATGTGCAGCCACACTATGGAGTCCGTACAGACCGCTATAAATTGATTCATTTCTATTATAATATCGACCAATGGGAATTTTATGATATGCAGGCGGATCCGAACGAGCTTACCAATCAGTATGATAATCCGGCGTATGCCAAGATTATCAGAGAACTTAAAAAAGAGATCGTAAAATTGCAGAAGGAGTATAACGATACGATGTCTTTGGAAGAAAGAAGAAAACTGACAGATAAATATATGCTTAAATATGAGGAATAAACTGACAATGAAAGTTTGGATGATGATGGCAATGCTTACGTTTACATTGCTTGGTAAGGCACAGCAACCAATATATAAGGAGCCCGGCCAACCTGTTGAACGACGGGTGACGGACCTGATGGGGCGTATGACTTTAGAGGAGAAAGTTGCACAGATGTGCCAGTATGTCGGCCCCGGACATATTCGTGAAACACAAAAACGTTTTAAGGGGCAGAAGATAGCAAAAGGAGATGATGCTAATGGATTTTATCCGAATCTTTCGGTCAATCAGTTGTTGGAACTGACGGAAAAAGGATTGGTAGGGTCTTTCCTGCATGTAGTGACGGCTAAAGAAAGTAATGATTTGCAGAAGCTGGCTATGAAAAGTCGTTTGCAGATACCTTTACTTATTGGCATTGATGCCATACATGGCAATGCTTTAGTCAGTGGGGCTACTGTATATCCCACGCCTATCGGTCAGGCTGCCAGCTTTCATCCGGAGCTGGTAGAACGAATCAGCCGTGAAGCGGCATTGGAAGTCCGTGCAACAGGAGCTCATTGGACATTTACTCCGAATATTGATGTAGCGCGTGATGCCCGTTGGGGGCGTGTAGGTGAAACTTTTGGAGAAGACCCGTATCTGGTGACCCGCATGGGTGTGGCTACCATCAAGGGATTTCAGGGGAAAGACTGTCAAGGAACGGAAGTGGCTTTGGCTTGTGCCAAGCATCTTATTGCAGGTAGCGAACCTTCGAACGGAACAAATGCGGCTCCGATGGATGTATCGGAACGTACATTGCGTGAGGTGTATCTTCCACCATATAAAGCTGCGATTGAGGAAGCGAATGTTTTTACGCTGATGGCTGCTCACAACGAACTGAATGGGATCCCTTGTCATGCGGATCGGTGGATGATGACGGATATAATGCGTGGGGAGTATGGATTTAACGGGTTTATTGTAAGTGACTGGATGGACGTGGATAGAATCCATGACCTACATCATGCGGCGCCTACTTTAAAGGATGCCTTTTATGAAACGATCGATGCAGGATTGGATATGCGTATGCACGGACCTGATTTTTTGGAGAAGGTTGTAGAATTAGTAAAAGAAGGAAGGCTCTCTGAAGCGCAGATTGATCGCGCCTGTTCTAAAATCCTCGAAGCAAAGTTCCGTCTCGGATTGTTCGAAAATCCTTTTGTCAGTTTGGAGAAGACCGCTCAAACTCTATCTAATGAGGAACACCTGCAGAGTGCTCTTGAAATGGCGGAGGAATCTATCGTTTTGTTGAAGAACGAAAATGATTTGTTGCCACTTGATTTCTCTGACTATAAGAATATTTTAGTGACAGGGCCGAATGCGAATAATCATACTATTTTAGGAGATTGGACACTTCAACAACCGGATGCTAATGTAGTGACTATTTTGGATGGTATCAGGGAAATTGCTGGTAGTGCAAAAGTGAATTATTACAATTATGGTGATGATGTCCGCCAAAATTCCATGGATAAAGTGAACGAGGTGGCTGCAATAGCAAAGAAGTCGGATTTGGCTATTGTAGTGGTAGGGGAGAATCCGTTACGTTATCAGAAAAGCAAGACTTGTGGCGAGAATATTGATCGTATGGGACTTGATTTATTGGGTACACAGAATCAATTGGTGCAAAAGATACACGAAACCGGTGTGCCAACAATCGTTGTCTTGGTTGGCGGACGTCCGTTAAGTGTGAATTGGATTGCACAAAATGTGCAGGCGTTGGTTCAAGCATGGGAACCGGGGTCTTTAGGAGGGCGTGCTTTAGCCAATATCCTGGCCGGGAAGGTGAATCCGTCGGCAAAACTTCCTATTAGTATTCCCCGTCACAGTGGACAGATTCAGATGATTTATAATCATAAACCGTCGCAGTATTTTCATAAGTATATTGACGGACCCAGCACTCCTCTTTATCCGTTTGGCTTCGGTTTGTCTTATACACAATTTGATTATTCCGGCTTGAAGCTTTCTCATGCCAGGATTTTAGCTATGGATTCATTTACTGCAAGTCTTGAACTGACGAATGTAGGAAACCGTGAAGGTACTGAAGTTGTGCAACTTTATATTCGTGATGTCTATAGTTCCGCTACTCGTCCGGTGAAGGAATTGAAGGATTTTGCCCGGGTTACTTTAAAACCGGGGGAAAAGAAAACGGTTACTTTTACAGTTACTCCCGATAAATTGGCTTACTGGAATCGAAATATGCAGTATGGAGTAGAGAAAGGGGAATTTGAAATTATGATTGGCTCTTCTTCGCAAGATAAAGACTTGAAGAAAGTAAAGATTGAGGTTATTTAAAAGTTTGCTTATCTGAAATTTATTGTAAATTCAGAAACTTCGACGGGGTTTTCATTGTTGTATGTCCTGCATAAAACAATGAAAACCTTGTCGAATGTTTGATTTCTTTAATAAATTGAAGGATAAGGGCCGCTGGCGAATCTTTAAACTGAAGTTAATTGATGCGCGGCTTTACTTTGTCAGTATCTTCGTAGGATTACTGACGGGACTTGTTGCCGTGCCTTATCATTACCTATTACAGTTTTTCTTTAATCTCCGCCATGATTTCTTTGATTCCCGTCCCAAGTGGTATTGGTATATCCCTCTTTTCCTGTTGATGTGGGGAATACTTGTATTTGTATCCTGGTTGGTGAAGAAAATGCCGCTTATTACCGGAGGGGGGATTCCGCAAACACGCGGAGTTATTAATGGAAGGGTTGATTATAAGCATCCTTTTCTGGAATTGGTAGCGAAGTTTGTGGGTGGAATACTTGCATTAAGTACCGGATTATCTTTGGGGCGTGAAGGACCTTCCGTGCAGATAGGTTCCTATGTGGGCTATTTAGTCTCCAAATGGGGGAGAGTGCTTAGTGGTGAACGGAAACAATTATTGTCTGCCGGTGCCGGCGCCGGATTGGCGGCTGCTTTTGCTGCCCCATTAGCTTCCTCGTTGTTGGTTATTGAATCTATTGAGCGGTTTGACGCACCTAAAACGGCTATTACTACGCTTTTGGCAGGAGTAGTGGCAGGAGGGGTTGCCAGTTGGATTTTTCCCATTAATCCCTATTTTCACATAGATGCTATTGTGCCGGGAATGACTTTTTGGGGGCAGGTGAAACTGTTTCTTTTGTTGGCGGCAGTGGTTTCTGTTTTTGGGAAGTTCTTTTCTGTCACTACTCTTCAGGTGAAGCGCATTTACCCTGCCATTAAGCATCCGGAATACGTGAAGATGCTGTATTTGCTTTTTATCGCTTTTCTGATTTCTATGGCCGAGTTTAATCTGACGGGAGGAGGGGAACAATTCTTGCTATCACAGGCTATGCATCCGGATACACATATTCTCTGGATTGTCGGCATGATGTTGTTGCATTTTGTTTTTAGCACTTTTTCTTTTTCTTCGGGTTTACCGGGAGGAAGTTTTATCCCGACGCTGGTGACGGGAGGACTTCTTGGACAAATAGTGGGATTAATTATGGTTCAACAGGGTGTTATTGCTTATGAGAATATTAGCTATATCATGTTGATTTGTATGTCTGCATTCCTTGTAGCAGTAATCCGTACCCCTTTGACAGCTATTGTATTAATAACCGAAATTACGGGGCATTTGGAAGTCTTTTATCCTTCTATTGTTGTAGGAGGATTAACCTATTACTTTACGGAAATGCTTCAGATAAAACCGTTCAATGTTATTTTATATGATGATATGATTCATTCACCAGCATTTAAGGAAGAACCCCGTTATACATTGTCTGTTGAAGTAATGAGTGGATCTTATTTGGATGGAAAGATAGTGGATGAACTCCGTTTGCCGGAGCGTTGTATGATTATAAATGTGCATCGTGACCGTAAGAACTGGCCTCCCAAAGGACAGAAATTAATGCCTGGCGATCAGGTTCAAATAGAGATGGACTCACAGGATATAGAGAAACTATATGAACCTTTAGTGAGTATGGCGAATATTTATTAAGCATCTGATTCTTAAATCCCGATCTTTGATATAAAACAAGAATAGCTGAAAGAGAGACTCTTCCAGCTATTCTTGTTTTCAGTATATTAAGTACTTATCTTTTCTTATACCAATCGGAGTTTGTGCCATATTTAGCCCAATCTATAAATTTAGGATAGATTTCGCTAATAGACTTTTTCTCATTTTTATCGAAGTTCTTTAACTCTGCAATATCATCAGCGTTAGCATTTGACAAATAGAATGCAAAAGGATAAATATTCTCTTGATCCGATACATAGTAAATGCCTTCATTGGGTTTGGAACGGTCATCATATTGTCCGAAGAGAGAAGTGTCGACTTTAGAAGTCGGTTTCTGCATTGGGCAATGAACTTCCAAGCGATTACCTTCTTTGCTAGGGCGATAAATGAATGCATCGATTGATGTTTCTTGTTTCTTATTTGAACTTTTATCTCCGTATTTGAACGTTACCTTATATTCGGCATTCGGGTTTGTTTTGACATTATTAGTCAATATGATTGCATTACTTTCACGAGTAAATTTATCAGCTCCGGAAGCCACCGTGAATTCTTTTTCACCTTCTTTCTTAATCATGTATTCGGTTGACTGTGCATTTCCTGCATTTGAAAAGGTGAAACCTAATCCGTTAGTAAATACTGTGGACTTATTAAATAAAGTTTTAAATGTAAATGACTCGCTTAAGATTTCATTGTATATATTGAATACTTTTTGATAAGTATACTGAACCAATACGTCATTCATATCATAATCGCCAGCTTTAGGCCATTCATCTTCAAATGCGTATACACCGGTTTTTTCAATAGTTGTATTTAAATCTTCATCTACAGGAGGAACATTGGTTATTTCAGGATTAGCTTTTAATGAGAACACAACATCTGTAAAGTTTTGGTCGTCCAAGAAATCTTCAAAAGCGATAGCAATATTGTTGTTTTTATCTTTAAACATAGCCGTACGTACATCTATACCGCTATTAACTTTTGTGCTAAATCCTTTTGTAGAGCTGGCATAAAAATCTTTGGTTTTAGTATAACTATTGAAACCTGTAAAATAAGTGTTCCATGCGTTGCATGCGAGAACAAAACCGATGCTATATCCTTTGGGGAAGTTCGTCCCTTCCGGGTGTTCAGGATCATCAAAATATTTTAGTTGTACAGCTGTACCTTCTTTTATACCTTGAGGAGAAGCTTTGAGGTTTCCGTTATTCCAAGTCATTTGGGTATTGGGGAATATAGCATATACCTTTACGTCTTTCAGGCTAGTAGGAATCTGATCAAGTCGGTAATAGTAGTAGCCTAATGAGCTGTTCCAACATGTCCACCCTTTCAATACGGTTAATACTACGGCTGTTTCATTCTCCTCTACATATAAGTCGGCTGAAGTGCGGAATTCTTCTGGGCAACTTCCTAGTGTATTCAATACTTTATTTACAGTAGTACGCAATTCATTCATTTCAGATTTACTCAATGTGAGTTTAGGATCATTACCTTTATAAGCATAATTAATAACTCCACTACGCTCATCGAATTTACCTAGATTCGTCTTCCATCTCAGATTCTTAAATCTAGTTTCATCAAATTTTGTAGATTCTCTGTAGGATGCTCTAGACGTAGGTTGCTCATCTGTGTCTGATACTTTCAAAACACCATTAATTATTTTCCCAGGTATTGCTCGTCTGGCAAAAGGTGATGTAGAAACGATATATACATCAGATATATAAGCCGGCAAATCAACTTTTGCGGTGAATTTACCTTGTTTGTCTGTCCATGCACCATCTAATGCCTGAACATTTTCTTTTAAGGCAATAGTGTTTTCACCTTCAATTAATGGATTTCCATCATAGATGGAGAAAGGGACTCTTGATTCAGAATCGGAATAGTCAATTTCTACTTGTACTTTTTGTACAGTAGAAAAACTAGAGGGATTAGTACCTGTTTCCGGATCTTCCTGGTATAAGTCTTTGTCACTGTCTACGCAACTGCTTACACTCATTGCAATAATCATTGTACATGCTAACCAAAACTTTTTCATAATATATTGTTTTTTGTTTATGCGATAACTCAAGTCTGCTTTGCTTTTAAAAGAAACCCGCAAGCTTTTTGGAGTTCAAAAACTTACGGGTGCAAAGATATATATATTATTCAACACAATCATAGAAAAGTTGAATATTTTTTCGAAAAGATGTTCTATAACTTGTATTTTCTACTCTTTTGTCTCATTATTCCATGCTTCTTAGCCATGCAATTTCTTCTGTCCATTTACTTTCATCCGGTGTTTCTAGTATCAACGGCATATTATCGAATCTGGAATCTTGCATCAATCTTTCAAAAAAGGCTTTTCCGATTAATCCTTCACCGATGCTATCGTGACGGTCTACATGGGTGCCCAGTGCTTTTTTTGAATCATTCAAGTGCATACCGCGAAGGTAGTTGAATCCCACTTCCTTATCAAACTCATTAAATACCTTATCATATTCATTGACAATATCGTAACCAGCGGTATAGGTATGGCAGGTATCGAGACAAACACCTACCCGGTTCTTGTCGTTTACCCGATCAATGATATATTTCAGTTGCCAGAATTCGCTACCTAGATTACTTCCTTGTCCGGCAGTGTTTTCAATAACAGCTGTTACTCCTTTTGTTTTTTCTAAAGCGAGATTAATGCTTTCTGCAATAAGTGACAGGCAATCTTCTGTTGACATTTTATTGAGAGAGCTACCGGGGTGGAAATTTAAAAGTTTCAATCCAAGTTGCTCACAACGTTGCATTTCATCCAGAAAAGCGGCACGGCTTTTTTGAAGTCCCTCTTCCTCCGGATGTCCCAGATTGATAAGATAACTGTCATGTGGCAGGACATATTCCGGTTGGAAACCATATTTCTCACAATTCTCTTTGAAGAGACTGATACTTTCTTCTGTTAGAGGTTTACTTACCCATTGACGTTGATTCTTGGTGAATAACGCAAAAGCATTTGCTCCTATTTCGTGCGCATTTATGGGGGCGAACTCTACGCCACCAGAGGCGCTAACGTGTGCTCCGATATATTTCATTGTTCTTTCTTAATTTATTTTACTCTGCAAATATAACGTTTTTAAAGGAGTATATGTTTGTAGAGAGAACTCTTCTTGGCTACAATTCATAAGACCATGTACTTTATACTCTGTTCTTTATCTTTTATCCTCTATAAAAAATATCCCGCTATTCAATTTATAGAAGATTGAATAACGGGACAGTTTTTTTGAGGGGAGGGAGAAATTAAATCTCAAAATCCGGTAAATAGTCTGTCAGGACTTTATTAATCTGTTTCCCTTTTACCTGATCTGTTACCATCGTTGCACCTTCCTTTTTACCGGCATCGTAGTTTAAGGAAACTTTCTCCGCTTTATTACTAACATGGATAGCGGCTTTTCCTTTTTCCGTAAGGTTGCAAGTGATAGTCCAGTCACCTACTTGAATGATATTGCCTTTGCGAACTACCTGCATATCCGGACGGTTGTCTCCATGTGTATCCATCACAGTCAGGAAACGGGCGGTTTTGCAAGGAACAGTTGTAGAAGAGAAATGCCAGTGATTAGGATATTTCACTGTTTTTCCTTGTGCATTTGTCACATTTTTCCAGTTGGTTGGAGCACAGAAGAAAGTATCTACCATTGCTTGTTCCGTTTTTGCCGAACTGAAAAGATGGGCAACAGAGATACCGCCGGCTTTATTCCTTCCGGTTACTTTCACCTCATCGGTCAATTCCTGTATTTCCATCGGTAATTCTACAGTATGTAAAAGGTAACTCCATGTAACAGCCTCCTTTCCTTTCAGTTCATCATAAATCACGAAAACTCCGGTACTTCCCAGTTGGATGATATGACGGCGGAACATATTCAGTTTGTTCTCATCCCATCCTTTTTCAGGCGTATATTGCGTACCGGATAGTTCGCCACGTTTCAGCCATAGGGGAGAAGTCACTTTACCATAAGCATTGGAAGCATCTCCTACCATATAAGCGATTTTTTCTCCTTCATACCAACGCGGAATCCAGCCATATCCTTCCGTTCCAATCTTTTGAGTCATTCCATTTACCAAAATGCTGTTGTGTGCACGGGTGTTACGGTAAGAGTACATACAATGATCGTCCGTAAAACCTGTACGATGTCCGCTGCTGTAAAAAATGGCTTTACCTCCATAGAATGTATTAAAAGCATTCTGATTGGCCAGTGCATGGGAAGTGGAACCATAAGAACTGGAGCGGAATGATAACATGGCATTCTTATCTATATCTCCCAAAGAGGTATTCATCGTACCGATTCCCGTTTCATTGAATACTTTCGCCATGGGTAGTTCGGCAAGAGTATGTTCTTCTTTGGGGAGAGCCTTCTTGGTTGTACAACGATACCAGGTCAAGTCTCCGGATTTTCCGAGGAAAGTTTTTTCCATGATATCCGGTTCCTTTTGCAGAATGGTACGTACATAAGCGGCCGCCCACGGATTATTACATTCACGTGCCAAGGCATCCGCATAACCTACTCGTGTACCGTTCGGCTTCATTTTGCTTTCATGTGAATTGCCTTGTCCGGCAGATTTTGAGAATGGAGGCTGCTGGTAGATGACGTAAAATACATTGTTGTTATACCACGGATCAGCGAAGAAATCGAATCCGCTGATACGGGAGTAGAAAGCGGGAACTTCAATCAATGTGCGAAGATTGACCTGGAAATAAGAATCACCATTGTGCCATCCTCCATCTGCGTTGAGGCCCGGCAGACGGGATACCCATTCATTGTAGCAATAATCCACCCAGGTGGAAGCCATCGGGAGTTCGCCATACGTAGCAAATGCCGCCATATTCAAGATACGGAAAGTCATTTGCCAGACATGATTATCAGCAATGCGGTTTTCCAAGTGATTGACATATTCATGATAGAACTTCTTTCCATTGTCACGAATCGTTCTTATGAGTAGTTTCTTTTCATCCGGAGTCAGCAGGTTATACCATGCGTCATACGCGGAAGTACTCATAGACAGAATGGTGGAACGGTTGAAATCTCCCGCAAAGTACTTACTGTTCTTCCATGAAAGAATTTCGGAAAGACGCTTTATACCTTCTTTGTAGTATGCCTCGTCTTTCGTTAGCAAGTAAGCACGTACCATGGCTTCGATATTCGCTTCTTCACGGTCTACAATCTTACGACTTTCCCGAATCAGAGCGGAACGATATTGAACGATGTTTGTCAGCTTGACAACCTGGGTCGTATCAATTTCTTCTTCCAAATGTTTCAGCGGATGATTCAGACATTTATCAGCTTTCCGGATGTAAGCCTGTGCTTCCGGATTGTTTTTATTCCGTTCGATGATATTGTCCCAATCTTTGGCATCAAGCAAGATGCGGGGGTGCGTCTTGGGTAATTTAGCTAACAGCTCTTGTAGAGAAGGCGGGTTGAATGTACGTATATGCTCGTCTATATAAAAATGAGAAATGGGCGACCATTCTTCTTTTCCATCCTTGTCAACGTAGGCATATTGCCAATACCATTTTCCTTTTTCAAACAGTTTGAATGGGTTGAAAAAGGCCCATTTCCTTTCAGCGGTTATTACTTCCGATTTGAATTCCGGGTCGCGTGCAATCCGGATGCGGTAAGTCACTTCCGGTTTGTAGTCTTCTTCTTCCACTCCGTCCAATACGGCACCCAAGTGAGGAAATTTGTCCGGCCACATGAAACGAGGAGGATTGACAGTGATATGCTGTCCGTCCAGTGGTGAAGGCGTTTCGCGTACCTCGTGCATCAAAGTCTGTTGAGTCAGGCGCATGATTCCTTTTTGCGCATACCCGTTGGCGGATAGCAGAATGGTGAACAAGAGAAAAATAGAGATTCGTTGTTTCATCATATAACTTTGCATTTTTTTATTCGTCGTTTGTTGTTCAGCGTTCAACGTTGTTTGAACAAGTCTTTCAGACGAACGGTCTTGTTATTAATCAGTGGGCGTGCCCAAAAACCGATAAAGGTGATGTATCCTACGAAAACAAGGATAAACAGCATACCTGTGCGGAGTGATGTTGCATCTGCCAGCGTACTCACAATCATCGGACCACCGGCACCACCGACGATTGCCGAACATAAAATACCGGCGAATGAACCGTGATGCTGTGAAGCAGAGTTCAAAGCCAATGAGAATACGATGGAATACATCATGGAAATACTGAATCCGACAGCAGGGAAAGCGATCATAGATACTTCCTTGCTTCCGAATAATGCCGATAATAATAGGATGATGGTCAGGATTCCGGAGATTTGCAGCAATCGCTTGCTGTCAATCAACTTGAGTAGAATCATACCTACGAGACAACCGGCTGTCATCAATCCCCAGAAATAGCTCACGGCTTGCGCACCGTCAGTTTGCGGATTGACTCCGTGGTATTGTTCCAGAAAGGTACTCATAAATATAGAAGTTCCCTGTTCCGTGCTTACGTAGCAGAAAATCCCCAGGAAAAACAGCCATACATATTTCTGTTTGAACAAGGCCAGATATGAATCTTTGGACCCGCTTTTCTCATCTTCTTTCAATTCAATCTTGGGAAAGCGGGAGACACCGACAGCAATCAGCATTACTAACAACAGGATGGTAAATACCCAGTAAAGAGATACCCATGGCATTTCCCGTGGGGTGATATCGGCCAACAAGTCGATAAAGAAACCTTTACCGGCTGTATAGGTTGCCGGGTCAAGTTCACGAATCAGATAAGTATATACCAGAGGGCTTAGGAAAGAAGCGATGCCAAACATGAATTGTGCCAGTTCGGCTATAAATGCATAGTTTTCTTCTCCTCCTACAGTACGCTGGAGCGGATTCAATACAGTTTGCAACATGGCCATTCCTAATCCGATGATGAAAGAAGAAGCTAATAACATCGGATACGTATGCATACAGGCAAACAGGATGGTGCCGATGAACGGCATCAGGAAGCCACCGAATAATACTGGTTTTTCACCGAAACGGTCAATAAGTAATCCGGCAGGGATAGACATGATGGCGTATGCCAGGAAGAAAGAGGTCGGGATAAATCCCGCCATCGCCAGGTCACTTAGATTGAAGTTGTGGATAATGTCCGGAATGAGTGGTCCCAGAATATTAGTAATAAACGAAATGGTGAACCAGAACGCCATAATCAGCGCCAACATTCCTAAATTCTTTCTCATAATTTAATCAGGTTTGGAGCAGATAATTGAGTAAATACAAGTGACGCAGCTCCAATACTCCCGGCCTTGTTTCCAAGAGCGGCAGCTATGATTTGAGTATTCACAGCACAGTCGGGGATGGCATAACTACGTGCTTTTTCGCTTACTTTCTGAATGTAAAAGTCTCCTGCTTCGGAGAGTCCTCCACCAATCACAATCTTTTGAGGACTGAAGATATTGATAAAGCCTGCAATTCCGTGTCCCAAAAAGTCGCAGTGTTCTTCCAATGATATTTTTGCAATCGGATCTCCTTGTTTATAAAGGCGGACAATCAATTCTCCGTTAATCTCTTCATTCGGGTAGGAGATACCTGCGTCTATTATTCGTTGACTGAAGCGGCGTACCAAAGCAGAAGTGGAAGCATAGTGTTCCAGACAGCCGACAGAACCGCAAGCACACGGTTCGCCATTGGCAATGAGAGGCACGTGTCCCAGCTCCGTTCCCCGGTTGGCATAACCGTTGAACAATTTGCCGTCGATGACTACTGCACCGCCAATACCCGTTCCTACCGTCAAGAAAACAACATGAGTGGCTCCCTGACCGGCTCCGTACATTGTTTCTCCCAGTCCCATCAGATTGGCATCATTTCCCAATAAAGCCGGAAGTCCGGTTTCCGTTTCAATGCGGTCTGCCAAGTGAATGTTTTCCCAGCCGTTAATATTTTCCGCACCTCCTAAAACAATACGGTTCGTACAATCCACAATGCCCGGTGTTCCGATTCCTATACCATCAATTTTGTAGCCTTTTTCCTGTGCAAAGGCTTTCACTTCATTGATAGCAGTAACCAACTGTCCGATGACAGCTTCTGCTGATACATCGGCTTTCGACGGTAACTTCCCTTGAAAGTAAAATACGCCTTCATTATCAATAAGGGCGTATTTTACTGAAGTTCCGCCAAGGTCAATTCCTATAGCGTATTCTTTTTCCATACCACGTTAATACTTAATACTTAATACTTGATACTTAAAAACTACACTCTTTCCGCCCAAATCGGTGAACTCCAAGCCCATTGTCCGTCACGTTGGCGAACGCGTACATAGTAGTAATCCGTATCTCGCTGCGGCTCTTTATCTTCCATGTAATGTTCCAGAGTGAAACAGCTTTCCGGCATGGCACGATTGAAGAGAATAGCCTCGCTCAACCAACCGATCATGAAGTGTGAACGTGAACCTTCAAGCAACTCGCCCAACGTATGTTCAAACTTCTTGCCATTGAATTCGGCAATGACCTTACCGTCTTTTGGCATTTCCACATCAAGGATTACAGCTTGCATGGCTGCTGTAGTCGTATTCGGATTCTTGCTGCTGTACATATCCAGTTCGGTTTCCTTGTCGCCAACGGATACAATACGGTTGACATGTGTGTGGAATTCAGTTTCACCTTCTTGCGGAGAAGTGAATGCTGCGCCACGGAAACAAGGAGTTACACTATGAATCTGTCCTTTGTCTACCGACAGTTTGCCCTGCCAATGTACGTATTTCTCTTCACGATTCCAACCAAAATCAACTTTAACTTTGCAACGTACCGTATCACCTTCCGGAGCAACGGGAGTCAACGGACCGTTCATACGAGCTAAAATCTGCCCGTTCTTTACAATATCTACGTAGTCAATACAGCTTTCACCTGTGACATTCAGATAGATACGACGACTGTTACCGCGAACAACATCACCCATGAAAGCATCGTTGAGGCGGAAGTCTATAATAATCTTATCACCGGTTGCGGCACATACGTGACGGGTGCGTAGAGCTTCCCAAATGGCATCGCGAGTCAGTGACGGAGCCAAAACACCGATGCGTCCGTCGCCATAGCTTCCCGGATAACCGGAATGTTGGTCGGTGGAAGCCATGATACCAAACTTATTGCCCAATTCAAGACCATATTGAATGGTTCCTTCCCATTGGCGTGGCCCCATATCATGCAAATAGGGGTAGTCTCCCTGATCGCTTTCTGCCAGACCGTGACGGGAATACATTTCTACGAATGGAGTAATATCTCCTTCGGTAAAACATTTCCAGTTGTAACCGCGATAGCCACCCTGATAACCCATGTGGTGCGGGGTAACGAATACCTTATGTCCTTTTGCTTTTTCTTTCCAGTCCTCGATTGAAGTACATTCTACAAGTGGTGCGTCCAAATCATAGTTCAACGCAACATGATCTCCATGTTCCATGCTATGAGCTTCGTATCCTACAAAAGTTAGGAATTCACCTTCCTTGTTATACTCATTTGTCATTTTTACGTACTTCTCATAACCGCCTTCACGCAAACGCTTGAAAGCTCCCGTGTGGTAATCGATCACCCATTTCAGGCGGGGATCATCTGCTCCGGGAATATCCGGCCACATAGCATGAGGAGTAACACTAACAAAATCCAATTGTCCTTTCGCTGCTTCAAAAGCATCGCGTATGTCGCCGTGTCCGTATGTGATGTTACAGTGGTTGTGCAAGTCGCCCCAATACATTTTGAGGTTGCTGGCTGATGGCATAATTTTCTTAGCCTCTTTGCTTCCTGCTGCGCAAGAACCGAGCAAGCTGCCTGAAGCTGCCAGTCCGAGGAAAGACCAGCCTGTGTTTTTTAAAAACTTTCTTCTATCCATGATATAATTGTTTTTGGTTAATCTTTATTTATATAAATGGGAATTTTGCAGTTAGGCTGAAAGCCTTACAATTATATATTTATTGGGG
>NZ_DAWCXD010000039.1:0-40385 GCF_052357945.1 Bacteroides sp. | reverse complement strand
ACCACCCTTACAATGCTTAATTATGGCTGGGATAAGGAGTATGGCGGCATTTATTACTTTATGGATCGTAATGGCTGTCCACCTCAACAACTGGAATGGGATCAGAAGCTCTGGTGGGTACATATTGAGACGCTTATTTCCCTATTGAAAGGTTATCAATTGACGGGAGACAAACAATGCCTGAAATGGTTTGAAAAAGTACATGACTACACATGGGAGTATTTCAAGGATAAAGAACATCCCGAATGGTATGGGTACCTGAACCGCAGAGGGGAAGTCTTACTCCCACTCAAAGGAGGAAAATGGAAAGGATGCTTCCATGTGCCAAGAGGACTGTATCAGTGCTGGAAAACATTAGAAGACTTGATGAATTATAAATAACTATCTTGTTTTATTAACATTAATATTTAATATGGAGAAACAAATCACATGGAGTATAAGGTTTATAGCCTTATTCATCTGTTCGCTTTCTTTTTTAAACGCTCATGCTCAAAAAAACACGAACGTGAAAGGGACAGTGTATGACTCAAACAATGAACCGCTTGTCGGTGCTACTGTTAGTGTAAAAGAGAATTTGTCCAATGGTACTATTACCAATATTGACGGGCAGTTTAACTTAAATGTACAAGACTTAAAATCAACTTTAGTCGTTTCATTTGTTGGATATCAGACTCAAGAAGTTGCTTTACAGGGTCGTTCAGAGATTACTATCAGATTACAAGAAGATGCAAAAGCATTGGATGAAGTTGTGGTAGTAGGGTATGGAACTCAAAAAAAGAAATTCTTAATAGGTTCCGTTTCTCAAGTTGGCTCTAAAGAGTTGATGATGGCTCCTCAAGCCAACTTGTCTAATATGATGACTGGTAAATTACCGGGGGTAACAAGTGTTCAACGTTCCGGTCTTCCCGGAAACGATCAAACATCTATCAACATTCGCGGTTTGGGTACTTTTTTAGATTCAAGTCCCCTCATATTAGTGGATGGTGTTGAACGTATGTTGAATACAGTAAATCCGAATGATGTAGAAAACATATCTATTCTAAAAGATGCCGCCACAGCATCTGTTTATGGTTTGGCAGCGGCAAATGGAGTAATCTTGGTAACAACCAAGAAAGGTACTGAAGGTAAAGTTACACTTTCATATGACGGTTCTGTAACTTTCCAAAAAAACACAGCTATGCCTGAAATGTTAAATGGTCCTGACTATATCTATTGGTATAATAAAGCTAGTGAACTTGATGGTAATGGTCCATATTATGGAGCTGATATTCAGACAAAAGTAGCTAATAACTATGATCCGGAAGGTAAATATGGAAATACAAACTGGATGAAAGAAGTTTTTAAAAATTATGGCTTCACACACCAACATAACATTTCGGCTTCTGGTGGTAACAAAAACATCCGCTTCTTTACTAGTATAGGTATGTTGGATCAATCTGGTATCATCGAAAATGTAAATTATGATCGTTATAATGTCCGCTCTAATGTAGAAGGTAATATCACCAAGGATTTAACGTTCGAACTTAATATCTCCGGCTTCTATGAAGAAAAGAATTGGCCTGGAATTAGTACAAGTGCACAAGCTGAACAAAATCCAATCCAGCAGGCTGTTTATGCAGCTCCTATTATCCCTATTTATTATCAAGGAGAATACACTGCTTGGATTGGTCCTGGTAGTTCCACCACACAAAGTCCCCTTGCTACATTGAGAAATAGTGGATTCCAGAAAAATCAAAGACATGAGTTTGATGGTACAATGAAAGTTAGTTATGCTTTCCCATGGGTGAAAGGGCTGAAAGCTTCTTTGGGTTTAGTTTACGATACTAGCTATACAGAAGATAATGGTTTTTTAGTAGGATATAACGTCAATGCATACAGTGCAGATTCAAAATCATATAATTTAATGCGTGCATCTTCTACAAGTGAGAAAGGTAATTATACAAAATCGGCCTCTTCTTTCAGAAGATTTATGGTCCGCCCAACTGTTGAATATGCAAATACTTTTGGCAAGCATGCAGTTTCTGCTTTATTCTTATATGAACAGACACAACTGAAAGGTTCTACAATGACAGGAAAGATGGGCGGTTATAACTTCAATGATCCGGTTGACCTTTCATTAGGTACTGAATTTATATCCAATCCTACAGGTAGCCACAGCGATAAAGCTACCATTGGTTATGTAGGACGTTTCAATTATATTTTCGATAAAAGATACCTTGCAGAATTTGCTTTCCGTGTAGATGGATCCTATAAATTCGCTAAAGATAAAAGATGGGGCTTCTTCCCTTCTGTATCTCTTGGATGGGTAATCTCTGAAGAAAACTTTATAAAAAATAACATCTCTTCTATCAACTTACTAAAACTTCGCGCTTCTGTTGGTGAATTAGGTAGTGATAATACAGATGCTTTTTTGCATAGAAGTATTTTTAAGGTAGAGAAGAATGCGTATATATTCGGAGGAGTTCCTTATGCGGGATTAGGTGCATCCAACTCTATTACTTCCAGCTTAACCTGGTCTACCACCCGCAGTTACAATATTGGTGCTGACCTGACAATGTGGAATGGATTACTAGGAGTAGAATTCGATTTATTTTATAAGTTAACAAAAGACATACAAGAAAGCCGGAGCGGTGGTTTCCCTCCTTCACTAGGTGGAAATTATGCTCAAAAAGGAAATACTGGCAAGATCGATAATCGCGGTTTTGAGTTGGTGTTGAAGCATCAGAACCATATTAATGACTTCTATTATAACATAACCGGTAGTGTGGCATGGGCTAGAAATAAAGTTTTATCGCGAATAGAGAGTGAAAGTACTCCTTGGTACCGGACTAACATAGGTGAACCTTTAGGACAAATTTATGGCTATAAAGCTATAGGATTATATCAAACACAAGAGCAATTGGATAACCGTCCTTTCGTTGGCAATGGAGTTCAACGTTTTGGTGATATCATGTATGAAGATATTAATGGAGACGGTAAAATTACACTGGATGGAGACAGAGTTAAAATTGGTCACAGTACTTTACCAGAGCTAAACTACTCTCTGTCTATGGATTTCAATTGGAAAGGCTTTAACTTGAGTGCGTTATGGCAAGGAGCCGCTATTGTAAGTTATACACTGAATGGTACTTATAGCCATGGTTCAATGGATAATACAGTTTATACACGACCATTCTACTCTGGAGGTAATGCTCCTTATTATCTGGTAGAAGATTCATGGACACCGGAGAATGTTAATGCCCGTTATCCCAGATTAAGTGCCATTCATAATGGAAACAATGCATATACCTCTTCCTGGTGGTTGGTAAATGGTAATTTCCTACGTTTGAAGAACTTGCAGTTTGGTTACACCATTCCTAAAAAAATACTTGCTAAAGCCAATATCGGATTATCCAACGTTCGTGTATACGTAGCAGGTACCAATCTGTTAACTTTTACGGAGTTCAAATATTGCGATCCTGAAATGGCTATTATAAATAATGGTTATTATCCCCAACAAAAGAATTATAGTGTTGGACTAAATATCACATTCTAATTAAATCAATAATTATGAAAATAAAAAGATTATATCTATTAGGGATAGGACTGATGTTTACGTCACAGTTTCTAATCTCATGTCATGATTTGCTGGAGAAAGATCCCACAGACTCATATTCAGAAACAGTAGCCTGGAGTTCGGAATCTTCTTTAGATATGTATGTGACTTACTTATATAAGCCTCTTAATGGCTTATCCAACTTTTCTTCTTTATCCTTAACCGATGGATATACAGATTTAGTAAAGTATGGGAATGGAGTTCCACAGACATGGAGTGCTCATAATAAGATTCTGTTACAGCAAAATACAATAACATCAGATAACAACCCGATGTCATCATGGGGACTTTATACTGATATATTTAGAGAAAATGTATTTCTACGTGATGCCGGTATTTATGGAAATAAATTTAGTGAAGATTTTCTCAATATTCGTATTGCCGAAATTCGTTTTATCCGGGCTGTGAATTATGCACGTATGATTAGAATTTTCGGAGGTGTTATACTTCGTGATGAAACCAATGGAGTCGATTCAGAAGGGCAAAAAGATAAAGCGAGAGCAACTGAAGCTGAATCGTGGGATTTTGTTCTGAAAGATTTAGAATTTGCGGCAAGACATCTTCCGAAAGAATGGGATAGTAAATGGGATGGACGTCTAACTAAAGGAGCTGCATATGCTTATATGTGTCGTACAGCACTTTTCGCAAAACGTTGGGATGTTGCTATTACCGCAGCTGATGAGATTAAAAAGCTCAATAAGTATGACTTAATGGACAATTATGAAGATGTATTCAAAGTGGCAGGCAATAAAGAAATTATTTTCTCTATAGCATATAAGATACCAGATATGCCTCATTATTTTGATCGTTACTTTGCTCCTGACGGTAAACAGGGAATAAGAAGAGCTGTCCCGACGAGTGAATTAGTCGATTCTTATGATATGGCCGACGGAACTCCTTTCTCATGGAGTGGCTCTATGGCTAATGATCCTTATGTAGGTCGCGAACCTCGTTTCTATGCATCCATTATATACAATGGAGCTACCTGGAAAGAAAAGAAAATCTATACTTATGTGGATGCTGAAAATGGTTTCGCTGCTTATAGAGATAACATGAATCCGGGAGAAAAACAAACAGTTACCGGATACTTTATCAGAAAATATCTACAAGAAAACAATGCTGATTTTGATGACAAAGGAAGCGATCAATTTTGGATTGAAATGCGCTATGCGGAGGTTTTGTTAAATCTGGCCGAAGCCTTGGCAGAACAGGATTATAGCAAAAATCAGGATGATGCTTTAGAAGCTCTCAACGAAGTCAGAGAACGTGTTAATTTACCCAAACGCACTACAGAGGAAGCTCCGGATAAAGATTCATTTATGAAACTATTACGTAAAGAGCGTATCTGCGAATTAGCGTTTGAAGGATTCCGTTATTGGGATTTACGCAGATGGCGTTTGGCAGGAGAAGTCATTGATGGTAAGCAGGCACATGGGACAAAAATCACCAAAAAAGACGACAATACTTATACCTATGAACAAGTGTCATGTGATGACAATATAAACCGCTTCTTCCCAGAACGCTATTACTTACTGCCTATTCCTGTAGATGAATTACAGAATAATCCGTTATGTGAGAATAATGCTCCTTGGTAATATCAAAAGATTATTATAGTTATGAAAAATTTCAAAGTAATTACATACATCATATTAATGATAACATTTAGCTTTTCCTTTTTTTCTTGTGAAAAGCATGATGATATCCATTATCACTCTGATTGTAATATTGTATCTATTATGGTTCGTGCTAATTCTCCGGAAGATGGTACTACTTACGATGGAGTCATATCAGAGAATGGAAATATAACTTTCGAACTCCCGGCAAAAGTAAAATTGAGTGAATTGTATGTAACGGCAAATTTGCCTGTAGCAGCGTTTGCTTATCCTTCATTGACGGGTGCTAAAGATTTATCTACTCCATTTAAACTAACTATTGTAGCAGGTGATGGAACGCAAAAAGAATATACTCTGGTTGCCAAACACCCGAATAACTAAAAAAGTAGATGTCATGAAAATAAAATATCATAATTGGCTTCAAGTTGCTATAATGGCAACAATGGTTGCATTTTCCGCATGCTCGGACGATCCAACATTATACTCTGATACTGATATAACCGGATTCAAAGTAAGATTGGGGGAGGGAAATTATAAACAAGGTACCGTTAAGGATGGTAATATAATTGAATTCAAGATTACTCCAGACTTAGATTTAAGCAAACTAAATGGAATTACTTGTTCGTTCTTTATTTCTCCATATGCAACAGTTACTCCTACCCCTGATGTACCTCAAGATTTTTCAAAAGATGTACATTATACAGTGAAGGCGCAAGATGGCACAACCACTGACTGGACCGTGAAATGGACTTATGGCGGAAAATTAAACGATGGAGAAGGTTTTGAATATTTCTTCAAGAAATGGGAAATTAGTGTACCTACCCCATCTAACAAAGACAAAGATGGTTTTGGTGCAGTGTTTGGTAATTATATAATAGATACCCAGTTTAACTTCTATGATAAATATACAGGGCAGAAAGTTGATAAAACGCTAAACGTGACAGGAATAGATGCTTCTTTATGCCAGTTAGTAAATGATGATGCCGGTAATCTGATAGGTGTAGTAAAGAATGTAGGATTATACAGATGGACTACTGTTGAAGGAGCTCCTCAAAAAGTTGCTAATGTAACTCCCGGAGCAAATAAAGTTTCTGCAACCGGTGATATTGATAAAGTGGGATATGTCTATGATTCTAAACCTGATGGTGTAGGTACACATGCTGTTTACAAATTTGAAAACGGTTCATATACAAGCACTTTATCCTTAGTTACCGGCCGTCCAAGCAATGATAGTAACTGGCGACAGATTGTAGCTGTACTCGGAGTGTCAGATAACCCACCATTTTATGTTATAGACGCAGTGAATGCAGGAGGTGTAATGGGACCGGAAATCGGTTACAAAGCAAATACGGCAGGGGCATTTAACAACATCACAGGTCCATATATTGATATGTGGAATAAGAAAGGATATGCTGGCTGGGGTAATCATGTGCTTATTTCCGGTAGAGGAATTCCATTCAATGGCAGATGGTATGGTTCAACTATTACTTGTGGTTGGGGCTGGGTTGGACTACACTTGTTAGATCCATCCAATAATAACTCATTACCCATCACTGAAACAATCGAGCCTTGGACTACCAACTCTTGTATCTGGACTACTTGTTCACCAAGTGATGATGGGGAATCATTATACCTCTATTATGGTTATGGTGTAGGTATTCGTTGTTATGAACTTACCAAATACGAAAAATAGACATAATACTCCTAATTATATAGAATTGAAATATGTTGAATAAAAGCATTATATCGTTTTTTCTATTGTTATTTGCTACCTGTTCCTTTGCCGGGAACAGGGGCAAAGAACAACCTAAATATCTTTGGTTTGATGCAGAAGCCAATTTTGAGCGTTTTGCTTCTAAAGATTCTATTTCTTACTATCTGGAAAAAGCTAAATCTGTAGGCTTCAATCAAGTAGTAGTAGACGTCAAACCTATATATGGGGAAGTACTATATAAAAGTAAAATTCTCCCTCCGCTTACAACAGTAAATGGCAAGGTGATTCATCGAGCTTGGGATTACCTGCAGTATTTTATCAGTGAAGCTCGTCGGTTAGGATTAAAGGTTACAGTTTCTACTGCAATGTTTCCCTCCGGACATCCTGCTACTCGTGAAGGCTTAGTCTATGATGAACCACGTTGGGATGGAAAAACATGCTTGGAGTACACACCCGGTGGAAAGATGCTTGACATCAGGGAGGATAAGAAAAAGGTAGGAGCTTTCTTGAATCCGGTTCGTAAGGATGTTCGCAAATTTGCTTTGAGTATTGTTCGTGAAATAGTGAAAAACTATGATGTGGATGCTTATGCATTAGATTATTGCCGATATCCCGGAGATGACAGCGACTTCTCTATTGATAGTCAGAAAGCTTTTGAACGCTACCTGGGCAAGAAAATTCAGAACTTTCCAGATGATATTTTCACATGGAATACAGATGGAACGAAAAATCCAGGCATTTATTATAAAGAATGGTGGGCATTTCGGGCTAATGTTATTACAAGCTTTGTGAAAGAAGTACGTAAAGAAATTCATTCCATTAATAAGAAAGTAGAACTAGAGTATTGGGCTGCTTCCTGGATTCATGGTATTTATGGACAAGGACAAAATTGGGCTAGTCCAAAATCTGATTTCTCATTAAATTATCCATGGGGATCGGAAGCTTATAATGAATCAGGATTTGCACCTTATCTGGATACTTTCTTATGTGGAACGTACTTGGAGCGTATTTACGGAATGAATGATCCGGAATCTATAGAGTATGGCATTGACCGTGCACAGAGGTTGGTCGGTAATGATTGCAAAGTATTTGGAACGATATACGCTTTAAATCATAAAGCTAATATAGCGGATGCTGTTAGTCTTTGTCTTGAAAAATCGGAAGGTTTGATGGTGTTCGACATAGTACAGGTTATTGAGATGAATCTATGGGATGGTATCCGAAAAGGCATAGAACGTGCGGAAGCACAAAAATAAAAAATAAACATTTACGATTAAATCAATATGATAATGAAAAATATATCAAAATATTGGCTTCTTTTCATGATTGCCGCTATGTCAGCGACAAGTTGTTCAGATGATGATAATGAAAAGGTAGTAATGCCGGATCCTGATCCGACAACATTAGGCTGGGTTAAACAGGCAACAGAGTTTGGCACGTTACCTGAGTACATAAGTGTATATAAATCTCCAACAGAACTGGAAGGTATGAAAGCTATTGCTTTTATTGCTGTTGCAGATATGTCAAAAGCTAATTTTGCAACTATAGGAGATCAGATATATTCTAAGACTCCCAATCAAATTTGGCAAGCAGAACAACAAAAATATCCGATAATTATGAATGGCGGATATTTTGTTATGGGAGCTGGAAAGTCTGTTAGTCTGCTATGTCGTGAAGGAGAGGTATTAGCAGTAAATTCACAGGAAGAGATACGCTCTCAAAAAAGTTATTACCCGACACGAGGTATCTTTCAGTTGTCAAAGAATGGTAGTTTCTCCACAGATTGGGCTTATACGACAGCTGATGGCGTGACATATACCTATGAAGAACCTTCTCCTAATAAATCCGGTTATGAACCTCAACCTATACCTTCAGCTTATTTTCCGACTAGAGGCGTAAAACTAAATGCGGAAACAGCTATTGGAGGAGGTCCGATCTTGTTGAAAGACGGAAATGTGAGAAATACTTTTACTGAAGAGCTTTTTGATGAAGAAAGTGGAGTTGCTCCTGAAAATTATCATCCAAGAACAGCTATTGGAGTAACAGCCAATAATAAGGTGGTATTTTTCGTTTGCGAAGGTCGTAGTGTGACGGAGGGTGTAAAGGGTATGAATATGGCTATGATAGCTAATGTTTTGAAAAGCTTGGGTTGTGTAGATGCGATGAATCTTGATGGTGGTGGTTCAACTTGTATGTTGGTCAACGGACAACCGGTGATAAAACCAAGTGCAGGTGCCCAACGTGCTATAACTACGGCAGTAGCTTTAAAATAACGGTCGAAAGATCTTTAGGATAACAGATTTATTTTATTTAGCTTTCTTATTATTCTCGGTTTCAGGCTGTATTTTTTTAATGTCAGCCTGAAATCGGGAAATAAAAACAATAAAGTATGAAATTCATTCCAAGCATTTTATTATTCTTTTTTCTTCTATCATTTAGTAGTTGTTCCACAAAGACTGTAGAACCAGAACTTCCTGATGCAAATCCTCCCGCTCCTGTTATTCCGGAAGAACCGATTCCTGAAAAAGAAAAAATGCTTTGGTTTGATGCAGAAGCTAATTTTGAACGTTTCTCAAAGAAAGAGAACATCACCTATTATCTTGATCTTGCCAAATCAACAGGTTTTAATAAAATTGTAGTTGATGTCCGTCCTGTACAAGGGGATGCCCTGTTTAAAAGTTCTTATTTAACCCCATTGACTGATCTTGCCGGTATACATATTGAAAGAGATTGGGATTATCTTCAATTTTTTATTGATGAGGCCCATAAACGTGAACTTAAAGTTACAGTATCCACCACCATATTTACAGCAGGCCTGCCTTCTTCTAAAAATGGGATGGCATATCGTGATGATACATGGAATGGAAAAACTTGTCTGGAATACACCAAAGATCAAGGGTTGATAGATATAAAGAACGATAAAACGAAAGTTTCCGCCTTTTTGAATCCTGTTTTACCGGAAGTACAAGACTTTTGTTTGAATTTCATAAAAGAATTAGTTACAAATTACGATTTTGATGGCTGTGCTTTAGACTATTGTCGTTATCCGGGAGATGAAAGTGACTTTTCGGAGACTACAAAAGTAGCTTTTGAACAATACATTGGAAAACAACTAGATCGATTCCCGGATGATATTTTCACTTGGAATACGGATGGGACTAAGCGTACAGGGGCTTATTATAAAAAATGGTGGGAATTCCGTTCTATGGTTGTACGCAATTTTGTGGAACAGGTACGTACAGAAATTAAAAATATTAAACCGGATATTCAATTAGAATATTGGGCCGCCTCATGGATTCATGCCATTTATGGGCAAGGACAAAATTGGGCATCCACCGAATATGATTTCTCAAAAGAATACAGTTGGGCTTCATCTGAATATAAAAATGCAGGTTTTGCTGGATTATTGGATACTTTTCTATGTGGAACTTATTTAACCAAAATATTTGGATTAAATGATCCCGAATCCATAGAATATGGTATAGCGCGTGCACAACGCATTGTTCATGGAGCATGTAAAGTCTATGGCACTTTGTATGCTTTAAATCATAAAGACAATATAGCGGATGCTGTTTATGTCTGTCTTTCCCAATCCGAAGGATTAATGGTGTTTGACATTGTGCAAGTAATAGAATTCAATCAGTGGGCGGCCATTAAAGAAGGAATTCAACGAGCAGAGAGTCTTTAAATAGCGAATATTCAATAAAATATAATATATAAAATGAAACGAGTACTTATATTATTACACATTATTTTATGCACATGCATAGTAACTCAAGCCAATAACTACACTGTAAGTTCACCGGATGGAAAAATCAAGGTGACGGTAACAGCCGGAAAACTATTAAGTTGGAGTATTGATTACAATGGTGAACGTATACTAAATCCCAGTCTGATGCAGATGGATATTGAAGGGCAGACTGAACAACCGGGAGTAAATCCGAAAGTAATAGAAGCTAAAACACTCAAAGTAAATTCGGAGCAAACAGCTGTCATTCCACTTAAACAAAGAATTATCAAAGATCAATATAACCAGTTAACTCTGACTTGTAAAGGTAACTACGCAATAGTCTTCAGAGTATATAACAATGGGGCCGCTTATCGTTTTGAGACTTCATTAAAGCAACCTAAAGTTATTATTAATACTGAAACCATCGAACAGAACTGGACTGAAGGGTGTAAGCTATATTGGCCAAGAGAAAAGAATCAAGAATACCTCACACACTGCGAAGCCATTTTTGATGAATTAAACATCTCCTCGCTCACTAAGGATATGAAAGGCTATCTACCCATTTATCTCTCTACTCCTAAAGGAACGAAAGTTGTTATTATGGAATCCGATCTTTTCGATTATCCCAATCTATTTTTGACAGGTGATCGTAATAACACGCTGTCCGGTGAATTTCCTCCTGTAGTTTTAAAAAGTGCCTTAAAGGAAGGTGCCGATCGTGACGAAGTATTATTGGAGAAAGCCTCTTACATTGCTGAAACTGAAGGAACAAGAACTTTCCCTTGGCGTGTGTTAATGATTAACGAAGACGACAAAGCGGTAATTGAAAATAACTTAGTGTATCAATTAGCCTCTCCATCTGTTACTCAAGATACAGACTGGATAAAACCCGGAAAGATTTCTTGGGATTGGTGGAGTACACTGAACGTATACGGGGTAGATTTTAAGGCAGGTGTGAATACGGATACCTATAAATATTTCATTGATTTCGCTTCAAAATACGGAATTGAATATATTTTATTAGATGAAGGCTGGTCAGCCGGAACCTGGAATATTAAGGAGCCAATATCCGGATTGGATATACCGGAACTGGTACGATATGGAAAGGAAAGAAATGTAGGTCTTGTATTATGGACTTTATGGAACCCACTTGATAAAGAATTGGACGAAATTCTGGATGTTTATGAAAAATGGGGAATCAAAGGTATAAAAGTAGATTTTATGCAACGTTCGGATCAATATATGGTTAATTTCTACGAACGGGTAGGAAAAGCCGCAATGGAGCGTAAATTACTCGTTGATTTCCATGGATCTTTCAAACCTTCCGGTTTACAGAAGAAATATCCCAATGTGATGACTTTTGAAGGTGTACTTGGATTAGAGCACGATAAGGATTCAAGAGATATTAATCCGGTACATGACTTGATTCTTCCATTTACAAGAATGGTAGCCGGTCCGATGGATTATACTCCCGGTGCAGTAAACAATGCAACAGCGGAAGACTTTTACATCAATTTCGTACATCCGATCAGTCTAGGTACACGCGCCCATCAGGCAGCTTTATATGTAGTGTATGAAAGCCCGTTACAAATGTTAGCAGATTCTCCCTCAAATTATTATAAAGCTCCAGAATTTGCCTCTTTTATTTCCCGTATACCTACCATTTGGGAAGATACTAAAGCTATAACAGCTAAAATCGGAGAACAATTAGTTATTGCCCGTAAGAATGGTAAGAATTGGTATTTGGCAGGTTTAACAGACTGGAATGCCCGTAATATTGAAGTGAAACTGGATTTCCTTGAAGCATCCAAATATAAAATGGAAATTTTCAAAGACGGTGTGAATGCAGACGTTTACGCCTCGGATTTTAAAACAGAAGAGGTAATGGTTTCAAAAGATGAACTAATTAACATCACCATGGCTAAAGGTGGCGGTTGGGCAGCAATTCTTACTCCAGTTGAATAAAAAGGTTTAGTAATGAAGAAAATACTATTTTTATTATATACCTGTTGCATTTTATCGTTTCCTGTAAGTGCACAGCAAATTCCGTCATTTAAAGCAAATGACAGAATTGTTTTTCTTGGAAATAGTATAACGGAAGGAGGGCATTATCATTCTTATATATGGCTGTATTACATGACGCACTTCCCCAATTTACCTCTTCGTATGTATAATGGAGGAATTGGTGGTGATTGTGTGAGCCACATGGTTTATCGTTTCGATTCAGATATTAAAATCAAAAAGCCGACCTATCTGATCTGTTCTTTCGGGATGAATGATTCCGGATTCGACGGATATAATAAGCCCGGATATGATAAGTATGCGAATCAGCAGGTAGAGTATGCTCACACAGAGTTTGAAAAACTGCAACGGCAGATTCTTGCTGACAAAAAAATAAAAAGCGTAGTACTTCTAGGTTCTCCTCCCTATGATGAGAATGTGAAATTGAAAGGAGTAGAAGCACTACACGGAAAGAATGAGACGATCAAACGAATTATTGAAATGCAGGCAGAAGTTGCCCAAAAGAGAGGATGGGGATTTGTCAATTTCAATACTGTGATGTGCGGGTTGAATAAGCAGATTCAGCTATCTGATTCTACAGCTACTTTCTGTGGCGGTGACCGGATTCATCCTGATAAAGACGGTCATATGGTAATGGCATACTTATTCCTGAAAGCACAGGGACTTGCAGGACAGGAAATCGCTTCTTTCCAAATCAATGCCACTAACAGGAAAGCAATGGAAGAGCGAAACTGCCGAATATCTCATATAAAGAATGAAAATGACACAATATCTTTCAGATATTTATCCCGTTCATTGCCTTTCCCTATCGACACGATTCCTCGCTGGGGAACGAAAGGTACAGCTCGGGATGCTATCAGACAAATTCCCTTTATGCAGGAAATGAATCAGGAAATAATGAAAGTAACTGATTTGCATGGCATTTTCCGGGTTACTATTGATGGAATAGAAATTGGCTGTTGGAGTGGCGACGAATTGAGTAAAGGAGTTAATCTGGCAGAAATAACATGTACGCCCCAATACCAACAGAGTCTGTCTATCATGTATCTGAATGAAGAAAGGTGCGCCATAGAAAAACGTTTACGTCAGTATATGGCTATGCAGTATGTCTTTTTTAAACATAGAGGATTACTTTTTGCAGATAATAAAGCTGCTCTTGATGCTGCCAAAGCGGAACGGGAAAGTCATTATCTGGTGAAGTATTTATATACCAATTATACTCAAGCCATGTTTCCGCAGATACGTGAAGCCTGGCAGGCTGAAATAGCCCAGTTGATAACTCAAATATATAAAATAAACAAGCCTCTTACGCGTTTGATTAAAATAGAAAGGATTAAAGAATGAAATTAAGACTATTATTACTTTTATGCCTGTTCCAATGGAGTATTTCCTGCGTTAGTGTACAGGCTGCAACTACTCCCGTAGTCTATTACGGGAAAGTATTGTCCGGAGGTAAGGGAGTGGCTAATGTACCTGTGACAGATGGTACACAGATTGTCCTTACAGATAAAAAAGGACGATACTCTATGACAAGTACCTCTGATGCAGAATACATCTATATTACCCTTCCTGATGGCTATGACGTTCCGATGAAAGGTAAAGTCCCTGTATTCTTTCAAAAAGTGCCTGCTCAACCTTCAAAGAAAGTACATTTTGATTTTGAGCTGACACAATCATCTACGAATAACCAAAAGCACGTTTTGGTTGTATGGGCTGACCCACAAGTGTATTTTGACGAAGAAATGCCACAAGTACGGGAGGCCTCAAAAGATGTGAAAGAGCTGTTGGCAACTAGTTATCAGGGAATCCCTGCGTATGGAATAGTGTGTGGAGATATTATTGGTGACATCAATAAAAAGCCCAGCTATTTTGCGCCCATGATAGATGCAATAGCCGAAACGGAAATTCCCTTCTTCTATGTAATTGGAAATCATGACTTAGATTTAAATGTACGTTCCAATGAACATGCACGTACTACTTATAAATCTTATTATGGTCCCACTTACTATTCATTCAATAGAGGAAATGTGCATTATGTTGTTCTCGATGATATTTTCTTTATTGCAAAAAGCTATTTGTATGTTGGTTATCTTACCGAACAACAACTCCAGTGGTTGGAACAGGATTTGAAACAAGTCACTCCGGGATCCACAGTAGTAGTTGCTACACATATCCCTACCTATTCAAGAGAAGCACGCCGAAAGGAATGGGGAAAGGAGTCTACTATGAAAGTAATGAATAACCGCTCTCATTTGTATGAGTTGCTAAAACCTTATAATGCTCATATCATGTCAGGACATGAACACTATAATGAAAATTATGTGTTGGCAGACAATCTTTACGAACACGTGCACGCCCCCTTGTCAACACTGTTTTGGCAAGCTCCCTGGGCTTGTGATGGAACTCCGGGCGGATATGCCGTCTACGAATTTGACGGAGGTAAGGTTAACTGGTATTACAAATGCGTAGGAAGAGATAAGGACTATCAATTTGAACTTTATCCGGTAGGTGCCAGTCGAAATAAAAAGGAAGCAGTGGTGGCAAATGTCTGGAATTACGACCCAACCTGGAAAGTGAAATGGTATGAAAACGGTATTGACAGAGGAGAAATGACTCGTTTTTCCGGATACGACCCTGCTATTTATGAATACTGTGATAAAAACAGTTCTACATTTAAACATAAGTATTTGGGAGCAGACATTACTGAACACTTGTTTTATGCGGTTCCTGAAATGAAGGATTCCGAAATACGTGTAGAAGTTACAGATCATTGCGGTAATGTATATACCCGTAAAATGCAGCAACCTAAATAAGCAAAAACATAAAAAAGGAAAGAAGATGAATCGATTAACTGTATTAAGGAGAATATTTTATATTCTGGGAATCACCAGCCTCCTTTCAGCTTGTAGCCAAACTGATAATCTGGTACTAAAGTCCCCGGATGGTAAGATACAACTAACAGTCACAGAGAATGATAATACAATATCATACGCAGTAAATAAAGAGAATGAAACCATGATACTCCCTTCTAAATTAGGGTTTATCCTGGAACATGGAGATAGCTTGAACCATTTTGTAATTAAAGGCACCGAACGTTCCTCCTTGGACGAAACTTGGGAACAACCTTGGGGAGAGAGCCGATATGTACGGAACCACTATAATGAATTGAAAGTACTACTTCAAGAGGTAGCAGGAAAACGTAAACTTAATGTAATATTCCGTCTCTTTAATGATGGTATCGGATATCGTTATGAGTTTCCGCAACAGGAATCCATGGATTCATTAGTTATTATGAGCGAAGCAACAGAGTTTAAAATGCCGCGTATACATAAAGCTTGGTGGATTCCCGCATCCGATCCATATTATGAATGTATAGCAACATTCTCTCCCATAAATGAACTGGATACTGTACGCACTCCTCTAACAATGGAAACTGCGGAAGGAAAGTATCTTGCCATTCACGAAGCTAACCTGACAGATTATCCCAAAATGAATCTGACAGTTAAGGATTCTGCCACACTCTGCGCTTCATTAGTTCCTTGGTCTAATGGAGTAGCAGCGTATATCAAAGCTCCATTTGTTACCCCTTGGAGAACAGTTGTTATTGCTGATAAACCGGGTGATCTGGTTACATCTTATTTGATGTTGAATCTCAACGAACCCTCCAAAATTAAAGATACTTCCTGGATAAAGCCAGGGAAATACATCGGTATATGGTGGGAAATGCATTTGGGTAAAGGAACATGGTATTATGGTCCTAAACACAGTGCTACCACTGCTAATACAAAGAAATATATAGACTTTGCATCAGAGAATGGTATCTCCGGTGTGTTAGTAGAAGGATGGAATGTCGGTTGGGAAGGAAACTGGATGAAACACGGGAATTCTTTAGACTTCACCAAACCTTATCCGGATTTTGATATTAAGGCAATCACTGACTATGCCCGTGAGAAAGGCGTAGAATTGATTGGACATCATGAAACAGCAGCTGCTACCCGAAACTACGAGAACCAACTGGACAATGCCTTCGCTTTCTATCAACAATATGGAGTGCATGTCGTGAAAACCGGATATGTGAATCGTCTGATGGACTTTAAAGAAGCTCACGACGGTCAGTATGGTGTATGTCACTATCGGAAAGTGATAGAAACTGCTGCCAAATATCAAATAGCTATTGACAACCACGAGCCTGTTATGCCTACCGGTATTGAGCGCACATGGCCTAACCTTATGACCCAGGAAGGTGTGCGCGGACAGGAACACAATGCATGGTCTCCCGATGGAGGAAATCCGCCGGAACATACAACTGTTATTCCTTTTACCAGAGGATTAGCCGGGCCCATGGACTTCACATTCGGAACTTTCAACTTTACTAACGAGGCATGTCCGGGGACTCGTGTCAATACTACACTTTGCAAGCAATTAGCACTATTTGTCGTGATCTACAGCCCCTTACAAATGGCCTCGGATTTACCAGAAAACTACAAAGGCATCAAAGCGTTCGATTTCATTAAGGATGTACCTACCGACTGGGATAAAACTCATGTGGTAGATGCCAAAATTGGTGATTATTCCGTGTTTGCGCGGAAAGACCGTAACACCAGCGATTGGTATGTAGGCTGCATCACAGATGAAAATGCAAGAGAGTTGGATGCTCCTTTGAGCTTTTTGGATGCGGATGCGAAGTATACTGCTCAAATATATGCTGACGGTGACGATGCGGAATGGAAAACGAATCCGACTTCTTTCAAGTATGAAGAGAAAATAGTAACAGCTTCTGACACGCTTCATGTCAAACTGGCAACAAGCGGTGGATGTGCTATTCGTTTTATCAAACAGTAATATGATTATGAAGAAAATACTAAGTATACTCCTTTTTCTAGTTGTTGTCTGCCAAATACGTGCGGAAGATGCTAATATCACTACCATGTATAAAATGACACAACGGTTGTTTCCTCAACAGGCTTCATCTTTTGATTTCCGTCTGTTGAATAATACTTCAGCAGACACTTTTACCATCAAAAGTGAAGGGAATAAAATTATTATTTCCGGAAATAACGCTAACTCTATGGCAGTAGGTTTGAATCATTATTTGAAAAACTACTGTCTGACCACTATTTCATGGTATAAGGATGATCCGATAGAATTACCTAAAACTCTCCCTTCCATATCAACAGAAGTCACTATTAAGGCAAATGTCCCGACCCGTTTCTTTCTAAACTATTGTACGTTCGGGTATTCAATGACTTGGTGGAAATGGAGTGATTGGGAACATTTTATCGACTGGATGGCTTTAAATGGAATCAATATGCCTCTTGCTATTACCGGTCAGGAAGCTATCTGGTATAAAGTCTGGAGTAAACTGGGATTGACAGATGAAGAAATACGGGGATACTTTACAGGTCCTGCACATCTTCCATGGCATCGAATGTGTAACTTGGATGGCTGGCAAAGTCCTTTACCTAAAGAGTGGTTGTCAAGTCAGGCAGCGTTGCAGGAACAGATTGTTGCCCGTGAACGTGAATTTAATATGCGACCTGTATTGCCGGCTTTTGCCGGGCATGTACCGGCAGCATTGAAACGGGTTTATCCCAATATAAAAACAACCAGAGTAAGCGAATGGGGAGGTTTTGCCGATCAATATCGTTGTACTTTCCTGAATCCCATGGATTCTTTGTATGCGATCATACAAAAAGAATATCTTACCGAACAGACTCGTTTATATGGTACAAACCATATCTATGGCATCGATCCGTTCAATGAAATAGACCCTCCTTCATGGGATGCCGATTCTTTGGGAATGATGGCTAAGCATATCTATGAATCTGTAGCTGCTGTAGATCCTGAAGCGGTATGGTTGCAGATGACATGGCTGTTTTATGCTGACATCAAACACTGGACCACTCCACGTATCAAATCCTATCTTCGTTCTGTGCCTCAAGACAGGTTGATTCTATTAGACTATTTCTGTGAATATACAGAAATCTGGAAACAGACAGACAGTTATTTCGGTCAACCTTATCTTTGGTGTTATCTGGGTAATTTTGGTGGCAATTCCTTTCTGTCAGGTCCGGTAAATTTGGTGAGCGAACGATTGGCAGATGCTTTAAAGAATGGCGGCAGTAATCTTAAAGGAGTAGGTTCCACTCTCGAAGGCATAGACCTGAATCAGTTTATGTATGAATTTGTTCTTGACAAAGCATGGAATGGAGGTCAGACAGATAAAGAATGGTTCTTTAAACTGGCAGACAGACGAATTGGCAAGATATCTCCCGAAGCGAGAAAAGCATGGGAAATACTAGCAAATAAAGTATACGTTCAACCGGCACAAGTGGGACAAGGCACACTCACCAATGCGCGCCCTTGTTTGAAAGGAAACGGACACTGGACTACCAAACCAACGATTGAATATCAACCCAAAGATTTAGTTGAAGCATGGAGATTGCTATTATCAGTAAAAGACTGTCAACGAGATAGCTATGAGTTTGATCTGGTCAATATTGGACGACAAGTTTTAGGGAATTATTTTAATGTAGTCCGTGATGAGTTCACCCTTGCATATGAAGCGGGAGATATACCGATGATGAAAAAACGGGGGAATAAGATGAGAGAGATTCTTACTGACCTTGATAAACTTGTTAGCTGTCATCCAACTTTCTCATTGCATAAATGGATCACTGATGCTCGTGATATGGGACATGATGCCGCTTCTAAAAACTATTATGAAATGAATGCCCGTTCTCTGATTACCATTTGGGGAGATAGCTATCACCTGACCGACTATGCTAATCGATCATGGGCAGGTCTAACCAATCAATATTATTCTGTTCGGTGGGATCGTTTCATAAATGAAGTAATCGAGGCTGCTGAAAAGAAGAAGAATTTTGATGAAGAAGAATTCTTTAATCAATCACGGATGTATGAAAACGAATGGGTAAATCCGAGTAACAGAATCAGCTACAACGAAGGCGGTGACGGAATAAAACTTGCCCGCCAAATCTATAAAAAATACGCAAAAGAAATCATTCGATAAAATTATAAAGTATACTTCAATATGAGAACGAATAAACTACACTTGTTTTTATTTCTTTTAATGTGTTTCTGCCTGAACCTTTCAGTTCAGGCGGAAGCCTCTATCAACATTATCAAAGGCAAAGTTACCTGCGAAGGTAAAGGAATCGGGGGAGTAATGGTTACCGACGGTCATATATGTGTGCAGACCGACGCTTCTGGGAAATATAGTATCCCCACTTTGGGAGACAGTCGTTTTGTATATATTTGTACTCCTTCAGGCTATCTGACAGACCGGAAAGGAACTATCCCTTCTTTCTATCTACCTATTGATTGTTCTAAAAAGCAAAACTATAATTTTAATCTGAAGAAGAATCCCAAAGATGATGTTTCCCATGTCTTTGTAGCTCAATCTGATATACAGGTTACTTCTAAAGATGAACTGGCTATTTATCAACATGTAGTCGACGATTGTAAACAACTTCTCTCTTCTTATGCAACAACTGAAGTTTTCGGAATTGATTGTGGAGACATTGTAGGTGACCATCAAGAATTATATCCCGATTATTTGAAAAGAGCCGATCAACTGGATATACCTATCTATCGTGTAGTTGGCAATCATGATATGAATTATGATGGTCGCACGCATGAAACCTCCTACAAGACTTTTGAAGATACTTTTGGCCCTTCTTACTATTCTTTTAATAAGGGAAACGCCCATTATATTGTAGTAGACAATAATTTCTTTATCGGACGTGATTATTTCTATATGGGTTATCTGGATGAGAAAACATTTGCATGGCTTGATAAGGATTTATCATACGTACCGAAAGGGTCACTCGTATTCTTTATTATGCATATCCCTTCCCGCCAAACAGAAAAACAAGAAGCTTTTTTGTATAACTATGATATGATTGGTAATCAGATGGTCAATGCAGGTGCACTGCATCAGATGTTGAAACCCTACAAAGCACATCTTATCACAGGACATACTCATTACAATCTTAATATCGTATTCGATGACAATCTGATGGAACATAATACGGCTGCAGTTTGTGGTACGTGGTGGAAAGCGGATATTTGTCTGGATGGTACTCCACGTGGTTATGGCGTATATGAAGTAAATGACAACGATGTAAAATGGTATTACAAAAGTTCCGGATATCCAAAAGAACATCAATTTCGTTCTTATCCTGTAGGAGCTTCTAAGGAGCATCCGTCAGATATTATTGCTAATGTATGGAACTGGGATAAACTGTGGAAAGTGGAATGGCTGGAAGACGGTCAGTTGATGGGAAACATGACACGATATACTGGTTTAGATCCGTACGCATCAGTAGTATGTTCAGACCGGGAAAAGATGGTATATACATGGATTACCCCAAGACCTACCCAACATATGTTTCGGGCAACTCCTAAAAATAAAGATGCTCATATAACGGTTAAAGTAACCGACCGTTTTGGCAAAGAATATATTCAAACAATCAATCCATAGATATATGAATAAACGTGCTTATGCTTTAGATGCCCTACGAGGTTATGCTATCATCACGATGGTGCTTTCGGCAACTGTTGCATGGAATTCTCTACCCGGATGGATGTATCACGCACAAACTCCTCCTCCGGACAGAGCTTTCGATGCCAGTTTATCGGGAATCACCTGGGTGGATCTTGTTTTTCCATTCTTCCTGTTTGCAATGGGTGCTGCTTTCCCTTTCTCGATCAAAAGAAGATTTGAGAAAGGGGACACTAAGTTGAGATTGGTATATGAAGCTATCAAGCGAGGCGTGCAATTGACTTTCTTTGCTATTTTTATTCAACATTTTTATCCACATGTTTTAAGTAATCCACAAGACGTGCGTGCCTGGTTATTATCCATTCTTTGTTTTATTATACTATTTCCTATGTTCATTCGTATCCCTCTGAAAATGCCAGATTGGATGCGTACAGTTATCAAGGTAACGGCCTATGTAATAACCATTGTCTTGTTACTGATAACTCAATATGCAAATGAAAGAACTTTTGATGTATCATTCAACAACATAATCATATTACTGCTGGCAAATATGGCTGTTTTTGGTTCGGTCATATATATTTTCACAATGCAAAATCTCCGGGCACGAATAGGTATATTACTAATATTGATGGCTTTGTTATTAAGTGGACAGGTTGACAATTCCTGGACACAAGCTATATACACCTACACACCTCTACCTTGGGCTTTTCATTTTGAGTATTTACAATATCTCCTCATCGTGATTCCGGGAAGCATCGCCGGAGAGTATTTGATGGACTGGCTGAAGCAGCAAAATGATTCGTCCGCCGAATCTACAAATAAATGGAAAGCTATCGTGATGATTCTTTTGACATTAGCTATAATTATTGTAAATTTGGCAGGACTTTATACACATTGTACAGTCTTGAACCTGATAATAAATATTCCGTTGCTGATAAGTGGAGTCTTTTTATTGAGAAAGGGCACAGGATTTATAAAGCTTTGGAGAGAACTTTTTACAGCCGGAGCTTTCTTGGTTGTTTTGGGATTATGCTTTGAACCTTTTCAGGGAGGTATAAAAAAAGATCCCGCCACTTTGAGTTATTTATTTCTCACTTCAGGTCTGGCATTTATGGCTTTATTGCTTTTAAATGTGATATGTGATTATTTTCGTTGTGTAAAGAGTACCCGTTTTCTTGTAATGCCCGGACAAAATCCCATGATGGCCTATGTAGTAGGAGATCTGTTGATTATGCCTGTAATCCATTTATTAGGAATTGCATCATTGCTTGTTTATTTCAATGAGAATGCATGGATGGGATTTTTACGAGGGGTAGTATTAACGGCATTATCAGTATTGGTAACGATGTTCTTTACCCGAATAAAATGCTTTTGGAGAACTTGAAACAATAATATTCAAAATATGAAAAGAAGAATTTGTTTTTTTATAATGCTTTTTTTGATGTGTCATATATATGCCCAACTAGTATATCATGATGCATCAAAGTTCCCTCTATTGGGGAAAGCCACCGAAGCCACCGGAACACGATATGAAAGACTTCCGGATTCATTGAAAAATATCTCCCGTGCTCCATTATGGAATTTAAGTCGTAATTCTGCCGGAATGGCAATACGTTTTCGTAGCAATTCTACCACGATAGCCGCAAAATGGGAAACACTCATCAATTTTCATATGAATCACATGACTGACACTGGTGCAAAAGGTCTAGACCTTTATTGTCTTCAGAAGAATGGGGAGTGGCGTTTTGTAAATAGTGCCCGTCCGAATGGAAAAACAAATCAAGCAACAATCATTGCTAACATGCAACCGGAAGAGAGAGAATATATGCTTTATCTTCCTCTCTATGACGGTTTGGTTTCCCTATCTATAGGGATTGATTCGTTAGCTACTATCGATCAGCCTTTAATTGATTATCCGATTCGCCAGAAGCCGGTTGTATTTTATGGAACCAGTATTCTTCAAGGAGGTTGTGCTTCACGTCCCGGAATGGCACATACAAACATTATATCAAGAAGATTAAATCGTGAATGTATCAATTTGGGATTCAGTGGAAATGCATTTTTAGATTTAGAAGTTGCCAAAGTGATAGCCGAGGTAGATGCCAGTGTTTTTGTTTTGGACTTTGTGCCTAATGCTTCTGTAGAACAGATGAAAGAACGCATGGAGACATTCTATCGTATCATTCGTAGTAAACATCCGGATACGCCAGTTATTTTTATAGAAGATCCTATTTTCACTCATACACTTTATGATGAGAGAATAGCTAAAGAAGTGCAAAGAAAGAATGACACATTAAAAGAGATATTCAATCGGCTAAAAAAAGAAAATGAAAAGAATATCATTTTTATTTCTTCCAAAAATATGCTGGGAGAAGATGGAGAAGCTACTATAGACGGTATTCATTTCACAGATTTAGGCATGATGAGATATGCAGATTTAGTTTGTCCAATCATTATGAAAGCAATCAAATAAAATAGTGACGCTATCGGCTCGGTATAGCGTCACTATATGAAGCTTATAGCAACGCTATCCTATTGACATAGCGTCACTATTTTTTAATACTCCTAATAGATGGCTTTTTATATGTTATATCGGTAAAAACAAATCTCCAAATATCAAAATGGTAAAATATCATTTTGGTATTTGAATGATGCTATAATTGAATTTATTCAGTTGTTAACTGGACATAGAAAAGAATCGCGTAGATTAAGCATTAGTATTATTCAGAAATTAAAGAAATCCTTCCTTTATAGAGCACAATCATTTCTATTTAATATCATGCATTACATAGTGAATATATTTATCAATCTTTTCGTGCTTTTTGTTTAATAAAACAAATTCATCAAAGCACTTCTAATAAATCGATAAATCATGTTTTTACGAGCAGAATATGCTTCCTTTTAAATGTACGTGACGTTTCTTTAAAACCAACCGTGTGTTTCTTTAAAACTAACCGTACGTTTCATCACAATCAAGCGTGTGTTTTTCTATAATAATACGGTAATTTATATGCAAATGACCGTTCTTTTATTCGTAATTATGCATATAAATACCGTATTTTATTGTTTTCTCTTTCTACTTTCTCTCATTTACAAAAAGTGAGAAATAATAAAATCAAAGAAAGAACGACAGTATGTCGATCAATTTGATATAAACTAATCATATTGATATTTATGTTCTCCAAAACCATTTGATTTTTGTGAAGAACATAGTTACTAAAACAGCTAAAGAAGTAAGGATTGCTCCCTGAAGAAATCCCAACCAGGCATTTTGTTGAAAATAAGATAATAATGAAGCAATTCCAAGTATATTAGCCAATGGCATAATCAACAAATCGCCGACCACATAAGCTATCATCGGATTCTGACCGGACATCACCAAAAAACGAGTACTTTTCACACACCGGAAATAATCACAAACGATACTTAGAAATAAAAGAGCCAGAAAAGCCAGTCCGGAAGTGACAAAGAAATAACTAAAAGTAGTTGGATCTTTTTTAATACCATCCTGGAAAGGCTCAAAGCACAAACCCAGAAGAAGTAAATATGCCCCTGCGTTAAACAACTTTCTCCATAATAAAGCTATTCCATCCACTTTACGTGGAAATATACACTTACCAGCTAATAACAATAAAACAGTAAACACAAGGTTGACAACCAAATTACGAGTGTATAGACCGTAAAGATTGCTAATGATGATAACAACGGATAATATCATCAACATAATACTCATTTTACGATAAGGAGATGTAGCATAATCATCCGTCTCTTTTTGATATGCTTTCATCCACTCCGCTAAATACTCCCCAGCTATACTGCCGGGAATAACGATAAATAAGTATTTCAAATAATCAAACCGATACATCCACGGCAGAGGAGTATAATTAAATACACTCTGTGTCCACGAACCGTCAACCGTACTCCCTACTATCATAGCCATCAGCAATATCAGAATTCCTAAATGCATCCAACGATTATGCATTGTGAAAATGTAAAGGATAGAACCGAAAATAGCCATATTAGCCAACAGCAAAATGATAATGTTGCTGGAGAATAAGCTGAATGTTTTCCCATCCGCATAAGAAGTGGTAGCCAACATAATGGCAGCGACAATGTAAGCTCCCACTTTTATTGAAATATGTACCCAATCCGGCATTTTCAAAGGAATGCGCATGAACATGGGAAATAGAACAGCAAAACAGAGTATAGCCAGCAGCCATGCTCTGATATCCTGCGGAGAACTTAACATATACGGATAAAAATGCTGGATGAAAATAGCAAAGAAAGTCAACTGAATCCCCCGTTTGACAGCTTCATAAACAAGTTTTAATTTTGAATCACCTTTTTCAGCACGCTTCCTTATGGAAAAAGGAAACGCGGCTCCCATAGCGAATAGGAAAAAAGGAAACACAAGATCTACCCAAGTAATACCGGGCAACAGAGGATTAAACACATGATCTGGCGGAGGCGTTTGAGCATGACTCATCCAACCGGGAAGAACATGCGTTACGATGGTAGCCGAAAGCACCATCGTAATAATCGCATATCCCCGTAAGGCATCTAAAGCTAAAGCTCTGTTGTTCATAAAGCTCCCCCCTCGCGCATTCCTTTTTCTACTTCTTTCCAAAGATTCTTTTGGATGATGTGTACTATATCGAATACCATTAGTCCATCCGATCGACGAAGGTTCATCTCTATTGTTTCAGATAATTTCCCCGGATTATCATAGAACTGATCCACCAAGATGCCGCCCATAAACTTGTTGTCTTTAAGAATCTGACGCAAGTGCTGACAGGAACCTTCTACACAGTACCATGTACCGGCTTGAGCCTGCGAATCTGTCTCGTTCCAGATGTTGCGGTTCGTTTTCTTGTATTCCTCTATCGTTATGTCTGTATAGTAATTTCCGGTTGCATACAAATCGATCAGTTCCGCGTATCCGTAATTTTTATATTCGGGAGTGGCCCAACTGAAGTCTTTAGCCGGATCATACTTTTTGCTGGCGAAATTAACTCCCACTTCATAGTAAGACGGATACCAAGCTCCGGTATATGTGCCGAAAGAAACTTTTGGATTGGCGGCTTTCACTTCCTTACGTGCCAATGCCATAAAATCAGTAATGTTTTTCGTTCTCCATTCCATCCATTTCTGGAAATACTTTCCCGGTTGTGTGATAAACTTCCCATCCGTATTCTTCTTCCAAACAAAAATATCTTCGGGGAACTTCGCCACTTTCTTACCTATATACGCTTCAAACTTTTCGCGTGAAAGCGGTGAGAAGTCGGCTGTTATACCATCATAGCGTACGCGGTCGAGCATCAAGCCATCCAAATCAGGGTATTTGGTCACTACTTCTTTCAGTACATTTAGAATATGCGCACGATACTCCTCATTCAGAGGATTAACCATAGCACCATATTTTTGTTTTTCTTCCGTAATCGGAATAATGCCTTTATCGGGAGTATATACCATGGATGCCCAGTCCGGATGTCCACTATATACCATTCCACGATCGAAATAATTGTGTCCGGCACAGAATACATTTAATGAAGCATGAATCTCAAGACCCAATTCGTGCCCTTTTTTAATGAAGTATTGCAAATAATCAAAATTCCCGGCCTTTGCGCCTTTCCACTCTTTCATTTGTGGGGCAAACTGACTTTGATAAAGTACTTCTCCCGTAATGGGCCGTATATCCACTATTGCATGAGTGAAACCTACTGATTTGATTTTCTCCAAATAATAGTCAATCGAGTCTTTATGGCTGAAACGTTCGAAGTTAGCTTCGGCATCGAACCACATTAACGCAGGTTTCTTTTTGATTACAATCCGGAAAGGAGAAGCAGGAATAGCCGCATTATTGCATAATTCTCCCAACATATAATTCCGGAAACAATAACGTACCTCTATGGGGTCATTGATCGAATCATTCCAGACCTTTACAGTAGAAGAACCATTGATAATTTCCGCTTTGGCCGGTCGGAATATACCATCCGTCCCCACTATTTCAAATCCTTTCACGTTTTGATTTTCCGGAGTCAATCCTTCTTCACCATGTTCAAAGTCTATTTCTACTACATTCCCTTTTACCCGGTGGGATTTGTATATAGGACCGGAATATTGAATACCTTTACGATGATACGTTTTTGCCAATGCCCAATAAGCCAGTCGTTCACCGACCTTTATCTTATAGGGCGAATGAATAAAGTTTTCACTCCCGGCATCACCTGTGGTCACCATTCCAACATTTGGAACAGCTGACATCAGCTCCAGCTGGCATTGACGGAACCAAGCCCAATCCAGTTTATCATTGCCTTCCGATTTCCATGGTGCAATCTGTACGTAATAAAATGGCATTTGGGGATTGTTGAAGAATGTTCTCCATTGAGAAACCATTGCAGGAAATAATCTCTTATATAATCCGGGATCGGGTGTGTTTGCTTCACCTTGATACCAAATCACTCCTTTAACAGGAAATCCTTTCCATGGATTCACCATTGCATTCCACAATAATGTAGGAGTCCCTGCCGTCCACCCGAACTCTTTCTGTGCTACATCAGGCAATGCTATTTCCGGAAAGCCCGATAAAGTCTCTTTATTCATCCAAGCCTCTATTTTTGACATGCTCCAGGAACAATGTATCAGACCGACAGGAACATCCAAAGATTGCTGTAACTGATTGCCAAAGAAATAGGCAGTTGCACTGAAATCAGCAACATCTTCCGGAGAGGCTTCTTTCCATTCTCCGTCCACCCCAGCTTCCTGTGGAATGGTACTCCAGGCATTTTTTACAGTATAGAGACGCAGTGGACGTTTGGGATTAGCAGATACAATGTATGGCTGGGAACCAAACACAGGCTGTCCACGGAATCCTTTCACTGGCATTTCCATATTCGACTGTCCGGAACAGAACCAGACTTCTCCTATTAAAATATTCTGCAATGTGAGGTCCTCTCCATCCGAGAACGTAATACTATACGGACCTCCAGCTACCGGTGTTTGGAGAGAAAGTTTCCATTCACCTTTTGCATCAACATTCGTTTGGATTTTTTTATTATTCCATGAAGCGGTAGCCTGCACACGTTTTCCCGAAGTCGCTGTTCCGGAAAAAGTAACTTCCGATTGTTGCTGTAACACCATATTATCCCCCCAAATGGAAGTAAGGGTTACTTTCGCTTCTGTTTTCAGGAGAAACGAGAAGCATATCAATAATATAAAATATTTGGCTTTCAACATACGATTCTTATTTGTTTTCGACAGCTTCAGTATACACATTACCGAAGCGATCTGTTACTTTCACTTCTATTTTAGCATTTTTATTACGGGGAGTAGCATGAAATAGATGTTCGGTAAGAACTGGGGAAATCCATTCATATTTCACCTTTTCTTTGTCAGAACAGATTGCTTTGGCTGCAGGATCATATCCTTTGTAGCGTTGCATTTCTCCCATTCGCTTTCCGTTTTCATACCATTCCACTTTCCACTGTTCATCCCAGTTCCATACGTTAGCAATAATATCGGAAGGGTACTCGTCAGATGATCCGGCCTGATATACATGTAATTGATGCTCTTTCGGGTAGCCTGCACTTTTATATAGCCATTTCACTTGGTTCCCGTCTACTTCATATACCCCATATCCCCTCGGAGTACCATCCACATTAATATCTGCACGCCACCAAGTACCGCATACGGCAGCTGTGTTATGTTCCATTAATGAGTCATTAAAACATACGTTTACATTAAAATGTGTATGTCCGGAAATGATGTGGGCATTATAACCTTCCAATAATTTATATAGTGCAGCTGTATTGACCGTTTCATCTTGATCTAGCGTGTTATATCTTAGCTTCTTCTGAAGACTGGAAGGAATGTGCATCACTACAAAGACAAGTTTGTCTTTGGGCACATAAGAGAGATCTTTCTCCAGCCATTGGAAAGTACGTTCATCAATGTAACCTATATATTGATAATCACGGTTGACATAAAAGCAATTGTCAAGCACGATATAATGAGCATTACCTTTATTTAATGAATAGTAGATAGGACCGAAATAACTTTCGAAAGTGCGATAAGAATATTCAAAAGTACGCCCTCCATACGTCATGTCGTGATTACCAATTGCCCGATAGATGGAAATCTCTAATGATGATACCGTATCTATATAGGAAGGATATAAAGAAGGAGTATCTCCTACGATATCACCACAATCTATGCCGAATACTTCTTTTTTGCCCATATACGGACGAATATATTCTTTCATATCTTGCAGATATTTAGCATAAGCCTTTACGTCATCTTCGGAAGTAACCTGCGCATCTGCCTGCACCAAAAACAAATGATTGATCTCATTTTGCGGATTTCTTACCAATTCGAAGTCGTAAATATCTTGCTTGGCCGGATTCAGCTTCTGATAGAATAAAGGTATTGTTTGTTCTGTTTTCGGTAAATATCCGGAAGGAGTGGATAAATAAATGAAACGAACATCCCTATTAGGGGGGAGAGTATATTGGCCTTGCTGGTCAGTCAAAACACAGTCTATTCCGTCGGTCACTACTACCCTCGGGACTCCTGTCCCATTACAGGTTACTTTCCCGCGAATAGGGTTAGAAGGAATCTGGGCTTGTAAATTCAAGCCCAGACCTATTAATAAAAAGGATTGTAATAAATATATTTTCATAATTAGTTGGTTAGTTCAAACCTCATTCTTCGATAGATTCCAGATATTTATCAAAGCCTGTTTTAAAAGCGTTCCAATAGTCGTATTTCTTAACGTGGCAAAGGTCGAAGGCAAAGAAGCCGTCACTATTACTGATACAAGCATCAATAGCATCCGGAATTTTTGCAGATTGTCCTCCGTCAGTCCATCCGGTACTGTTACCGATATCTGGTCCGCCTGCAAAAGGTACATCTCCTTGTAACAGTTCACGTCCATTCTTACAAAAACCTTCCATGGTCCATTCGCCACTTCCATATATATTGTTCACGGAAGCATAAGCACCCAAAAAGATATAGTCCAAATGGTCCGCATATCCATAATTCTTATAATCGGAAGTAGCCCATTTCGGATAATAAGCGGAGGTGTTGTATTTAGGACTGGCCCAGTTCACGCCTGATGTATAGTACGTTGAATACCAGGCACCAACATAAACTCCAAACTTGATATTGTTATTGACAGATTTAACTTTCTCGCGTGCCTTTACTATGAAATCATGAATAACTTTCGCTCTGAATTCCAACCACTTCTTAAAATAAACAGACTGGTCAGAAGGTATTTCATCCGTACCGGGTGCCATAATATCTGCCGGGAAGTTTGCTACAGTTTCACCGATGTATTCTTCGAACTTCTGTTTGGAAATATCTGAAAAATCGCTTTCTAAGCCATAGTCATCATAACGACAACGATCCAATATGATGCCATCCAAATCATATTTAGCCAAGTCGGCCAACAACTGTAAAACAAAGTTTTGTACATCATCATTAGCGGGATTGAAGAATTTCGCTCCATAATCGGTTTCATCATCCAACAAATCCATTGTATTCGTTAGCCCATCAGTCAGATTAGCTACACTTGCCCATCCTTTTTTTGATTCATCACGGAACAAGACTCCATCATGTCCCAAATTATACGGACATAAATAGCCTCCTACAAATGTATTGATAGAAGCATTCACTTTTAATCCTTGTATACGAGCCTCATCAATAAATGCCTGTAAGTAATCCCAAGTTTCCGTCCTTTCATAATAACTATATCCGGAATTACCCCATACATCCATACGTTTCACCTGATCTACAACATTAGTATTGAATAATACATCTCCTGTAGTGGGACGTACATCGACAATAATATCAGTGAATCCTGCCGCTTTTATCTTTTCCATATCTTTGGCTATGTTTTCCTTACTATTGGCATAGTCAGGAAAATTAGCAGCCGCATCAATCCAAATATATCGTGGCTTAGCTTCTGCAACATCCGGCTCGTCCGGCTTTTCTGTCGAATTATCGTTCCACGGCCATCCGGGAATTCCATCAGAATCATCACTACAGGAGGTTATTGTAACTGCTCCCAAGAAAGTCAGTATTAGTATTTTTAGAAATTTTCTCATATCATACTTGTTTTATTAGGTAGATACTGCCTGATATATCCGCAGTACATTTTTTATTTAAGAGTGACTACTGATGCTACGGATCTTTCGTCTCCGCTGGAGTCACTTGTCTTGATAGTCTCTTGCCCATTGACTAACATGCAACTGGAACCACCGCCATCCAAATTGATAGCATCCGTACATCCCAGTGTTTTCATGATATTAGCTACATTTTCGGTGGTCATACCGGCAACTCCCGTTGTCATTCCATCTCCTTCACACACAAAAAGAATCATTTTCTTATCATTGGTGATACCAATAGCCGAACGAGGTCTGTTCACCGTGGCCCCAATATCTGATAAGATTTCTTCTTCGTATGTATTCTTTATGTTTCCATCCAACAGAAGTACGGGGCCACCGCCTATTCCTGTTTTAGCATTTAAGACAGTTCCTGTAGACGGAAAATTTTCGTCAGGAGTTGTTTCTGATTTTACCGGTGAGGGCTCCGAATACCAATAAGTAACATTGGATAGTGTTGTGTAAGTCCACATTGATTTGAATGAGCCATCATTCATTTCACAGAATGCAGCTAATACAGGATACCAGAATGGACCGTTAGTCCAATCTTCTGCTGTTACATCATTGTTCTTACACACCATTTCACCGTTACGCCATATTAGGCTTAATGAACCCTCATAGAAGAAACCTCCATTGATTACAATCGTGGAGTTATTTTCTTCATAAAATTCTTTTGGCTTTTTCAATCCTGTTTTTTCTCCTAATACACCAAATGTTGCTTTACTCATATTACCCACAGCAATATAAGCTATCGCCTTTTTGCCTTCCAATGTTTCCGGTGATTTATATACGTTGATATGTTCAGGTAAAGTTCCATAAGTGTCTTTTACATTAGTCCAGCCCAAATTTACAATATCAGGATTGGCTTCAACAGGTTCAGTTGGAGTCTCCGGCTCTGCCCATGGCCAATCCGGAATATCAGTGTTATCATCACCACATGCTATAAAAAAAGGTAGTAATAATAACAACCATGACATTTTTTTCTTTGTTGACATATAGCTACTCCTTTAAATGATTTACGGATTTCTTTATCCCATATATGACGAGTAGATACTTTCTCATCATATATGAGATAAAGAGATTAATTATTTGTCGATACAATCAAATTCATATCCTCCGATAACCTTACAGTTGTTATCCACATAGTAAACACGGAGTTTATATCCATCGGTTGTCGGTGCAAGCAATACATCGCCTGTTGCAGCTACACCATCAGCTGAATTGTATGAGGAAAGTGAAGGATTGAATGACAAAGCATCTGAACTAGACACTGTACCAGTGAATGAACCGTCTGATGTTACGTCATACATATATAAGCATGGAGTTCCACCCCATTGCGGGAAGTGAGCTGTACATACCAATACAAGATATTGTGCATTATTGAAGCTCCTTGTATCTAGACAGTTGTTATTCATAGCCCAAGAATTGCCATTATCGGAGTCTTCCAAAGATTTACTTGCATTATTATTTGCTCCATTCACCCAATAAAGTATGTTAGGATCATAGTATGACAAGAAATAATCACTTTGAGCAGTAGTTCCTTTAGTCACAACTTTAGTGTTTGATGCGGGAGCTCCCCAATTACCTACACCATTCACTGTTACTACTTGAGGACTTCCCAATACACCGTCTGTTATAATCCAACGAACAAACTTATTGGAACCTGAACTGGCTGTTCCGTCACAAGTGGCAATAATAGAGGCATTAGTATTAATATCTCCTTGAACAGACACTTTCGTACCCATATCTAACCCTGTATTATTAGTATAAGTAGTCAATAAAGTTGGAGCAGTCGTAACAGAAGAAGTCTTATAGATTGAGAAAGACTTGCCATTAGTAGCCTTCGTTGCTAATAATATATTTCCCCTACTATCACTTGTCATACATCCTAAAGATGCAACACTCACACTACCCAAAGTTACATTACCAATCTTATTTCCCGTAGATGCATTGTAATATGCAGGAGTTGTGGTACCATCACCCAAGCAAACTACCAGATTATTTCCGGAAACAGCTAAAGAAGGTGCATTTGCTCCAGTCCAAGGTAAGCCGATAACTCCCATATCCAATTTAAATAATTCTGTCTCACTACCTTTTCTATATCCGTAAGGAATCTTATCCGGTACTGCTTTTTGAATAGTATAAGTTTGCTTTGTCACTCCATCGTGAGCAATCACTGTAAGCTCAACAGGTGAATTAAAATTAAGAGGCTCTGTTTTAGGATCCGGTGACATGGTCGCATGAGCCGACAGTGAATAATCTGCCAAGCAAGAAGATAAATCTTCCGCAGAGATTAAAGATACAGTTTTGTGGTCTTCATCAATAATACCTGTAATGTCTTCAGACGGTATTGAGAAACTTAATAACTGACACTTAGTAGACTTAACTCTTTCGCCTGTGATGCAGATTTGTTTCTTATATCCTTGAGCGTCTGTATAAGTGAAATAATTCTCTTTAGTCAGATCGAGAATTGAAAGAACCGGTTCAATAGTACAGTTTGGTGCCAACTTTGCCTGAATCCTCATCGCTTTCATATATTCTGAAGTTTCATTATCACTATTTTCCGGATAATACCATGGCATAGGAATTACATACTTATCTACAGAAGCATCTGCAATAGTATATACCACAGCCTCTTTATCCACGTATGGCCCAGAAGTAAAGAGTGCAGTCAAGCTCGTGATTCCCTGTCTGTCCGCAGTAGGAAGCACATATTCCGGATCCTGGCAAGAACTCGTGAGAGCCAAAATCCCTAATAATAGATATGATATAGTTATATTCTTTTTCATAATGTTTTCATTTTAGATTTATTGCCATTCTGCATATTGAGTTACCGCACCGTTATTGTCCAACTCTGTCTGTGGCATTGGGAAACGATACATCTTAGTCGGGAAATTACGATCTTTATCATCACATTCTGTATAAATGTAAGTGAAAGACCCATTTGCATTTTTCTCTATTTTCATTCCATGAAGACGAATACCGGTAAATGCTGTCGCAGATAATTTCCAACGACGCATGTCCCAATAATAATGTCCTTCATAAGCAAGTTCTACTTTGCGTTCCTGACGGATGGCTTTCATTAAATCATCCCCACTTTTGTCTGTGTAAGACAATCCCACTCTGTTACGAATATCTTTTATGTCTTTATTTGCCTTATCCGTATAGCCATTCAGATGATAACATGCTTCTGCATGATTCAGTAATACCTCTGCGTAACGAATTTCGGTCCATGGCTGTGTACTGGCTTGTATGGAAGTAAAATTATGAGCTTCATCTACCAGTTTACGTAAATAATACCCGGTAGTAGAACGTCCTTCCGGTTTGGCATCTGTTTTCCATGCAGCCCAACCATCAGTACCGTTTACGAAAGATTCTATCGGTCTGCCTTTCCATGTTGCTCCATTATAGAGAATGGTAGCTTTAAAACGTGGTTCCAATTTGGCATAAGGAGGAGTCGTTGTAGTACCTTCAGCAGTATGCCATGTACTCCAATCGGGGAAGCCACTACCATCTGCATATTCATACGATTCAACCATTTCTTGTGTCGGGGTACCGAATCCTCCGGTCATGGAATTGCCGTCGAGCGCTTTATCACCTCCAGGAACCATATATCCATCAAAGTCATGAGTCACAGTGGAACTCTTATCATAACAATATTGTAGAATGGCTTCTTTGCTTCCTGCTTTAAAGGCATTTGAATAGTCTTCTTTTGCTTCTAATTCATAACCCATTCCCATCACCTTTTCAGCTGCGATACGAGCGTCATCCCATCTTTCCGCATACAACATAGCTCTCGATAACATTGCATAAGCAGCTCCGCTAGTTAAACGTCCGTTAGGAGTTTTATCAACAGGCAAATGTTCACCGGCATATTTTAGATCATTATATACAAAATTCCATCCGTCGGCTTCCGAACTAACTGGCATATCCTTTTTTATATTATCCAGATTCTCATCGTATATAATCACTTCTTTATAACGCTTTAATAAATCTGTATAGAGATACCCTCTGAAGAAACGCATTTCAGCTTCCAAGCGTTCTTCATCAGCCTGAGCAAATGAAGCATATTTCTTTAATTTGTTGATACCTTCATTGACACGGCGCACATATTCGTACATCGTCCCCCAGTTGCCAAGGTAAGTACTAACATAATTCACTGTGAGAACAGAACCTCCATAAGCAATTTCACTAGGTATCTGACATTTAGCCATATAGTTGTAGGAACCATATTTAAGCTGATCTGTCAGAGCTTCTGTCATTCCTGCCAAACATTGTCCATCCCTGTAGACTCCTAAATAATCTATATAGCGATAGAAATCGTTGACTGCCTGTTCTGCATAGTCGAGTTTACTCCATACAAGTTTATCTGATGCTCTGTCTGTTGGAGTCATGTCCAGATAATCACTACATGAGCCAAGCCCTAAAGAGGCTCCCAACAATATGATACTTAATACTTTTGTTTTCATAATAGAACTTTTAAAGGTTTAGAAAGTCAAAGTTATACCGCCCATAATGGTGCGTTGTTGAGGATAGTATCCGTTGTTTACTCCCGGAGATTCAGGATCGATTCCATCAGGAAGACCGGAAATCGTGAATAAATTAGAACCTTCTACATAAATTCTAAGATTCTGAATGCCGACAGGACTCATCCATCTCTTGGGGAATGTGTAACCCAATTGTGCGGATTTGAGACGAAGGTATCTACCGTTACGCAACCAGAAAGTGGAAGCTAATCCATTATCTCCTCCGTGTCCTTGATTACCCAGTGTAAGTCGTGGGAATGTTCCATTCGGATTTTCTACTGTATATGCATTCTGAACCAGATATAGTGGTGAGTTGGCACCTTCTTTAAATGCCTGTGTCCAGACTGTATTATCGTCATATCCATTGTAATAAGTTCCTGTCAACGATACATCAAACAGTGCACCTCCAGTAAATTGTGCACTTAAATCGAATCCATTCCAAGCACAATTCAGATTCAAACCGTAAGTTAACTCGGGACGATTGCCACGTCCAACACGTGTTCTGTCATCTTCGTCTATTTTACCATCACCATTTAAATCTCTGTATTTGATATCACCGACATTAGGACGAGTGCCATACCAGGCTGAATTGTCTATTTCTTCTTCCGAACGGAATAAGCCATCTGCAACCCACACAACAGAAGCATCGACACTACGTCCTGTGCGTTTTCTCCACTCTACTGTGTTCGGACTATCCGGATAACGGAGATAACGGTTTCTTGCAAATGTCAGATTGAAGCTTGCGCCATAGGAGAATGGCTTACCTGCCAAGTTTAATTTATTACGATGGCTCACCGTTACTTCAACGCCTTTGCTATCCACCTTATTATAGTTGGCATAAGTATAATAATATCCTCCCATAGATGGCGGGTAATCGCCTCCCATTGCTGTCAAAATATCATAGGTATAATTATAGAATGCGTCAAACTCCATTCCCAACAGACCATTCCACATCGTAAAGTCAAATCCTGCATTGTAGGTTAAGGTGTTCTCCCAAGTTAGAGTAGGATTGGCAATTACAGAGGCGCGTAATGCTTGCATTACTTTTCCATTCAGAATTGTCTGGTATGCATTTTTGTTACCATCCATCAAATTGTAAGTACTAAGGAAAGCATACGGACTCACTGCATCGTTTCCTAATAAACCGACAGATGCACGTATCTTCATATCATCCAGAAATGTCAGACTAGACATAAAATCTTCTTTAGATATTCTCCACGCTACTGACGCTGACGGGAAGAATGCCCAACGTTTCCCACTAACATTGCCGGCAAATTTGTAAGAACCATCATATCGACCTGTAAACTCTGCCAAATACTTATTGTCATAGTCATATTTCAAACGAAAAACATAACCAATACTACGGTTTGCATCACTGTATCCCGAGATTGGAGAGTCTGCCGGTTGTCCAAAGCTCAATTCCGGTAGTTCAGAGAAACTCATGTTCTTATTATAGCCGGAGAAACTGTTTTCTTTATAATCCCGGATTTCTGCCAATACCATTGCTTCTACATTATGTTTTCCGAAGGAGCTTGCATAGTTTATACTTCCTTGGCCTACCATTTGATGAGAACTATACTGTCCTTCACCTAAATTTATTCCATTTGCTGTGCCGCGAGGATCGTCTGCTTTAGACCAAGTCCAATCTGCTGTCGAAGTCGGCATTTTATGTATATATGTAGAGTAAGGCGTATTCAAATTCTTATTATGAGAAGTTGTATAGTCATAAGCTCCGGTTACTTTTACACTCAAACCTTTAACCCAAGGCACATTGTATTGCAATGAGATGTTGGTCTGCAAATCAAAGCTATTGGTATGCTTGTATCCGGATTCATAAATAGCAGCCAACGGACTGTTGGGCAGACTTGTGTTATTCTGTGTAGTAGCAGTATAAAGTCCGTCATATGTTTCCGGCAAATAGGGATGCATCATTATAGTCTGATGAGCTACTGACAACCAACCTTGTTCACCCAATTCGGAATTAGAATCCGTACCGCCTGAAGCATATCCCGGAGTTTCACGTTTACCGACATTTCCTGCAATACCTAAACTTAACTGGAAGTTCTTAGCCAGTTGAGTCTCAAGATTAGTTCTTAAATTGTATCTCTTGTAAGAGAAATTGTCAATGTTACCTTTTTGACCTAAATAACCCACAGAAGCAAAGTAACGCATCTTATCACTACCTCCCTGTATTGTTACATTGTGTTTCTGATTAATACCGGTTCCGAATACTTTATCAATATAGTTAACATTATCCCATCCGTCAGTAGGATCACCATTCAACATAGCTTCCACATTCGCCTTTGTAAAAACGGGATTATATTGACTAATGTTTGAAATGCTTCCATTAGCCATTTTATCCATCATGTCAGCCATATTATAATAATATGCAAATTGAGGTCCATTCATAAACTGCGGAAAGTTTGCATTCATAGATGCTCCTATTGAACCATTATAAGTGATTTTGGATTTTCCTTCCTGACCTTTTTTTGTAGTTATAATAATAACACCACCGGCTCCTTTTAATCCATAAACAGCTGCAGAAGCTCCATCTTTCAAAACAGATACACTTTCGATATCATTAGGGTCAATATCATTAATAGAACGAGGCATTCCGTCTACTATATAAGTAACATTATAAATAGAGCCACGAACTCGTAATGTAGCCTGATCGTCTCCGGGTTCACCAGATACTTGAACAGATGAAATACCTGGCAAACGTCCACCTAAAAGACTCGACACATTGGTTGCCGGTGCTTTCAGCAGTTCGTCGCCTTTCACCGCAGATACGGCTCCGGTTAAAGATTGCTTCTTGGCAGTACCATATCCTACCACAATCACTTCATCCAAAGCTGCCACATCATCTTTCATAACCACATTAATGGTCGTCTGACCTGCTACCTTTATTTCCTGATCTGACATTCCAACATATGAGAATGATAAAATGTCTTTTGCGGTGGCCTGAATGCTATATTTTCCATTTACATCTGTAATAGTGCCATTAGTAGTTCCTTTTACGACAACACTTACTCCTGGTAGCGGTTCTCCTATACCATCAGTAACAGCTCCTTTCACTAAACTCTGTGCATGACTACTGATAGCACATGCAAATAGCGCGCAGATTGAAAACATAAATATTTTCAATATACGAGAGTTCTTCTTGATTTTTGAGTTAAACTCTGTCATAGAATTAATTTTTAGATTATTAATATAGATTGGTTAACATATCCATTATTGTTTATAGCTGTTCCAATACTTTCCAGCATTGGTATAACCCTCTTGGTACATGGAAACATCCTTTCCATTTTCCTCCTTTGAGTGGTAGTAGCACTTCACCTCTCCGATTTAAGTATCCATACCATTCGGGATGCTCTTTATCTTTAAAATGGGTCCATGTATAATCGTGTACTTTTTCAAACCATTCCAGACATTGGTTATCTCCGGTCAATTGATAACTCTTCAAAAGAGATATGAGTGTTTCAATATGCACCCACCAGAGTTTCTGGTCCCATTCCAGTTGTTGGGGAGGACAATCGTTACGGTCCATAAAATAGTAGATACCTCCATATTCTTTATCCCAACCATATTCAAGCATTGTAAGAGTGATGTTCTTAGCCTTTTCGATTAATTCCGGACGGTTTAGGCGTTTCCCTAAATCCATTATAAACCACATGGCTTCAATCGCATGGCCAGGGGTAATCTGCCGTCCTTCAAAGCAATCTATCAGATTACCATTCACATCTACATTCTCAACAATGATACCACCAAGTTCGGGACGATAGAAGACAGACATAACTTCATGAATACAAGTATCCATCGCTTGTTCCAAATAGTCCTTGCCTAAAATATGCTCAATTTCCATTGCAAGATTGCATAGTATCATCGGCAGGGCAAAATTTTTTAGATTACGAGTGCCCGGATGAAGTTTATTCCATTTACCTTTCGGATTATCTACTTTGGAAAGGATAATATCGAAGGTTTTCTTAGCAATGTCAGCATATTCCTGATTACCGGTTGCAAGGCTTAATTGCCCGAAAGCCATGGCAGCGAATGTATATGAAAAGATATTGTATGGTTCTACCAATGGTCTACCCAAACGGTCGAGGGAAAAATACCAGTTATAGTCTCCATCATGTCCATATTTTTTCAAAAACTCACCACCTTGAACGGCACAATCCAGCCATTCCTTACGTTTTTCCACTTTATTGTAAAGCATAGAGAACATCCACACTTCGCGGCCTTGCAGCCAGATAAACTTATCTGTATCGAAAACTCTTCCTTCACGATCCAAACAAGTGAAGTAGCCTCCATATTCATGGTCTTGTGAGTTTTCAAGCCAGAAAGGAAGAACATTATCCAAGAGTTCATCCTTGTATTGATTTGCCAGTTTCTTAAAATCCATACATCTTTTATTATTAAGTTATTAAGGTCTTTTTGTTTTACTATTCCGAACGGGTCCAATATCTTTCAATCTCCTCCAGCGACTTCCCGGTAGTCT
>NZ_DAWCXD010000038.1:0-40591 GCF_052357945.1 Bacteroides sp. | reverse complement strand
ACGATATACTCATCTGGAGCCAGACGCAGCAAAACACCTCCCCCTTCAGGCCATACACTGCCATCCCGGGCACGTGGGTCCCATGGCAGAGTGAAGTAATGACGACAGGTAATCTCCAAATCATCGTATGAAAGTATTCGTTCTTTATTCTCTTCATCAAACAAAAGACCGTTCATCACTCCTTTACCCTGATATTTTGTCAATAAAGGCATCAGTTCTTTCAATTTAATATAGCTCTGTACCAAAGGTGCATCTGCTCTATCCGAACCGCTTTCAATAGAGAAAGGACAAAAGCCAATCGCATCATGCTCACCAAACACATAGAAAGCACGTACTCCATCATTCTCTTCCAACCGAATTTCAGGTATAAAGAGAGGATTATTGTGCAGTTTATACTTTGCCACCCAATCAACGAAACCTTTATCATATAAATCCGGAGCCAGAAAATCAATGTTGGGTGCTGCATAATGCCATACATCTATCAAATGAGCCAATGGTCCTGCCGACGGATATTCTCCCGGTTTCCGCCCCCTACTGTTCATTGCTGCATTGACATACAACGGAATATTATAGATAGAACGTGCTAACTTTGCCATTCGTTCTACATACTGCGCATACGACCAGGCCATAAAAATTTCATCCGTATACACGTCTGCACCAAACACTTCCTGCCACGTACCTTTCTTCTTGAATCCCCGGCTCTCCCATTTTGCCAACATTTCGGGATGCAGAGATCTCTTGTTCTTTTGCAAATAGTCGATGAAAAGGGACGGAACTGGTGCATAAAACAGTTTATCCGCTTCTTTGGAATAATCGCGGGCATCTTCCAACATTCCGATTTCGTTTTCTATCTGAATCATGATAACCGTTCCCTCTTCCTTATCCACAGAAGCAATGTGTTTCATCCATTGGGAAAAAGCACGGCTATCCGCCTGAAACACATTATCAGAAAAGGAACTGGCTATTTCGAGGGGCTTCCCTGCTTTCGTATAGGCACGCGGGTATTTCTTATAATCTTCCTTAAACCAGATCGGAGCGTAGCAACTCATTGAGTTTTTCCACGCACCGAACCAAAGGAAAACCACCTTCAAATCATTCGTGCGAGCCTGTTGAATCACTTTATCCGTCAGAGTAAAATCAAATTTACCTTCCTGTGGTTCTGTTAAATCCCAATATGCAGGAACCAGTACCGTATTCAGCCCCATACGTTGCAATTTCGGGAATATACGTTCAATATCTTCAATAGAGGAAGCTGAAGAATTTCCCAATTCACCGCCAATCACCAAGAATGGCTTTCCATCTACCATAAGTTGTGTGGTACTTCCCTGTTTCTGCAAATACGGAAGTTTCTGATGTGCCTGAAGAGGCAAAATAAAAAGGAATAGAATCCCAAAAAGTGTGTTTCTCATAACAATCAGCTTTATCATATTATCTGAAAGCAAAGTTACAACAATATAAAAAAGGAGCACAACGTCTTGTGTTCCTTTTCTATCGGGCAGGTTACAGATGCTTTATGTTACGTTACATTTGCCTTTATCTATACATTATCTCCGATTCTTATACCCTCTATTTGCGTTTCCTAAGTAATTTTTAGAGAAAACTGTTTATATCGCTACTTCTTCACAGTTCTTCTCTTCATTAGATTCTGCCGCATCCAGCCGATTCAACAAATAGCGTACATTTTGAAGATGTATATCATTATTCCGATCCATTTTCTTAAACTGCCAACTGTTTTTAGTGGTATTCAGTATGCAATTCATTAACGTTCCCACGGCATCGGCACTTTGGAAACGATTGGTATTGGAGATTAGCGTATTCATCATGTGCGCCCCGAATCCTCTAATCACCTCTTTCACACTTATCGACTTATAATTACGGATGGCTTCAAAGGCTGCCACATTACTACAAAGCGTACTAGCTAAATCCTCCAGTCTCTTTCGATCTGTTCGTTCCACTAGATAGCTTTCAGGATTCATAAAACGATTGAGAGTCAGATAAAAAGACATCATTTCATCATCGGATGAAAAGATAACGTGCATGAGTTGCGTCACGTCCCCCGGACGAGCCTGCTGGTTGCTTAAAACTTCTTCCATAAGAATTTTAATTAAATGGTGAATAAATTAAGTTCAATGGGGCGATACAGAAGGGTAGTTTTAAGAAATAAAAGAAGCGGTTCCGCCTGTCCCATTGCTCTTCACCATCCACAACAGGCAGTAGGTGCATTAACATCCTACATGGGGGTACGAAACCGCCATATAGAATGATAGGACAAGCATAAAAAAGCCTGCCACATTGATACAGCAGGTTCCCCTGCTGTGGATTTTGATAAAGAGCATTGCAAAGATAGAATATAAAATCAGAAAAGAGAAAAGAAAATCAATATAAATTGAAGTTTACAGCGATCAGTAAAAGACAAAATCTTCTAAAGCTACTTGTAACTATAAGATTCATTTAGGAGGTTCACCGGTTTCACCTTTAGTTGAATGAGTATAAATCAGATGTTTATGGTGAAAGAGATACATAAAATAATAAAGAATTATCCTTCACCTCCTTCACAAAATAAAAGTAAGCGTCTTTTAGTTTTGCACTCGAAAGAGAGACTTCTTATAAGCTTTAAGATTGTTAACGGAGAACTAGTAAGCCCCCAAGTTTAGATAGCTTTTTATCGATATAGCTCCTTAGCAAATATTAACAAGATTGTTTCTCCTTTCTTTCAAATAACCAGACTAAAAGATGCTTATATCGTATAGATTAAGGGTCTATACACCCTATTTGTTGGGCATATAGATCCAATGTATTGGTCATATAGATCTAACACGTTGGATATATATATCGTGCGCCTTGGGTATATATAGCCAACAACTCAAGTATTAATAGCCTAAATACAAAGTATTAATAGTCGATAGCTCAAATGTTAATACTTGATGGAGCGTTTGCTATGAGCTTATTAATTTTAGCTGATAGCATATTTACTTTAGCTTATGGCATATAAAAAGAACAGTGAAGAGTGTGAAGGATGAATATTTCTATATTTTGCGTTTCCTTCCACCATAAACTTCTGATTTATAACTATTCAGCTAACGGTGAAACTGATGAACCTTTATTTAAAACTATTAGAGAATTACATAAGTTCGATATTAATAAATGCAACCGCCGTTACTGTAATGGTGATTTCGTTAATGAAAAACAACACAATATACAATGGGTGGAAGTCTTATCAAAAGAAGCCCTACAAGATTAAAACATAAAACTAAATCCTTTATTGTGAGAAGCTTTATATTTTTGAATTTCCAAAGACAGTGATTTTTTCAATTGCACCGCCATGAAATCCAAAAAAGGCTGGTTGGTTTCATCATCTTGCGCCTGTTGTAAAGAAAGGATATAATCTGCCCTATCCTCCTTAAAAATCTTAGCGGGGAAAAGATGATAGCAGAATTGAATATAGTTCATCAATAAGCGAGCTGCTCTCCCGTTGCCATCCACCCAAGGATGAATAGTCACTAAATTGAGGTGAGCATTAAAACTTAATTCGTATTGTTCACGGAACGTTTCCACATTCTTTTGCCGTTCCTGCAACAAGAAACAAAGTTCTTCTACTTTAACAGGTACTTTTTGATAACCCATATAAGAACGCCCACCTACACCAGCCGTAACGCCATACAAACGGAACTCACCTCTGGAAGAATCGAAAGAGCCGCCTATTGTATTATGCCTTCCCCCTGTTGTCCGCATCAAAGTAGCGTTTAACTTCTGCAAAAAAGCAGGAGTTATAACAGTATTGCGTTGCGCTTCCTTTTTAGCAAGCTCGTATGCTTTCTTCAAGTCCTCATTCATCAGATGATATACCAACGGCTTTCCTTTAGCTGTTACACCTTCATCGAAAAGAAGCTGTGCATCCATTTCGGTTAGTGTAGAACCCTCAATGGCTGTAGAATGGGTAATAAGAGAATAGAGGTAGTACTTCTCATAGTCCACCGACTGACTGATACCGAGTTGCTGAAACTCCTTATACAGTTCCTCTATTTCCAGCCAAATACCTTTTTCCATAATTAGGTTACCTTAATTGTTATTTTTCCCAAAATTACTTCTGATACAACACTTTACCAAGCGAAACGACTACTTTCTTACTATTTTTTTGCAAACGCAGGGAAAATTAGGCAATAAAAAAACGCTAAGTCAATTTGTTGCAATCACTTAGCGTTTTCCGAGTACCCAGACTCTCTGTCATCTCCTTAAAAATCTCTAACCAAACATCTACCTATTTCAACTCAAATGGTACAGTACCTTTAATATCTCTGGATGAACTACCGATGATTGCCTCAAACTTACCCGGTTCGGCCACCCATTCGTGTTTAGCATCATCGAAGAAGCTCAATGCTTTCTTATCAATCGTCAGCGTTACCGCTTTCTCTTCTCCCGGAGCCAGTTTCACTTTTTGGAAACCTTTCAACTCTTTTACCGGACGAGGGAGAGAGGATTTCTTATCACTGATATAAAGCTGAACAACTTCCTGACCTTCACGAGTGCCTGTATTCTTCACATTGACTGTGAAAGAAATGGTATCATCTGCAGTCATTGTTTTCTTGTCGGCCGAGGGTTTTCCATAGGCGAAAGTAGTGTAGCTCAATCCATGTCCGAACGGGAACAGCGGTTTGATTTTCTCTTTATCCGCCCAGCGATAACCTACGAAAATATCCTCCCGATAGATTTCATTAATGGTGTCCCCTCTATGTTTAGACTGTGCCAGTTCTTCTTTATTACCCGGATATTCTCCCAGTTTATGAGCCCCTACATCTTCCAGTTTTGCAGGGAAGGTGAAAGGAAGTTTTCCTGAAGGGTTAGTGTCTCCCACCAATATGGAAGCAAGAGCTGTTCCGGCTTCCGAACCTAAGAACCAACCCTGAACAATAGCAGGCACTTCATTCACCCAAGGCATGGCCACAGCATTGCCGGAGATATTGACCACAATCAGGTTTTTATTCACCTTTGCCAGTTCACTTATCACTCTATCCTGCGCATAGGGTAAACCTAAAGAAGCACGGTCCGAATCTTCACAATCCTGATGATTGCTCTTGTTCAAGCCACCGAAGAAGACTACATAGTCGGCATCTTTAGCCACTTGCAAAGCTTCTGCAAGCAATTCATCTTCCGAACGGTTATCTTTCAAGTCCTGACCGGTTTTCACACCGTTATACTCTCCTGTCGGGTCGCCTACATACCCACGGGCATATACTATTTCTGCTTTTGAGCCCACACGACTTTTCAGTCCATCCAACGGAGAAATTTCATATTTCACTTTCAAAGAAGAGCTACCACCGCCCACAGTCATCATCTTAATGGCATTTTCACCGATAACGGCTATTTTCTTAGCTTTATTCAAATCGATAGGCAATAAGTTACCGTTGTTCTGCAACAGTACAATCCCTTCTTCTCCAATCTGACGTCCGGCTTGCCCGTGTTCGGGAGAACCTAAAGAGCCAAATGGTTTGTGCGGGTCCATTGAAGTACGGAAAATCAGACGAAGGACATTACTAACCTTTTCATCCAATTCTTTTGTTCCTACTTTACCTTCCTTGATTAATTTCAGGTAAGGGAAAGCAAGGAAATAATTATCATAGGCATTTCTCGTTCCGGCAGACAGTCCGTTCGTCCATGAACCAAACTCGAGGTCCATGCCATTGTGAATCGCTTGCTCGGTATTGTGCACACCTCCCCAGTCGGACACTACGACACCGTCAAAGCCCCATTCATCGCGAAGTATATCTTTAAGCAGGCGTTTGTTGTGACAAGCATGCTGTCCCTGATAAAGATTATAAGAGCCCATAATCGACCATGTTCCACCTTCCTGAACAGCCGCTTTAAAAGCAGGCAGGTATATCTCATAAAGAGCACGATCACTTAATTGTACATTGGTGGTATGACGGTTGAATTCCTGATTGTTCAATGCATAATGCTTCACGCAAGCAGCCACTCCATTCTCTTGCACACCTTTGATGTAAGGAACCACCATTGTGGCAGAGAGGTACGGATCTTCTCCCATATATTCGAAGTTACGTCCGTTCAAGGGTGTACGGTAGATATTCACACCGGGGCCCAACAGAATATCTTTTTTGCGATAACGAGCCTCTTCACCGATACTTTTTCCGTAAAGATGAGACATTTCGGGATTCCATGTAGCAGCAAGACACGTCAGTGCCGGATAGGCAATACAAGAGTCGTTTGTCCATCCTGCCTGATCCCATTCGTCCCACAACACTTCCGGACGGATACCGTGAGGACCATCAGTAGCCCATACTTCCGGGATACCAAGACGGGGAACGCCTGCCGAACTAAATTTAGACTGTGCATGAATCATCTTTACCTTTTCTTCAAGGGTCATCCGGTTCAACGCATCTTTCACTCGCTCTTCAATAGGCTTACCTGTGTCCAGATACACCGGTTTCTGCGCAAAAGCAGACAGTGCAGTCATCACAGACAGGCCAAGTAACATTGCTTTGAATTTCATGTTCATTTATGATATAAGAAATAAGTTCATTCTTTATTTATATAGACTCTCAAATGGGGGATATTTCCTAGTTGCGGATGAGTTTATTAATATTTATTATACTTATATCCCTTCCGCAACCGGTAATCCTCTGTTTCTATTCTGTTTTTAATACTACACTGTTCATGCTTTGTGCCAGATTCTCAATCGTTGATTTCGAGCCATCCAACGGAGCATAGATTTCCAGACTGGACTTCAACATTCTTCCGTCACAGAGTTTATCAATTTCTTCCTGGTTCATAGCCGAACGGTAGAAGAATAATTCACTGTATTCTCTGCTGTTCGCAGAAGTATTGTCACCAATCGTAAACTTACCAACAGTCAGTTTTTCACCTAGTTCTCCTGCCAGTGCTTTATCTGTATATAGCAGTGTACGTCCCTGCGCATAATAATGGGTCAAAGAAACAACATGCCACTGGTTATCGGTGACACTCACCGCACCTTTTATTTCACCTGTCAATGGAGAATGATATACTACAACTCCGTCCTGAATCTTCAATGTTCCGGTTGCATTGCTGCCATTCAAAGCTTCGGACATAGAGCAGATACCTACCGGAGGGGATAAGGAGCTTATGAAATACATTGTATTATCGGTCGTGGTTCTCCTTATTATAATAGGCGTTACCATCAGCTACGAGGATATTCTGTCAGACCTTCAGTAATTACAGACCAGCCGAAGCTCTTACCAATAAAAGTATTATCTTTGTTGCATGAAAAAATTAGTCATCGTAGGATGTGGACGACTTGCAGAAATCGTTGCGGATGCAGTTGTCAAAGGCTTATTAGCAGATTATAATCTGGTAGGTGTCTATTCGCGTACGGCATCAAAGGCAGCGCACATCGTAAATAAAATGCAGCAACATGGCAAGCCTTGCATTGCTTGCACCACATTGGAAAAGTTATTGGCATTAAAGCCTGATTATCTGGTAGAATCGGCCTCTCCTGCGGCTATGCGGGAATTGGTTTTACCAGCATTGAGAAACGGAACGTCTGTCATTACCTTGTCTATCGGTGCTTTGGCAGACGAAGCATTCTATCGGGAAGTGACAGAAACCGCCAGGGCAAATGGTACACGGGTCTATATCGCATCCGGAGCTACCGGTGGATTCGACGTTTTAAGAACTGCCTCCCTGATGGGAAATACGACGGCTCGCTTCTTCAATGAAAAAGGTCCTAACGCACTCCAAGGGACGCCCGTTTATGATGATTCTTTGCAAACGGAGCAGCGTACCGTTTTCTCCGGCAGTGCTGCGGAAGCTATTCGCCTCTTTCCAACCAAAGTGAATGTTACAGTTGCCGCCTCACGAGCTTCTGTCGGTCCGGAGAACATGCAGGTATCCATACAATCTACTCCCGGATTTGTGGGAGATACGCAAAGAGTAGAAATAAAAAATGACCAGGTGCATGCCGTAGTAGACATTTATAGTGCTACATCGGATATTGCAGGGTGGTCAGTAGTGAGCACCCTGATTAATATCGCTTCACCCATTGTATTCTGACAGATTGGCCAGTACTTTTGCGCTCAGGCGGTCAAACGCCTGACGCGTGCGGCCAGTAGACACCTGCATACAACGTACATGCGGATGATTGAGCAGCTGCTCACCCCCCAACGCGCCTATCGTGTCACAAAAACAAAGGTTATCACCTTCCAGCCATTCAGCAAAAGCAGCCTCATCCCATGCCGGTGACAAACCGGTATTGAATAAGATCTTCCGGTTACCCATCTGCTTAAATTCCTCTTCATGCAGCAGAACCGTATTTTTATTAAGGCAGCAGCAAATGACTTCACTCTCTGCAAGGAGTTTCCCCAATGGCAAAAAGCGATATCCTTTGGCAGTAGCCGCTTCTTTCTCACTGCGGGCATAATATGAAATATCAGCACCAAAGAATTTCAAGGCATCCGCTATCATGCCACCAGACTTACCAAGTCCGATTATTCCGACTTTCAATCCGGTGATCTCCCGAGGCAACTCTTCCCACGGTTCCTGCTCAAAGCCGTGCAAACAGCGCACCAACTCACTGACTACATATTCCACCACTCCCTCGTCACCATAATCCCGGATACCTGTTACCGTGATACCTCGTTCATTGGCATAACGAATATCAACATTGGCACTCTCGGGAGAATAGAGTGAACAACACATTCCAATGTATTTCACATTCGGACAACATTCAAGTACATATCGGTTGATACGGGAGGTGTAACTCAAAAGCACCGCATCAGCATCTCCGATACGGGCAATTATTTCATCATCATTCGCAGGTATATCAGGATACATCACCACCTGACCGGCAAATGAATACAACGCTTTTTCGGCCGACGGAACCAGACTGACCGGTTCTATAGCTACAAGTTTCTGAAACATCGTTTTTTTATTTTAGAAGTATTATACAAACATATATGGTTACGGGATTAGCAACCCAACATGGGCGCTAAGATACAAATTTCCAGCCATAATATCATTTAAAGATGAATGATTACGGTACGTTTTAGGCACATGAACGCAAGTTAAACAGGTACATTCAGAGTCCACTACTCGCCGTCCGGCTCCTTGGGTGGCGGCGCAATGAAGTGCATCTGATTGCCTCGTCCCTCTCGCTTGATAATGCCCTCGGCTGCAAAGGATTTGAGGTCAGCGAGCGCGGTGTTCTTCAGCCGTCCTGTGAGTTGGGTATACGCTGTCCTTGTAATAAACCCATGTTGCCGGATATATTGCAGTACAATCTGTTTCAGTTTTTCGCTGTCACACTTTCTTGAGGTATTAAAGTCTATGTATTTTCTACGCTCCAGATCGCCCCGAACGCCTGTCCGGAATTCCTTAGAAGCACGGAAGTTCACCCCGTTGAAAGAAACGGAGTTGGAACGCAAGTCTTTCTTGTCTTCCACCAAACGGGATGTCACCTTGGCGGAGAAGAACCCAAACTCTCCCAGTTCTACCCGGAATCCCTCGCCCAGATAGTCGAGTGTTTCGTCCCGCAACTCGGAAAGGATCCCTTCTATCATCCCCTCCTTAAATCCGGTTCTCTTGGCTACTGCCCGAATAAGCTGCTTTGCCGTAATTGTTCCGCTATAAACAATGTCGGCATACATCGTTTCAGTCTCGCCCTCTTTCGTGGTGAGGGACGGTTTCTTCTTTAAATTGTAATAAGCCATCTTTCTTTTCTAACTATGATTAAGAACTTTCAGTGCAGAGATTAATGTATTTTTGTGCAGTCGGGAAGTCGTCACCTTGCAAGGTGACCATTGTTACTTTATAGAAGGACAAATGGCATCTTATAAAGTGATAAATGTCACTCTATAGCGTGACATCCCCTTAGTGAAAGGAGGAAAATCTGTAAAGGTACAAAATTAAGAGGCGAAAAGCAAGAGGGAGAACCTTATTTCTATTATGATACGGTTATACTATTAGTCCTTAAACTTAATCTTCAGAATCTTGCCGATAGCCGGTTTATACTTCTGCAACATTCTGTCAAATCCCAAGTCGTTCGGATGGGTCCCATCTACAGTCCCCTCATGGTCTGTCCCCAAGAATTGGTCTTCTTTTATGAAATACAGTTTTTTGACATTCTTCTTTCGCAATACTTCTACCTGTTCAGCGATGGCTTCGTTCTGCCGTTTCACATTCTCGCGAGCTTTCTGGTTGAAATTACCAGTTTCACGTATCAATGTCTGTATCACAATAATAGGTGTATCCGGATGCTTCTGGCGCAACGTCATTACAAATTCAACAGTCCGGTCGGTTATCTCTTTGGGAGAAGGATTAGGAATACAATCGAGAATGAAAGCATCTGCATCAATATCCGCCAACATCTCGGCAACCTCTTTCTCCATCTTGCCGTTTCCGCTCAATCCTAAATTGATAAAATTATATCCGCTGCTACGGGACAAACGAGCCGGATAAGCCATACCGGGACGACTGGCAGATGCTCCCTGCAAAATACTGGACCCGTATACCACTATCTTTTCTTTGAACGGATTTTCTCCTTTACGTATATGCGCATCAGAAGAAACGCCTATTTCCAGACTTTTCAATTCATCATATAAAGGCAGATACAGCAGGCATTCTTTCTCTTCCGTACCCATATTATCAACAAGCACTTTTTCCGTAGTCACACCACCCGGTATCCCTACTCCGGCAAATTGCCATTTTCCATCCCGTTTGATATACAAATCCAGACCTTTCTGAGCAACTCTGGTCAGATTGGGTAGCTGGTAATTATCAGGAACCGTCCATTTGGCTTTTATGACGGGGCTATTCGTTGTAAAAGAGATAGCCAGACCGGCAGAGTTTGTGAACAATTTCTTCACAGTGGGAGGCATTGTACGATACTTGGCTGTATCTACCCGATGGAAATATTCGCCTTCAGTGGTTGCTTTGCCTACCAGTAAAAGCTCTTGAGCCGGCACATAGGTAAAATTGTTCTTTTGTTGCCCGAATGTTGTAAGGGGAAACATCATCAGACCCAAACAAATACAGACATTACGTGTTAAGTTTCTCATGGTCAGTTTAATATTAACAGTTTATTAATCGTCAGTATATTACAGTAATGTCAAAAACTATTTATAAATCAATGTGGATAAATACTCCTCTGCAAACATCTCATTGGCAACTTCCAACAACATCTCTGCTGTTAGCTCTTCTATACGCTTAAAAACAAGCTCGGATGATTCATACTTATGATAATGCAGGAATGTTTTCGCCATCCCTAACGCATTATTCTCAAAGTTATCGGACGCTACTCCGATTTGTCCGATCAACTGCTTCTTCGCTGCCGCCAACTGGGAGGAAGTCATCTTCGTATCGCGCATCCGCTTCAATTCCTTATAAGTCAAATTCAGGCAAGTATCCATGTCATCCACATCCGTCCCGAAATAAATACAGAAAGCTCCCGTATCCGTATAGGAAGTCAGATTGGATTCGACATTATAGACCAATCCTCTGCGTTCGCGAAGGGACACATTCAGTTTACTATTCATTCCGGGACCTCCAAGGACATTATTCAGCAGATAGAGTGCAGTACGTTTGTCATCATACGCATTATAGCCACGGCTACCGATCATGACATGCGCCTGATGTGTATCTCTGGCCACTGTCAAATGTTCCGGCACATACAGAGGCGGAGGTGTACGGCGATTCTCTACCTTCACATCAGGAATATCCAACAGGTATTTTTCTACCAGACGGATGATTCTCTTGAACTCGTATTGCCCCTGAACAAAAAACACCATATTTCCCGGTTGGTAAAAACGGCGGGTAAACGATAGAACATCTTCCGTGCGAAAACTCCGCAGAAGTTCCGGTTTACCAAGAATGTTTCTTCCCAATGGATGATTGCGGAAGATCATGTCTTCAAAATCATCAAATATCAGTTCCGACGGAGTATCTTCATACGACTGGATTTCATCGATAATGACCTCCGTTTCTTTTTCTATCTCATGTTGAGGAAAGGTTGAATGAAATACAATATCCCCCAACAACTCAAGCGCACGTTCCAGATGTTCTTTCAGGAAAGCGGCATAGACAACAGTTTCTTCCTTATTTGTGTAAGCATTCAAGTCACCACCTACATTCTCCATCCGGTTGAGGATATGCCAGGCTTTCCGCTTCTCCGTTCCCTTAAAAATCAGATGTTCTACAAAATGGGCCATTCCCTGCTCATTCTCCGCCTCATCACGGGTTCCGGCATCAATCGCAAAACCACAATAAGCTACTTTTGAGAGGGTTGGTTCATGGATAATACGCAGGCCATTTGGCAATGTATATTCGTTACCTTGCATCGTTTTATACTTCCTTATTGAATTAATGCCACAAAAATACAATAAAACTTATTGCTGTTTATAGAAAATTGCAGATATTTGTGGACTATAACAGCAACAACGTATATGGAAAAGATAGGAATATTCTGTTCCGCCTCCGATAACATTGACAAAATGTACTTCGAAAGCGCCAGCCAAATAGGCAAATGGATGGGGCAGACAGGCAAAACCTTGATATATGGAGGAGCCAGCCTCGGATTAATGGAATGCATAGCTCGTGCCGTGAAAGAAAATGGCGGTAAGGTTATTGGAGTAGTTCCTGCCAAACTGGAAGAGAATGGCAAGGTAAGCACTCTGTTAGATGAAGAAATTCATACCCGTAACTTGAGTGACCGCAAAGATATCATAACGGAGAAGTCGGAGGTATTGGTTGCACTCCCCGGAGGCGTCGGTACTCTTGATGAGATTTTCCACGTAATAGCCGCTGCCTCTATCGGATATCACCGGAAGAAGGTCATTTTCTACAATGAATATGGTTTTTATGACGAGCTATTAAAAGCGCTCCACACCCTAGAGGACAAAGGTTTTGCACGACAGCCTTTCTCAACCTATTACGAAGTAGCAAACACATTAAATGAATTAAAAGAAAAAATAAACTAATCCTATATGATAGACTCCATCAAACAACTTTTGCAACAGGAAGCACAAGCTGTGCTCAACATCCCCGTAACAGACGCTTATGAAAAAGCGGTGAAACTGATTGTAGAACAAATACATCAGAAAAAGGGAAAACTGGTAACTTCCGGTATGGGAAAAGCCGGGCAGATTGCTATGAACATTGCTACGACTTTCTGTTCCACCGGTATTCCATCCGTCTTTCTGCATCCCAGCGAGGCGCAACACGGGGATTTGGGTATCTTACAAAAAAACGATCTACTCCTGCTGATCTCTAACTCTGGCAAGACACGTGAGATTGTGGAATTAACCCGCCTGGCCCATAATCTGGACCCGGATCTGAAGTTTATCGTTATCACCGGAAATCCGGATAGTCCGCTGGCAAAAGAATCGGATGTCTGTCTAAGTACCGGCAAGCCTGCAGAAGTCTGTGTGTTAGGAATGACTCCTACTACATCCACTACTGCCATGACAGTGATCGGAGATATATTGGTAGTACAAACCATGAAGGAAACTGGATTTACTATCGCTGAATATTCAAAACGTCACCACGGCGGTTATCTGGGAGAAAAATCAAGATCACTATGCGAAAAGTAATCGGTATCGGAGAGACCATCCTCGATATCATCTTTCGAGGTGACCAGCCTTCTGCCGCCGTACCGGGAGGTTCTGTATTCAACGGTATTGTCTCATTGGGACGAATGGGAATAAACGTCGGCTTCATCAGTGAAACCGGGAATGATCGTGTAGGCAATATTATCCTGCAGTTCATGCGTGAGAATCATATCCCAACGGACCATGTGAATGTATTCCCGGATGGAAAATCACCCGTATCTTTAGCCTTCCTGAACGAGCAGAGTGATGCCGAATATATCTTCTACAAAGACTACCCGAAGCAACGTCTGGATGTTTTGTTTCCGAAACTAGAAGAAGACGACATTGTCATGGTGGGTTCTTATTACGCACTGAATCCGGTTCTAAGGGAGAAGATTCTCGAATTACTAGATCAGGCACGTGAAAAGAAAGCCATTATCTATTATGACCCGAATTTCCGTTCTTCACACAAGAACGAGGCCATGAAGCTGGCTCCGATCATTATTGAAAATCTGGAATATGCAGACATTGTACGCGGTTCTTTAGAGGACTTTCTATATATGTATAACATGCAGGATATAGACAAGATTTACAAGGATAAAATCAAATTCTACTGTCCCCGGTTCATCTGTACTGCAGGTGCGGAAAAGGTAGCGTTACGCACTAATCTGGTCAATAAAGATTATCCGATAGAACCATTACAAGCAGTCAGTACTATTGGAGCTGGTGATAACTTCAATGCAGGGCTGATCTACGGATTACTCAAATACGATGTCCGATACCGCGATCTAAATAACTTGAATGAAGAGATCTGGGATAAAATAATCCAATGCGGGAAAGACTTCGCAGCTGAAGTTTGCCGAAGTTTCAGCAATTCGGTTTCGGTGGAGTTTGCACAAAAATACAAATAACAATTATTTCCTAATTTTATATAGGCATTTCTGAAAAAGATTCCATATCAAACCGATATTTACTTTTACGGTTCGGTATGGAATTATAAATCTCAAACATGAGAATTAAATCACAAGCTAGCATTTATCAAATATTATATTTACCTTTATCCCAAATTCAACTTTAGCGATAAAATCTAATATAATCATGAGAAAGTTCATTTTACCTGTATTACTCTGCTTTATTTTTATCAATCCGGCTACAGCTAACGATGAAATCAAGTCATTGCTAAAAACATTAGATAAAGCCCTAAAGTATAAGTTAGATTATGCAGAACAAAAGCAAGAGCAAATAGATAGTCTGAAAATAGAACTGAAGTTACACCATAAAATACGCAAAAAAGTACAAATAGCCGAATTATTATGTTTCTCCTATTCTTCCTTTCAAAAAGATTCCGCTTTAACCTATGCTATTCATATGAATGAGTTGGCTCAAGAAAGTGGAGATGGAGAGCTTATCATAGAAGCCAAGCTAGACTATGCACGTATTTTATCTTCCATGGGATTTTTCAAAGAGGCATTGTCCATCGTCAATCCCATACAACATGAATTATTGTCTCCCAAACTTAAAGTGGAATACTTCCTCGGGCAAGCCACTATCTACAATCACCAGAAGAATTTTGCTTCCAGTGAAATAGAATCACGCAAGAATGATTTGATAGAACAAACTTATCGCGACTCCTTACTCCAATGCGCAGAAGTCCCTTCCAATATACGGGCTTTCACAATTGCTCCTATCCTGCTACACAAAAAGAAATATAATGATGCCATCCATATGCTTGACAGCGCTTATTTAAGCTATCCCCAATATTCGCGGAATGCCGGTATATTAGCATATTCATTAGCCTCCGCCTATCAAGGCAAAGGCGACTCTAAGAATGCGGTCAGATACTTTACCATATCCGCCATATCTGATGTAATAAACGGAACTAGAGAAAACCGTTCTTTGCGAATATTGGCAAAACTTATTTTTGAGAGCGGAGATATAGATCGGGCATACGCATACATGAAAAATGCGATGGAAGATGCGATTTTATGTAATGCAAGAATTAATACTATCGAAGCCTCGGATATGTATCTCTTCATTGACAAGGCTTTTCAAGAGAAAGAAAAACGCAAATTTGTTATTATCAGTAGCCTACTTAGTTCGCTGTGCCTTGTCTGCATCCTATTATTTATACTTTTTACCCAACTAAAGAAGCAAAAGAAAAAAGTGGAACAAGCCAATAAAAGCCTGTCATACCATTTGGATGAAATACAAAACATAAATTCTGCACTGGCTGATAACAATAAGATAAAGGAAGAATATGTGGGATTATATATGGAACAATATACCAACTATATCACTCAAATAGACAGTTTCAAGAAAAGAGCTCTTAAAATAGCAAAGAGTGAAGATATCAGTAAAGTGGTTTCTTTCCTCAAGTCTTCGCTAAACACAGAAGAAGACTTAGCAGAGTTTTATAATAATTTCGACAAAACAATCCTCAACTTATTCCCAAACTTCGTAGCAGACTTTAATGCGCTCTTATCACCAGAGAATGCCATAATACCCGGCACTGGCAAACTGCTAACTCCCGAATTAAGAATCTTCGCACTAATTCGGTTAGGAATCACGGACAGTGTAAAAATAGCCCATTTCTTGCAATATTCGCTGTCTACCATTTACAATTACCGCTCGAAAATGAGAAGCAAAGCTATTGGCGATCGTAACTCTTTCGAAGAAAGAGTGGGACGTATCGGGCAATAAAAGGCTACTCTCACCATGATAAAAAAAACACCCACTGCAATAAGCTGTTTTCTCTCATTACAGTGGGAATAATATTTTCTCATATTGGTACTAAAAAGCCCTTTACACACATCTGCCTACATCAAGGATTGACTTTGACAATCTGTTCCCATTTCAGTTTCGTCGGGTAGCCCCAATCAGGTTTAGTGGGGTCACAGAAATCACCGACAGACGCCATTCGGGCATAAAGTAATTTAGTAAGCTCTTCACGTTTCTTACTATACTTAGGATTATCATAAAGATTATTCATTTCCATTGGGTCGGCCTTAAGGTCGAAAAGCTGCGGATGACGCTGACCGTCTACATTATAAAGTATAAGTTTGAAGCCATCCTTCTTGATGGCTCGTTGAAGGTTGATATATGTTAATAGTATATCCTTGCGCTTTTTCACATTTGGATCCTGTATGGTTTGCGCCAATGAGATTCCCTTAACAGTGGTCGGTACCTTTATATTCGATAAATCACAGAGGGTGGGATAAAGGTCGTACAGATAACAATAGGCATCACTCATCATATTCTTCGGGATATTAGGTCCGCATATCACCAAAGGTACTCTCACCGCCGCTTCATACAGATTCTGCTTACCCAGCAGTCCATGTTCTCCGATACAAAGGCCGTTGTCTGCTGCAAATACGATGATGGTGTTATCGGCCTTGCCGCTTTTTTCAAGCATATCAAGGATATGCCCTATCTGAACATCTACCTCGTTCACCATGCTGTAATAGTTGGCTCTTTCGGCAAGTACCTGTTCCGGTACACGCGGAGTAGGCAACAGTTTTTCATCGCGTTCATTGAGATCACCGTTATCAAACGGATGCTGTGTAATAAAATTCTTTGGCATCGTAATTTCCTTGCTATCATATTTGCGCCCGTAATCAGGTAACACGTTACGCGGGTCGTGCGGTGAAGTAAATGCGACATACATTAGAAACGGGTTATCGTTCGATGCATTTGTTTCAATGAACTTGATGGCGGCATCGGCATACAACTCAGACGAGAAAGTATTGAGTGATGCGCTTACCCATTGACCATTTTTGTATTTCCCTGTCGGGTCGTACTCATGCAGATAAGGGCATCGGTGTCCCTTTTCTTCCTTTTCATTTCCATAGGGATGCATTCCTCCGAAAAAAATGTTCGCACCCGTAGAGAACGAACGGTTGAATGCAGCTTTGTCACTGTGCCATTTGCCGGTTCCAAAGGTTGTATAGCCGTTCTCACGGAACAGCTCGGGAAATGTTTTCTCATTTTTGGGGATGACTTGTCCGTTGCGGTGTACGTCCATCAGACCGCGTCCGGTAAGAAGCATCGCACGACTGGGCTGCGAGATGGCACCGTTGAGTCCACCCATTACATGAGTTTGGGTGAATGACATACCCTGATTGACAAGTCTGTCCATATTCGGAGTCTGAATTTCATTATTACCCCAAGCATGGATAGTGCTGAATGTCTGGTCATCCGTTAGCAATACAAGTACATTGGGGCGTTTCGGGCTATTCTCTTTATTGTCTTTTTCTGAATTTGCTCCGAATGCAGAAGAGCCTCCAAAAGGTATGTTCAACATTGCCGGAAGGCATAGGAATAGGGTCTTGTTTTTCATTTTAAAATTCATCATACTAGTTTTATTTTATGATTTAAGTTTCTATTTAGATGGTGCTTGGCAAGGGACTGCTCCCCAAGCACGATAATGCTTAGTCATTGCATTGTTCAATTTTCGAAACATATCTCCTTGCAAAGGTAGTGGAGTAGTTTCCAAAGAGTCTTCCTCCAAATTAAACATCTGTACTTTTTCAAAGGGAAGATTCTGTAAAAGTTTGTACTCATTATACCTCACCGCACTCTGCGACTTCCCCCCAAATTGCGGACCACCTTCATTTCGAAGCCAGAAAACGAAACGATCTTCTGTATTCTGTTTCTTTCCCTTAATGGCATCCAATACAGAAATACCATCTATCTCATGCCTGACCGGTACATTCACAAAATCACAAATAGTAGGCATAAGGTCCATCATCACAACAAAATGGTTGTCACGTCGACCGCCTTCGAAAACTCCTGGCATATTCAGAGCACAAGGGACATGGATACCTCCCTCAAACATATCGCCTTTGGCACCCCGGGTAGGCCCATTGTTTGCCATACTTCCCCGGTCCCCTCCATTATCAGAAGCAAATATTACCAATGTATTACTCAACTGACCGCTTTCCTCGAGAGCCTGCATCACTTTACCTATATTATCATCCAAATGTTCAATCAGGGCTATCAGCCGTGCACGCTTGACCGGTAACGACTTGTCTCTTTCCTGTACCTTGTTCACCCACTCTACCGGTGGTTGTAAAGGAGAATGGGGGGCATTGTAGGCAAGATAAAGAAAAAAGGGATTCTTCTCTTTTGCCTCTTTCTTAATATAATCCACACTCCATGAAGTAAACAATTCGGTAGCATGACCTTTGGGGGTAATTTCTTTGTCGTTCAGATACATGTAATTTCCTCCCTGCCGCTGATGCGTGTAATAGTCATCCATCATATCTGCAAGGAAACCATGAAAATGCTCGAATCCTCTCTCATTCGGAAGATTCGGACTTTTCCAGCCTAGATGCCATTTGCCAATTAGTGCAGTTCTGTAGCCACCATTTTTAAGTATCTCAGGCATGGTGACGGCAGACGGATCGAAATAACCCCAATTTTGATCGATGGAAGGACGGATGACCCCTGGTACTCCTACCATAGCCGGAAAACGTCCGGTCAACAGTGCGGCACGCGAAGGAGAAGACACGGATGAATTAGCGTAAAAGTTATCCAAACGCACTCCAGTTTCAAAGATGCGATCAATATTTGGAGTACTCAAATCTTTAGCATATTGGCAGGACAAATCGCCCAATCCAAGATCATCTACAAGAATCAGTAAAACATTGGGAGTAGCTTTATCAACCGTATTCGAAGCCAAAGCTGCACCGGAAGTCATAGTAGTTCCCAATGCCAGCAAGGCTATTTTTTCTATCTTCATAGTTACTATGTATATTAAGTGTTATTTTTATTCGTACGTCGTACTTTTCGAGCAAACTGGTCAGGAACTTCTGAATAGACGGACTTGGCCCAGCGAGTAATCTGTTCATCCAGTCTTTTAACTAATTCAGGTTCCTGCTCACTCATATTATTTTCCTCGTATGGATCATTGTCCAGGTCAAACAAATGCAATGTAATTTTTCCCTTTTGGTTGTAACGAACCAGCTTCCATTTGCCATCTCTCACAGAGATAGTCTTATTACCATTTCCCCAAAACAAAAGTCTCTGAGAAAGCTCCTGCCCCTTAAACAAAGGTATCAGAGAAGCTCCATCCAACTTCTTCTTCGAGTCATCATAATGAATGTTCGCCATGTCCAGCATAGTCGGAAAAAGATCGAAACTCATCACGGTCTGTTTGCACATTGTTCCTCCTTTGACAGTTCCAGGCATATAACAAATACCAGGGACACGGTGTCCTCCTTCCCATGGAGCTCCCTTCGCACCTCTATACCCTCCGGTAGAACCTCCATTATTTACCACCGGACCATTATCAGAGAAAAAGACAACGAACGTATTCTTGTCCAATTTATATTTTTTCAACGTTTCCAGAATCCGTCCCACACTCCAATCCAATTCCTCTACCATATCTTTATAAATTTCCTTATTTGGCCTGTCGGAGTTTTTATCCCCTTCCAGAGTAGCCTCTGTACGGATCGCCTTTTCATTAGGTCCCTGCATAGGAGAGTGAGGAGCCGCATGCGCTATATATAGACAAAATGGTTTATCCTTATTTTCTTTTATGTAATCCTCGGAAAGCGTTGTTAGTAAGGTTGTTGTATATCCCGGCATATTTTTCATTTCCAAACCGTCCCACCAGTCCACATCTCCATAACGGTTGCGGTGACTCTGATAGTCGACATTTCCGGATTTAAAACCTACAAATTTCTGAAAGCCAAAGTTCATCGGATGATGTTTCTGCAAGTATCCTAAATGCCATTTACCAATCAAAGCTGTCCGGTATCCATTGTCTCCCAAGATTTTTGCAAAAGTTATTTCTTCTGACGGAAGTCCTACCTCCTTATCTTTATCATCTCGGGGTACCAAAAGAACTTTCTCCAAGCCAGCTCTCTGTTGATAACGCCCAGTTAAAAGCCCACAACGCGTCGGACTACTGACTGAACCATTCGAATGGAAATCTGTGAACATCATCCCCTCCCGGGCCATTTGATCAATATTCGGAGTCTTTATATACTCATTGCCGTATATGCCCACATCACCATACCCCATATCATCTGCAACGATAATGACAAAGTTTGGTTGTTTTTGGGCCATCATTTCAACGGGAGAAAATGCTGCTAAAGCACAAGTAGCGGCTACGAAATGTCTCGAGTGATTCTTCATAATTTTATGCGAATTTGGTTGTTGAAAGGAAAACAATACTTTTATTTCATGCAAATATACGAAATGCTCATTCCATTGAAACCTCCTAGATTTTATTTTGATGAAAAATATAAGTAGCTTAAAAGGTATCATGCTAATAATCAGCAACATAAAATATAATTAAATAGCAATTATGTAGCTACAAAAAGGAAAAGAAAAAAGCACTACCATCTTATATTCAGTACATCCATCAGCATTAAACAATTCACATAGTCATTACATTTTATCATCAAATATTTTAGATAACATACTACTAATAAGCAAGTTAAATATTATCTCTTTTACAAATTCTCCTTTTAGCTTTTACATACCATAGGAGATATACATATTGATTGTATTTTTGTGGCATAACTAAATTTACTACTATATGAGAAATATGATTTCTATCCGCATTCTCTTTTTAACTATTGTATTTTCCATATTTGAAGTTTCTTCATATACAGGTGGAAATACATACGCACAGAATGCCCGAACATTTGCAACAGGAACCGTTGTTGACGAGCAAGGACAACCCATACCAGGTGTGAATGTCCTTTGCCAAAACTCCAATTATGGAACAACCACCACTATCGATGGAACTTTCAAGATTCAAACAAAAGGTAAGAATCCAGTTCTTGAATTTTCGTTCATCGGGTTTCAGAAACAGGAGATCACAATCAAAGACCCCAAAAAGCTTATTAAAGTAGTCATGATTGAAGATGGCTATATGTTGGATGAAACCGTAGTTATCGGCTATGGAACCCAAACAAAGAGAACGATAACATCTGCCATGACTTCCATCAAATCCGAAGAATTATCTGGATATGTAGGCTCTTCTATCGAACAAACCATCTCAGGTTTAGTCCCCGGAGTTCGTATACAGACTTCCGACGCGACTCCTGGTGGTGATATCAATGTAGAAGTCCGCGGTATCGGTACCGTTACTGCAGGCTCGGAACCTTTATATATTGTCGACGGAATACCGATGGAAGGCGGCCTGTCTGCTGTCAATCCTGATGACGTAGCCAATATTCAGATTCTGAAAGATGCCGCTTCAACTGCCGTATATGGCTCACGTGGTGCCAATGGTGTAATACTTATCACTACCAAGCGCGGTGAAAGTACCAAACCGACAGTAACCATCAATGCTTCAACCACCATAGCACAAATACAACATAAATTCGAATTAATGAATACAGCCCAATTATTGGAATATTATAAGGATAAGAATCTGAACGAAAGATTTCGTTACACGACAAACCAAAATCAAGACTATTTCCCTTTCGACGAGAATCTCAACACTGACTGGCAAGATGCCATCTTCCAGAATGCCATTCAGCAGAAATACAATCTGTCTATCGCTGGAGGAGGTAAAAATATGCGTTACCGAATCTCAGGCGAATATTTCGACCAAGAAGGGATCCTGATATGTACCGGAATGAAGCGATTCGCTTTCCGTTCCAACTTCGACATCGAATTAAATAAGTGGGCAAAAGTAACTGTCAACTTTGCTCCTACATTTATCAATCAGAAAAGAACAAGAGAAGGTGGAGAAGGATCAAACAGCGTAATCCGAACTGCAATCTCCATGTATCCCTTTTTCCCGGTCAAACTTCCTAATGGAGATTATTTCTCTACATTAGAGTACAACTTGGCCCCAACTAACATAGCCGATTCAAGAGACCCCGAAACCGGTGCCTTCCCAACGCTTTCCGATTCGCCATTGGCCGACAATCAAGACAATCCAGTCAGAATCGCTCACGAATACAAAAACGAGACGAGTCAGAATCGTATTATCGGTGGGCTTAACTTCGAATTGAAATTGGCTAAAGGGTTAACGTTTAAACCGTCATTGGCCATTGATTTCATGTCATCCGAGAACTCAATATGGTACCCAGCTTCCATTGGCAAAAACCGTACCGACTCTGAGGCTTCCACCACTATGACTCGCAAACTCATGTGGATTAACGAAAATATACTGACCTATCAGAAAGAATTCGGAGATCATAACATCAGTGCTGTAGGAGGTGTCACTATACAAAGTAACCAACTCAACAAGCTTTACACGTCCGCCTACCATTTTGCAACAGAATCTCTCCCTTCCATCAACGGAGGTGTAGTCAACGGAGGTTCTTATGATAAGACTGAAGATCGTATGCTATCCTATATAGCCCGACTGACCTACGACTACAAAAGAAAATATATGATTCAGGGAGTATTTCGTGCAGATGGTTCAAGTCGTTTTGGAAAGAACAACAAATACGGTTATTTCCCCTCCATTTCCGCAGGATGGGCCATGACGGAAGAGAAATTCATGAAGCCACTCAAGAAAGTACTTAGTGAACTGAAATTACGAGGTAGTTTTGGTCTGTCTGGCAACAATGCTATCGGAGACTACAACTATGAGACCAAAATGTCACAGCAATCGTATATAGTCGATGGTTCTGTCGTAAGTGGTTGGGCTCCGTCAAACATTGCGAATCCGGACTTGAAATGGGAAGTGTCCAAACAGACTAATTTAGGTGTAGACATAGGACTTTTCCACAACCGAATATTCATGCAACTTGATTTGTACAAGTCTATCACTTCCGATATGCTTCTGAATACAATCGTTCCAAGCACTTTAGGAGTTTCACGCATGTTACAAAACGTCGGTTCCGTTGAAAACAAAGGTATCGAGTTCAATATTGTATCCCGCAACCTGACCGGCAAATTCAAATGGACAACTACGTTCAACATCTCCGCCAACCGGAACAAAGTATTGGCACTAGGACTTGATTCTGAAGCCATCACTGATGGAGTGGCAGAATCAAACATCACTAAAGTAGGCTATCCGATAGGTATGTTCTACGGAAATGTATTCGGCGGCATTTATCAGTCAATGGAAGAAATTCAAGCATTGCGGAATGACCCTTATTCAGGACTGGCTTTCGACCCGAACGTTCGGCCGGGAGACTGTAAATGGTACGATCTCAACGGCGACGGACTTTATGATGACAATGACCGTACTATTATAGGAAATCCTTACCCGCGTTTCAATGCCGGTATGGTCAACACATTCTCATACAGAAACTTTTCATTTAGTTTTCAGTTGAACGGACAATACGGAAATCAGATTTACAACTATACATTACGTGAGACACTGCGCGGAAACAACAATAACAATCTTTCCATCAAAGTAGTAGATAGATGGCGTTCGCCCGAATCGCCGGGTAACGGCTTAGCAGACCGTACTTACACCTCCAATGATGTACGTCCAACCACGGAAATGAGTAAATTTACCAACCGATATCTTGAAGACGGTTCTTATCTGTCCATCCGTAACATCCAGCTTTCATACACATTCGACAAGAAAACGCTCCGAAAAACCTTTCTGAATGGATTAGTACTAAGTTTCAATATTGACAACTTGCATACTTTCACTAAATATACCGGTATGAACCCTGAAGCCAACACATTCCGTTCGGCTACCGCACCGGGTATCGACCGTACCGGATATCCTTTATCTAGAAATTTCACCATAGGGCTGAAAGCTACATTATAAATCTAAAGCATGAAAAAGAATATGAAGAATCTGAAGAATATATTTACAGTGGCACTGATCGCCACCTGCATGTCCGGTTGTACCGGTTTTCTAGATATTGAGCCGGAAACCACTTTAACGGGTAAAAATTTCTACAAGTCACCTGATGATATACGTTCAGCATTGTACTCAACTTACTCTTCATTGAGAGATAACGGGCTGTATTCGGCCAGCATCTATCTTTTCGGTGATGTGCGTTCGGATGTTGCATTTCCAAATCAAACTAATTACTATGCCAATACTTTCCGACATGAAATTGAAAAATTTACCATATCTGCCAACAATAGTGGAAACCAAAACTATTGGGCTCATCACTACAAAGGAATCATAAGAGCCAATACAGTCATCGAAAAAGGGAAAGAACTCTTCGGGAATGATGAAACCGTTCAGAAATACATTGCAGAGGCCGAAGTACTACGTGCCCTTTTCTATTTCAACTTAGTTCGCGCTTACGGTGGAGTACCCATCATCATGGATATTCCACAAGAATACACCGATTCCAGAGGTCATCTGCGTGCATCTGCAGAAGAGGTCTATATACAGATTCTCACCGATCTGACTTCTGCCATCGAATCGAACAACCTCTATAGATCGACAAACAGCGGAGAAAAAACTCCGACAGGAAGAGTTGACAAATATGTGGCAGAAGCCTTACTGGGAAAAGTACTCCTATCTATGCCAAACGACATCACAGAAGCCGCTTACCCCGATGTAGAAACATGGAAAGATATATCCATTAATCCGAATATTACCGTATTTTATCCGGAAACAACCACTACGCAATATGAAGCTGCCAAGTATTATCTGGAAGATGTGATAAACAATGGAGGATATGAATTATATCCGAATTTCAGCGAATTGTTCAAATCCACCAACAAACATTCATGCGAGTCTATATGGGAAGTGGAATACAAAACCGGTCAAGTGGAAGGATTGGGAAGTCCGTTCTATACTCTTTTCTCACCTGCTTCTTATGCACCTCGTAATAAAGCCAATTCAAACGGATATATCCCGTCTCCCATTTCAAATCAAGGAAACGGTGCATGCTCACCGACCGGATATTTTATGGATATGGCAAAAAAATGGGATTCTATGTATCCCGATTATCAATATGAAGTACGAAAATTTGATGATGTTATCTACACCGATACACGCATTAGCAACGGTAATATCAAATTAGATACGGACGGCATTTCTTATCTCCCGGTTAATGAGAACAAAGATTATCCGCAAGACGTTGCATATCCTTACGATCCTTATACCGGTACCTCTTTCCGGACTTCTGTAAAAGGCTTTAATGCAGATAACCAGTGGATGTGCGGCAAATACATGAGCTCATCAGAGTATAAAGTAAATGATTCTGATGACAATTGGTATATCCTCCGTTTTGCGGACATACTGCTGTTATTGGCAGAAGCAGAAGCGCATATCAGTGACGGGATCCTGTCACAAAGCGTTTTAAATAAAACAATCAACCTTGTACGGGAAAGAGCCGGCATTGTTCCGTATCTTGCGTCTGGAGACCCTAATAAAGAATGGGTCTTAGATACTCCAGAAAAAGTTTATCAAGCAATCTATGACGAACGGGCATTGGAGTTGGCTTTCGAAGGTCACCGCTGGTTTGACCTCGTTCGTTCAGGAAAAGCTGTAGAAGTAATGAATCAACACTTCACCGACTTCTATAATGCCTATACTTCCAACAGTTCTCCTAATGTAAACAACTATTATATGAAGAGTGAAAAATTTGAGATTGATCAATACTGTACCTTATTCCCAATTCCGTCACAGGAAATACGTTCCAATCCCAAACTGACACAGAATTATGGTGCAAGATGACAAATGTTATATAAACGAAAGGAAACATGATTATGAATAAGATTACCACATTACTATCCATATTGTTTATTTCAGGTCTGTTCTGTTCCTGCGAACACCCCGGAATGGAATATATTATACAAGAAAAAGGGTTGAACGTACAAGAATCAACCATTTATGTAGATGGATTCCTTGCTAAAGGTACTCCCGCTTTTGCCGGTGATGAAAATGAACCCGGTGACCGCTTGGGGATTCCGTTCGTCAATGGGTTTGGCCGGAAACTACTCGTCAAGTTTGTTGACCGGTCATCCGAAACCGGATTGAAAATAGAAGACGGAGAAGTACAACTCTCCTTTCAGGGAGACAAACAATATGCTTATTTCCCGATAAGCGGAACCCCAACACAAGACGGATCGGTACCCATCTCATTTGACATTTTTGAAAATGGAGAAAAAATTGGTACTACCATCACTAAAACGATTCCGATTTGGGCTGAGGGCACTCAACGTCCTGCACGCGAATTCATTCCTACCAGTGAAAAACCTTTTGTTCTTCTCGGTGGAGAAATTAACTGGGTAAATCAATCTGCTCCAATAACCGGAGCACAAAACGAACAAATATTTTGGTATGCCCGAATGTCCAGTCCCTCCACAGAAATCAAAACTGCAGGACTTACATACAACTGCGTTGCTAATCTACGTTACAATTCCATTATGATTGCCAATAATGCCATTCGTCCCAGCTTTACCGAAGATAATGGTGTAAAAGCGCTTACCTTATTTACTCCCACCCCAGAAAATATGGAACAATACCCCGAGGCTTTTACATTAAAAGACGGTACTCTAAGTCACGTTTGGGGAGAAAATGATATATTCTTTCATGGAACGAATTCAAAACCAATATCTGTAGGCATGTGGGACGAAAACATACCTGATATACTCTATGGCGGAAACCGCACACGTCCCATGTCATCCGCATCTTGGACTATCAGTGCTTCAACGCCCAAATCTTATATCGAAAAACCAGGTAACTATAAGATATACATCAAGTATACAAATACAGATGCCGGTAATGACATCATACAGTATTTTCCCAAACATCCTGTCACAGGAGAAACAGGATGGGTACCCTTTGAATTTACAATTACAGAAAATCCAGTATCCGGATTTATAGTCAACCCCAACCTTACTACCGATACTCCTGATGTACCGACTTTCAATGAAGATTGGGAACCTACAGAAAGCAATCCCGTAAAAGCAATACGAGGCGAATTGGTACAGAAAAGTAACCAGCAAACGAAAATACTGACCAAAGGGGAGGCACTTGGAGGTAATACTGCTATGCGCATTTGGTTTGCAACATACAAATCAGAAGGGGCTACAGTACCAACAGGTTATAACTTCAAAGCACATGATGATAACAAAAACAATTGGTTCAGAGGATTCTACACACCAGATGTTGTAAAGGTAGCCGGTGACAAGTCCAAAATTGGAGCTGGAACAGCCAACAAGAAAAGTAACGAGATCGTTCATTTCTTTGAAGATTCAAAACTAAATGAAAAGTATTTCATATCGTATGTCGATTTCAATGCGGATGCAGGTACCTTATTGAATAAAGCGGGAACATTCACTTTCATATTCGAGTCACTGCCTAGTTCGGGTACGGCATACCCAAAATTTGAAAATGGATTCACTTGTCCTATAAATGTTATAGTACAAGAATAAATAGCAAACGTGAGTTCAATGATTTTTCATATTGTATCATTCTGAAAGTTCATTGAGCTCACGTTGACCGATTGAAAAGAAAATAAAACTCACAAAAGATTAAACAAAGGTGATGAACAAATTAATAACAATCTCATCTGTACTCCTTACAGCAACTGCCGTAAAGGCACAATCGCCCAATGTGATATTCATATTAGCAGACGATTTAGGCTATGGAGACATTTCAGCATTCAATCCGGAATCCAAAATCCATACCCCAAACATTGATAATTTGACACACTCCGGAATTTCCTTTACGGATGCCCATTCATCTTCCGCGCTCTCTACTCCTTCACGCTATTCCATTATCACTGGAAGGTATCCTTGGAGAACAACTATGAAAAGTGGAGTATTGAACGGATTCTCTCCAGCCATGATTACTCCCAACCGCCGTACAATCGCCCAAATGTTTTCTGAGAACGGCTACAACACTGCTTGTATCGGAAAATGGCATCTTGGCTGGGATTGGGCATATCTTCAAAATGCCAAAAACAAACAGGATGTGGATTTCTCACTCCCTATTAAGAATGGTCCTACGGACAGAGGATTCGATTATTTTTACGGCATACCTGCTTCACTCGGAACAGCTCCACACGTTTATGTAGAAAACGATAAAGTGACAGCTCTTCCCAATCGCACCATTGGTCCGCAAAAGGGAATCAAACTAATACGTAATGGAGTCGCAGGTGCCGATTTTGAGCCACAAGACTGCCTACCCAATATTATACGTCATGGTATAGACTACATTAATAAACAGCGTGACAGTAAAAAGCCGTTCTTCCTATATCTTCCTATCACAGCACCGCATACTCCCGTATTGCCGGCAAAAAAATATCAAGGTCAGACAATCATAGGAGATTATGGAGATTTCGTAGTTATGATAGACGACATGGTACAGCAAATCGTAGAAACATTGAAGAAAAACAATCAACTAGAGAATACCATCATTATTTTCACCTCAGATAACGGATGCGCTCCATACATAGGTGTAGAAGAAATGGAAAATAAAGGGCATCACCCAAGTTACATCTACAGAGGTTATAAAAACGATATTTATGAAGGTGGACACCGTATTCCACTCATCGTTTCCTGGCAAGGAAAATATACGAACGAAACCAACGGTTCATTGGTATCACTCACCGACTTCTATGCCACCTTTGCCCAAATGGTGAACTACCAATTGAAAGATGAAGAAGCAGTGGACAGTTATAGTATATGGCCTATACTAAGTAAAAAGGGAAATTCTGTCCGAAAAGATCTTATCTATGAATCGGGAAAAGGTTATCTATCTCTACGTACGCCTCAGCTAAAATTAGTATTCCACGGTGGTTCAGGAGGATGGGGATACCCTAATAAACCTGCTGATCTAGCCAAACTGCCCAGCATGCAACTCTTTAACCTTAAAGAAGACCCTTCGGAGAAGAAGAATATCATCAGTAACAAACGCTACAAAAAAGATGTGGATAAAATGACACAGATGATCAAAAAGTATGTGGAAGAAGGACGTTCTACCCCAGGAAAGAGGAGTGCGAATGATACTGGTAATAGCTGGAAGCAAATCGAAATATTCATGCAATAAACAAAACCTAGAAGTTAGAATATAAACATCTAAAACTATCAACAAATGAAAGTCATTAATAGCTTCTTATGGGAATGTCTCGCTATAATTCCCTCCGTTTTGATGGCCCAAACAGCTAACAAACAGCCTAATATTGTGTTGATCTTAGCTGATGATATGGGACGTGAATGTTTAGGATGTTATGGCAGTACCTATCAAACACCAAACCTTGACAAACTTTCAGAAATAGGAGTGAGATTCGACAACTGTTTCTCTCAACCCTTAAGCACACCATCGCGCGTACAACTAATGACAGGTAAATACAATAATAAAAATTACTCTTGCTTTGGGCACTTAAATCAAAAGGAGAAAACTTTTGCCCATTTAGCAAAGGACGCCGGATATACCACTATGATAGCTGGCAAATGGCAATTAGGCAGAAACAGAAATCTGCCTAATCATTTTGGTTTCGATCACTATTGCCTTTGGCAGTTAAGCTATGACAGGATGATAAAAGAAAGATATGCCGCTCCACTAATAGAACAAGATGGAAATATAAAGCTTTACTCGAACAATGAATATGGACCGGATATATTCACTCAATATGTGATTGATTTTATTGAAGAGAACAAAACTAAGCCCTTTTTCATATATTATCCTATGGTATTAGTGCATGATCCATTTTACCCCACTCCTCAAAGTGATGTATGGAAAGATCCCTCCATGCGTGAAGTACGCAATACCGCCAATTTCACAAAGATGGTAGAACATGTGGATAAAAACATAAACATGATATTCAACAAGTTAGAAAATTCAAACTTATTGAACAATACCATTATCATTTTTATTGGAGATAACGGAACAAACCGTAACATAAGAACAACCATGAAAGATGGAACAATAGTAAGGGGTGGAAAGGGGCTAACAATTGATACTGGAGTACGTGTACCTATGATAGTTTATTGGGGGAAAAATAACAATACAAAGCACGAATGTGCAGATATGATAGATTTCACCGATTTTATGCCTACTTTTGCAGAAGCTATGAATATTAAAGTGCCTAAACAATGGGATATAGATGGACAAAGCTTTTTACCTCAAATAAAGGGAGAAAAAGGTAAGTCTCGCGAATGGGTATTCTGTCATTATGATTCAAGATTTAACGCGTCCGCGAGTAAAAATGCAAAACAATTTTTTAGAGACATGCGATATAAGCTCTATTCCAATGGTAATTTTTACGATACAATAAAGGATCCTAAAGAAACGAATCCTATTGCAAAGGGTAAAGGAAATGCCGAAGCTGAAAAATCAAGAAGAAAACTAGAAAGACTCTTTGCAAATATACCAGCTTGGAAAGTAGGAGATCCTGCAATACCCATGTGTATACTACCAGAATTTCCTTTATTACAAACCCCTAAAAACATAAGTCTAGAGCAAATATTACACTCATATTAAAAAAACATGCATAAACTAATCACCCTTTCATCCGCATTACTTGCGACAGCAGCCGTAAGAGCACAATCTCCCAATGTAATATTTATATTGGCGGACGATTTAGGATATGGAGACATCTCAGCGTTCAATCCAGAATCTAAGATTCCTACTCCTAACATTGATAATCTAACTCAAGATGGGATTACTTTTACGGATGCCCACTCCTCTTCCGCCTTGTCAACACCGTCACGATATTCCATTCTCACCGGAAGATACCCTTGGCGAACAAAATTAAAAGAAGGTGTACTCGACGGTTACTCGCCTGCTATGATTACACCCGACCGTCGGACAATCGCCCAAATGTTTTCTGAAAATGGCTACAATACCGCCTGTATTGGAAAATGGCATTTAGGCTGGGATTGGGGATATCCTCAAAATGCGAAAAATAAGAAAGATGTAGACTTTTCATTACCTATAAAAAATGGTCCCACAGACCGAGGGTTCGACTATTTTTATGGTATACCTTCTTCTCTTGACATAGCTCCTTATGTTTATGTAGAAAACAATAAAGTAACTGCTCTTCCCGACCATATCATTGAACCGCAGAAGGGACTCGGTTTAATGCACGGAGGAGTGGCAGGAGCCGGCTTTGATCCACAGGATTGTCTACCAAACATAATACGTCATAGTATAGACTATATTGACAAACAGCGTAACAGTAAAAAACCATTCTTCCTATATTTGCCTATTACAGCACCACACACACCAGTGTTGCCGTCAGACAAATATAAAGGTAAAACAACAATAGGAGCCTACGGAGATTTTGTAGTCATGATAGATGATATGGTACAACAAATCGTGGAAACATTGAAGAAAAATAACCAATTGGATAATACTATCATTATTTTTACTTCTGATAATGGCTGTGCTCCTTATATCGGCGTAAAAGAAATGGAAAAGCAAGGTCATTTTCCCAGTTATATTTACAGAGGATATAAAACAGATATTTACGAAGGAGGACACAGAATTCCTCTAATAGTATCTTGGAAAGGGAAGTTCTCGAATAAAATAAGTAATTCCCTTGTTTCTCTTACCGATTTCTATGCGACCTTTGCACAAATGGTCAATCATAAACTAAAAACTGAAGAGGCTGTAGATAGTTACAGTATATGGCCTATATTAAGTAAAGAAGGGGCTTCTACCCGAAAGGACCTTATTTATGAATCAGGGAAAGGATATTTGTCTCTACGCACACCACAACTTAAACTAGTTTTTAATGGAGGTTCAGGCGGATGGGGATACCCCAATAAGCCTGCTGATTTGGCCCAACTACCTCCAATGCAGCTATTTGATCTTGAAAAAGACCCATCAGAGAAAGAAAATATTATCCATGATAAACGCTATGAACAGGAAGTAAAAGAAATGACACGACTCATCAGGAAGTATGTAAAGGAAGGACGTTCCACACCAGGAACAGAAGTAGCGAATGATACTGAAAACAAGTGGAAGCAAGTAAATATTTTTATGCAATAATCATTTATAAAATAATAAAACCATGCATTACTTATTAGTGAATATCATTTGTGCATTAACTTTATCGAATGCCAGTCCCGACGTAGAAAGAGCTCAGCAAACCCTAGATGCTCTTTACCAAAACTATGCAGTACCCAACACGTGTCTGTTACGTGAGAACTATCCTTTTAACCAAGACAATAAGGCAACTTATCTGGCATCAGAAGAACAAGCAAAAAGACGCAATGAGTATTCCTACCTTTGGCCGTATTCGGGCACATTCTCTGCTGTAAATGCATTACTGGAGAGCACTGAAAATAAGAAGTATAAAAAACTTTTGGAAAACAAAGTACTACCTGGATTAGAAGAGTATTTCGACACACGAAGGGAACCATTCGCTTACTCATCTTATATCAGCAGTCAACCTCTCTCCGATCGTTTTTATGATGATAACGTCTGGTTAGGTATCGATTTTACCGATTCTTATCGAATGACAGGAAAACAAGCTTATCTGGAGAAAGCTAAACTAATATGGAAGTTTATCCTTAGTGGTAAAGATGACGTACTCGGGGGAGGAATCTACTGGTGCGAACAAAAGAAGGAATCTAAAAATACTTGTTCTAATGCACCAGGAGCCGTATTCGCTCTCAAACTATTTCAGGCTACTCAAGATGATGCCTATTTAAAAGAAGGAAAAGAGTTATACGAATGGACTAAAAAGAACCTGGAAGATTCAAAAGATCATCTATACTTTGACAACATCTCACTCAACAAGAAAATCGGTCGTGCCAAATTTGCCTATAACAGTGGACAAATGATGCAAGCAGCTGCCCTACTCTATCAAATTACCAAACAGAAAAGTTATCTGGAAGATGCACAAAATATAGCAGAAGCGTGTCACAAGCACTTCTTCACTCAATTCACCTCTCCAGACGGACAAACATTCCAATTACTGAAGAAAGGAAATATTTGGTTCACAGCCGTTATGCTTAGAGGCTTTATTGAACTTTATCAGATAGACCATAACAAGACTTATCTAACCGATTTCCAGAAAAGTCTTGATTACGCATGGCATCATGCCAGAGATGAACGGGGCTTGTTCCAGACAGATTGGAGCGGCACAGATAAAAACGAGAAAAAATGGCTCTTGACACAAGCTGCTTTCATAGAAATGTATGGAAGATTAGGCGGAATCGATTTGCAATAATCACTTTTAATAATCCTCTTAAAAACAATAGAGATATGAAGAAAAGAAATATCGGAATATGTATCATCACGACCACCCTATTAATGGGAGGTCCTGCCAAAGCTACAGAACTTATCCTGGCTAAGGATCATACCAATGTGGTCAATCAAGCAGCTGAAATTGCCGCTTATAAAAGTAATCGTCCACCCGTAAACAAGCGGCTTTTTACATCAAAAGCCGTGGAAGCAGAAATCATCAGGGTGAAAAAGCTACTTACTAATCAAAAATTGGCATGGATGTTCGAGAATTGTTTTCCAAATACCCTTGAGACAACAGTTCATTACCGTACAACAGACGGTAAACCTGATACTTTCGTCTACACAGGAGATATCCATGCCATGTGGTTACGTGACTCAGGAGCACAAGTTTGGCCTTATATACAATTAGCGAATAAAGACCCGGAATTGAAGAAAATGCTCGAAGGAGTGATACGCAGACAGTTTAAATGTATAAATATCGATCCATACGCCAATGCTTTCAATGATGGGGCTGTGGGAGGAGATTGGATGTCCGACCTGACCGATATGAAACCGGAACTGCACGAACGTAAATGGGAAATAGATTCTTTATGTTATCCATTACGTCTGGCCTATCAATATTGGAAAGAAACCGGTGATGCAAGCATCTTTGATAATGAATGGATACAGGCCATCGTCAACATACTGACAACTTTCAAAGAACAACAGCGCAAAGAGGGAGTGGGTCCCTATAAATTCCAGCGTAAGACAGAACGCGCACTCGACACATTAAACAATAACGGTCTAGGTGCTCCTGTAAATCCTGTCGGACTCATTGTTTCAGCTTTCCGTCCGTCTGACGATGCAACCACTTTACAGTTCCTCGTACCGTCTAATTTCTTCGCTGTTTCTTCTCTAAAGAAAGCTGCGGAAATTCTGAATGTTGTAAACAAAAACACCAGTCTGGCGAAACAGTGCATAGATTTGGCACAAGAAGTAGAAACCGCATTAAAAGAATATGCAACTTACAATCATCCTAAATATGGTACAATCTATGCTTTTGAAGTAGACGGATTCGGGAATCATCTCTTAATGGACGATGCCAACGTACCAAGCCTGCTGGCAATGCCTTATCTGGGGGATGTAGACATTAACGATCCTATTTATCAAAACACACGTCGTTTTGTATGGAGCAAAGACAACCCCTACTTCTTCAAAGGAAAGGCAGGAGAAGGTATTGGAGGACCTCACATCGGTTATGATATGATATGGCCTATGAGTATCATGATGAAGGCATTCACCAGTCAGGACGACCAGGAAATTAAGTCTTGTATAAAAACACTGATGGATACAGACGCAGGAACAGGATTCATGCACGAATCTTTCCATAAAGATGACCCTAAAAACTTCACACGCGCCTGGTTTGCATGGCAAAACACCTTATTTGGTGAGCTCATTTTAAAGTTGGTCAACGAAGGAAAAATAGATCTATTGAACAATATTCAATAAAGCAAACTTAGGTTACTTTTCATTCAGGGCGCTCTTCTATAACGAAGAAGCGCCCTTTTTTAACACGTAAATTACTATTAACTTTGGCTAATTATAGCAAAGGAATTACCACATCTTCGGGTAATTCTTATCTTTGCAGTATACGATTCAAGACAAAGAAACTATGTATAGAAACCTGTTAAGCTGGCTTACTGTTTTATTAGTACTCCCATCATGTTCTGGCACATCACCTGCTATATCTGTGGTATGTGAAGAAAATAACGTAGGAAACTGTATTATCAAATGGGAAACAGCACCGATATTAAAAGGACAGGTAAAAGTATACACCTCTACTTCTCCTGAAGCTATTCCGGAAGATTCTCCCATTGCAATGGCAAACATTTCCAGTGGTAAAATGACAATCATAACCAACGATCCGTCTCAACGTTATTACTACTTGATGGTATTTAATAACAAATATCGGGTTAAAGTGGCCACCCGCAACATTAACATCCCCGGTATACAGAATTTCCGCGATTTAGGAGGATACGAATCTGCTGGTACCGGAAAATCTATTCGCTGGGGAATGATATACCGTTCCGCACAAATAGACAGCATTCCTCCCTGCTCACGCCAGGAACTTAAGAATATGGGGATACGGACAATCATAGACTTACGTTCTGAAAATGAACGCCACAACTACCCGCAATTACATGATGATGAATTTAATATCATACATATCCCTATTCTCACAGGGAACATGGAAGAAATTCTGCAAGGAATTCAGGAAGAGAAGATAAAAAGTGACACTATTTATCGTTTGGTAGAACAAATGAATCGGGAGTTAGTTATAAACTACCAAAAGGAATTCAAAAAGCTGTTCACCGTCCTTCTCGACCGTACTCATTATCCGGTTGTGATTCATTGTACATCCGGGAAAGGGCGTACAGGGGTCGTTTCCGCCTTATTGCTTGCCGCTCTTGGAGTCAACGAAGACGTCATTATGGAAGACTATCGTTTGAGTAATGACTATTTTAATATTCCCAAAGCTTCTCAATATGCATATAAGTTATCGGTCAATTCGCAAGAAGCTATTACAACCATCTACTCTGCAAAAGAAGATTTCCTGAACGCTGCCAAAGAACAGATTGAGGCTGAATACGGGAGCGTACAGACCTATCTAAAAAAGGGAATCGGACTTTCTGCAGAAGAAATTGAACAGTTACGCAGCATCTTACTAACTGATAATTAATAGTCGATAAGTGATAAAATAGGGTGGCATCTATAATAATTATCTACTATCAATCATTCATTATCAACTAAATTAACTATCTTTGCAGCCGAAATAAAAGATATACAGAGATTTAATGAAGACATTTGAAGAGCTTGGCGTTTCTCCGGAGATACGTAGAGCAATTGAAGAAATGGGATACGAGAATCCCATGCCGGTACAAGAAGAAGTGATTCCGTACCTTTTAGGAGAAAATAATGATGTAGTAGCTCTTGCACAGACAGGAACAGGTAAAACAGCCGCATTCGGTTTGCCCTTGCTCCAACAAGTTGACGTAAAAAACAGAATTCCACAATCGCTTATCCTCTGCCCTACCCGCGAGCTCTGTCTCCAGATAGCAGGAGATCTGAACGACTATTCCAAATACATTGATGGACTAAAAGTATTACCTGTATATGGTGGTTCTTCCATTGACAGCCAGATACGCAGCCTCAAACGAGGGGTACACATCATTGTAGCTACTCCCGGACGCCTGCTGGACCTGATGGAGCGCAAAACCGTATCTCTATCTACCATCCACAATGTGGTAATGGATGAAGCGGATGAAATGCTTAATATGGGATTCACAGAAAGCATTAACGCCATTCTGGCTGATGTACCACAGGAACGCAACACCCTATTGTTTTCCGCAACAATGAGTCCGGAAATCGCACGCATTTCCAAAAATTACCTGCGCAATGCGAAAGAAATCACTATTGGCCGTAAGAATGAAAGTACCAACAACGTTAAACACGTTGTTTATACCGTACAGGCTAAAGACAAATACGAAGCTTTAAAGCGTATCGTCGATTACTACCCACAAATATACGGTATCATTTTCTGCCGTACCCGTAAAGAGACTCAGGAAATTGCAGACAAATTAATGCAAGAAGGCTACAATGCCGATTCTTTGCATGGTGAGCTTTCTCAAGCACAACGGGATGCTGTTATGCAGAAATTCCGCATCCGCAACTTGCAACTGCTCGTGGCAACTGACGTGGCTGCCCGCGGACTTGATGTAGACGATCTGACGCATGTTATCAATTACGGATTACCAGACGATACAGAGAGTTATACACATCGCAGCGGACGTACAGGACGTGCCGGAAAAACAGGAACTTCCATTGCCATCATCAACCTCCGTGAAAAAGGGAAGATGAGAGAAATCGAACGGATTATCAGCAAAAAATTCATTGTCGGAGAAATGCCAACCGCAGCAGGTATCTGTCAGAAGCAACTGATTAAGGTTATTGATGACCTCGAAAAAGTAAAAGTAAACGAGGAAGAGATTGCTGACTTTATGCCGGAAATCTACCGTAAACTGGAATGGTTGAGCAAAGAGGACCTGATTAAACGAATGGTTTCTCACGAATTCAACCGTTTCGCCGAGTATTATCGCAACCGTGCAGAAATAGAAGTACCGACTGACATCCGCGGAGAACGTACCGGACGGAGTGATCGCAAAGAAGGTGGTTTCGAAAAAAGAAGCCGCCAAGCTGCACCGGGCTTTAACCGCCTGTTTATCAATCTGGGTAAAACAGACAGTTTCTTCCCTAGTGATCTTATCGGACTGTTGAACAGCAATACACGGGGACGTATCGAGTTGGGACGCATTGACCTAATGCAGAACTATTCTTTCTTTGAAGTGCCGGAAAAGGAAGCGACAAATGTAATCAAGGCGCTGAATAGGGCTAAATGGAACGGACGCAAGGTAGTTGTTGAGATTGCCGGCGCCGGTGAAGAAAGCGGAAAAGGACGTGGAAACGGTTCAAGTGAGCGCAAGGGAGGTAAACGATTCGGCGGCAAAAGCGACGAACGTGCACCGCGCTATGAGAATAAGGATAGAAAACCGAAAGATGCTTCTGCAAAAGGCTCAAAGTCAACAAAAAAAGATAAGCCTAGTCGTGCTGATCGGGGATACTCTGATGCTCGCGGTCCGAAAAAGAAAGATGACTGGCAAGAGTTTTTTAAAGACAAAGAGCCGGATTTCAGTGAAGAAGGATGGGCTCGCAGAAAACCTAAGAAGAAATAAAACCTATCACATAAAGAATGAACACCTTTTAGGAGGGTCATTTTAATATAGATGAGATTGTTATAAAAAGTTCCCTCTTGTTACATTTATTTGTAGCAAGGGGGAACTCCTTTATAAAAGCAACTCATGAGAATATTCATTTTAACATACTCCCTCGAGCGTTCATACAAGCACTTTTTATTATGTCTATTTTTGTGACATATATATCATTATTTGCGCCATACATTAACCACAATACATTAATGTCACAAAATTAGATATTACTTTTTAGATCCATCCATAACTTTGTACTCGGAAAATAAAACTCACTCTTAAAAATTAGTATTTCATAGGTAACCCAATATTTAGTAGAAAGATTTCAAGACAGGAAACAGAAGCAGGTAGTTTTAAGTCAATATTACTACCTGTTTTTAAAATGAATAATGAATATACAATATATCTATCTTATAACTTTAATTAAATGCCATGAATTCGAGACAAATACTTTTCTGTTTTCTTATTTGTGTGTTGACAATAACAGGTTGCAATACCAAAAAGCAAGTTATAGTAGGCAATGAACCGGCGTTGACACGAGCCAAGCAAACGCTAGATTCCTTATATTCCTATTATTCCATTCCTGGCACACAGCTACTACGTGAAAATTATCCTTCAAACATAGCCGAGTACACTGCAACATACCTTGCTTCAGAAGAGCAAAAAAATATGCCCAATCAATATTCTTATCTGTGGCCCTATTCTGGAACATTTTCAGCTGTAAATGCTTTATTTGAGGCAACACAAGATACCATATATCAATCATTACTCAATAAAAAAGTTTTGGTAGGATTAGAAGAATATTTCGACACACGAAGAGTTCCTGAAGCTTATGCTTCATATATTAACACTGCACCACAGTCCGACCGTTTCTATGACGATAATATTTGGCTAGGTATCGACTTCACCGATACATATTTGATAACTAAGGAAAACAAGTACTTGCAAAAAGCAGAACTCATCTGGAAATTCATAGAGAGCGGTACTGATAATAAATTGGGCGGAGGAATCTACTGGTGTGAGCAAAAAAAAGCATCTAAGAATACTTGCTCAAATGCTCCTGGGTCAGTCTTTGCTTTAAAACTTTTTCAAGCTACTCAAAACAAAACTTATCTAAACAAAGGAGAACAACTGTATAACTGGACTAAAGCCCAACTACAAGATTCTACTGATTATTTATATTTCGATAATATCGCTTTAGACGGAAAAATAGGAAAAGCCAAATTTGCTTACAACAGTGGACAAATGATGCAATCCGCCTCTCTACTTTATCAACTTACCGGGAAAAAAGAATATCTAACAGATGCCCAAAACATTGCTAAAGGATGCTATAACTACTTCTTTATGAACTATACCCCAGAGAATACAAATGCATTCAAGATGATAAAAAAAGGAGATGTATGGTTCACAGCAGTCATGTTAAGAGGTTTCATCGAACTTTATGAGATAGATCATAATAAAATCTATCTAAACTCTTTCAATAAAAGTCTTGACTACGCTTGGGAACACGCACGAGATGAAAAAGGTTTATTCAATACAGACTTCACCGGAAGCTCCCAAGATAATAGAAAATGGTTATTAACACAGGCTGCTATGATAGAAATGTATGCTCGTCTCGCTACTATCAAATAATAAATTCAAGAAGACACTAACTAATACCCAAAAACATGAAAAGGAAAAATATCAGTCTGTGTACCATTGATCTATTATGTATAGCTAACAATACCGTGTGAACGCAAGACTCTGATGCTCAAGTATAATCATATGTATAAAATAAACCGGAACTACTAATAGCTTCTATAAATCAAATATATACTGAAATCTAAATGAAAAAACTCATCTTTCTATTCATGCTAATTATCGCATGCGAAATACAAGCCCAACGACATGAAAAAATAGTAATGTCCAACCCTTTGAATTTAAGCTACCGATTTCAGACAGACGGTGTTTGTCGCCGTGAAACAGCTGATCCAGTCATTATCTTATTCAAAGACCGTTATTACTTATTTGCTTCTCATTCTTCTGGATATTGGCATTCCTCTAACCTAAAAGATTGGACATATGTGGCAACTAAAACACTAAAAGCAGTAGAAGCATGGGCACCCGCCTTATTAATATAACGTGAGTTCGACATAAAATTAAAAGATAGTAAGTTGCCCGTCATTGATAAA
>NZ_DAWCXD010000037.1:27007-40920 GCF_052357945.1 Bacteroides sp. | reverse complement strand
CATCACAAAAGCCTAAAGGCTTATCCATATAAACTCAAATTTCCTGAAAACTAATCTTCTTTTTACCTAAAAACGTCTTACCTATTGTTATCCTTTTACCTTCTATTAAAAACTTATCCTATTGAACTAAACTAAAAAACTTTTAATACCTTAAACTGTCTAATCTAATACCTCTATTTAATATTTTCTTTTACCTTATAAACTAACAGCAATTTCTCAACTGCTTTGCAAAGGTACGAATATTTTTCGTGTGCGCAAACGGTTTTATATTTTATAACACTTCCGCAGGCTATAAATCTTTCACATCGCTCAATGCAACCAGCTTATTTACAATAGCATAGATAGTCAAACCGGCAGCACTATGTATTTGCAATTTTTTGCTAATATTTCTTCGGTGTGTAATCACCGTATGAATCGACAAAAAAAGCTTTTCCGCTATTTCCTTATTTGTCATTCCCTTCACCACACAGATAACGATTTCCTTTTCCCGCTGGCTAAGCGTATCCTGATTATCCATCCCTTCTTCTTCGGAAACCACATTCAGCAAACCCGCAATTTTCTTAGAAAGAGTTTCCAAATCATCGAATATTGAAATAGACTCATCATACTTACCCAATAATGAAGCATCTACAAAAGAAGTAACCAACGCTATTAAACGTATCCTTTTACCGGATATTTCTTCTCGAAACTTAGCTACATCAAAGTAATCACCAAAAGCAGGATTGACAATCAACATCTCGGGACATTGCGTCCGGACGCAATCGTGCAAAGCTTCAACAGACAACAATTCTATTGGTTGCACTTTTACGTTAGAAAGACGCTTCAATGCAGCAGTCAACCCACCACGAATAATTACAGAAGTTTCTGCAATAGCAATTCGAACGACCTCATTATTTTTCATTTTCCCTCATCCTCCTTTCCAAATTCAGAATAGCAGGAACAAAAATATAATCCTCCACTTTGCAATGAGATTCCAATCCGGCTTCGCAAGCATATATATCAAAAAGAGCCGCATTCAGAAGATTCTCATTTGCCTTGGCGGGACAATATTTTATAATGATATTTTTTAGTTCTGTCAACTTCTCCCCTACCTGATCGTGATGTTTGGAAAAGGTACTGATCTGGTAGTTTTTGGGAGCATTTCCTTTTATCAATGAATCGACATACTTAAAGACGGTTTTCTCTTCATAATCCATGTGCTTACGCACTTCTCGTGTATATTCATCAAAAAACTTGAGAATAAGGAAAGCCACATCGTCTTGCGAACAGTCGATTGCTTCGATCAGTTTACGACGAATAGCCGGAAGAGAAAAATCAAGAAAATAAATATGCGCCTGCCGCAGATAATCAATCAATGCAGGTATGGAAATATCATCTTTATCCCCATCGAGCCGGGAAAAACCTTCAGCCATAAAGTTGACTACAATCAGAAAAGTCCGACAGTCCACTCCATTTAGCTCACAAACTTCTTTGACTGTTTTGTCACCAAACCCCAATGAAAGCCCAAAACGACTCATCACTTGCAACAAAGAATAATTATCGCTGATGAGATCGATCATCTTATCAGTCGGCTTGTATTTCTGTAAATTATCCATCATACCTATGTATATTAGAGAGTGCAAAGAAACGGAATATTTTGCTGAAATGCAATCATCATTTATAGGTATTTTAAATCATCATTCATTGGCAAATACTAATTATACGCTACTATTTTGTGGCGCAACTTTAGGCAAGCTAGTCTTTTTTTAGTAATTTTGTCGCTATCTATTTGTAATTAGTAACTCATAATTTTATATTTAATAAAATGGCAAACGAACTCGAGCTGAAATACGGCTGCAACCCCAATCAAAAGCCTGCCCGTATCTTCATGAAAGAAGGAGAACTCCCCATCGAAGTATTGAACGGACGTCCCGGTTATATCAATTTGTTGGATGCGTTCAACAGTTGGCAATTAGTGAAAGAACTGAAAGAGGCTACCGGACTGCCGGCTGCCGCTTCTTTTAAACATGTCAGCCCTGCAGGTGCTGCTGTTGCGGTAGAAATGAGCGACACGCTGAAAAAGATTTATTTTGTGGACGACATGAAACTGTCTCCATTGGCTACAGCATACGCCCGCGCACGTGGCGCAGACCGTATGTCATCTTACGGAGACTTTATCGCATTGTCCGACACCTGTGATGAAGAAACAGCACGCATCATCAACCGTGAAGTATCCGACGGCGTCATTGCTCCTGACTATACTCCCGAAGCACTGGAGATTCTGAAGAATAAAAGAAAAGGAACCTATAATGTAATAAAGATAGATCCTGCATACCGCCCGGCTCCTATCGAACACAAAGATGTATTCGGAGTGACTTTCGAACAGGGAAGAAACGAATTAAAGATCGATGAGAGTCTTTTGAAAGAGATGCCTACGCAGAATAAGGAAATTCCGGCTGATGCGAAACGCGACTTAATCATTGCCTTAATCACTTTAAAATATACGCAATCCAATTCGGTGTGTTATGCCAAAGACGGACAGGCAATCGGTATTGGCGCAGGCCAACAGTCACGCATCCACTGTACGCGCCTGGCAGGAAATAAAGCAGATATCTGGTATTTACGCCAACATCCGAAAGTGATGAACTTGCCATGGATTGAAAAAATCCGTCGTGCAGATCGTGACAACACTATCGACGTTTACATCTCGGAGGATTATGACGATGTATTGGCAGACGGCGTTTGGCAGCAGTTCTTCACAGAAAAGCCGGAAGTGCTGACACGTGAAGAAAAACGGGCATGGCTGAATACGATGACAGGTGTAGCTTTAGGATCGGACGCTTTCTTCCCATTCGGAGATAATATAGAACGCGCGCATAAAAGTGGTGTCAGCTACATTGCACAACCGGGTGGTTCCGTACGTGATGACCATGTGATTGGAACTTGCGACAAATATAATATGGCAATGGCATTTACAGGCATCCGCCTATTCCACCATTAACAATATCGACTATTTTTATTCCATATATCCCCATTTATAATGAGAATGAGACAAATCTTCCATTATAAATGGGGATTTCCTATTTCTTCAAGACCCTCTATCTTTGCAGCGTTACATTTAAAAACGAATCAAAGATGAATAAAATTGGTGTATTTTATGGTTCCACAACCGGAACAACAGAAGACCTTGCCCGTCGAATTGCAGAGAAATTAGATGTACCATCGGCAGATGTATTTGATGTATCCAAGCTAACAGAGGCATTAGTCAATGAATATGACGTATTGGTGCTCGGCTCTTCCACCTGGGGAGCAGGCGAACTTCAGGACGACTGGTACGATGGAGTAAAAGTTTTAAAGAAATGTGATTTATCTCATAAGTCTGTAGCCCTGTTCGGTTGTGGCGATTCTGACTCGTATAGCGACACCTTCTGTGACGCAATAGGTATTCTTTATGAAGACTTGAAAGATACCCATTGTAAATTCTGTGGAGCAACAGACACCGCAGGCTATACCTTCGATTCTTCTATTGCTGTCGTAGACGGTAAGTTTGTAGGTCTTCCGCTTGACGAAGTCAACGAAGATAGCAAAACAGACGAACGTATCAGCGCATGGGCTGAACAAGTGAAACAAGAAATTAGCTAATTTTACCTTAACATAAAAAGAATACTTTGCATCATGGCAACTGAAAGAATCATCCCCGGCGAAATCCGAATTTTTCTTAATCATATTTATGAGTTTAAGAAAGGCGTACGCAACATGGTACTTTACACAATGAGTAAAGAGCACGAAGAATTTGCCATCCGCCGATTGAAAAATCAAAAGATCAGTTATATGATACAGGAAGTAGGTACCAATAAAATCAACCTGTTTTTTGGAAAGGCAGAATGTATGGAAGCCATGCGGCACATCATCATCCGTCCTTTAAATCAACTGACAGCCGAAGAAGACTTTATTTTGGGAGCCATGCTGGGATATGACCTCTGCCAGCAGTGCAAACGGTATTGCAGTAAAAAAGAAGGTATAAAGATTGCAGTTTAAGCGATAACCTTAGCATAAGTTTAGCTTTGTTTGTATGTAGTTTGTCTTGAGTCGGATCGTTTCTGAAAAGAGCAGTTTCCTGATGGTAGATATATCCAAGAAGACGTGTTGTGAAAGAAACGATTCGCTCAAATACAAACAAAAGCCACTCTTCAGCCCTGTATTGGTCGGCATTTTAATTTTCCATGATAGCCGACAGATGCTAATACGATAATCTCACATGCTCTCACAGACAAGGGCGTATGTCAGAAAATTTTATTATTCTGACATACGCCCTTGTCTGTTTTATTTCATTACATACATATCAATATTCGACTATTAATTTAAAATTACCTACATATGCTGAATTTAAGAAATAACTATGCCTACTATTGGGTATTGTAGCTTCTTTTAATCTACAATAACTTTGCAATCGAAAAATTTATAAAAAAGATGAGAAAATTAACTGCAATCATTATTTTTTTCTTCCTGTCATCTTATTGTACAATTATAGCACAGGAAACAGAAGAAATGTCTAAACAAAGTAAAACTTCTTCTACAGAAGAATATACTAAATTTCGTTTTGGAGGATATGGAGAAATGGCGGCGAGCTATAAAGATTATAACTTTAATCGTTTTACTCCAAATGGTTCCGGTAAACTTAACCGTGGAGAGATTTCCATTCCACGTTTTGTATTAGCCTTCGATTATAAATTTTCCTCCAAATGGGTATTGAGTACCGAAATCGAATTTGAATACGGAGGTACGGGAGCCGCTCGCGAAATAGAATGGTTTGAAGAGAACGGCGAATATGAAACAGAGATTGAAAAAGGCGGTGAAGTAGCTTTGGAACAATTTCATATCACCCGTCTCATTAATAAGCACATCAATCTGCGTTTCGGACACATGATTGTACCGGTAGGATTGACCAACAACCATCATGAGCCTATTAATTTCTTTGGAGTTTACCGCCCGGAAGGTGAAACAACGATATTGCCTTCTACCTGGCATGAAACAGGTATTGCCGTATTCGGTGAAATTGGACGGTTTGATTATGAACTTCAATTAGTCAATGGGCTTGATCCACAAGGATTCCGCAGCGAAGACTGGATAAAAAACGGCAGACAAGGAGCATTCGAAGTCAACAATTTCACCAGTCCGGCTTTTGTAGCCCGCGTAAACTACCATGGGGTAAAAGGATTAAGAGTAGGCGCTTCTTTCTACTACAACCAGACCGCAAAGAACGGAACTAAGCCTTGGAGAAATACAGGTTATAAATTTCCGGTAACCATTGTAACCGGTGATTTGCAATACAAAGGCTTTAATAACAACCTGATTGTACGCGGAAATGCCGTTTATGGAAACCTAGGAGCGAGCGGAGCCTTAACCACAATCAACAACAGCTCTTCAGCAGCTTCCGGCTACCCTAACACAACAGTAGCACAAAATGCAGTCAGCTACGGGGGTGAAGCAGGATATAATGTAGGTTCTTTCTTCCATTCAAAAGCTCCCCGTATCTATCCTTTTATTCGTTATGAATATTACAATCCGATGGAAAAGACAGAAGCTAACACAGGTTTGTTGGCCGACAAACGTTTTCAGGTATCAGCCGTAACAGCAGGATTGAATTACTACGCTCTACCCAATCTAGTGATTAAAGCAGATTACACTCACCGCTCCATAGGAGGTGGAAAATATAATGACGAAAATTTAGTCTCTGTAGGCATAGCCTATATTGGTTGGTTTATCAAGAAATAAATATAACTTTTTAATAGCAACGAAAATGAAAACATGGAAATTTTTGCCTATAATGGCAATAGGGGTATGTATGGCAATGACCTCTTGTAGTGAAGATTCTAAAAAAGAAGATGTTTCACCAAATCCATTTGTGGGTTTTAATACCCCGGACAGTGGCACTGCAACAGATGATGAATTAAAGGCTGCGGTTGAAACGTATGTAGATGATGTAGTGATTCCTACTTATCAAGATATGTACAATAAAGTAACCGCATTAAACACGGCAGTACAAAAGTTATCAACGTCCTCCAGTGATAATGATGTAGCCAATGCAGCAGACGCTTGGGTTGCAGCACGTAAACCCTGGGAAAAAAGTGAAGCTTTTCTATATGGTCCGGCAGATTTGAATAAGCTCGATCCTAGTCTGGATAGCTGGCCTTTGGATAAAGGAGGTATTGATGCAATTCTACAGTCCGGAAATTGGGAAGACGCTGTCGGAGGAGACGTAGACGACGGTGATGATGCACCAGCCGATGCACCACAGAACTTGCGTGGTTTCCATACAGCCGAATATTTATTGTTTGAGGATGGTGAAGCAAAAAAAATCACAGACCTGGATGCTAATAAAATAGGATACCTCAAGGCTGTTGTCGGACGTATGTCAAAAGACACAGAGCTTTTGTTAAAAGGTTGGACAGAAGGTAAAAATCTGGAGAACGGTGCCTATAAAGATGCAATGAAAGCACCTAACGGAACTTACTCTATAAGCAATATCAAACAATCTGTAGCAATGATACTAAACTCTGACAATGGTGCAGAAGGAATTGCCAATGAAGTAGGTGCAACGAAAATCGGAGATCCGGTAGATAAGTGGAACAGCGGAGATAAAGAAGGTGGTGTATTAGCCGTAGAATCCTGGTATAGCTGGAACTCTTTAGATGATTATACTGATAACATTTACAGCATCCGTAATGCTTATTATGGTAGTTTAGACGGAACTGTTGCCAGTGCAAGTCTGTGCTCTATCATGAAAAAAGTGAATCCGACATTGAATGACATGGTTGTTAAGCAGATTCAGGAAACAATCACAGCAATCAATGATATACCTCACCCATTCCGTAACAATTTAGGCGCTACTACTGAAGTTAAGAATGCTCAAAACCAATGCGCATTTTTATGCAGTGGTCTGGCTTTAGTCCGCGGAAAATTAGCAGGAGAATAAACAATATTAATTATGATGACTAAGTTCTTTCTTTTAGGAAAGCCGGTTATCAAAGCATTACGAGGAGGACTCCCAAGGCGATTGGGAAGAATCCTCTTTGTTGCGATAAATATAGGCTTCTTGCAAGGTTGTGATCATGATGCTTTCGACGGCATTATTTATAAGCCAAACGGAGAAATAGCAAAACCGGAGGAATTATCAGCCGGTATTTCCACTATTTTTTCTACCGTAAGTGGCGCTTATGACACCAATGCAGACTGGGTCACCGGTGAATTATTAACACGTTTCAATCGTGGCGATGGTTTGTATGACAATTCTCGTGGAGTAGGTACAGGCAGCGGTAATGGATTAGGACCTATTTTTGGAGGCTATTCCTGCGGAGCTTGCCATAGAAACACAGGACGTACTACTCCAGCATGGGTCACAGGTGGTTCCGGTGCAGGCTTTTCATCTATGCTGGTTTATATTACACGCAAAACCGGAGGATATTTCCCCGAATATGGTCGTGTATTACATGACCAGTCCATTTATGGCGTAAAAGCCGAAGGCAAAATAAAGATAACCACTACTACCGAAAAGTTCAAGTTTCCCGATGGAGAAGAATATGAATTAATAACTCCTCATTATGAAATAACAGATTGGTATGATTATGAAATAAAGCCCGAAGATCTGATTATTTCGGTACGTGCCCCCTTGCGGCATGTCGGCATGGGTCAGATGATGGCACTTAACCACAATGAATTGAAACAGTTGGCAGCTCAAAGTAACTATCCTGAATACGGCATTAGCGGACGCCTGAATTATGTGACGGAAAAAGGGAAATATGATATTGGAATATCCGGCAACAAAGCCAACCATCAGGATTTAACAGTAGAACTGGGATTCTCTTCGGATCTGGGGGTAACCAATGACCGTTTTCCACATGAAGTGGGCGAAGGACAATCACAAATGATGGGATTTGCCAACCAAGGTGTAGAGATTTCGACCCGTGACATGGAAGATGTCGATTTATATATGCAGACATTGGGAGTTCCTGCACGCCGCAACGTGGATGACGAAACCATCAAACATGGAGAGCAAATGTTCTATCAGGCAAAATGCCATTTATGCCATACCGTTACTTTACATACCCGCCCGCGAGGCAGCGTATTACTGAACGGAACTCAACTACCCTGGCTGGGCAATCAGATCATTCATCCCTACTCCGACTTCTTATTACACGACATGGGACAAGGATTAGCTGACGATTACCCTAGCGGCCTGGCACGCGGTTGCGAATGGCGTACTACTCCATTATGGGGAATCGGCCTGCAGGAAATTGTCAACGGACATACCTATTTCCTGCACGACGGACGGGCACGTAACCTGACAGAAGCCATCATGTGGCATGACGGCGAGGGAGCCGCTTCACGTTCCATTTTCTCCCGCATGTCGAAAGAAGATCGCGCAGCCTTACTAACATTCTTGAATAGTTTATAATATAATCAGCAACAACAATGAAAAAAAAATATCTAGCACTCGCGCTCACTGCATTTCTGTGCAGCCACTCTTATGCTCAAGATTCAAATGCAAAAGAAATCGATGATAAATATGTAGAGAATGATGTTGTTTCGCTGGCAGGAAAGAAAGGTTTTTCTTTTTCTACCAAAGCCGGTGATTTCTTATTCAAGCCCTATGCCTTAGTTCAAACCAGCCTCTCTTTCAACCGATATGACGATCAAGGTTTGGAAAGCCTTTATGCACGTAACTGGGCAAACAGTGGTTTTGCTATTCCGAACGCAATACTCGGATTTACAGGCAAGGCATTCGGGAAAGTTACATTCAATTTATCACTGAATGCGGCAAAAAGCGGTGCCGCCTTATTGCAACAAGCCTGGTTTGATGTAGCGCTCAAAGAATCATTCCGTATTCGTGTCGGGAAGTTTAAAACGCCGTTTATGCATGCCTATCTGACCACACTGGGGGAAACATTATTTCCGGTGTTGCCCAGTTCCGTGGCAGGTGGCGTATTAATGCCCTATGACATCAATGCTGTGAAGCCGAGCATAGCTACCGGCTTCGACCTGGGTGTTCAGATACATGGTTTGATTAACGGAAAATGGAATTATCAGTTAGGGATTTTCAATGGCACAGGGATTGATGTCAATTCGGCAACCAAAGGAATGTGTGATGATCATAAATGGCTGCCCCAACTGCTTTACTCCGGTCGCCTGGTATATATGCCCAAAGGTGAAATGCCAGCCACACAAGGTAATCCGAACAATCTGAAAGAAGATAAAATGCAATTCGGTGTATCTACATCTTATAATGCCGAGGCCGAAGATCATAGTAGCAGCGATTGGCGTATAGGTGCAGAGTTTGCCATGGTAAAGAACCGTTTCTACTTTGCAGCCGAAGGTTATTACATGAATATGCATTTCACAGAAATCATGCATAAAGACAAAGACCTGAATTACTGGGGAGCTTATGCACAGGCCGGTTATTTTGTAACTCCTAAATTACAGGCTGCTCTCCGTTATGATATATTCGATCGCAACGGGACAGACGAAGGCGGTTTGTTGAATATGCCTGCCATCGGAGCCAATTACTACTTTGTCGGTTCTAATTTAAAACTTCAGATGATGTACCAATATCTGGGCAGAACCGGTCATGACACGCAGACTGATCGTGATAATGATGGAGTGGGATTATCACGCCATAGCGTTACCGCTATGTTACAATTCACTTTCTAATGTATAGGAGGAGGAATCTGTCTATGAATAAAAGACTCAACTATTTATTGATAACCTGTGCCTGCCTAAACCTGTGTTCAGCTTGTGATGAAGGTAAAATCTATCCGGATGACACGATTGACAGTGGACGTACGGCTACTGTAACACTTCATTTCAACCATCTGGATGCTTGGCCGCAGAAAAACAATATGTCATTAATCTCCTTAGGTGAGGACGGAGTTACTCCCATATTGGTTAAGCGCATTCTGGAACCATCTAGCGAGGCAGAAGCTGTAACTGTAACATTAAACAACTTAAACGGAAACACGCGTAGTATTGCCGTAGCCGTTATCACGTCCGGAATGTCTTTGGTGCATGCGTATCAGTCATTTCCCGTAAATGCGTCGGATGAATCGCTGACTTTACCAGAGACAACAATCGAAGTGGCTTCATTCAGCCGCATCCAAACGCAAGTTTTCAATGCCAAATGTGTGATGTGTCATGGAGGAAGTACAACAACAGCCGGAGATTTGGATCTGACGGCAGCCAAAGCCTATCAATCACTGATTAATGTAAAAGCTCCCCATTCTGCGGAAGGAAAGAATTATGTCACTCCTGGAGATTTAAACAACAGTTATTTATTAGATGTATTAGAGCACGATAATCACATCGATATATTCAATGGAGCTGAACAACGTGAAGTTCGCGCTTTGATTCGGACATGGATCAAAGCAGGAGCCGAAAACAATTAACTTGTAACAGATTTTTTTGATATGAACAGCAAAAAACAACAACCCTTGAAATCAGAAAAGACTTTAGCAGAAATATTTAAATACGAAGTGGCAGACGGTGTTTCCGAGTATCATTTAATGATTCACGCAATCCAGCCGGAATCCACTTATGAAGAACAATTAAACGCCATTATAGATACATACTACCAATTACGGGAAAAAGAACTGCAAGGGACCGTCGCCATTTTCAAACGATACTTTTTGAGCGACGCTTCCAATCAGGCAGATACCTTGTTGGCACTTACTGCTGAAAGCTCGGATTGCGCACTTTCTATCGTAGAACAGCCACCATTGAATGGAACCAAAGTAGCAGTATGGATTTACCTTCAGACGAAAGTACAGACACAAATGCTGCATAATGGTCTTTTCGAAGTCAAGCATGGACCCTACCGTCACCTTTGGGGTGGCAGCTCTTTCAATCGGGCAGCCAACTCCGAATACCAAACCCGGCTACTATTAAACGACTATGTTATGCAGCTCATTGAACAAGGTTGCAAACTAGCCGCCAACTGTATTCGTACCTGGTTTTTCGTACAGAATGTGGATGTGAATTATGCCGGAGTAGTAAAGGCACGTAACGAAGTATTCGTTACCCAGAACCTGACGGAAAAGACACACTACATCTCCAGCACAGGTATCGGCGGACGCCATGCTGACCCCAAAGTACTTGTACAAATGGACACGTATGCCGTTGGCGGAATCAAACCCGAACAAATTCATTTCCTTTATGCGCCAACACATTTGAATCCCACCTATGAGTATGGTGTCAGTTTTGAACGTGGCACGTATGTAGATTATGGAGACCGGCGCCAAGTATTCATCTCCGGAACAGCAAGTATTAATAATAAAGGCGAGGTGGTATATCCGGGAGAGATCCGTAAACAGACAGAGCGGATGTGGGAAAATGTAGAGGCTTTACTGAAAGAAGCAGAATGTACATTTGATGATATGGGACAAATGATCGTGTATCTGCGTGACATAGCAGATTATACCATCGTCAAAGAAATGTACGACAAACGTTTTCCTTGTACCCCTAAAGTATTTGTACATGCGCCGGTATGCCGCCCGGGATGGTTGATCGAGATGGAATGTATGGGAGTAAAAACCTGTGAAAATAAGGAATACGCTCCCTATTAATATCATTAAAAAGATATGCCGTTGAAAAGATTACTTATCATTTTATACATCTGTCTGATAGGATTACTTGCCGCAGCCACTTTCATAGAGCAAGCATACGGGACAGAGTTTGTAGAAAGAAATATATATCACACAATCTGGTTTTGTTGTTTGTGGGGAGTTATTGCTGCAATAGGGGTTGTTGCCCTCATCCGACGTTCCTTATGGCGGCGACTTCCCGTTTTGCTGTTTCATGGCTCCCTCCTCGTTATCTTGGTGGGGGCCATGATTACATTTATCTATGGCGAACAAGGATATATACATTTACGTCCGGATACAGTAAAAAGCAGCTTTCATTCGCCACAGGGCGACAAGAACATTCATCTGCCATTCACGATGAAGCTAGATAGTTTCCGGGTAGAGTATTATCCGGGGACAAAAGCTCCCGCCGATTATGTCAGTCATATCAGCTATTCACTTCCCGGTCAGAAAGATTCCGTGCACAACGAATGCATCTCTATGAACCGTATCTTTACTACACAAGGCTTCCGATTTTATCAGTCCTCATTTGACGAAGACGGTCAAGGAAGTTGGCTGACAGTAAATTATGATCCATGGGGTACAAGAGTGACCTATAGCGGCTACATTCTACTGGGCATCTCTATGATTTTACTACTATTTTGCCGTCAGGGAGAGTTTCGTAAGTTGCTAAATCATCCCCTATTGAAAAAAGGAGGATTATTTATCTTATTCCTTTTCTACCTGACAGGAACAATGCAGGCACAGCAAACACCTCTTCGTGTATTAAACAAAATACAAGCAGACAGCTTGGCACAACAACAGGTTATTTACCATGACCGAGTAGTACCATTCAATACACTGGCAAGAGACTTCGTCAAAAAACTGACAGGAAAAATCTACTATAAAGGATTGACTCCCGAGCAAGTAATAAGCGGTTGGATTCTTTACCCGGATTCATGGAAGAATGAACCTATGATATACATCAAAAGTCCCGAACTGCATCATTTACTCGGTTTGGAATCTTCTTACGCACGCTTGACCGATTTATTTGACGGTCCAGTCTACCGTCTTCAGAAAACTTGGCAACAAGAACAGGGAAAAAGTAGCAAACTCGCCAAAGCCATCCAGGAAACGGATGAAAAAGTGGGACTGATCCTGATGCTGGAAAAAGGAACATTCATCCAGCCATTACCCACTGATGGTAGCGTGCAACCTCTCTCCGAACTGGAAGTGAAAGCCGAATTACTCTACAACCGGATTCCGTTCAGCAAGATTCTTTTTATGATAAATCTGTCATTGGGAGTGTTGTCTTTCATGCTTCTACTTCATAACAGCCTGCAAAGAAATACACCCTCGCCCAAAGCCAAAACGATTTCCCGCACAGCAGGAACGATCTTTTCTGTTGCACTCTATCTTGCTTTCATATTCCATTTAGCAGGATATTGCCTGCGCTGGTATATTGGCGGACGTGTTCCTCTTAGCAACGGTTATGAGACAATGCAGTTCATGGCACTCTGCATCCTCTTGATAGCCTGTCTGCTCCATCGAAGATTCTCATTTATACTTCCATTCGGATTCTTGCTCTCCGGCTTTGCGTTGTTAGTCTCTTATCTGGGACAGATGAATCCCCAGATCACCCCATTAATGCCGGTGCTCGTCTCTCCGTGGCTAAGTATTCATGTTTCATTGATTATGATGTCTTATGCCCTATTGGCATTCATCATGCTAAACGGAATACTGGCATTATGCCTCCGAAAAAAAGAATCGGAAAACAATGTCTCCGGAAACGACGCTGTACAAGACAACCGGATAGAACAGTTGACGCTAGTCAGCCGTTTGCTACTCTACCCTGCTACGTTCTTTTTAGGGGCAGGCATCTTTCTGGGAGCAGTTTGGGCAAACGTTTCCTGGGGACGATACTGGGCGTGGGACCCGAAAGAAGTATGGGCGCTGATCACTTTCCTAGTATATGGAGTAGCGTTCCATTCACAAAGCCTGCGCATTTTCCGCAAACCTCTATTCTTCCATATCTATATGATTCTTGCTTTCCTGACTGTCTTAATGACCTATTTCGGAGTAAATTATGTTCTTGGGGGAATGCATAGTTACGCAAATTCCCAAACCACTATATATAGCTAGTAACCGATAGAAGAATACCCATTTTAGGGGATTGCGGGAAAAGCGGAAAGCCCCTATCTTTGCAGTATCAGAATTAAATTAATTAGTCATAATTATATTACGTAGCCACATTAAAAATACATAGAAATCGGCCGAAGTGATTCACCCGCATTTCTTTTATTTGGTTGTTAAGTTGAAAAA
>NZ_DAWCXD010000037.1:0-26907 GCF_052357945.1 Bacteroides sp. | reverse complement strand
AATCGGCCGAAGTGATTCACCCGCATTTCTTTTATTTGGTTGTTAAGTTGAAAAAACCATATAATGTATTCATTTTGGAATATGAATAGATGACATATTCTAAAAGAGGCAAGGACGTCCGGCTTGTGAAAGCCGGACGTTTTTTATATCAGTAAGAGAATAAAGTGAGAGAGCTCATGCATTCATGAGCTCTTTCCAACCAGCCGTTTCGAAAACGATATACTCCGCTATAAACTTCTCCATCTCCTCCTTCTTCACAGGATGCAACACCAACTCTTCGAGTAAGGCAAACAACCATACCGTATTCAAGTGAATGAAAAAATTGGTTATTGCTATATTGATATGCGGATATTTCTGTTTCATTCCTTGAAAAAAGACAGAAATCGTACGCGTCATCAAATCCGTATATTCGGAACGGAAGTTCTCCAAAGCAGAACCTTGTGCCTGAAAAAGCAGCAGCCGTAAACGGTCACGATGTTCAGAGACTAATCTGATATATTCCCGTACAGATGTTTTCTGGTAATCCGAATCCATAAAGACATCGATTGTCATCTGATCGGCATCATGATTATAAATCATAGCATACAGATCATTCAATACCGGTTTCAGAATCGTACGGAATATCTCATCTTTATTGGTGAAATAATGATAGATATTACTCACCGTCACCCCTGCCCTCGAAGCTATTTCACGCATAGAGGCATCCTTGTATCCCTTTTCCAGAAACACTTCTTCGGCTACCTTCAAGATTCGCTCTTGTATATCTCCTTTCAAAAACTGCATAGTATCACTGCTATTTATCCATTCATATTTGTAACCTGTCTGTTCACCATCCGGGCAAATATACCATTTTTCTTTTTCAATTCCTCCGGTGTTCCCATTTCAGCAACACTTCCATTCTCCAATACTACAATTTTGTCGGCATTGGCAACGGTTCGCATACGGTGCGCAATAATCAGTACTGTTTTGTTACGTACCAATTCCGATATGCCTGCCTGTATCTTGGTTTCATTTTCCACATCGAGCGAAGCAGTAGCCTCATCCAGCAAAACAATTGGAGCATCCTTCAACAAAGCGCGGGCGATGGAAATACGCTGCCGCTCACCACCTGACAATGTTTCCCCGTTCTCACCGATAATCGTCTGATATCCCTGCGGCATTTTAGTGACAAACTCATCACATTGTGCCAGGCGGGCAACTCTCCGGACTTCCTCATCCGTAGCATCCCGTTTGCCAATACGGATATTATCCATGATGGAAGCATTAAAAAGAACTACTTCCTGAAAAACAACGGAATAGTTCGTCAGTAACGTTTCAGGATCAATCCGGCTGATATCCTGTCCGCCGAGGGTAATCTTTCCCGACTGAATATCCCAAAAACGTGCTGCCAACCTGGCTGCCGTACTCTTGCCACTGCCCGAAGGACCGACCAAAGCTGTTTTTTCGCCTTGTCGGGCAGTAAAGGACAAGTTCTTCAATATTTGTTTTCCCTGCTCATAAGCAAAGTCTACCTGCTGAAACTCGATGTCATAGCCTTTAGGAGTAAAATCGGTAGTTCCATGCTGTACCGGCAATGCTTCCATCTCATTCATTCTGCTGATACGCACATCCAGATAGAACAAAGCGGCAATATTATTCATCACCTCGCTGATCGGAGCATATACACGCGAGCCGATCACCATAAATATAAGATAGGTAAACAAATCGATTGTCCCCGAAGCCAAGAGATTGGCACCGACGATAATGACGCTTGCCAAGCCGAGTTTCAATACACTTTGGGAACCGTTTACCAATATGCCGAGCACCAGTTCATTACGGGTCAGTACCTTTTCATAGGTATCGATGCTTGCATCCAATTTTTCCAGATAGTCCCTCTCCTGATTATAAGATTTTATCTCCTGAATAGTATCAAGTCCTTCTTGAATATGTTCAGTCACCATTCGCTTGTTCAGATAATTACTTTCATTGCTTTTCTGTATTTCCTTCTTCGAGAAAAGAAGAATTGCGGCGGCAAGCGGCACTACCCAGAACAAAGCAATCGTCAACTGCCAGTTATAAAATGCCATACCGACGGTAATAAGCAGAATGCTGATAATGGAAGCAAACAACTGGGGAACCGCATGCGAGAAAGTATGTTCGAGATCAGTGCAGTCATCCATAATCGTGGCGGTAAGGTCGGAAAGATTCTTTTCGCCGAAGAAAGCCAGAGGCAACTTACGGAGTTTTTCCGCTAGTGAGATACGCCGGTTCGCACTCTCATCATAAACGGTGGTATAGGTGCTACGATATTGCAATACCGCAAATATATACATGACTATCATAAAGACAATGCCGAGTATGCTATAGTAGAGAATACCATGCGTCACCGAAGCCGAAGGCTGAAACACCGGACGAAGATATTCCTCAAGAAAGAGAAAAACAAATACCACCGGCAACATCAATACAATATCTAGCAGTGTAGTGAAAAACACACCTTTACAGAAATCTTTTGCTCCTTTAGTTGAAAGGGCAAAACGTCTTTTTATTACTTCAATCATTAGAAACCTCCTTTCCTATTGTCCAGCGAACGGATTGCTGGTATTCATTCCACATATTATAATAGATACCTTGTTTTTCAAGCAGTTTGGCATGTGTGCCTTGTTCCGCAATCTTACCCTTGTCAATCACAAGAATATTATCGGCATCCGTGATGCTTGAAAGACGGTGGGCAATCATCAATACGGTTTTTCCTTTTGTCAGTTCTTTCAGGGCTTGCTGAATCAGATGCTCATTTTCGGGATCGGCAAAAGCAGTCGCTTCGTCCAGTACGATGATGGGGGCATTTTTCAGTATCGCACGTGCGAGCACGATTCGTTGTTGTTCCCCGCCGGAGAGATACGTTCCTTCTGTACCGATCTTTGTATTTAGTCCGAGCGGAAGTTTATTGATAATTTCCCGGCATTGTGCCATATCTACTGCCCGTTCCACTTCCTCCATTGTCGCGTTGGGATTACCATATTTGATATTTTCAAGCAAAGAAGTCTTAAATAGCTTTGTATTCTGAAACACAAAAGAAATATGTTTCATCAGTTCTTCAGGGGCGATTTCTCTTACATTGATGCCACCTATTAAAACCTTCCCTTCTGTTGCCTCCCAGAAACGGGGAACAAGACGGGCAATTGTCGTTTTCCCTCCGCCTGAAGCTCCGACAAGAGCTACTGTCCTTCCTTGCGGAATGGTGAAACTGATATCATCCACCGCCTTTTGATTAGCTCCCGGATAGCTGAAGGAAACCTTTTCGAACTGAATACTGAATTCCTTTACCGGTTGTGGATGCGCTACAACAGTCAGGTGCTCATAAGCAACCAGATTTTCAAGACGTCCGATGGCCTCACTCGCCTGCCCCAAAGCCTGATTGAGATACATACTTTTCATGATACTTTGGGAGAATACGGGAGTAATGAGAACAAATAGGAAGAAATTAAGTAATACCGATGCATAATTACCAGAATAACCGATCAGCAAAATAGCCAACGGAGCAAGGAAAAACACAAAGCCATTGATAATAACGGTATAGAGCGACATCGGCTTCTCCCACATTCGTGTATAGCCGAATACCATTTTATTATAATTCATGATACAGCGATGAAAGTTCTTGAAAGAGTAAATGGTCTGCTGGAAAACCTTCACTACGGGAATTCCTCTCACATACTCTACAGCTTCGGTATTCATTTCCTCCAGAGAAGTCATGTAGCTTTTCATAAACTGCCGTCCCTCCGCATTCATCATAAATCCCATAACCAGCATGGCAATAATTACAGGAACGATACATGCCAGACCGAGTATCCAGTCGAACATAAAAATCAGTATGACAGCTACCAACGGCACTAGAAAAGTAGCCGCAAGGTCGGGCAACTGATGTGCCAGAAAACTATGGGTAACCCCTGCATTGTCATCTATAATCTTACGGATACGTCCGCTCGTATTAATGTCAAAGAAACCGAGAGGCATACGCACTATCTGGCGCATGGCTTCTTTGCGCAAATTCGATTCAACCCGAAAAGCTGCAAGATGCGAAGACATCAAGGCGGCAAAATAAAGGACGATACTCGCCACGGCCATGCCTGCCGCCCACCAGGCATACGTCACCACATTACCGGAAGAGGTTATCTCTCCGTATTCAAGCAGTTCTCTCACAATCAGCCAAATAAGAATATAAGGCAACATGCCCGCCAGGGCACTTAGGGCAGACAGTAGCATTGCCGCAGGCAAAAGCACTTTCCGTTTACCCATGTAGTTCTGAAGTTTTTTCAATGTACTCATAACGTACGTTCAATCTATATTAAGTTCGACAATCATTTAACTTATCGCTTGTTTTCAAAAAAGAACAATATTCGAAATCGTTCAAAAAAAAAGAGAGCTTATATTTCTATAAGCTCTCTTCATCCCATTCAATCCGGTGCATGTACACCTTTGATATATGATTAATCTCAACTCGTCTCTCACTGATTCGCATAAGTTTTCAATTATTTTCTGCAAAGGTACGGCTCACCGGCAAGACGAACAATACCTAAAAATAATGAAATTTGCTATTCAGACTATAACAAATAAGTAACGATTGAAACAACAGAATAGTTATTCATGTTTCAGCCACGTACTTGGCAATACTTCTTTTTCACCTTTTTCATTCACCAGTTCCATCTGCAATACTCCTCCGTTACAATCGAAGTAACGCACCTCTATCGGATGAAGCCCGGCTTTCAATGCCTTCTGCACAATAATCTCCACTGGCGAATGTGCTCCATCATTATCTCCCAACAATTCACCGTCGAGCATCAATGTGCTACCGTCGTCCGAAAGAAGGGCAAATGTATAGATACCATCGTCAGGAACTTCCAGATAGCCGGTCAACACCAGACCGATATTTCCTTTCACCTCTTCGGGAATAGATACCGATTCCACCACATACTCCCCTTTGACAGGAGCTGCTTCAATATCCGCACAAAGATTACCACGAAAATCGTGCCATACTGCTTTCAAGCCGGACTGCAAAGCAGCCGGAGCAGTCACCGCCTCCGCATAAGGAGCCTTTACATACTTGGTACGCACCACATCCGATGGAGAACCATCCGGACGGAAAGTACGGAAAGCAAAATCGGTAGTCTCCTCCACTTCCAAAGCACCGTCATAAAGAGCTGATTCCTTGGTAGGCATACTTCCATCTGTCGTATAGCGTATTTCAGTGCCGGGCAACGGGCAAGTCAAGTCAACTGCTGTTTCATCAATAAATGCATTCACTTTATAGAATCCCTGCAAATCGGGCACACGATAATTTACCCTCATCACATCCATCCGTTTAAACTGCGGAACAAGCTGATGATAAAACTCTTTAAGGCTTGGTTTAGCAGCCGGCTCTACCCAGGCTATTTCGCTCAATGCAATCATACGGGGAACAATCAGATATTCAATGCGTTTCATTGTCGGAATCCATTCAGCCCAAAGATTAGCCTGCACACCCCAGACATATTTCTTCTGTTCCGGCGATAACCGATCGTCCACACACGGATCGTACGCGAGTATTTTCTTTACTGAATTCTGATCCTGCGCATAATCGAAATAGAAATATTCATTCGGACAAGCAATCACTTTCTGCTTTTGTGCGGTCGCCGTAGGCAACGCGTCTTTCGCCCAACTTCTCCACCATGTAATAGCAGCATCGGAAGATAATCCGTCGGTTACCACTTCATCCCAACCAATAAGTTTCTTTCCGTTGGCAAGGAAGAATTTCTCCATGTCACGTACAAACCATGCCTGAAGCTCTTCTACTGAACCCAGTTTTTCCGTACGAATACGTTTCTGACAGAGAGGACATTTCTTCCAATTGGCTTTCTCCACTTCATCACCACCCATGTGCACATATTCATAAGGGAAAAGCTCGAAAATTTCTTTGAACACATTCCTACAAAACTCCAGCGTTGTATCTTTACCCGGACAGATAGGAGAAGAGAATGTTTCCCCCCACCCGATTAATCCGTCGCACGCCAATTCCGGATATTGACCGATAGCCGCCAAGAAATGTCCCGGCATATCAATCTCGGGAATGACATCAATTCCTCTTTGTGCAGCATAGGCTACAATTTCTTTGATATCATCGTGAGTATAATAGCCTCCATACAGCGTATCTCCTTCCACAATGCGTATCTTATCTTCCGGAATCAGGAAATCGGTATTATCTTCCTCTTTCGCACGTGCCATACAGGTACGATCCTGCGTATTGAATTTACGCCAGGCCCCTTTTTCCGTAAGCAACGGGTACTTCTCGATCTCTATACGCCAACCTTGATCGTCGGACAGGTGCCAGTGGAACTTATTAAGTTTATACAAAGACATCAGATCCAACACATGCTTCACCTCATTCTTATTCCAGAAATGGCGGGAAGCATCCAGCATAAATCCACGCCATTCAAAACGGGGGGCATCTTCTATTTGCACGGCAGGAATCGAATAAGTTTGTTTTTCTCCCTGTACTTCTATCGTTGCAGGAAGCAACTGGCGAATAGTAGTAATCGCAGAAATAAAGCCCGAATAGTCAGTTGCCTCTACCCGAACAGACTCCGGTGTAGACTCAAGTTTATAAGAGCCGGGCTTTCCACGGGTATCTTTCAACTGGAAATACATATCTACCTGATTCTGATCGGTAGTGACTTCAACAGAAGACGATATGACATTCCGAAGAATCTCCTGCAGATACCCGACAGCCGGAAACAAGGACTGATCGGAAACCCCAATCTTCATTCCATCTTTTAAAACAAACGAGCCAGACTGCTCGGTCAGACTAACGGGGGTAGGTAAGATTGCAATCTCTTGCTTGACGGTAGGCGTGCAAGAAGAAAAAATACAAGCTGACACAATGAGAAAAGAGCTACTTAGTTTATTGAACATGCGGTTAACTATTTAATAAATTAATTGTCCTGTTTTTAATTGACCATCTATATATAATACAACTAAAACGTATAAACTACTAAAAAGGCAGAAAAAGTTTTTTGCGACTTCATATCACAGACTCCTATTAATGTTTATCTTTGCTCCCCAATCCCATTACAAACAATTATAAAGAGTCACTTCAATGTCAAGAGAGAAAATACTAATCACAACCTCGTGGATCAGCACAATTGGCAATGCAATCCTGTCCGCATCCAAAATCATAATCGGTTTATTTGCCGGTAGTTTAGCCGTAGTCGGCGACGGTATCGACTCGGCAACCGACGTCGTGATCTCTATCGTTATGATTTTTACGGCACGCCTCATCAACCGCCCTCCTTCAAAGAAGTATGTATTCGGATATGAGAAAGCGGAAGGGATCGCAACAAAGATTCTATCCCTCGTGATATTTTATGCCGGTGTACAAATGTTGCTATCATCCACTAAAAACATCTTTTCAGATGAAGTGAAAGAGATACCATCGGCTATCGCCATCTATGTCACTATATTTTCTATTATCGGTAAACTCTTACTGGCTTCATACCAGTACAAACAGGGAAAGAAGATCAACAGTTCCATGCTCACGGCAAACGCTATCAATATGCGTAATGATGTTGTCATTTCAACCAGTGTTTTGTTAGGATTGATATTTACTTTTATCTTCAAATTGCCGATACTCGATTCGATAACAGGATTGATAATCAGTCTCTTTATCATCAAATCTTCCATCAGCATCTTCATTGATTCCAATGTGGAGCTAATGGACGGGGTGAAAGATGTCAATGTATATAATAAGATATTCGAGGCTGTAGAGAAAGTGCCCGGTGCCAGTAATCCGCATCGCGTCCGGTCACGAATGATAGGGAATCTCTATATGATTACCCTTGATATAGAAGTGAATCCACAAATCACGATCACGCAAGCCCATGAGATTGCCGATGCAGTGGAGAAGAGCATCATTAATTCGGTAGATAATGTATACGACATTCTGGTACATGTGGAACCTGCCGGTAAATGTCAGACAGGAGAAAAATTCGGGGTCGATAAAGATATGGTTTGATCCATCTCTACACAGAGTTTTTTTCACTTTCCTCTATCACCTATCACCGACACTTCCAAAAGCTCTTATTCATGGGGATTTCAGGGGTGGTGACAGGTTGTTTGCAACCTATCACCGCATCTATCACCTATCACCGCCCGATCAATCAATGATTAACAAGGAGAAAAGAACAGGTCTCTATACGACATATTAGTTTCAGCCGCTTGAAACTAAAAGTTTCAAGGCTTGGAACAAAGTGTTTCAACACCGGAAACAAAAAGTACCGTGCCGGGAAACTATTTTTATGACCGATTAATAGCTGATCTTTACTCCGGCAAAGAAACTTCTCGGCAAAGAAGGGCCGTAAATATAACCGGAATCCCGGTTAGCTCCTCTGTCAAAGTCCTTCTGATAAGACTCAAAAATATTCTGAACTCCACCGTTTAATTGCAAATCAACTGTTTTATATAACTTGAAATCATAAGCCAACTTCACTCCCAAATCAAAGAAACGAGGTGTTCTGATTGCTTCCGCTTTTCTTTCAGGCATTTCACCCAGTTCGGCATTCTCGGCGGTGATATCCATACGTTGCACTAACATCCTGCCGGTATAGGTTCCCGACAAAGCGATAGATAAAGGTTTGATGGGAGTATAAGTGGCAGTGAAATAACCGTATGTATCGGGAGTACGGAAAATCTTCTTTTCTGCCGGTGCATCGTCATGCCACTTATGCGGTTCATCGTACCGGCTACGTTGTAAAGTTAATCCCGCTTGTATTTGCAGGATAGAAAGATAAGCCACTTTACCTTCCAGTGTCAATCCCATCACTTTAGCACCGGGGCCATTACTACGTGGTTTCACTAATATACCATCACCACGGTCGTAAGGTTCGCCCAATACAAAAACATCGGTCAGTCTTGTATAAAAACCCTCAATCAACAAATTCGTCTGGAATGCTCCGAAACGATGATACATATCTGCAGAAGCACTGAAACTTTGGGATTTCTCTTCTTTCAAATCCTTTGCACGCTCGATCATAGCCACTGTTCCGCCCACATTTTCAATATGCATATCCTCATCAAAAGCCTGCGGAGCACGAAATCCGGAAGAATAGCTTAAACGCAGGTTAATATTCTGTGTCGGGTTAAAACGCAAGTTGGCACGGGGACTAAAGATTACATTATCCACCATATTATGTTTATCCAGACGACCACCAATCAGAATCCCCCAACGGTCGTTCTTCCATTCGTTCTGCAGAAAAGCACTGTAAATATTCACCGTCTGATCCGTGTGACGGTCATATCCCCACATGTTATCTTTTAGGCGGTCATGGTTATATTCAAGCCCTGCTGTGAGATCAGAAGGCATAAAAATGCACTTGTCAAACGTATGTACGTATTGTGCACCACCCATAGCGGTTAAATCCGTTGTCTTTCCATAGGCTTTCAGAGGATCGTTACCCGGTCCGTAATAGCTGTCCCGGTCTGTATTGGCAGCCGATGCAAAGACACTTAGACGGTTCTTTTCATCCGGAGAGAAATAATCGAATTTCAAACTTCCACCATCAATAGAATGTTGCAACTGCTCCGCAATATGCGCTTCGTGAGGAGGACGGTTCAACATATCCCCTCCACGACGAAATTCCTGCATGTGGTGATATTCAAAGGTCAGTTTGGAATAAGTACTTGTTTTCAGATAAGAGCGGAAACCCACTGTCTGATTCTTCAATTTGGGCAGTTCGGTAAATCCGTCTCCGTCATAATCATATCCCGACCGATAACGGTTCTGACCAAAGATATACAATCCGGCACGATGATCGTCCGTCACCAATGAAGCATTCAGTGAGGTGTTGTTATCGAATGAGGAGCTTCCTCCTAAAGAAGTTATGGTGTGCGACAGCTGACCGGAATTGCGCAAAGGCTCTTTGGTGATTATATTAATGGTTCCTGCAATAGCCGAAGAGCCGAACAAGGCGGAGCCTCCCCCACGCATCACTTCTACACGTTCAATCATGCTGGCAGGAATCTGTTCCAGTCCATACACTCCGGAAAGGGCACTGAATACGGGGCGCGAATCTATCAGAATTTGCGTATATGGTCCGTCCAGACCATTGATACGGACTTGCTGGAAGCCACAATTCTGGCAATTTGTCTCTACACGCACTCCGGGCTGGAAGTTCAATCCTTGTGATAAAGTGGAAGAGTTGGTTGTTTCAAAGAGTTTCAGGTCGACGACATTCACCAAAGTAGGAGCCATACGACGTGTCGTTTCACTCCGGTTGGCGGAAACTACTACTCCGTCGAGAGCAATCGCATCCTCTTCTATTTCAAAATCTTCTTCCAGTGTCTTTCCTTTTTTCAAAGTTACGTTGCGGGTCACTGTCTTGTAACCTACTGAACTAACTTCCAGTATAAAATTTCCTTCCGGCAAATTCTTCAAAAAATAATGCCCAGTAGCATCGGTCACGGTTCCTATGGTCGTTCCTTTCAGTGCGATAGTGATGTACGGAAGATGTTCTTTCGTTTTTTTATCCAGTACATGACCTATTATATTCGCATCGGATTTCTTCAGTTCAGGGTAGTCCGGACGTTCAGCCAATGCGTATGACAAGACACAGCACAGGCCGACCAGGACTAAAAGATATTTCTTCATTGTCGTTAGTCTTTTAATGTTTTAATTCGAAAAATAATAATAAAGGGAAAGGGAAGCAGCGATCATTAATCGTTGATCCTAATACATTAACACTGTTCCCCCAAAAAGATAGACTAAGCGATAGGAGGTGCTCTAAGAGATATTACGCCCGGACAAGAACGGTGAAATTGCTCAATTTGCGGGCGGAGAAACAGGATGCATAATAGAGATAAAGCAGCAACAGAGAATGTTGGTATCAAACCGCTGTCGGTCACCAACACATGGCTCAAGAGATGAATTAGTTGGAATTCAACCGTCGTATGGCTATGTTCGCTGCCTTTTTTAAATGGATGTGAATGGACAATTGTAACTCCGTTGACCACATGGGAGTGAGTAAACAAAGTGATTCCTGCCATGTACGAGATAAACAGTACAGGCAGAAACCACTTCATTATATGTAGGTACAATTGTTTCATTCGGTCATCTTACACATTTATTCTGTGCACCTAAGTCAGGGTTTAGTTTGTTTTTTTGCAAAGATAAGGATTGTCTCCATGCAAAACAATCCCTATTTATAACGATTTTAAATCTTAACCGAATTTTAATAACTTATCTTCACTCCAGCAAAGAAACTTCTCGGCAATGACGGACCATAGATATAACCGGAGTCACGGTCAGCCCCTTTGTCGAAGTCGTTCTGGTAGGCATTGAAAATATTCTGTACACCGGCATTCACCTGCAAGTTCATCGACTTGTAAAGTTTGAAATCATAGGCAGCCTTCAAACCGATATCGAAGAAGTCCTTCGTATTCACCGTTATCGGTTTTTCAAGGAATCCCGGAACAGGTTCGTGGGGAACCAGCATCGAACCGGTATATGTACCGGAAAGAGCGATAGATAATGGTTTTATCGGGGTATAGGTTGCTGTAAAATAACCGTAAGTATTCGGTGTACGCATCATTTTCTTTACAGCCGGAGCTTCTTTGTTCCATACATGCGGTTCGCTATAATGGCTCTGTTGCAGGGTGACTCCTGCCTGAACCTGGAATTTAGTCAGATACGCCATCTTTCCTTCCAATGTCAGTCCCATCACACGGGCTCCCGGTGCATTGTAGCGTGTACGTGTCAGGATTCCATCCACTACCTCTCCGTCGGTAAGGGCAAATACATCTGATAACTTTGTATAAAATCCTTCTACCAAAAAGTTAACCTGAAACGCACCAAAACGATGATAAATATCTGCCGAAGCACTCAAGCTCTGTGATCTTTCTTCTTTCAGATTATCGGCCAGTTCAACCATCGCCACATTACCGCCTACATTCTCCACATGCAAATCCTCGTCGAAAGCCTGCGGAGCACGGAAGCCGGATGAGTAGCTGAAACGAAGATTGATATTTTCCGTCGGATTATAACGCAGATTGGCACGCGGACTGAATATCACATGGTCAATCAGGTTATGTTTATCCAAACGACCGCCAATCAGAAATCCCCAATGCTCATTCTTCCATTCATTCTGAAAGAAAGCACTACCGATATTCACTTTTTGGTCTACTGTACGGTGGTATCCCCACATATTGTCTTCCAGTTTATCCTGATTGAATTCTATTCCGGCAGTCAGGTCAGCAGGCATGAAGATACATTTTCCGAAACTATAGACATATTGCGATCCTGCCATCCAGTTTAAATCGGTAGTATTTCCGTAAGCATCTAACGGATCTCTATCACCCGGTCCATAATAGCTATCACGATTGATATGCTGCGCTGATGCAAACACATTGAAACGATGTTTCTCGTTAGGAGAGAAATAATCAAATTTCAGTCCTCCACCATTGATCGAGTGTTCGGTCTGTTCCGCTACATTCGCTTCGTGAGGTGGACGGTTCAACAAGTCTCCTCCCCTACGGAATTCTTCCATGTGGTGATATTCAAAAGTTAGTTTCGAATATGTCGTTGTTTTCAGAAATGAACGGAAACCGATGGTCTGGCCGTGTATCTTGGGGATTTCAGAATATCCGTCACCATCATGGTCATACGCAGAACGATGACGATTCTGACCGAAGATATACAAACCGGCACGCTGGTCGTCCGTCACAAGTGATGCATTCAGCGCCGTACTGTTATCAAAAGCATCGCCATCACCAATACCTGTAATGGTATGCGATAACATACCGGAATTGCGCATCGGTTCTTTGGTAATGATATTGATTGTTCCGGCAATAGCAGACGAGCCGAACAAAGCAGATCCGCCTCCACGCATCACTTCCACACGTTCTATCATGCTGGCAGGAATCTGCTCGATGCCATACACACCGGAAAGTGCACTAAAAATGGGACGGGAATCGAGCAGGATTTGCGTATAAGGGCCATCCAGTCCATTGATACGCACTTGCTGGAAGCCGCAATTCTGACAATTAGACTCTACACGGACACCCGGCTGAAAGCTCAATCCTTGTGCCAAAGTCGTAGAATTGGTATTCTCAAAGATTTTCAGATCCACCACATTCACCAGTGTCGGAGCCAGGCGACGGGTAGTCTCGTTACGATTGGCAGATACTACTACGCCATCCAAGGCAACTGCATCTTCTTCTATCTCGAAATCTTCTTCCAATGTGCGCCCTTTCTTCAGCGTCACATTCCGTCTGACGGTTTTATACCCCACCGAACTAACTTCGAGCACAAAATTGCCTTCGGGAAGATTCTTCAAGAAATAATGCCCGGTAGCATCGGTTACCGTTCCGATGGTAGTACCTTTCAAGGCGACTGTTATATAGGGCAAGTGTTCTTTGGTGTTTTTATCAAGAATATGGCCAACGATATTGGCATCTGACTTACGTAATTCAGGATGATTAGGATATTCATGAGCTTGTCCTTCAAGGGCAGGCAACAATGCGCAGCACAAGCAGACAAGCGAAAAGATGTATTTCTTCATTTTTCGTTTGTTATTCGTTTTCGATAAGTATTCACATGGATAGACAGATAATGCCCTACCTCATGCAAGGTACGGTATCATCATTCAAAGAATGGAGAAACGAATAGCCGGAGGTGCTCTAAGTCCCACTACCCCATGATACGGACAGTGATAGTGAGCATACGGTGAACGGCCGAGCAACAAATACAATAAGAAAGGAATAAAAAGGGAAAGAGCAAAAACTACGGCTGCACCGTCTGCCGTTAAATGAGACAGAAAATGAATCAGTAGCAGTTCGACTGTAGAGTGTTTATGTGCCGCCCCTTTCTTAAACGGGTGTGAATGGACGATTGTCACGCCATTGACCACATGCACGTGGGCAAAGAATGTGAAGCTTACCAGATACGACACAAACAGTATCGGTAAGAAGTAGCGTGTAATATTCAATAACAATCGTTTCACCTCATTTTTTCTTTGAGGCGGCAAAGATACGAACTATTTATTTAACAATCAATGAATCTACAAAATTCTGTTAATATACTGCCGAAGCTATGATTTGAATAAACAGAATCAGAAATACCATGGCAATCGGATAAACAGTTGCGTAAGCTACGCTCGGTATGTTACTGTCCACCATTGAATCGGCAGCTGCAAGTCCCGGAGTACTCGTCATACCTCCCGTTATCGTTCCCAGCAAATCAAGCAGACTGATTTTAAATACCAGACGTCCGACAATAGCTGCTACAAGCATCGGTATCAATGTGATGGCAGCTCCTACTCCGAACATCAGCAATCCGCTTTCCTGGAAAGTGGCTACCAGATTCTTACCGGCAGAAGTTCCTACTTCGGCTAGAAAAAGAAGCAGACCTAACTGGCGCAACAACTGATTGGCAGGTCCGGACATAGACCAGATGATGGGGCCTGTCTTACCAATCGCACTCAACACAAGGGCTACCATCAGCACTCCGCCGGTCAGTCCCGGAGAGAATGACAGACTATCAGAGAAAGATATATTTATTTTGCCGAACAGCACTCCCAGTACAATACCCATCGCAATGGGGAAGAAATCCGTATCAGACAGTTTCTTCGCATTGTTACCCAGCAGGCGGGCTACTCCTTTAAGTCCTTCTTTCTCACCGACAACCATCAATTTATCACCAAACTTCAAAGCGAGATCTGGAGATGGAGACAAATCAATACCGCTTCGACGGACACGAGTCACTGTACAACCAAAGTTTTTCTGTAAGTTCAAATCACCCAGTTGTTTATTTATCATGTCCTTTTTGGTCAACAGTAAAGATTCTATTTCCTGCGTTTTATCCAAAGGCAGTTCGCCTTCTTCTCTCTTACCGATTAACACAGCAAGCTGATTCAATGATTCTTCGCTACCTACGGCTTGTATGTAGTCTCCTTCACGCAGCACTGTATGGGCTGTAGGAATAGATATTTCATCATTGTGCTTCAGACGGGAAATAACAGCGCCCGTCATACCGCGTGCATTAATTTGCATCAGGTTACGGTTGAACACATGTGAATTGGTGACACGGTAGATACAAGTAGTCAGTTCTGGAAATTGTCCGCGACGTTCTATCTCCAGGCGACGGGCTTCTTTATCCAAATCTACCCGCATAATTTTAGGTAACAGTTTGACAAACAGAATCACGCCGATTACTCCAAACGGATATGCGATACCGTAAGCAATGGATGCCAAAGGAGAATTGGTACTGTCGATAGCAACTGCCAAACCCGGTGTACTGGTCAACGCACCGGCAATCAGACCGACAATACTCGGTGTATCAATATCAAATGCGTACTTTAACCCGACTGCGGTCAGACAGGCGGAACAAATAATAAGCATAGTAATGAGAATGAGCGTCTTTCCTTTACTGCGGAAAGAATCGAAGAATCCGGGCCCTGCCTGAATACCGATGGTAAAAATGAAGAGCACCAAACCGAAGTTTCCTAATTCTTTAGGAATGATAACACCAAAATGCCCGAAAAGAAGGGCAATGAAAATAACTGCCGACACATCGAGAGATAATCCTCTGATTTTTATTCTTCCCAGCATAAACCCTAATGCGACAATCAGGAAAAGGGAAAAATAAGAGGAATGCAACAAGTCAGTAAACATAAAAATAAAGGTTAGTTAGTTTAAGGGCGCGAAGGTACAAAAAAGTCTCCAGACGCACAGCATCGTGGAGACTTTTATGAGTTTTACTAATAATTCCTTCACTTTCTTAATAGCTGGTTACCATATCTTCCGGTACACAGATATAGAAATCCGCACGACCTTTATTTTCTTCATCCAGTTTATCCATATTTTCCTGACGTACGGAAGTAACCGTCACAACGCTTGTCCCGGGACGATATTGAAGTAGATAGGGAATAATCCCACCTTTCCAATCGGAATGATAGCTTCCATTAATATGCAGAAATTTGTCTTTCATATTGTGAGCAATAAACCACCCCATTGTAGCATCCTTTACAGCCTGTGCCTGTGCCAACTTATAATTATCTCCGGATTTTTGTCCTCCCATCATATTCATCATGCTAAAAGCTGCCTCACTCTCCTTTTCATCATAATTGAAAGAAATGGGCAAAGGGGCAATATATTTTTTAGCCTCATCTGATAGTGAATCCAGCACTTCAAGTCCTCCATTTTTCACAGCATTGGCATAACGGCGGGGTACATTTGTGGCAATAAACGGAATCTTATTCTCTTTAGCAAAATAGACTACCGGAGAATAATCCGTACTATAATTAGGCCACAAACGAGCCTCTTCTTCAAAACGATCATAAGAAATTTTACGCTGCAAATATTCATTCAGGATCAGTTGGTTATCGCTCTCCATCATTTCTTCTCCCAACATCAGTTTGTCCTTATGAATATGGTAAAGGGAACGGGTTATTTCAAATTCCATCCAGTGAGTGATAGGGCAATTATGCATCTCTCCTAGGAAAACGACATCATACTTTCCCAGTTGCTTTATCAACTGGCTGTAAGTAATTGCTTTCCCCGCATTATCATATAACACGTAAGCAGGCTTGTCCACTCCTACCTGTGCACAGGTAACCATTTGCAGGCAAAAACACCCCAAAAATATAACTAATAAACGCCTAATCATTTGTTGTTTCATTCTTTAATTTATTATTACTCAAATATAATAGCACATAATTATCCAAGTCAATCCATTCTTTGAAAGCTTTACGCAACTCAACCGGAGTTATCTCATCAAGACATTGTTCGTATTGTTCAAAGTCAGCTAATGATTCCCCATTTTTAAGTAATCCGACTAGTGTGGTACGCCATGCTGCCGGTGATTTTTCATTCAATGCTTCACGTTTTGCCAAGAGGAAAGAGCGCTTGATGGTTTGTAATTCCTGTATATCTACTTCTTCTTCCTTTAGCCTCTGAAGAATTTCTTTCAGCAAACGATCTATCTGCCCCATATTCCGATTATCAGCAGAAGCATTTATGTCAAAGTAGAATGTACCCCACGGGATTCCTTCATAAAACAATGAAATATAAGGAGAATAGACCAATGACTCCCGCTCACGCAAGACCGAAATCAGGCGGTTACGAATTACATCTCGCATCAATTTCAACATGAGTGTGTTCTTTTGGCAAGGCTGGTAATGACCGTAAAGTAAATAATCAAACAAGGTTTGCGTCTCGTTATCATTAGGAAATCCCTCTATAAGGGTTTTATCCGGCAATTCAAAATTAGGATAAGAGTATTGTACCGTATTTCCTGAAACCGGAATTCTTCCGAATACAGACACAAACTGGCGCATGAGCGAATCCGGATTGAAACTACCACATACAACATACGTAGTTCCTTCGGGACGTGTATACAATTTCTTATAAAATCCGGCTATAGAATCGAGGTTCAACCGTTCTGCAAAAGAGCGAATAGATGGACGCGTAATAGATGCTCCCATCAATTCATTGATACGGGCAGACAACTGACGCCCTGAATCTCTTTTCAGCATTTTCTCCAACATGGTTTCTTTCCCTTCATTCTGCATCAATCCCTGACGTATCTCTTCAAAATCTTCGTATTTCAGTTCAGGATCAAAAATCTTCTCATAAATCAAGTTGAAGAATTCCGGTGCATTAGCAGTGGAAGACATTCCCATAAAACCATGCCAATGATTTTCCATAGCTACAGTGATTGACATTTCTTTCTGAAAAAGATATTCGGAAAAAATTTGACCGTCTACTTTCGCAAGACCTCCCATATCGATATATCCTCCAACACCTTCTAACAAAGGATATTCTTCGTCGGACAAGGAAGAAGTGCCGAGTGGAGCGAAAGAAGTCAGATACAAGGTGCTGTCAGAATCCTGTGTGGGCTTCATTATTAAACGAATGCCATTTTTCAGCTTTACTTCTCTAACCCCCATTTCATTATAGACATTGATATGAGCAATCATCGTAGCATCAAAAGGAGGGCGAATAGCCAAACAAGCGGGTGTTTCTACCGGCACTTCCTCTTTCTCTTCCTGGCGAACATAAGTATAAGGTGTACATGCTGCCCGCTCACCTTCTGCCCACGCTTCAGCTATTTCCTGTTTTGTCAATGGCATTCCCAAACCCGGATGAGAATTACAGGTAACAAGCATAGCTTGCTTCTGATAAGTAAGCCATTCTTTTAGCAGTAATTGCAAATCGTTATTTTGCACATGTAACATGGCTTCTTTCAATTGCTTCCGCTCCGCCGGGGCAGTCATATAACGATCACCTGATATTACATAATCAGTAAAATCATCACAGAAATAAATAGAAGAACGCGCATCGTCAGGATTGCGATCAGCTAGCTGATCGCAGAATTGTGTACGGACATCTGCCAGTTCCTCCTTGTCCCATCCTTCACGAATCAAACAGTTTAATTCGGCTACGGCAGTAGTTATAATACTTAGTATTTCGCTCCTGTCATTTCCCTCTACTGCCAATACCCAATGATTCTTATCGCTCAAATACCAGGAATCAGATAGATCCGCTTTGATGTGACGCCCTCGAAAGCGCTGTGTTATTGCCCGAAGCAGTAAACGTCCGGTTTCTTTCTTGACAGCATCGTTTATAGTGCGTTCAACCATACAAGGATGAGGAATCATCAACTCCACTTTCGTATGGTTACGCAACGAATCTCTTACTTCCGATATTTGAATACCTTTCGCATACTCCAACGGATAAATGCGGAAATCTTTAGCCACCCGTTTCTTTAATGAAGAGAAACTCGCTTTTATCTTAGCCTCTATCTCATTGGGAGAAATATCTCCCACTACCACTAATGTAGCTAGTGAAGGAATATACCATTTATTGTAATATTCTTTGAGTACTTGAGGAGTCACTTTACGAATATCATCGGCAGTACCCAAAGGTATATGATTTCCAAAAACACCCTGTCCAATCTTCAACTGATAGAAATCATCATTGAGATCATAACTTCTCAATTCCTCCAGAATGATTCCTTTCTCATTCTCCACTTTCTCCGGAAGAAAAGATATTCCGTCGAGCCAGTCGCGTATAATCAACAACGAACTGTCAACAACAGCCTCCTCCCCATGATCTGTGGGGACAGCAAACATATAGATAGTACGATCGTAGCCTGTGAAAGCATTGATATCAATACCGTATTTCACTCCCTTAGATTCCAGATAACTCACCAATGAACGTTTGGGGAAATGCTTGGTTCCACCAAATGCCATGTGTTCGAGGAAATGAGCACATCCTTTCTGATTCTCCGTTTCCTGAACAGAACCGACACGCATAATCAAACGAAACTCTACCCTTGAAGCAGGAACAGCGTTTTTTAATATTAAATAATGCAGTCCGTTAGGCAAATATCCCTCTACAGTTCCTTTTGGAAGGGAAATCGGAGCAGATTGCGCATACACAGGTATATACACACACATAGCAGCTATTAAAATAGCTGCTATGGAAACATACTTATACAAGTGTTTATTATTTCTTCTCATAGGTCACTGTTACACGAGTATATCCTCCTGCCAAATAATGATCCACAACAAATTGAAAAGTCATCTTCCTAGCTGTAAAATCAATCTTCCCTTCCGGAGCTACAAAATTCAATTCATCTCCCCACTCATCCTCTGTCACAGAAGATAGCATTAAATAATGATCGGGATCTGCAGTCCCGTCTGCTTCCTTCAATTCGATAGCATCCGAATTCCCTTCTGCAATCAATTCTTTCTGATATTCCCAAGGACTAAACACATACGTAAAAGGTACAACAGGGTAACTTTTTTCATCAACACCTTTACTCTTTTCTCCTAAAAAGTCAAGATTGGCTACTTCTCCTGATATTCCTGTCAATTTAATGCCATCCAAAGACATGGCAAAGGCTCCCGGATTATTCTTATCCCATTTTAATAACTTCATTATTCTCGCATAATCAGGTCCGGCATTCTCATCATACCAATATTCATCATTTTCTATCGTTTCCTGTCTTAATACCCAAAACCAATATTCTGTCAATCCCATAGGGTTATCAACCATCTTCAATACCGGAAGTTCCGCAGTAGACTGCTCACTCAATGTCACAATGGTTTTTCCATCCAAAACCTTCTCAAATTCAGAAGCAAAAGGAGTCGTACTACCACCTGCAGGACTATTCACCACTGTATGACAAGAAACGATTCCCAGCCAGTCTGTCAAATCAATGTTATATTTAGTTTTATAGCCTTCAATCAGTGCCAATTGTTCTTCGGAAAGTTCCGGTATTTGTGGATCGGGGTTCACACGCACACTTAACACTGCATTCAAAGCCATATTCTCTACAGGAATAGTAGAAATGCCAATCTGAAAATAAGTATCTACAGCCAACAGATTTTTCTGATTGGATACAACTTGGAAAGTCGCTTTCTTCTGACCGGCCTGAATAGTCACCGGATTATTTACCAGTTTTAAAATACCGGCTTCGTCATCCAATACCTCAAAATTAAGTGTAACATCCTGCTCACAAGCTGTAGTAAGATCAACATTTACCGTCAGGGGAGTTGCTTCCGCTTCTTCAATCACCGGATTTTCTGCAGATAAATAAATCTTATTAACGCCTGTATACCCGGTATCTTCTTTATCATCTCCACACGATGTGACAAGAGACAACAGGAACATTCCCATTGTATAAACAAACAGTTTCTTCATTTCTTTTTTCATTTTATTGATTCGTTTATAATTAAAATTATCAGTTCTCTATTTTTGTCCAACCTTCATTCTGTGATACATTCTCATTATATAGATATTCTCCTCTCGGAATGGGGAAAGTCCAACGGTAATCATCCGCCTGAACACGTTTGTCTGTTGCCATCGTACCGGAAGTATTCCAATCGGACAGTACTCCCTTACGACATCGCTTCAAATCAAAATAGCGTTCCCCCTCTCCTACAAACTCTTTCCATTTTTCCTGAAAGATAGCCTTTAGTAGCGGCTCGCCGGACAACTGCGTATCCAGCAAAGTGGCATTACGCTGTTCCAAATACCGGTTCATCACCCCGACAGCTTGTTCATCGTGCCCCTTTCCGTCACGACAGTATGCTTCCGCCAGAATAAAACAGGCACCAGCCACACGATATTTGTTGATATATTGCGGCTCTATCTTCTCCCAGTTCATTTTATTATATTTACCCAAACAATTCTCCATCGTCGTGTTGCCCAATGCATCATCCGTCATTTCTTTGGTAAATACAGATGCTCCCGAACGAATATCTCCATCAGCATACAAGGTTATCAGGGAACTATTCACTGTCATGTAATCCCCTTTATGTGTATCATAATTTATACCGGTATAATAGCTGCTGTTTGTAAACAAAGAAAATACCCGTTCTGCACAGGACGAATTGCTCCATAATGTAGCATACACCGTTTCACCAAGCACATTATAGCCGCCTTTTTCATCGATCACCTTTTGCGCATACTCTGCCGCCTGCTCATAATTATGAGCATACAGTTCCAATTCCGCCCACATATAATAACCGCTATACTGTGAAAACCAATAAACATCCGAAGGATTGTTCTCCACCGTCAAGGCCTCCTTGAGCAACTCACGAATAGCAGTCACACATTCCTCAATGCTCGACCGATACAGAAATCCCAATTCCAGCTGATCCTTCAATATGATTCCATCCTTTTCCGGCCCGTCTTCATAATCCGGTGCAAAAAGCCGGAGAAGATTGAAGTAGCAATAAGCTTTCAACAATTTCGCTTCGCTCACCACTGCTTGCAGTTCTTTCGTCTCTTCAGTTGTAGATACCGATATGCCATCTACACGTTCCAACACTGCATTCGCTATAGCTACCGCTGCATAATAGTCAGACCAGATGGAAACGGCGAGATCTTCTATGGGTTGCGTCTGCCATTTATAAAGATTATTCAAACTCGCATCCCGGGAAATCCAGGAAGTTGTTTCAAAATCATCTCCTAATACCGATAAGTCAAATTCCGGACTTGGCAACTGCTTGTAAGCAGTAGCCAACAACTCACGGGCAGTATTCGGCATTGTTATGGCATCCGGATCCGAAAACTGATTTTCATACGGAATATTCAATGAGCAGGCAGTGAAACAAAGTGTCAGGAAAAGACTGCCTATCACAGTTTTGATCCGACTTTTATTTATCATTTTTACAATCATCATATCCATCCATGTTTAGAAAGTCAAACTCAAATTAATGGTTAACACCGGCTGCATCGTACCCGCCAACGAACCTGTTTCCGGATCAGACTCCTTATAAGGAGTAATCATAAACAGATTGGATGCCTGGAAAGCAACGTTGGCATATTTAATGAAATTACAGTTCTTCTCCAGAAATGTGTGCGGAACACGATAGCGCAATGACACCATTGACAGTTTCAGATAATCACTCTTTCCAACAGTTTCCGTATTCGGATAATCCAGTGAGGCGATAGCCGAAGAACTGTAAAAAGGAGAATGGTACGTCTTACCTTCATCTCCTTTCTCAAACCACATATTCTGCAATTGCCCTTTTATGGCATTTTTATTAGCGTCATCAGAAGAGCGGACGTATGAATAACTATAAGATTTAACTCCGCCAAATACATAATAGAAATCCATATCCAAATCAAAATCACGATAAGAAAAACTTAAATTGAATATACCACTGTAAGGAGGGGTCGCATGACCCAAAGCTACAATGTTCTCTTTCGACGGATTTTCCGTGGCTGGTATTTCGCGCCCGTCTGCTCCCTGAAATACGGGAAGGCCTGTAATCGGGTTAATACCCAACGACTTCAATCCATAAATCATATCATACGATTTTCCGACCTCATAATCAGGAATAATAGCTTCTTCACTTGCATATAAGCGATCGGCATAATACAAATCGACTACCTTATTACGATTGTACGCCAGTGATCCGCGTAGCGAAAGACGCCAATCAGAAGTATCAAGAACTTTCAGGGAAGCGCTCAATTCATAGCCTTCATTGCGCAGCACGCCAATATTGCGTTTCATCGTGCTGAATCCATTAGACAACGGAACCGGTACATCAAGCAAAGCATCACTTGTCTCACGCCGGTAAATGTTGGCGTCCAAAGTCAGACGTTTGAATAGTTCAACCGACAAACTAATATCCGTAGATGCCGTCTGCTCCGCTTTCAGATCGGTATTATAAAGTGCGAGCAACTGCAGGAGACGTGCATTTCCATAATAATCAGTCGAATAAGAAAAAGTACCAATCGTTGATGAAGCAGACACTCCCGCCAGATTAGCCATTCGTCCGTAAGAAGCCTTCAAGTTCAAGCGAGAAATTACATTATTATCTTTTAGAAAAGGATACTGGCTGATCGTCCACCCCAAACCGATAGCCCATGCGGCATTCCAACGTTTGGATTCAGGAAGAATAGAAGAAGCGTCTGCTTTGTAGGTTGCGAAAAGATCGTAAGTATTATCAAAACTATATCCCATCACCAGTCCCAACCCCAGTTGGGCAGTCTTTTCTTTATAAGAACCGACCACTGGTTTTCTGTTGCCGGAAATAGACTGGTTAATAGCGGATGGTGACATTTGTGTACCCACTCCATATCCTGTAATAGAAACATTATCCGCATCTGTCATATAATAGTCCATATTCCCGCCAATAGTAAAATCATGTTTCTCCGCAAATATCTTATTATAAGTGATGCGGACATTAGATGAAACATTCGTTGTCACGTTTTTCTCTTTGGAGAGCTTTCCACGCTCTGCTTTATCCACCCCGCTGTTTCGTTCGCTGATAGAAGTAGAAGGCACCAACGTCATGCCTTCATTCAAAAGCATATCAATACCTGCTACAGCATCGATGCTCAATCCTTTCAGAGGTTCCAAATTCAAACTCCCGCTTACTCCACCGCGTTTATCTGTCGATTTACTGTTGTACTGACTTAGCAAATCATTATAAGTGTAATCTGAAGTTTCATTAAAAAAAGAAACTAATTTTCCCGTCTTTGTTTCATAAGGATTGAGTTGATAGATCAAATCGGTAGGAGAATATGAACTTCCATTCGGCGTATCTGTTTCTGAATATCCCGCATTGGCACTTAATGACAAATATCCCACCCTACCCAGTTGCTGGTCAAGACTCATAGTGGCAGTAAAGCGATGTGTATCATTCCCCGGCACACGCCCTCCTTGCTGGGCATAATTGGCTGATACATAATAAGACGTTTTTTCCGATCCGCCTCTGACACTCAGATTATGACGTTGATAGGTATTTAAATGAATCAGTTCGTCGAACCAGTCAGTATGAATGGTGCGCAAAGAATCGAGTATTCCCTGCCCTTCGACTATCATTTGGTTCAAATTCGGATCATTGGCGAAATACTTCCTGTAATAATCCTCACTGTACCGATAACCGGGAGTAGAACGATTTTGTAATCGGCGCTCCAATTCCAGTTTCTCATCCGTATCCATCATCTCGACTCCCCTGCGTCCACGAGTAGTAATACCCATATTGAAACTGTAACTGGTAGTTGTACGTCCATCGGGATTCCCGCGCAAGGAAGTGATTTCTATTACTCCATTAGCGGCTTTGATACCATACAAGGCACATGCCACAGCATCTTTCAACACCTTAATTTCTTTAATGTCCGCTGGGTTAAGGGTCATAAAGGCCTCGGATGAGATTACCTGTCCGTCCATTACATATAGTGGTTCATTTGCAGCATCCCCTTCACGGAAAGATGAGTTTCCACGAATACGAATTTTCGGCTTCGAGCCCAAATCACCTGTATTGGTAACAATCAGCCCGGGAACACTTCCTTGCAATGCTAACGACATATCAATCATAGGCTTGCTATTCAAACGTCCCATATCTACATTCTGCACTACACCGGATTTTGCACGAATATCCAACTCGTTGATATTCTGCCGCGCCACCACAACCACCTCATCCAATGACTTGGCATCCTGCTGCATAGCTGCATCCTGTACATTCTGTCCCGTATACTTTTCGCGGACATCTTTCATCCCGATAAAGGAGAAGATAATCATGTCTCCTTTTTTCCATCTTCCACGCAACAGATAACGTCCGTTAGCATCAGTCACCGTACCAAATTGAGTATTTCCAATACGAACCGTAGCGCCAGGAAGCGGTTCTCCCTGATGATCTGTGACCATACCGGTCAACACAATGTCTTTTTGTTGGGCATAGGTAGCTTGAAAACTAATGGCAGAAATGAAAATAACTACAAAAAAAGAAATAATAAATGCTCTCATTTTAGCGTTTTGTTATAAACAATTATCCGGACCGCAAAATTAAATACTTAATGCAGCCCGGACAATCACAACAAATTGCTATATTATTTCTTAGTAATACCTAACAATAGTTATTTTTAGTTTCACAGGAGATACCTCTATCTTCAAATTCGAGTGTCACATGATGAATACCCGCTTCTCCCAACCTGTTTTTAATTGAACATTTGATCTCTTCCATTCTCTCTACGTCATCAATGACAACATGGGCAGTCAGAGCGGTTTCCGTTGTGCTTAACGCCCAAATATGCAAGTGATGACAATTCTCCACGCCGGGTTGTTCCACGATAAGTTGCTGTATCTTTTGAGCGTCTATCCCCACTGGTACTCCATCCAAAGACAACCGGAGACTGTCATGAAGCAATCCCCAGGTAGAGACAATAATAATAACAGCAATGCCAAGTCCGATAATCGGGTCAATGATGCTCCATCCTGTATACGTAATAATAATACCGGAAACAACTACACCGACAGATACCAGTGTATCTGCTGCCATGTGCAAGTAGGCTCCCTTCACATTCAGATCCTTATCTTTATCTTTCATGAAAAGCCATGCAGTAAGCACATTGATGACCACTCCCACCCCAGCTGTCCATGCGATAGCGGAACCATCAACCGAAACCGGATGAAATAATTTGTCTATACTCTCGGCAATAATAATGCCAACAGCAATCAACAGTATAACTGCATTTAATAAAGAAACAAGTATCGTACTCTTCTTATATCCATACGTGTAACGACTATTAGAGTGAACTTTCTCCAACCGGAAGGCCAACATGGCAAGTACTAGACTGGCTACATCACCCAAATTATGCCCGGCATCGGAAAGTAACCCCAAAGAATTATAATAAAACCCTACTCCGAATTCTACTATGACAAAAGTTATATTCAGAGCGATGCCTATGATAAAAGCTTTATTGAGCGATGTCAACCGGTGACTATGTTCGTGGTGATGATGAGGTTCCATATTATATATTGTTATTATATCTAATTATATAAAAAACATCTAACCAGGAGATTAGTTCATCCCTTTCCACTTTTGGCAGTATTAACGACTGGCAAGTTTTTCCATAAACTTATTCCGGTCTACCACATAGCGTATATGTGTTCCTTCACCAATTTTACCCTGTGAATCAGAGGCTACTACGGAAAATGTCAACTTTCGTCCTTCTACCTCAAGAAGTGTAGCTGTTACAAGAATCGTGTCTCCCAATGCAGTGGGTTTAAGATGTGTAGTCTGAATCATTGCTCCTACCGTTGTACTGCCTTCCGGTAATTGATTTTCAACAGCAGACAAAGCTGCATTTTCCATGAATGCTACCATAGCGGGAGTAGCAAGGACAGGGAGATTCCCCGATCCCATTGCCACTGCCAAATTTTCCGGTTTAACCACTACTTCCTTTATAAATTGCAATCCTTTTTCTAACATAATTTCTGATTCTAAATTTTAGTTATGACTATTCTTCTTTTTAGCAGACTGATAAAATAGAAAGACCAACAGAGCTAAGAAAGCCAAAAGTATCGTAATCATCTCTGTTGTATATGCCATTGGTTCTAGGCATATTTCTTGAAAGATAGTCCGGCGTCCCAAGTCTTCTTCA
>NZ_DAWCXD010000036.1:0-41588 GCF_052357945.1 Bacteroides sp. | reverse complement strand
ACTAATTACGCTAATTTTTAACTAATAAATCAAATACTGATTCGCATTATTTATTTCCATTTATCTCTGATTATGCAATCGTTATTGACGAATCAAGATATACATCCTGAATAGTATTCAATAATTCCACCCCTTCGTTCATTGGTTTCTGGAACGCTTTACGTCCGCTAATCAATCCCATACCTCCTGCACGTTTGTTGACTACAGCTGTAATGACTGCATCACGCAAATCGGAAGAACCGTGAGATTCTCCACCGGAGTTAATCAAACCAACGCGTCCCATATAGCCGTTGGCTACCTGGTAGCGGCAAAGGTCAATCGGATGTTCGGAAGCAAGTTCGGTATACATACGCTCGTCGATCTTTCCGAATCCGATAACTTTGAAGCCACCATTATTAGTCGGAAGTTTCTGTTTCACAATATCAGCTTTGATAGTCACTCCCAAACGGTCGGCTTGTCCTGTTAGGTCGGCGGCAGCATGATAATCGACAGCACCTTTCTTGAAATCATTATTGCGCAGGTAACACCAAAGAATGGTTGCCATCCCCAGTTCGTGAGCATATTCAAAAGCTTCGGCTATCTCCACGAGCTGACGGCGACTCTGTTCCGAACCGAAATAGATAGTGGCGCCTACCGCTACTGCTCCCATATTCCAGGCTTCCTTAACGGTACCAAACAATACTTGGTCGAAACTGTTAGGATAAGAAAGTAATTCATTGTGATTCAACTTAACGATAAAAGGTATTTTATGGGCATATTTACGTGCTACGGATCCAAGAATCCCAAAGGTAGAAACTACTCCATTACAGCCTCCTTCAATAGCCAGTTTTACGATATTTTCCGGATCGAAATAGATCGGATTGGGGGCAAACGATGCTCCGGCAGTATGTTCGATGTCCTGATCGACAGGAAGTATAGACACATAACCGGTATTTGCCAGGCGCCCATGTCCCAACAACGTTTGCAGACTGTTCAATACTCTGATGTTCCGGTCCGAATCAATCCAGATTTTATCTATTGTATCGGGAGACGGAACATGAATCAATGATTTATCAATGGTTTCGCAAGTGTGGTCCAGGTAATAACAGGCCTTATCTCTTAATAATTCTACTACTTTACTCATAACTTCTTTTTTTAATGTGTAACTTTTCTATTTTTTCTTTCCCTGATTGGCTACTGCTTCCATCAGTTTTTTGATCTCTTCTGGGTTTCCCAGGAAATAGTCATTAGCAACGTTCAGGTTTTCATCAAACTCAAATACGTAAGGCACAGCCGTAGGTAGATTCAGCTTGACAATATCTTCATCGGAGATGTTTTTTAGATACTTGATGATGCCTCTCAAACTATTGCCATGAGCGACCACCAACAGCGTATGAGCTGTTTTCAGACTAGGAAATATATCACTTTCCCAATAAGGCATAATACGTTCAATGGTATCTTTCAACGATTCAGTACGAGGCAACTCCGCATCGGGGACTTCATGATAACGGTAATCAAAACGGGGATTTCTCAAATCACTTTCTGAAAGAGGATGGGGAGCTATATCATAGCTACGACGCCACACAAGCACTTGTTCTTCTCCATATTTCTCGGCAGTCTCGGCTTTATTCAATCCCTGCAATTCACCATAATGCTTTTCATTCAGGCGCCAGCTTTTCTCTACAGGTATCCAGTCCAGATTCATCTTATCGAGAACACAGTTCAAGGTTTTCACCGCACGCTTCAAATAGGAAGTATAAGCCTTATCAAAATTGAAACCATATTCTTTCAATGTCTCTCCGGCTTTTTCAGCTTCGGCAACTCCCTTTTCTGTCAGATCTACATCTGTCCAGCCCGTAAAACGATTTTCTTTATTCCATGCACTCTCTCCGTGACGAAGTAATACTATCTTTTTCATTTCTAAAATTCTCCTTTCTTCTTTTTATATATACAACAGATTGTTTCTTCACAAAGTTCACTAGAAAATAAATAGTTGTCAATACCCAGAAATAATGATTCTTTCTGCAAAGAAGCGGGATGCAGTAATCAGGGACATAAAAAAATACCCTCCTCTAATTCTAAGCTTGCATTATGGATGATGATTCATCAAAGCAAGGTTATCATTAGAGAAGAGTAAGTCTGTTAAAGTAAAAAGAGAGAGTTTATATATACAAGAAAATCTGTTCTACTTTTCTATTTTTTTCTATTCTTCGTTTTCCTCAAAGCTATTTATCAGAAGACCGCGTATCAGGATCTTTTCCATAATATCCTTCTTTTATTTTCTGGACGTTACGCAACAATGCCGCATAATGCCGGTAATTAAGTTCTCCCTCTTTATAAGCAGCAAGCTGCTCTTTCACCGAGTCTTCAATCTTATCTAAATGCTGTTCTACAAAAAGCTGAATATCAGAACGGCTGATTGCCAGATTCGCATTGGCACCATCTTTGCCACTAGGTTTTATCATGCCTTCTACAAAGTCCAGATAAGTCCGGTGCAACTGACGACGGAAATTATTCTCCAGTTCATTGGGATCATTCAATGGTTTCCACACTGCAGTAAACACATCATTCAAATAATCATCAAGTACATACGATTCCGAAGAACACAATGAAGTTGAATAGATATTATACAACATCCCCGGTGCAAGCAATAAAGCTACAACAGAGCTTTGACGGTCACGAATCTCATCCACTGCCTTGACTCCGGTACGACTCACCACTTCATCAGGGTAGAGCCATAGCGGAGCTACAAACAAATTGCGTCCCAACCATTCAACAGCTTCTTTCTGCAAACTACGCGGCAGATAATCATGTACTTTGAGATCCGGCAAATTGTTAATATAGCGTCCTCCTATATTCTTTTGTACTTGCAGGGTATACTTCAAATGTTGGGCACGAACCGAATTATAAATGGTAGTTAAGTCATTGTACTCACCGTCAGGCTGCGCTGTCCAGGTCAGTATGTTTTCCATCACTCTTTTCAGGTTCTTTATACCATATTCATTAGCTTTCATATTATTGTCACCCAAGTCCTCACTCTGGCTACGGGGATCAAATCCCTTTCCTTCATCACCAACAAACCACAAGCGATGATCTCCCCGCAGTTTTTTGGTCACTTCGGCACGTAATACGTCTTTTTCTTTATAAGGATCCTTAAATTCCGGACGATAGCGATATCCCCATTGGATAGCCCATTTGTCATAAACACCGATACGAGGGAACAATCCTTTTTCGGAAATCCGATCTTCCGGTTGGGCTACATAATTGAACCGCGCATAATCCATGATCGATACCGTATGGCCATTGGCTTCCACCCAAGCTTTATCACGCAGTTTCTCTACCGGAGTAGCCGAACTGGCTGCCATATTGTGCCGCAAGCCGATACTATGTCCCACTTCGTGTGAAGAGACAAACTGAATCAGGCTGCCCATTAATTTATCATCAAAAGTCATCGTGCGTGCCCGTTTATCCAATGGTCCACACTGCACCATATACCACTTTTTAAGTAAGTTCATTACGTTGTGATACCAGCAGATATGGCTTTCCATAATTTCTCCGCTACGCGGATCGACAATACGCGGGCCATAAGCATTCTCCGTTTCCGAAGGCAGATAGCGTATCACACTATAACGCGCATCATCCAAACTCATATTGGGATCGTTCGGCCATTCTTTAGCTACTATGGCATTCTTGAATCCGGCAGCTTCAAATGCTGCGTTCCAATCTTCGACACCTGCTTTAAGATAAGGTATCCACTTCTTCGGTGTTGCCGGATCAATGTAGTAGATAATAGGATTTTTCGGCTCGGAGAGTTGTCCCCGGCGGTAACGTTCCGGATCTTTCGGCTCCAGCCGATAACGCTGGATGATAGCTCCACGATCGGTAATCTGCTGGTCGTCCGAAAATTCGGTCAACGGGTTTTGGAAAAATCCTACCCGTTCATCGGCAAACCGTGGTTGCATCGGTTCCTTAGGTAACATCACGATGCTGGTATTCAGTTTCACTGTCACCGAACCAGTCTGTGCAGCCGGTAGTCTACCAGCACTGATACTGTAAGTACGCAAAGTCACTGCCTCCACGTTAATAGGATAGGTTTTTATCGTATCCATAAATGTACGGTCTTGGGCTAAAGAACCGATACCAAGGATGGAACGGTCGCTTGAAGTAAAACCACACAATTTATTATCACTCAAAAAGAGTTTTGATACATCAATGAGCTGTGCCTGAGTCTCCGGATTTCTACCAATTACATCAAATTTATAGATTACCGGATCTACAGTCGATTGTTTCAACGCCTCGGCAATGTTATCACCCGGACGGGCAAACTGCGATTGCACATATTCGCGTAAAAAGAGAGTCTTATCATCATGCTGTTCCCAATAAACAACACTCCGGTTCACCTCTTCTCCGCTAAGCATTTTAAAACCCTGTGGCACCGCTTTAAACCAGGTTACAGCCAACAACAACCGTCCCAAAAGAGTATCCGGCACTTCAAAATACCAGTTATCTTTGATGTGGCGTACCGTAAACATACCTTCACATTCACTTCCTCCATCTTTCAACAGTTTCTCATAAGCTGTCACTTTCTTGACAGTGTCTTTCTTGACCGTATCTTCCTGTGCCACCAGTTTCTTCTTTCCACCTTCCAGAAGATATACACCACTGGACCGGGCTCCCACACCTTGTAGAGATAGGAGTGCCAACACAGCCATCATCAAAATCTTTTGCATAGTTTTCTCTTTATTTTCTTATTCGTTAGTGTTCATTGTCAGGTTCGGATTCTTCTCGCGGGCAGCCAACGGGAATGGAATGATATACAACCGTGAATCCGGTTTCAATGTATATGTCTTTTTCTCAACATCCGTAGATACCAGCGGGAAAGTACGGGTAATTGTCTTTGCGTACTCAGCTTCCGTATTATATCGTTTTAAATCCCAAAAACGACTAAATCCGGAGATTAACTCCTTACGGCGCTCATCAATGATTGCCTGCATCATCTCACGTTCGGTGGCAGGTTCCGGCAACACGGCTTCGGCACCCTTGATTCGTTTTTCACGCAACAGGTTCAATGTTTGGACAGCTCCTGGTATATCTTTCAGCCGTGCTTTCGCTTCTGCCAGAATCAAGTAAACTTCGGCAGTACGCATTCCCACAGACATAGGCTGGAACTTAGAATAAGTAATCGAAGTGTTCCACAAAGCAGCTCCTGAGCCTTCGTCAAAGTAGTATACACTGTTGTCACTCGTTTTAAAGAACTGATTCATACGTTCATCATTCTGTCCGAAAAGTTGCACCATCTCCGGACTGAGCATACCATAACAAAAGGCTAAAACTTCAGTAGGACCACCCATATAAGCATAGTTCAGCACTTCCGGGTTACCGCCTTTGGCATAAGTAGTAACCTTAGTCGGACCTCCTTTAACTCCCAAATCAATATAATCAATCAGGGTATTATTCAACTTTAATGATTCTTCGGCAGCTTCTTTCGCTTTTTTCCAATCCCGATGGAACAGATAAACACGGGCAGCCAACGCATATCCAAAAGCTTTTGACGGATGATATACATTCACCGGCTCTTCCTGTAAATAAGGAAGCGCCTCCTCTATATCCTTAATAATGAAATCGTATACTTGAGCAACCGTAGATTTGGTTGGAGTAGCCTCCAAATCATATTTATCGATGATAGCAACTCCACCGTCAGTGGCTGCAGTTTCCGGATTATATGCTTTCGCAAATGTATTTATCAGAATAAAGTGATCCCAGGCACGCATGATCTTTGCTTCCGCTTTTGCCAATTCCTTAACATCTTTATCACCCAGACTAGCATCAACCAATGAAATTACGATATTTGACCGTAGGATATATGTATAACAATTTTCATATAAATTGTTATCACTTAGCTCTTTCCGGTTAGCCGCCTCATTAAAAGTCATGTTAATACCATCCCATGAAATAAACTCATTACCTATGATATTCGATTCTTTCGACCAGACATTATCGCTCAGCAAGGCAAAAGCTGCCGGATGGTAGGCCCGGTTGGGCAAGGCTATCAATTCATAATAAGTTTCAGTAGAATCCACCGTTTTCTTGCCTGTAGGAGTAATATCCACATAGTTTTCACAGGCTGCAAAACCCAATATGAGAATAACTGGCAATATATAAAGTAATTTACGCATATCTTGTATCTTTTAAATAGTTAGAAACTTGTTGATAATCCGATGGAGTAAGTCTTGGGTGAAGCGATGCCACGTGTACCATCGCTCATTCCATAGCTCTCCGGATCAATATCACTTCCTGCCTTACACCAGGTAAACAGATTATTTACCTGCACTTTCACTTTCAGAGAAGAGAGGCGGAGGTGCTGGCAAACCGTAAACGGCAAGTTATACCCTACACTCAAACTACGCAATTTCACATAACCTGCATCTTTCACATTGATGTCACCGTATTGCCACCAATCCTGGAAAGTTGTTGCATAAGTTTTTACCTGTGCCGGTATATCGAGGTACATGCGTACCTGCGCATTCGAATCATCCGCAGTCCAACGGTTGGCAATTCCTTTCAAGGTTTGAGTACCTAACTGGTCATCCATTTTTAATACGCTGTTACGCAGCTTATTACCACCAGCATACACAAAGAATGCATTCAAATCAAAATTCTTATAGTTGAATCTTAACCCCACTGATCCGCTGAATTTCGGAGTCAGCGAACCAAGGTTCACCAAGTCATCAGTACCTTTGAGCGAAGAACCAGAAGTGATACTGGCTACCGTGCCGTCTTCATTAAATTTCACCAGATCATTTCCATCTTTATCCACTACTACCGGATATCCATTCTCAATACGATCTATACGGTAAGCCCATAACGTATTATAACTAGTACCTTCCATAAAATAATCCTGCGGCCCCACTATAAAAAGGCGCGCATTATCAGATTCACTATGATCGACTTTCAACATTTTGTTCTTATTATAGTCAAAGTTTAAATCTACAGCGAAGTTCCAGTCTTTCTTACGTATGATATTGGCTGTAAGGGAAAGTTCTACGCCACGATTACGCATCTCACCATTATTCACCACACGTGAACCGGCTCCTAAAGTAGGGTCCATATATCGGCGTACCAGCAAATCAGATGAGTGACGATTGTAATATTCCAGACTACCGCTTATCAGATTCTTGAAAAGACGGAAATCTAATCCTATATTGTAAGTAGCCGTTTTCTCCCAACGAAGCTTCGGATTCGGCAGATCATCATCCTCGTAAGTCAGATAAGTCGTTTTGATAGGATTGCTCTGTGTTTTTTTCTTTACAACAAAATAGGTAGTCGAGGCTTGATCTACATTACCGTTGATACCGTACGTCATACGTAGTTTAAGGTAATCCAGCCAGGAAATCTCTTCCATGAACAATTCTTCCGACAGAATCCAAGAAGCACCGACTGACCACAAAGGATGGCGCTGATTGCGTATATCAAGCCCGAACAAGTCAGCTTGATCCCAACGTATACTTCCGGAAAGATTATAACGTGAAAGATAAGAGTATCCTGCATTTGCATAAAAAGACGCATAACGATGGCGTGACTCGTGCAAAGTGGCAGACAGCCCCGATAAAGTAATCGTTCTGTCAGAAAGAGCGCTTGTTCCTACACCGTCACGATAGGTCTGCCAGTTCATAAAATCAGAAGTTAATGTCTGCGGATCGTAGCCATACAACAATTGGTAAGCAGGTGTCGGAATCTTGTTTTCACGAAATTCCAGACCGGCAATGGCAGTTACTGCATGGTCTTTCCAAGTTTTGTCAAAGTCAATCTGGTTTCGTACCGTGTAACGCTTACTTTCTACTTCTGTCTGATAAAAACGTCCCCCTTGCGGCAATTGTGCTTTTCCATTTGTATCAACCATACTGTTATGTAGCATACGCATTGCATAAGTATTTTCCGACTCAAATAGTTCACTCTTACCTTTATTCCATTCATATTGATACATGAAGTTGTATTTGAACAAGCCTGTAAACTTACAAACGGACGAATACTAACATCATGTGACTTTGTTATGCTTTCCTCCAATGCATCAAGTACATTGAAACCAAACGTTCTATAAAGTGAGACACCTTCAGCTTTTCTTACAACACTCCCATTATAGGAAGGAGATGTACCCACATTCACGTAAGGAGAAGTATAATGGTTACCGTCGGCATCCAATATCCGCTCATATCGTTGTTGCAGGGTATAGCTAGTATAACCGCTATTCGGGGTATGACTACGTCCCATACGTACGTCCACTCCAGCATTCAGATTCAACCAGTTTGTAACCGCATAATTCGATTTATAGTACAAAGAAATTTTATTGCTTTTACCACTGATAACGCGCTGACTATCCTTTTCATAATTGAAAGAAAGGAGATGGTTGCTATTTCCGGCTTTCTGTGATACGGTTACATTATAGCGCTGGGTTATAGCCGTACGCCAAGCGTTATCACGATATTCTTTATAATAATCATTATTGCGCCATTGCCCCAATGTAGCATTTACTTCACCACTGGTAATATCCCCATTGGCCTGATCCAGATAAAGCTGAAACAAGGGATTGTAATAATTATGCTCAAAAGAAGATAAAAAATTCGCCGCACTTCCTTTTTCCGCTACATTGGCATCAAAAACAGCTGTCTGATAATCAATAATATCACTTGTTGAAGCTAAATTCAAACTCTTGAAATTTGGTTTGGTAGTGATAAACCAGTCTGCATTAATGCTCACGTGCGCACCTTCTTTTTTAGCCCGCATCGTGGCTACCACAATAACGCCATTGGCTGCCAAAGCACCATAAATACTGGCAGCGGCAGCATCTTTCAGCACAGTGATACTCTCTACATTATACGGATTTATTTCGCTCAATCTCAAATTGGTTGGCATATCGTCCACAACAATCAGTGGTTCTGTTCCCACATCACGCGAGAATGTACCTACCCCACGAAGAATAGGACTCATATCACCCGTATTCGAATTGATATTCATACGCAAACCAGCTACTTGCCCTTCCAGAGATGAGGCCAGATCACTGTGCATCTGTCTGTTCAGTTGCTCGGAATCAACGAAACCGAAAGCGGCAGTAGAACGTTCACGGCTAATACGCTGATAACCCGTCACAACAACATCACCCAACTGTTGCTTGTCCTCATGCATTATCACCCTGACGTTGTTACGATCTTTAACAGAAACCATTTCCGACTGCATACCAACGAAAGACACTTCCAATGTATGTACATCGACCGGAACTCTACAAGTAAAGTTTCCCTCTGCGTCCGTAATAGCACCAAAGGGACTGTTAAGCACCTTTACATTTGCTCCCGGCAAGGGATCACCACTTTCATCCACTACCTGTCCCCCAACATTTCTGAACTTACCTGAAGCAGCTGTCGAGGTAGCTTTCACTTTACGGACAGTGATGAAATTTTGTTTCACATCATACTCAAAAGGCTTTCCTTCCAGCATCTTCTGAAGTGCTGCCAAAGGAGACATCTGATATATACTCACAGTTACACGATAAGGTGCAACGTCTTCACTGGGAAAATTCACCTTATAACCAGATACATTGCTGAACTGTTTCAAGGCCGAACCGAGCGGTTCGTTTTTCATCTCTAAAGAAATCTGCCTGTTTTCTGCATTCTGCGCCCATCCTTGCAAGGTTGCTGCTGTGAGCACCAGCAATAGAAAGGCAGTTTTCATCCATACAAGCTTTCTTTTAGTTCTTTTTTCTAATAATGTAATTTGTTGCTTTTTCATAAGAGTTGTATTTGTATAGTTAAATCTGTTTGATCGTAATGGTTCCGTCCTGATAGTCTACCTGCACTTTCTCCAACTTATTCAGTAGTTCCAATGCTTCATCCAAATGGGTATTTTTGTTAGCCCAGAAGTTCAACCTGATATGATACAATTCGCGCCGCTCGAAATCGATATTCACATTATACCATCTTCCCAAAGCACCCATGATTTCTTCCAACGGCACATCCTCAAAGTAGAACATTCCCTCTGTCCAGGCTGTATATGTAGCGATATTCACTTCTGATACTTTTTCCTCTCCGGTTTCCGTATAGGTCAAATCCTGTCCCGGACGTAATGTTACCGACTTATTGTTAGCTGTGTTTGTGACCTGCACCTTACCATTCACCAAAGTCACATGACGATCTTCAGCACTGTAGGAACGCACATTGAATTTAGTTCCCAGCACCATGGTATTCATGCCGTTGGCACATACAATAAACGGATGTTCGGCATCTTTTGCCACTTCAAAGCAAGCCTCCCCTTCTAGTTCCACACGTCGTTCTTTTCCATTAAATGCCACAGGGTAGCGCAAACGACTTTCAGCATTGAGCCATACCTTAGTCCCATCAGCCAGTACCAGCAGAAAATCTTTTCCACGTGGTGTAGTCAAAGTCTGACAGCATACAGTGTCTGCCGAGACAGTTTTCCAGTCTTTCACATCCATCACACTGTCTGTCAACAACTGCTGTCCACTACGACCATCCATTTGTAGGATCACATGTTCATCATTGTTGTTCGCAGCAAAAAAACGTATCGGCTGTTCCGCTGGTAAAGAAGTGGAAGGAAGCAAAGAAGGAATCAGAAAAGCCAGTATCAAGACAGCTGCAGCAGAAGAAGCAATTGCCAAAATGCGCATTTTCTTTCTGTACTTGCGTTTCCGTTCCAGATTCTCACGTATCATAGCCTCCTTACAAGCCATTAATTCCAAGAAAAGTTCTTTATTTTCAGGTATGCTTATCCACTGAAGAAATTCATCAGTTTCCCTTAATTGCGGATGTTGTATGGCACGAAGTGCATAATCTAATTTTTTATCTGAATGGTCTATCATAGTGTCAATAGTTTCATTAAACACGTAAAGGTTGCTGAAACTGATGACACCCTGATAGATTTTTTTTTAAAAAAAGATGGTTAATTGTTTTCGGAGTATCTTTAAAGCTCTGGCAATGTGCGTTCTAACAGTATTATCACTAATACGTAACTTTTCACTGATTTCTGCACATTTCTTTTCATTTAAGAAGAATTCTTCCACTACAGTTCGCATTTGCGGAGCCATCTGGCGAATGCTCTCCTGCATCCGGTTTATCTTATCTTCATACTCACGATATTCTTTCACAGTCCAGCCACTGTAAAGTTCTTCCAGATATCTTTCCGCATTTTTATGCACCACGTTCTGATGACGTATTTGATCAATACAACGATTTCGCACCATGACGAAGAATAACGGCAGCAGATCCTCTTCCGTTGTCAACCGTTCGCTGCTCTCAAGCACCGAACAAAAGACATCGTTCACCACATCTTTTGCGCTTTCCTCATCATTCAGCAGATTATATGCATGAATATAGAGTTTTTGCCAATGCTCCCTGTATATAACAGTAATAGCATTTTGACTATTATCCATGTATTTTTATTACTTTTTGTATTTCGCAGGACGCAAAGATAACCAATTAGAGCAAAAAATACTCTATTTATTAAAAAAGATTATAATTCATATAAACACATTTGTTGCTATAGACATATTCTATTCCCATGATCTGGCTCTTAATATTTTAACACCATGTTTCTCTCCAGAATGATACGATTCACAACTATATCCGGTGGTTTCCATTCATCTGGACGTTGATTTAATCTTCGCTTTATCTTTACGCGTACAGAATGCTTCGATTACTTTTTTTACACGAAGATAATTTATTGATATTCTGATCATATATGCTCAATTTCTTTTTAGTACAGACTTTCCTTGTGATACAATCATACTATCTTTTACTTTTTTAAAGTGGAATTCAACAAAAATGATTATTTTTACGAGCAAATTATTGTCTAACTACCTGATAATACAGACATACCTTGAAAATAAACGAACAAAACGAAAGCGAATTCCTACAAAAGCTTATGAACAAAGCGAATATAGGATGGTGGGAAGCTGACTTGAAAGCAGAGACTTACAAGTGTTCGGAACTTATCTCCCAACTACTCGGAATAGGAGAAGATGGGCTCATCAGTTTCGAAAATTTCAACAAGCGTATTCTAAAAGAAGATCAGGGATACGCAACTTTTCCGTTTTTTGACAAATTACAACAGACTGTAGAAGAAATATACTTGTTTGATACTCCCAAAGGTCATGTATGGATTCGCAGTAAGGCATGCTTCCAGGAAACAGACGAAAATGGTAACACCAAAGTATATGGAATTGCCGAAACCCAAGAGGGAATTCATATAGCATCTGCACATCAAGCTCTACAAAATAGCGAGCGGATCCTACATAATATTTATAAGAATCTTCCGGTAGGCATCGAATTATATGATAAGGATGGTCAAATGGTCGACCTGAATAAAAAAGATATGGAAATGTTCCGTATTTCCAATAAAGAAGATATTTTGGGAGTCAACATTTTCGAGAATCCTATATTGCCGGAAGAGATAAAACAGAAAATAAAAGACAATGAGAACGCAGATTTTACATTTCGGTATGACTTTTCCAAAATCAACAAATATTATCAGCCTAACAGTACAGCCGGTTTCATTGACTTAACAACCAAAGTCACCACTCTATACGATCACAATCACGAACCTATCAACTACCTCTTAATTAATGTAGACAAGACCGAAGATACAATTGCTTATAATAAGATTCAGGAATTCGAGAGTTTTTTCGACCTGGTAGGAGATTATGCCAAAGTAGGTTACGCGCACTTCGATGCTTTGAGTCGGGATGGGTATGCTTTGAGAAGCTGGTACAGGAATGTAGGTGAAGAAGAGGGTACCCCATTACCGGAAATCATCGGCATTCATTCCCATTTCCATCCGGAAGATCGGGCTGCGATGATCGACTTCCTGGATAAAGTGATAAAAGGAGAAAGTTCCAAGCTATCCCGCGATGTCCGCATTCGCAGAGCAGATGGAAATTACACTTGGACACGGGTTAACGTATTAGTCAGGAATTATCAGCCGCAGGATAATATCATCGAAATGCTGTGTATCAACTTTGATATTACCGAACTGAAAGAGACAGAGCGGATGCTGATTGGTGCCAAAGAAAAAGCTGAAGAAGCCGATCGGCTAAAATCTGCTTTTCTTGCGAATATGAGTCATGAGATACGTACCCCGCTCAATGCGATAGTAGGCTTTTCCAGTTTGCTTGAGGAAGCGGAGGATGCAGAAGAAAAACATCTGTATGCAACGATTATTGAAGAGAACAACAAGCTCTTGTTACAACTGATATCGGATATTCTTGACTTGTCAAAGATCGAAGCCGGGACTTTCGATATTATCCCGGAACAAGTGGATGCACAACAACTTTGCAACGAACTGCTACAGTCTATGCAAGTAAGGGCTACTGAACAAGTAGAGATTCTCTTAGCACCGGAACTGCCCGAGCTTACTTTTACCAGCGACAAAAACAGGTTGTATCAGGTATTGCTGAATTTTGTAACGAATGCTCTGAAATTTACTTCCGAGGGCAGTATTGTTATTGATTACCGGATCAATGGAGATGAAGTCAGATTCTCGGTTCAAGATACGGGAATGGGCATCGAACCGGAAAAGCAGGAAGCTATCTTTACCCGATTCGTGAAATTGAATAATTTCATTGCCGGCACAGGGCTGGGACTCCCTATCTGTCAAAGTATCGCCACACAGTTGGGCGGCAAAATCGGAGTGGAATCGGAACCGGGAAAAGGTTCTTGTTTCTGGTTTACGCATCCGATTAACTAAAACGAAATTATTAAGTATTATATAGTTCCATGAGCACTATTCAACCCCGATATATACCCAACAAAGATGCAGAGGATATTATCATATTCATCCATGGTATCGTAGAGGGACCTGAACAGTTTACTCAATTAATGAAGATTAGTGTTTCGGCAGGATACGCCGCAGCCGCATTGTTACTACCCGGACATGGGGGAACTGGCAAGGAGTTTGCACAAAGCAATAAAGAGGAGTGGCAGGAGCATGTTTGCCAGCAAATTGATTCTTATCGGGAAAAGTATTCTCATATCATACTTGTCGGACATTCAATGGGAGGTCTCCTCTCCTTTCTCGCATACATGGAGAACCCCACACAGATAATCGGTATCGTAGTCATTGACACTCCACTGTATGTACATACCAAATGACAGGCCATCCGAAATAATCTAAAGGTAGGATTTTGTAAGAATATTCCAGAACACGATCCGGCCTCGGCACTCCTTCAGGCAAGTAGTGTTGCGCCCTGTTCCGTATTCAGATATATCACATGGGCTCCACGAATCATCAATTTATTCCAGTTGATGGCACGCACCCGAAAAATACTCCCTGAAATAAATATTCCGACCCTAGTCTTTCACGGAGATCGGGATGAGCTAGTCAGTACATACAGTGTACGAGTATTTGAACGCAAGCTGCCTGACTCCAACAGAACAATAGTCAGATTACCGCACTCTACACACTTCACGTATGGCGAAAAAGATTTAGATACCTTATATAAAACGTATCTCCATTTCCTACACAATCTACCCTCAACAAACGGATGATCTTAGACTTTCTACCGATTTCTCTTTAAGAAAATACGATCTGTTATAGTGTTGGGAAGTTCCGATTCATAATGTGTCACCATAATCATCGTCTTATCTTTGCGTTGGCAGAAAGCCTCGATCACTTTCTTTACCCGGCGACGATTATAGGTATCCAAGCCATGAAGGGGTTCATCCAGAATCAACAGTTCCGGGTCTTTGACGAAAGCTCTTGCCAGCAAGGCCAAGCGTTGTTCTCCACTGGATAGTTGCAGGAATGGTTTATCTTTCAAATCTGCAATGCCGAATATATCCATCCACCATTCGCAGATAGCCATCTGCTCTGGTTGAGGACGTTTATACAGACCAATACTGTCATGCAAACCACTGGCTACGATTTCAATAGCCGGTAAGTTTTTGAGATAAGCACGGTGCATCTCCGGACTTACGTAACCGATATGTTTCTTGATTTCCCAAATACTTTCTCCCGTCCCTCTTTTCCGTCCGAAGAGACTGATGTCGCAGGCATACGATTGCGGATTGTCTGCACAGACAAGGCTCAACAATGTTGATTTTCCAGCACCGTTCTCGCCACTCAACGCCCACTTCTCGCCACGATGGACTGTCCAGTCCAGTTCTTTCAGAATAATTCGGTCTCCATAACGAATACTGACCTTATTCAGTTTTACTACTTCCTCCGAATCATAATTGTTGCCATCAGATGGCAAATTTATAATCCGTTGCTGCAAGTCATCAAAAGAGGTAGTCACATCTCTACTGCGAAAAGCGTCCAAATAGACTTCACGTTCCATTTTAGGAAAGACTTCCATTTTGTCCACAGGAATGACATGAGTGATGAATGACGGTATATCATCGAGCATGGAAAGTACCAAAATGATCTGTACGGACGACATTTTCGTCAGACGTTCGAGCAAAGAAAACAACAGTTCGCGCGTAGGAGCATCCAGTCCGATAAACGGATTATCCATAATCAACACGCGGGGAGCAGTCAACAAGGTTTTAGTTAGCTGGAATTTACGTAATTCACCGCTGGAAAGGAGAATGATCTTCTTGTCGAGCAACGGTTCGATACGGAAGAGTTCAAACAGTTCGCGTTGTAGTTGCTCGTCCTTGATTTCTCCCAACATCTCACGAACATAGGGAGTTTCATCCTGATCGTGAGCATTCCAACGCTGCTGATAGTAGTAATTGGCATCGGCGGCTCCATAAGTATCGCGGAAAGCAATGTATTTCACATTATCATAAAGAGTCTGGGTGGCAGAGGGGGAAAAATCATATTCCACGATTCCTTCACGCAATGGATATTTTCCGATCAGGGTATCTACAAAAAGACTTTTACCACCACCATTGGGACCTACAATAGCTATGTGTTCATTCGCTCCGATAGTTGCCGTGATGGGTTTGGCTAAACGCACAAGCGGGTTGCGTGCTACGCCCCCCGCCATGCAGAATGTATTTTGGTTCATATTCTTTTATTCTGTTTTATTATTGCCCGCAAAGGTAACAATTTTATCATAAAAGACGCCAAATTGCAAACATATTCTTATTCGTCACCTATAGGGAATATCTTTATTTACTTACTAAACCCGTAAGGTGGACATTCAAAATTGGTTATATCCAATTTGTATTCCATCATATCTTTCAACTCGTGTATGGGACGTTCCAATTCATAAGGTATCGGTTGTCTGCTGAATTGCTGGAAGTAAAGCAAACAAGCATCCCGCCACCAGACAGCATCCCGTGCCTGAATCTTCAGGTGGTGTTGCACATCATAGAAGCGTTCGGAATCAATATACGGTTCCATCCTATCCCATACTTTTTGAAAATTTCTCACTTCGTTTACACCACGATCATACGCGTAGCACAGTTCTGCCCAAAGTGTACGTCCGCTCTTCATTGGATGATTCCAGGGAACATGGTGAAACCAAAGGAGCAGATTCTCCGGACAAGTATTCACATTGTCCAGTTGCTCGCATAATGGAGAATGGTATTGTCCGATAGCATTACTTCCTGTACTGCTGCGGTCGAAACCTATTCCTATGTTGTCGGCACGGTGGTAATAAGGAGGCAACCAATCCGGGCGGGCACCGGGAATATCGCACCAGGGTTCTGGTCCGTAATGATGTCCCCATGCAAAGATATGATGCAAGCCGAGAGGCATCATGTAGTCTACTACTGCTTCTCTCGATTTCTGAAGCACTTGGGAGTTGAGAAGGGAGAGTTGAGCGTCGATTTGCTCTTTTTGAACGACTTCTCCTGCCGGAGTATCGGTTTGCGCACCGGTAACGGGAAGAAAAGTCTGTTTCAACCATTCTTCTCCTATCTGTTCGGAAGAGAGGGAATGTTTCCATGCCAAGCGTCCGAAAGCATACCAGTTGGCTTGGGCAAAAGGATGTCCACACCAATTAGTATCATCACCGATGTTTGCCACTCCGGAAATAGCCGTGAGCGGATGAGGGAATAAAGAACCATCCGTCACACGGGCAATGGTAGAGCCTTTGCCTTGCAGATAAGTATCACTGTCTAAGCACTCTTTCCACATAGGAGCAAGGAATGCGAGATGATTGGAAAAGCCAAGATACTCTTGTGTGATTTGAAATTCGGGCATAACTGCCGTCTTCTTCATAGCTCCAAACAGCGGGCTGAATGGCTCACGGGGTTGGAAATCTATCGGACCGTTCTTGATCTGCACAATAACATTATCCCGGAACTTACCATCCAAAGGTTCAAATTCAAGATAGGCTTGTTTCGCACGATCGCTGTCGGTCGGAGAATAAACGAAAGCGCGCCACATCACAATGCCATGATAGGGCCTCAACACATCGGCAAGCATATTGGCTCCTTCGGCATGAGTGCGTCCGTAGTCACATGGACCGGGCTGCCCTTCGGAATTCGCTTTCACCAGGAAACCTCCGAAATCGGGAATCAGGGAATAAATCTCTTTTGTTTTCTGCTTCCACCAGTCTATCACTTCTTTATTCAACGGATCGGAAGTGGACAAACCGCCTAAAACTGCGGGAGAAGAAAAATTGATAGATAGGTATATTTTCAAACCATAAGGGCGGAAAATGTCGGCCAAGACTTTGACTTTCTGCAAATAATCATTAGAAAGTATCTTGGGACTTGCATTGACATTGTTTATTACGGTGGCATTAATGCCGATAGAAGCATTGGCACGAGCGTAGGCTTCATAACGGGGAGAGACAACAGACGGAAGTTCGTCCCATTTCCAAAGTGAATGTCCGGCATATCCGCGTTCGATTGTACCGTCTAAGTTATCCCAATGATTCAGGATACGAATTCGGTAATCAGGTCGTTGGGAGATATTGAGGGATTGCAAAGCTGACTTCGGTAGTTGTCCGGTAGCTTGCAGACGGAGTAAATGATACGTTCCATAAAGTACTCCTTGTTCACCAGAAGAAGCTATCGTTATTTGACTGCCATCTTTGGAAGTCTGAATCGTATATCCTTCATTTCCAAGTGCACGAAGTTCTTTATTATTTCGAACTTCCAAAGTAACCGGGATCCCTCCATGCCAGAAGTTCTGTAATTCGGAAACCGCAATACGTAATGTAGGTGATTGTTTCTTGCTGGTGATTTCCGCTTTCGCTCCCGCTGCATAACGAAGCCACAAAGCCCTTCCATCTTCTGCCCAAATAGAAGAAAAACAAAAAAGGATAGTGAATGTCAATGCAAATATATTTCTAGGCATATTTTTCAGATAGAGGCGGTTGTTTTAATGTATTCTATTATTCATCTTTTCCCTCAATGGTAATGATTCGTCCGTCTGTATCATACTGAAGTTCGCAGACTTTCAGGCTACGGAGCCAAGTCTTTCCCTCTGATGGTACACAATCATGATGAAACAGATACCACTTGCCTTTAAACTCTACGATAGCATGGTGAGTAGTCCATCCTACCACCGGAGTCAGAATGACTCCCTGATAAGTAAACGGACCATAAGGGTTATCACCTATTGCATAGCAGAGCAAATGAGTGTCTCCCGTAGAATAGGAGAAATAGTATTTACCATTATATTTATGCATCCACGAAGCTTCGAAAAAACGGCGTTCCGTGTCCCCTGCTGTCAATGGCTTGCCATTTTCGTCCAGAATTACCACTGCACGGGGTTCTTCGGCAAACTCCAGCATGTCTTCACTCAAACGAGCGACACGCGAGGGTATTGCCTCCTCCTCTCCCTCCGGCAAAATAGCAGATTCCAAAGCTTTATTATTACGGTAACGTTGAAGTTGTCCACCCCACAATCCACCAAAATACATATAATAGTTACCATCTCCGTCATCCCATACAGCCGGATCAATACTATAACTACCCTTCATCGGATTAGCTTCCGGTATAAAAGGACCATAAGGTTTATCACTCACAGCTACCCCGATACGGAATATATCATTCTGATCTTTCAATGGAAAATACATATAGTATTTACCATCTTTACAAACCACATCACAATCCCAAAGTTGACGGCCCGCCCAAGGAATATCCTCGGTGGAAAGCACCACTCCATGATCTTTTATTCCACCGTTCATCACATCATCCATAGAATACACGTGATAATCTTTCATATTAAAATGATCGCCATTATCATTTTCGGCAATACCACTTTCCCAATCGTGAGAGGGATAAATATACAGTTTGCCATCAAATACGTGTACGGCAGGGTCAGCCATATAATCACCGGGAACTAAATATCTTTTTTCTGTTTTCATCCTATTTCTGTTTTTTCTGTTAAAAACTTATTTTGTTTTTTCAGCCTCTTTGATAATCTGGTCGACTACCGGCTTCGGCTGATAATTGCGATCAAAAAGTAACGGATAATCCGTGCGGCCTCTCATCGGCCAGTCATTACGCCAAGAGTTATGATCGGCTACTCCCCAAAGAGTAACTCTGGTGATGAGATCATGATGTTTCAGGAACAGACGGAAGAAGTCATTCATTCTTTCAGTCCATGCTTTCGATACCTCTTCCGGTAATCCATCCGGATAAGGATTCATCTCTTTCTTATATTCAAAAGAAGCAGAAACCTCTGCACCTACATTGGGATTCGGTGATGGTATCACTGTCAAATCCAGTTCCGTTATCATTATCTTCACCCCCGTTCCGGCAAAAGCCAGCATACTCTTCTCAAATTCACTGATTTTCGGATAGTCCATGCCAATGTGTCCTTGCATACCTACAGCATCAATACGGATTCCACGTTTTTTCAAATCGTTCACCATTTTCACGATGGCTTCTCTTCTGCCCGGTTGGGCCATAGAGTAGTCATTGTAGTAAAGTTCGGCATCCGGATCGGCCTCGTGTGCATACTGGAAAGCCAATGGGATATATTCTTCACCCAGAATCTCATAAAACTTTGTCTTGCGATATGCTCCATTGTCTTCAATCGCTTCATTTACTACATCCCAGCCTTTGATGCGGCCTTTATAACGTTTCACGATGGTAGTGATATGGTCTTTCATCCGCTTCTTCAGAACTTCCGGAGAGACATTGTTCCCGTCCTTATCTACGCAAAACCAAGGAGCCAATTGTGAATGCCAAATCAGACAGTGACCAATGATAGCCATTTGATTGCTCTCACCAAAACTGACAAATTCATCTGCTTGCGTAAAATTATACTTATTTTCTTTCGGATGAATGACAGAAGACTTCATACAGTTTTCCGCCACAATGGAATTAAAATTCTTCTTTACAACTTCAACAGCTGCGACATCCTTACCGGAACTTTGATGTGTGTTCACTGACACGCCAATCAGAAACTTGTTTTTCAAAGCCTTTTTCAGCGAATTTCCATCTTTCGCAAAAACTTCTCCAAAAGAAAAAGAGAACATCACTGTCAATAACAACAGAATTATTCGTTTGAGTTTCATACGTTATATTTTTAAACATTCTACTTTCTTATCTATTCGCCTTTTTTACAGCGCGATTCTATCTCCTCATTTATACTGTCAATCACATTATCTTCCAGTTCATATTTAGAAATAATGAACATAGCGACCAAAAGTAACAATGCCGGGATAACAGCCACGAGCCACAGTATTCCCTGTTCTGCAAAAGGCGATTGTGACACTTCATTTGTCTGGTCAAATCCGACGAAAGCCATAACAAGCCCCGGTACAACTCCCCCAAGAGCCATTCCCGCTTTATAGAAAATACCGGTCAAAGCATTGACTATACCTGAGATACGTTTACCATGAGTATATTCGCCATACGAAATTACTTCGGGAACCAAAGCCCACATGTATCCTGTCGCAATAATGACTCCGGTAGATTTTATGAACTGCGCCACAAAAACCAACCATATCTGCGTTTTGAGTACCGGAACCACAGAAATAATATACAGTAATGCCATACCCAATATGGCGACTGAAAGGAATACATAAAACATTTGTTTTTTTCCAATCGCACGTTTAATGGCAGGTACCATGGGCATGAAGATAAATGCGGGTATCGAGCCTAACGCCATAAAATAAGGCAACATCTCCGGTGCACGTACATTATAAATCATATAATATGAACCGGCTGAATTACCAATGGCCATCATTGCAAAAGCTGTAATGAAGAAAAAGGCCAGAATCCGTAAAGGTCTGTTTCTACAGAACTCTACCCATAAATCGGAGACCTTCACTTTGGATGTTTCCTCCTGATCCATCACTACACGCTCCTTCGTCTGGCTAAAGCAGAATACTAATAATGCCAACCCGACAACAGCATAGATTGTCATCGTAATAAACCAAGCATTGGCAGATGCGGTAGTATTGATTTTACCATCGGGAGATAATAACTTTACCAATATCGGAATGCCATAGGCTACCGCCAATCCGCCTAAATTGGCAAGAAACATACGCACTGACGTCAACACCGTGATTTCATTCGTATCCCGGGTAAGTGACGCATTCAGTGCTCCATAAGGCACATTTATCAATGTATAACACATGGATAATCCTACATAAGTGAAATAGGCATAGAACAGTGAGCCCGAAAAGCCGTTCCAAAAACAAAGAATAGCAAAACCAGTCAGCGGAATTCCTCCCCAAATAAGGTATGAACGGTATTTCCCTAGTTTAGGATTGTGCTTATCGACGAAAGCACCCACCAGAGGATCCCAAAGGACATCCACTATCCTGACAATAAGAAACATCACGGCTGCCACCTCCGGTTTAAGTCCATATACATTGGTATAAAAAATCAGCAGATACATACATACGGTCTGGTAAATAAGGTTTTGCGCCAAATCACCGGAACCGAATCCTATACGTTGAAGCCAAGAGAGTTTATAGAAACCTTTCGCTTCATTGGCCTTTATTGTATTCTCCATAAAATAGATAAATTGGTCATTTTCTGTTTTTCGTATTCATTTCTATCAAGATAGCTGCTGCCACTCGTTGCCCTAGCGTCTTTTTATCCAATGGATGAATATCATTCCATTCTCCTAAATCACTATTTTTAATCAGAGTAACATTTTTATTTGTATCGGCTACTTCCTCCTGCGCTTTCCGGAATTCCGCCCAGGCAGCACGTCCTCTTTTATCTGTAGGTGAAAGAAAATCTGCCAGTTCAATAATATAAAAAGGCATATCCGACTTATTCCATCGTTGTCTCCAGTCCACAATCATAGCTGTCAGCAAATCTTTATACTCATTTCTGCGCGAGACATTCGATTCTCCCTGATACCAGATGACACCGGATACCGTATAGTTCAGCAAAGGAGCAATCATTGCATTATACGGTCCTGTGGGTTTATAATGAAAAGGCGTTTGTCCCGGAGCAGCGGGCATAGGAGCACCGAGATGATATTTCCAACTCCCCTCCAAATTGATCTCCGATTCTCCTTTTTCCGGCTGACCTTTTCCGAAAAGGATTTTATAAGGCTTTTCCTTTACAAATTGAGGACGACCGCCATAACTAAAAAGGCGTATGGTTATTGTATTTTTTCCGGCTTTCAACAATCCGGCAGGAATGGTATAGATACGGGGAGGATACTGATAAGAGACAGTCCCCACAAATGTGCCATTTACATAGACCGAATCTGCATCTACGATGCATCCCAAACGAAGAGTCGCTTTCTCTCCCGCCTGTTGTGCAGACACCTGAAAGTCTTTACGGAACCAGTGGGAGCCATTGACGGTATTCAGTCCGTTTGTTGCCCAGCCGGAAGTAAACAAATCTGTTTCTGTCCAATTGCTATCATCATAATCGGCAGCATACCAAGGGATAGCCTCATGCATCCCTTTGTCTCCCTGACACAACGCCACATTCCAAGCATGACTTTTCTTCCTCTCCTCTTTTTTCATCGATTCCACCAAGTCGTCCGATTCATAGATACGCTTTTCATTCAAATAGTATGGAAAAGGCTTCAACCCTTCCTCGCTGATCCATGCTTCTACTGGTGAACCTCCGACACTGGAATTTATGATTCCTACCGGAACTTTTGTCTTCTGATAGATATCTTTAGCGAAGAAATAGACCAAAGCGGAAAATGGCATCACATTTTCAGGAGTCATCGCTTGCCAGGAAATTCCCGGAATATCTGCCTGCGGAGCATGAAAATTATAGAGCAGAGGTGTTTTTATATAGCGTACCATCGGATAGTTACTGTCCGTAGATATTTCATCGCGAAAACGATATGTAACCCGTGAAACAGGCAATTCCATATTCGACTGTCCCGAACATACCCAAACATCACCAATAAGAATATCTTTTAATTCGATATCATTAATGGTCATCGTATAAGGTCCGCCGGCTTTCAAAACAGGCAAAGTCACTTTCCAGTTACCTTGTACATCGGCAACAGTCTTATATTTCTTTTTCAGGAAAGTTATATCAACGGTTTCATCAGGATCAGCCGTTCCCCAGATATTGACAGGTTCCCCACGCTGAAGTACCATTCCGTCGGAAACAAGAGCCGGAAGTTTAACCTTTGCTCCACCCAACAAGGCGAAGCAAAGGAACACAACTACTAACCCTACCTTATAAAACCAATACTTATTCATTCTGTCTTTTCTTTTATATGTCTTTATTTCATGATAATTTAGCAAGAGAAGAAATCCACCGGGATTCCACTTTGCAAACTTAGGAAGTTTCTTTCCGTCCGCCCAGAAATTTTGATTCAAATCATTACTCACTTGTTACATCATCGTTTACGTATGTTACAAATACTTGTCGCGATGTTACATTCAAGCTAAAACCACCGATGAACAGGAGGAAAACGAAAGTTTTAGAAAGAGTGGATTACAGTAGTTATTGTTATTCATTCGATCCGCTCCAGGATGATAACAACTACTATAACCCTCACTCTCCCCCTCTTTAATTATTATAAAATCATTTATTCCAAATCTCCGGTAAAGTCTTCGCTGACATCCTTACCAGCCAAACCATCGGCTACTCCCTTATAAGCATGTTTACGTGCATAATTAGCATCCCAAAGGTTCGGAGCGTCATTCGGTATCCAATTCACATGTTCTTTTTCATTGTCCGATACTCCCCAGATGGTAATACCATATTGTTTATCCGCCGGAATATACTTTTTGTACATATCAATGACATACTGATACATTTCTGCCTGTTGTGCCAAATTTTCAGTAGTAGGCGACGAGGTGTTAACCTTAATATCCAACTCGGATATTTTAATCAACTTGCCGGTAGCACCCAGTTTCTGGAACATTTGAGCGATATTGTCTTTATTGGAATCAATAGCAATATGCATCTGTGTACCGATACCATCTACTTTGGCCCCTTTGCTTTCGATGTATTCCACATATTTAATCAGACCGTCACACTTATTGAGATTATACTCCAGATTATAATCATTGATGAATAGTTTGTCATCCGGACTTCCGTACTGACGGGCAAGTTTGAAGGCTTCTACTGCATAGTCTTTCGGAGTCAGGAAATAATCTTGCCAGTAGAATTCATCAGAAGCCAGATCAGTTTTGCCTTTACCACTCTTAATGTCCGATGTCTTTCCGTCATCCATTGGTTCATTGACTACGTCCCATGCATGAACATAAGATTTGCAATGAGTAACCATCTTTGAAATCCAGTCTTCCATAGCATCTCTGATGATCTCTGCTTTTTCTCCATCGGTCTTCTCGATGATAGTAGGACCGGAAGCGCGAGTGACTGCACGAGTCTCCACCACTTTCTCCGACAATACGATATTATCTATATAATAATCGCCTGCACTAACTCCGAAATTGATACAGAATCGATTCATATCCTCTTTAGACACTGTAAATTCTTTCTTAAATTCTGTCCAAGTCGTACTCACATTTCCATCTACATAGCATTCACCTGCATAACTCGTTGAGTTCTGAATTTGAATTTGGAAAGCAGTTGAGACACTTGCTTTAATCATAGCAGAGAACTCATAGGTCTTGCCGACTTCCAAAGGAGTATCAAAGCCATATCCAGCCTGTGCCTTATATGCATTGCCCGCCCCTCCGTCAACAGAACTAGTCAGCTTCATCGAATATGAACTTCCATATCCTTCACCTTCTTCCGAAATCGCGGCCTTTCCACTACTCCAAGCTCCCCAAGGAGTAATAGCTTTGCTTTCAAAATCTCCGTTAGAAATCAGATTAACTACAGTAGGCTCCGCATCTTTGTCTGTCACAACAATATTATCTACATAATAAGTCACATCCGGCAAATAACCAAACTCAAATGCAATCTGAAATGTAGTACTAACAAAATCATTCACTGTAATCTTCACCTGCTGCCATTGAGACGTCGTCTCAAAAGCTTCCGTCCAACTGCCACCTGTAGCATACCAATCCTTATATGGATAATTATTTCCTAACCCATCAAAAGTCAACCGGGCTTTACCGGGATTATCCGAACGGACAAAAAATGAAATTTCATAATTATGCCCACTTACTGCTGAAATGTCAGGAGTATATAATTGCACAGAATGAGCAGCCGTTACAGAAGACCCTACTGCAAATTTCAATGCTTTGGAAGTAGTTGTCAGTCCTTCCCCTTCCACAATGGACATCGCATCACTTCCATTTTTACGATTCCAGCCATCAAAGGTTCCATCTTCAATGCCTGACAGATCCAACAAATTACTGCCCGCCGGTCCCGGAATAACTTCCGGTGCAATCAGACTATTCAGATAACTCGCATTCTGATTAGTGTGCCAAATCAGACAGTGCCCATAAATGCTTATACCCGCTTCTGTAGTCTTTGTAAACAATTGATCTACCTTATCAAATTTCAAATTCCCTTTAGAATCAACCATAGGACCGTGCTTCATGGCATATCCTATCGTCAGATCATTAAAGTTCTCATTCACAATGGTAGTCGTTGTCTCGTCACCAAGATATTCATCCATCCCCACTCCGATACCCAACTTAAAGTTGGGATCGGATAAATATTCTTTCAACGGCTTGTAACGGGAAATCTTTTCAGCCAACTGTAAAGGCAGTTCGGAAGAAGTAACCGCTCCATGTGTAGGGTCTTTATACCACTCCATCTTATTATCGTCACACGATGTCAATATCAGCACCGACAAGGCAACAAACGGAAGCATATTTCTGTATTTCATAATCTTTTCAATTTAAAGTCATTATTATTCTGCATCCTCTTCTTCGTCCGGGAAATCGGAATATTCCGGCTTCGTCAAAGGTACGACACGCCAGTTATCAATATAAATTTTCACGGAAGTTGCTTTGGATAGAAACTCTGTTTCTTTATCCGAGCTCGCACCTGTGATCTTATCCAATGTAATATCAGAGTTCTCAAAATAGAAACCGAAGTTGGCATAAGAAGCAGATGCACGGGTAGCGGCCACATCGGCAAAAGTGGTCCAAGCTCCGCTGGATGCTTTCGATTTGTAGAATTCACTGAACGGAACAGTTACAGTCTGCCAACCGGTTGTCTGGAAAGGAACAATCTTTCCGTCTACAAGCCACGGTACGTAATTATAACAGTCTCTCTCCCATTCTCCACCGTTGAATCCGTTCTGACCACAAATCTTCAGGAATCCGGATTCAGACCAAGGTTCGGGCACATAAATTTCAAACTGAATAGCACATTCGGCAACAGGAGTTTCAGCAGGGACACCCAGCGTCAACCAGTCAGGATCAGTGCCATTACCAGCTGTCCAAACTTCAGCACAACGATTCTTTGCTGCTGCCACCGGCAACTGTCTTTCTAATGGCAAGCGACAGTAAGCACCTTGCGACACATTACCTTCACCAATCGAAGCAGATTCCAGTTCGGTTGTTTGAATCATACTTTCAGAATCGCCCCATGCCCCTTGTGCACCCACTCCGTCGAAGTTCAACAACAAGCCTTTCTTATAATTGAAATAGGCAGGAGAATAAGCACCACCATTCGAACCTTCTACGAAAATAGAACCGCCCTCTTCAGAAACTCCGGCAGGCATATCCACCATAAAATATTCACCGTCAAGATCAGAAATAATACCTTCTGTCACCACCACATTTCCGGGGAAAACGACTTTTGCTATTTCCGTCAATCCACTTCCATAAACAATGATAGGCTCACCTATATTCGGCATACTGTTGGAGATTTTCGTTATAGACGGTGCAGCAGCACGAATCTGGAAATCATAAACGTATTCACCGCCATCTTTTACCAAACGAATTGTATTACGTACATTCTCGTCAGCTTCTGTAGTCGGAACTTTACTGTTCACACTAACCAGAAAAGATTTATTCGAAACAAAAACCGGATTAAAATAACAGTTATATCCATTAATATACACTTTCTTCAATCCGTTGAATCCTTCACCTTCAATTCGGATCAGTTGTCCCAAACGGGCAAAATCAACCAAACGGTCAGGAACATTCGACTTCGCGTCTTCCAGATAGATCCCGGTTATGTTCATTACAGGACTTCCGCCATTATCGTCATCGTCGTCACACGAAACAAATGAACAAGAGCAGATGAGCAGGCTCACCAATAAGCCAAATGCTTTCATACTATTTTTATATATCAAGCTTTTCATTCGTATTCTCGTTTTTAGTTAAACAAATCAGTTATTCTGTCTTCCTTAAATGCATAAGGCACAGGATCTGCTTTCAACAAAGGATTTTGCACAGTCTCCGATTCCGGATAAGGAAGAAGGAATATACTGGAATCGACATCTCCTATGGCACGCTTCGTTTCATCCGAATCCTCGTCTCTCTTCAAAGTCTGTGTATCCGCATCCCATACTACAGGAATAGCAGTACCCCTATCCTGTCCTGTGATATAATTGAGTACTTCCTGTTGTTTATAATAAGCTCTACGTACCAAGTCATACCAATACTGTCCTTCCAGACAAAATTCCAGTCTACGCTCACGACGAATATCTTCGTAAGTAATCGAATTTTGGGGTTCCAAACCGGCACGTTTGCGCACTTTGTTAAAGTATTCCATTGCATCGGCATCATCTGTTGAAGGATTATTTCCCAATATAGCTTCTGCATAAATCAGATATACTTCTGCCAGACGCAACATGTAAGTATTGATAGGAGTACTTCCGGAAGTGATCTTCGCATTATCTTTGCTGGAACCACAAACGTATTTCTTACAATAGATTCCGGAAACAGTACCCGATGCTTTCTTCTCACAAGTATATCCTCCGTTTGCTTTCTGTATTTCAGGATAATGATCGCCATAAGCCATCCAAGTCGGCTGACGTCGTTTATCTCCTTTTTCATACTCCCAAATCACGTCCGGTTGTGCAAAAACATAGCCGCCCCATGCACGATCATTACCGGTAATAGCCGACTCACAAGCGAAATAATCCTGTATCGTGTTACATTCCCCATACGTACCATTACTAACCCATTGCAAAGCAAACAGTGTTTCCGAGTTGTTATTTTTATCAATCATAAACAAATCGGCATAATCAGTCATCAGTTCAAAATTTCTGTTTTCTATCACTTTTAAAGCCGCTTTCTTTGCCAAATCCAGATAGTCCTGATTACGGGTCGCACTATTAGGGTTGCTACTATAACCGGCATACGTCAGATAAACACGCGACAACATGCCAAAGGCACTGTATTTATTGACACGTCCGGCAGCAGAAGAAACCTCCGGCAAATATTTTGCCGCAAATTCCAAGTCACGCATCGCAAATTCATAGACATCACTTACCGGGCTGGTATTGACAATTGGATTAGCCACTAGTTCATCCGTATCCTCATTTATAATAACATTTCCCCATAACATCGCCAGATAGGAATAAGCAACTCCACGCATGAACCGTGCTTCAGCAATATATGGGTTCTTCACTTCTTCGCTATTGGATGAGTTACCTTTGATCCCGTTAATAATCTTATTAGTTTGCTGTACTATATTGTACAATGAGCCCCAAGCCGAAACTAACGGTCCCGTCAATCCAGTTTCGGTCAAATCAGCAAAAGGATAGATATAATTAGAGGTTGTCGCACAAAGGTTGAATCCGCGTCCGTCACCCAGTCCATAATAGAACTTATCGTTAAAGTCGAACCACACCTTATTATACAAAGGAGCTGTTGCTGCCCGGAAATCATCTTCCGTTTGATAAAAGTTATCTCCTGCGATATTGGAGTTATCTTCAGAATCGAGGAAGTCACTGCATCCTGCAAACGCCAAAGCTACAGCCAACATGAAAGAGTATATATACTTACTTGTTTTCATATTTAGTCACTTTAAATGATTAAAAGGTTAAATTCAGACCGAATGTATAAATTCGCGGAGAAGGATAACGATAGTTATCAAAGCCTGTAAGCAAAGCGTCCTGATTGGCAGAACCGATTTCCGGGTCCATCCCTTTGTATTTTGTGAATGTATATACATTCTGCAGGTTACAATAAAGTTTCAGATTCTGAATACCAATCGGTGCCAGCCATTTACGCGGGAACGTATAGCCGAAAGAGATAGACTGAATACGTAGGAAAGAACCATCTTCCACAAATCGGTCACTGAAACGATAATTGGAATCATCCGTACCTTTGGCTATAGCCATACGGCAAGCGTAAGGGTCACCGCCTACAATCTGTATATTCCGGTAATCATCCGGACCATTCGGATCAATCAAAGCCAGTTGTGCATAATCCAAAGCCGATTTCAGGATATTATTATTGCCACGTGGATTTTCAAGTTCACGACGTCCCCAGTTTACAACTTCATTTCCTACCGATCCGGTCAGGTTAATGCTCAAGTCGAAACCTTTATATGAGAAAGAGTTACCGAAGCCGAAAGTAAAGTCCGGTTCAGGATTACCGATATAAGTACGATCTTGTTCATTGATAACACCGTCTTTGTTTACATCCTCAAAAATATAATCACCAATCCAGATACTATTCTTGGAGATCGACATACCTTCAGGCAATGCTACCGGCTTAATTGCTCCGGAAGCATCTTTATAATAAAAGTCAGTAGCCTTTTCAAAGCGGCCAATCACTTTATAACCATAAAACTGTCCGATAGGGTTTCCTACTGATGTACGTGTCAGCACGGTTATTGTTTCGCCTGTCTGATTACTCTTATCTATCAGGCTGGTTGCCGTATCCAGTGATTTTACTTTATTACGGTTCATTGAGAATACCACGTTACTTCTCCATTGAAATCCGCCTTTATCAATATTCACTGTATTTAAAGTCAACTCAAGTCCTTTATTCTCCAAAGAACCCACATTCTTCCAGGGTGCGGAAGTAGAGCCCTGACCTGAAGTTCCCACGTAAGCAGGAAGAGGCACTTGCAACAACAAATCATTTGTTTTCTTATAATAAATATCGGCTATCAATTCAATCCTGTTCTGGAAAAGATTAATATCAAGTCCCAGATTACTTGAATAAGTAGATTCCCATTTCAATTCAGGATTCGGAGTATTGCCAGCCAGTAATCCTGTTCCCCAAACGGTAGCAACAGATGAATAAATGGCTTTATATGCATTATTAGGCACATTCTGATTACCTACAACACCCCATCCTAAACGCAATTTCAGATTATTAATAATATTGTTGTCTTTCAAAAAAGATTCATTGGAAACCTTCCAAGCCAAAGCAGCCGATGGGAACCATCCCCAACGATTATCTTTATAGAATTTGGAAGAACCGTCACGACGAAGAGTAAATGTCAACAGATATTTGTCATCGTATGAATAGAACAGACGGCCGAAATAAGATAAAATCGAACTTTCTCCACTATTACCATTATTCTTGGCTGTTGCAGCATCTCCCAATGTCAGGTCGGTTGCGGCATTGGACAAATATCCCATACGGCTTCCCATCAGATATTCCCATTTGCTCTCCTGCATTTCCTGACCAATCATTGCATTCACATTGTGCACTCCAAAAGTTCTCATGTAATTCACGATATTTCTCCAACTCCAGAACTTATTATATGATTTGGAGAAAGTCCCCTGACGGTCCGTATTTTCAATCGCACCAAAAGTATATGAGGGATCAAATTTATAAGTATTAGCTACCCCATAATCGAAAGACAATTCCGTTTTAAACGTCAGTCCGTCAATGATAGTAGCTTCAGCATAGGTGTTTGCCCGAATACCCATTTTCTCGTTGCGGTTATCCTTAATCATGGCAAGACCCACCGGATTCGTTTGTACCCATTCGTCCGTATCCGGTCCATCAAATGTGCCTTCAGCATTACGAACAGCAACACTCGGACTCTGCAATAAAGCAGTTCTAATCAACGACTCATCAGATACAGTCAATTTCTGACGGGAATTACTAAACGCAAAGTTAATACCCATTTTTAAGTAGCTCTTCACTTGGGCATCAAAACTACCTCGTAAGTTCAGACGCCTGAACCCTGAACCAACAGCAATACCATCCTGATTGAGGTAGCCTGCTCCCAAAGCATAGTTACTTTTATCAGTACCTCCGGTCACAGAAAGATTATGACTGGTCATCATAGCTTTAGAGAACATCTCATCCTGCCAGTCTGTACCCTCACCTAGTAAATCCGGACGAACAAAGTTATTATCCTTGTTCACTATTCCCCAATCATTTCCCGAATAGTCTTTTCCTGAACGAACATTCTTATGCTCCGCATATTCACGCAGATTCAGCATATCCAGTTTTTTAGGCATTTCCTGCCATCCTATATATCCGTCATAAGTTATTTGCGCCTCACCCTTCTGTCCACGTTTGGTAGTAATCATAATCACACCGTTTGCAGCTCGCGCACCATAAATAGCAGTGGCGGAAGCATCCTTTAATACGTCCATAGAGACGATGTCCGAAGGATTGATAGATGCTAATGCATTATCACTTCCCGAACCTGTGGAACCGTCGATGATAACACCGTCAATGACAAAGATAGGCTCATTGGAGGCATTCAAAGAGTTGATACCACGAATACGGATGGAAGAACTACCACCGGGCATACCGCTATTAGCCTGTACTTGCACACCGGCAGCACGTCCTTGCAGTACCTGGTCAATGGAAGTCACTACAGATTTCTTAATGGCTTCATCATTGACCGATACTACAGAACCGGTCAGGTCACTACGTTTCATCTGACCGTATCCAACTACAACTACTTCGTCTAATACTTTTGCGTCTTCTTTGAGAGTAATATCAAACTGTTTTTTTCCGGCTACAGAAATCGTTTGTGTCTGATATCCGATAAAAGAAATCTTCAAGCTACCTTTGGCTGATACATTCAACTTAAAATTACCATCCAAATCGGTAACTATACCATTGGTAGTGCCAGCTTCTACTACACTGGCTCCGATAATCGGTTCGCCCGATGCATCTTTGACCACTCCCGTCACGGAAACAGTCTGTGCCAATACCCATACAGGGAAGAGGCAGAAAAGAATGATAAGACCTAACGGTCGAAAATAATGATTTGTGCTTTCCATAAAATCATTTTTTTAATTAATAATGATAGTGGTTGATCCAAGTTATAGGTTTTTCTCTTCTTATTTATAATAAGGAATAGAGTAAGGAATTCATGTTTCCATAAGCAGTTATTATTTTAAGGTGTCCGACAATTCATTTTTTGGTTAATGCAAATTTATGAATAATATATCAGGCATAGGTGGAGATTTTGTTTCAAGCAATTGACAGGCGGTTACATGCGTTTGCACGTACGTTACAGGCTATTGCACGCTCGTTACATTCCCCTTTCAGAAGCTTTTGTGAAGGGGGTACATGTAACATCAGTAAAAGGAAAAGTAACAAGGCTAATGCTATTTTTAATTTAATATATTATCTTTGTCTATGCAAAAAGCGCAAATAAACCCTGCTTATATTAATGAATATGAAAGCACAAATCCTACTCCTTTTTTCTATATACTGTTTCCTGATAGGAAGTACTCCTGTAATGAAAGCACAGACCGGCAAATTCTATTCAACTGACAAAGAACTTTCCAACAGTCTGATCAATGTCGTATATCAGGACCGGAAAGGATTTATCTGGATAGCTACCGAAAACGGACTTAATAAATTCGACGGGACACGTTTCTCGATCTATCGACATAATGCTACGGATAGCACCAGTTTGAAAAACAACTATGTACGAACATTATTCGAAGACAGTCGCGGTAATTTCTGGATCGGATGTATCAATGGCTTACAACGATATGACCGCGCCACAGACAGCTTTCACGAATTATTCATCTCCCGGAAAGACGGACGAAAGAATCCTCATATCACTTCCATTATTGAGCGCCGGAACGGGGATCTTTGGATAGCAACTTCCGGACAAGGCGCCATATCCCTAAAAAAAGACAGTACCCCCGCCTCCTTCCATATCGAAACCGAACTGACAGAACGAATGGGTAGTAACTACCTGAATGTTATTTTCGAAGATTCCCGGCAAAATTTATGGATTGCTACAGAAGAAAAAGGACTTTACCGTTATTCTCCGGAAAGTAAAGAGCTTAAAAGCTATAAGGCACCTTATCATATAGCAGGTGATGACGTTTCTGCCATTTGCGAAGATGCACACGGACAAATTTTCGTAGGAACTCTGACAAAAGGTCTTTTCAGACTATCATCCCGGCAGGAAGGAAACTTCGAACCTGTCCTCTACCAAAACCGGATGAATCTGAATATCCGGACTCTCATCATTGATACCCGTGGAAAACTTATAATAGGAACAGACGGTGAAGGAGTAAAAGAATATCAGCCTCAACAAGATATTATTGTGGACAGTGAGATTAATGCGGGTCCCTTTGACTTCTCCAAATCCAAGGTTCACTCGTTAATCGAAGATAAAGATCACAATGTATGGCTGGGCATCTTTCAAAAAGGTTTGATACTAGTACCCGGCATTTCAAATAAGTTTGATTACTACGGCTATAAATCGATACACAGCAACACCATTGGTTCCAGCTGTGTTATGGCTATTTATACAGATGAACAAGCTACAATCTGGATAGGTACGGATAACGACGGATTATATGCCATAAACGATCAGGGGAAACAATTACGCCATTACACCCATCAGGCAGGTAACCCCCAATCGGTCCCCGGCACTATCCTATGTCTCTATGAAGATTCCAATCAGGAACTTTGGTTAGGATCTTACTTCAACGGTCTGGCACGGATGAACAAGCAAACCGGAAAATGTCAAGATGCCACCTCACTTTTACAAGGAAATCTTAACGCAGGCAAGCCCAAAGTTTCCTGCATCATTGAAGACAAAAACAAGAATCTTTGGGTGGGTACTTACGGATCAGGCTTATACAAAATCAATTTGCCGACTCAACATGTCACCTATTACGAATCTACCCGCAACGAAAACGATGACTGGAGTATCAACCGACTTCCAAACGATTGGATTAGCTGCCTGCTGGAAGATGAAGACGGAATGATATGGATCGGCACTTATAAAGGTCTGGCTGTACTCAATCCTCAAACGGACAATTTTATCAATTATAAAAGGCAAAATAACCTCCTCCCCGGGTATGTCGTTTACAGTTTATTGGAAAGTAGCCATGGAGAAATCTGGGCTGGTACTTCCGAAGGGTTAGTCTGCCTGAATAAAAACAGACTAACACCTGTACTTTTCACTGCTGCCGATGGGCTTCCCAGTGATATTATTTGCGGCCTGGCTGAAGACGATAAAAAAAATATATGGATCAGTACCCATCAGGGAATCTCTAAACTGAATCCTCTGGAAAAGAAATTTATCAATTATTATGCAGGTGACGGTCTACAAGGAAATGAGTTTACCCGTACTGCTGTATTTAAAGATAAACGCGGCAAGATCTTTTTTGGAGGTACCAATGGAGTAACAGCTTTCTACCCCCAGGATATCACCGAAATCAAAAAAGAAATGAATGTATTGATTACCGGCTTTTACGTTGCTAACCGCCCTGTGAAAAAAGGGGATAAATCCGGCAACAATGTTATCACTGATACTGCTGTCATGGATACGGAGCAATTTACACTGGCATATAATGAAAATACATTTAGTATTGATTTTTCCGTTTTGGAATTCAGTAATCCCGACCGGATTAGTTATCAATATAAGATAAAAGAATTAGGCGATGAGTGGATCAGTACGCAACCGGGGACAAACCGGGTGACCTATAGCAGCCTGAAACCGGGGAAATACACTTTCTCCGTACAGGCACGCGACCATAATAATTTCTCTAATATCCGCACAGCTACTATTGCCATCACTCCACCCTGGTACCAGACCTGGTGGGCAAAAGTATTCTGGGGATGTCTCGGAGCATTACTAATCTATGCTCTCACCATGTATATTCTGTCACGTATCCGCCACCGACAAGAAGTGATGCGACAAAAACACATGGAACAGATTAACGAAGCCAAATTACAATTCTTCATTAATATCTCACATGAAATACGTACCCCGATGACTCTTATCATCAGCCCGTTAGAAAAACTGTTAGCCGAACATTCCGAGAAACAACCGGTTTATCTCATGATTTACCGAAATGCCCAACGTATTCTACGTCTGATCAATCAACTGATGGACATACGAAAACTGGACAAAGGACAAATGCATCTGAAATTCCGGGAAACAGACATGGTAGGATTTATCAATGACTTGATGCAAACATTCAATTATCAAGCGCAAAAAAAGAACATCACATTTACTTTCGAAAAAGAACTGGAAGGTGTTGATTCTCTGAAAGTATGGATTGACCTAAACAACTTTGACAAAGTATTGATGAATGTCCTTTCCAATGCTTTCAAATATACACATGAGGGAGGAAATATCGAAGTGTTATTGAGAACCGGTCACAACGATGCCTACCGGGGTGCTCTGAAAGATTATTTCGAGATAGATATCACCGATAACGGGATCGGTATTGACAAAAACAAAATAGAACAAATATTCGAGCGTTTCTATCAGATTGACAACGACATGACACAATCTAATTTCGGTACAGGAATCGGACTGCATCTTTCACGGTCGTTAGTGGAACTGCACCACGGTATCATCAAAGCGGAAAACCGGGAAGACGGACAAGGAACCCGTTTCGTCATCCGCCTGCCGTTAGGTAGTAATCACTTGAAAGCAGAGGAACTGGAAAATCCTGAAGAAACCGGAAGCGAACCAACAATCTCCCAACTTCCCAAAGATTCCTTATACGAAACGGAAGAAGAAAACAAAACTAACGAGTACAGAAAACACAAAGCCAAAACACGTTATCGCGTCTTAATCGTAGAAGATGATGAAGAAATACGCCGCTACATACGTAGCGAACTGGATAGTGATTTCCGTATCTACGAATGTATAAATGGACGGGAAGGACTGGAAACCATTTTGAAGGAGAAACCCGATCTCGTCATCAGTGATGTTATGATGCCCGAAATGGATGGAATCACTCTCTGCCGGAAAATAAAACAGAATATCAATATCAATCATATACCTATTATATTATTAACCGCCAAATCGAAAGCCGAAGATCAAATCGAAGGACTTGAAATTGGAGCAGATGCTTATATCGTAAAACCATTCAATACTGAATTATTACGAACTTCTATCAGTAATCTGATAGCCAATCGAGAAAGACTGCGCGGCAAGCTGGTAGGTGAACAACAAGTAGAAGAAAAAATAACAAAGATAGAAATGAAGTCCAACGATGAGATCTTGATGAGTAAAGTAATGAAAACCATCAATGACCATCTCGCCGACCCTGCCCTTAATGTAGAGATGCTGGCAGCCAACGTTGGAATGAGCCGCGTACATATGCACCGCAAATTAAAGGAGTTGACTAATCAGTCTGCACGAGATTTCATCCGTTCTATCAGACTGAAACAAGCTGCCAATCTGCTACGTGAGAAGAATCTAAGCGTTTCGGAAGTTGCATACGCTACAGGCTTCTCCAACCTCTCTCATTTCTCCAATACATTCAGAGACTTTTACGGAATTTCACCGAGTGAATATAAAGAACAACAGATGTAACAAACAGAATTAGGCTTGTTGCAAACAAGAATCTAAATTAGAAAGAAAGCCGTTATTGATATGACAAATAATGACTAAAGCTACTTATACATAATCAATGCAGACTGACCGGGAATAATCACTTCCGACCCGGTTTGCGTACCTAATCCACGCACATCTATCACGCCATCTTTGCATACCACTGTATATTTACCAACAGGCACTTCCAAACGCGCAGGAGTCATACGGGAATTAAAAGCCACGATAATATCTTCCCAACTATCTCCGTTCGCATGATCCTTAAGACGGAATGCAATCAGGTTTTGTCCTTCCACCGGAAGAAACTCCAGATGTTTCCGAACCCTTTCCGCATCTCCCATACGGAAAGCGGGATGGGACTTACGCAGATCTATGAGTCGCTTATAATACATGAAAACATCTCCGTTCGTCGTTTTACGTCGCCAATCGATAGCATTAACTGCATCCGGACTCTTATAACTATTATCCACCCCTTGTTTATCGCGCATCACTTCTTCTCCTGCATAGATAAAAGGAATACCTTGCGAAGTGAAGACTACCGTTTGCGCAAGCTTATCAAGCCGGACCAGTTGCTCGGGAGTAGCTCCCGGCATACTTGCTTTCAAGCGATCAACAAGGCACAAACCGTCATGGCAGGAAACGTAGCTAATCATCTGGGTAGGTTGCTCCGCCCACGGTTTCTGACTGTAATTAACAGAATCACACCGTACTTGCGGATGCTCAATAGCACCCACAATACCGAATTTAACACTCATTTCTGCTCCCGGAACTCCGGTAAGGAAAGCCCCTTTCTCCTTTTTCCATACAGGTCCGCAAAGCCCGTCACGCAATTCATCCGAGAATACGGCAATTCCCGGCATGTGGGAAACATTCCCTTTCATTGCCAACGAATCTGCCGGATATTGGGGAGTGTCGGCTGCCCAACCTTCTCCATAAATACAGATGGTAGGATCAACCTTGTTCACTGCTTTTCGGATTTCATTCATGGTCTCAATATCATGCACTCCCATCAAATCAAAACGGAAACCGTCAATATGATATTCTTTTATCCAGTAAAGAACGGACTCTATCATGAACTTGCGCATCATAGGGCGTTCACTTGCCGTCTCATTACCACATCCAGAACCATTTGCCAATGTCCCGTCTTCTTTCTGACGATAAAAATAACCGGGAACAGTACGTTCAAAGTTACTTTCAACGGTATTAAAAGTATGATTGTAAACCATATCCATTATCACCCGGATACCAGCTCTATGTAATGCTTGTACCATCTGTTTAAACTCTTTCACACGAGTGGCAGGTTGATAAGGATCAGTTGAATAAGAGCCATCCGGCACATTATAATTCGCCGGATCATATCCCCAGTTATAGTGGTTTTCTTCCAGTTTTGTTTCATCGATAGAAGCATAGTCAGAGGAAGGAAGAAGATGTACGTGTGTCACTCCCAGTTCTATCAAGTGATCGATACCGGTCAGTAACTTATCCGAATTCATGGTCCCGTGTTCAGTCAATGCGAGGTATTTACCTTTATTCTTAATTCCCGAAGTAGAATCAACCGAGAAGTCACGATGATGCATTTCATAGATAATCATATCAGCAGGAGATTTCAAAGAAGGACGCCTGTCACTCTCCCACCCCTCTGGATTTGTAGTCTTCCAGTCAATAATAGCGGCACGTTTCCCATTCACTCCGACAGCATGGGCATTGATTCCCGGCGTGTCTCCCTGCCATTTATCGTTGATTTTTACATTGAAGGCATAGAATTTACCAAGCAGGTTCTTATCTACTGAAGTTGTCCAGGTTCCATCTTCTGTGGGTTCCATCTTTACAGTTTCGTAAGCATGTCCGCCTTCACCGGCATCATACAGCATCAGACGCACTTCTTCTGCTGTTGGTGACCAAAGGTAAAATTTGGTTGCCAACGGCGTATATTCCATTTCCGTAAGACTTCCCGTACGAACCGGATACAGCTCAAAAGAAGCATATTCCTTTTTCGCAGGGGAGCAGCTCATTACTGTTGTCACTGTAGTCACCCCTAATATTGCTAAATAATTACTTCCCATCTTCATTTAAACCCCTCCTAGATATTTCCTTTATATCTATCCCTATAATCAGTAGCTTTACTTCACCTTATCCGGATTCTTCGCTATAAAATCCTTCCAGCTATTATAACCTTTTTCCATTGTCGGCCGCCCCATTTGCAGGAAATGACAATAGGCTGCTGCCAATCCATCTGTTGCATCCATAAAAGTAGGCATATCCTCTTTGGGAAAGCGCAACATCCGCTGCAACATATCCGCTACCTGTTCTTTTGATGCCTGCCCGTTTCCGGTGATAGCCATCTTTATCTTCAAAGGAGCATATTCCGTAATCGGAATATCCCGGCTCAACGCCACTGCCATCGCTACCCCCTGTGCACGGCCCAACTTCAACATCGATTGTACATTTTTACCGAAGAAAGGCGCTTCAATAGCCAGCTCATCAGGCAGATAACTTTCAATAATGCCCAATACCCGTTCATGGATATGGCGAAGTTTCAGATAGTGGTTGGCAAATTTACGCAAGTCGATAATCCCCATCGCAATCATTTCGGGCTTGGTTCCTTTCACTCTTAGAACACCGTATCCCATGATTGTCGTACCGGGGTCAATCCCCAGGATTATCTTTTCTTTTACCGGTTGAATCACTCTATCACCTCCATCAAGGTCGGAAACCCGATCACTTTATCTTTAAATATTTTTGCCAGTTCGTCATTCAAACGTACTCCCTGTTCCAAATGCCAACGATGCAGTACCCCACTGCTTTCCACCTCCCATTGCAAAGAATACGCACTTCCTTCTTCCCGATGACTTAATATCCGGCAAATGCGGGGTGCCTTCAACGCACCGTGTTTCTGTACTTCAGGGATATAGCTTTCTTTTATCCAAATCATGAAATTGTCGTGAACCTCATCGTCCACTTGAAAAGTTGTATTATAAATCAGCATATCTTAATTTCATACTATTATTTACCGCAAACATAGCAATTATTTCAGAATAATGCATTATATTTGCGGCAACAAAAAAGATTCGTTTACAAACGTTATCATATAAGACAAAAAAGGGGCGTTAGCTCATCTGGCTAGAGCGTAACACTGGCAGTGTTAAGGTGATCGGTTCGAGTCCGATACGCTCCACTTACACGAGATTTAAACCACTGATTATCAATAATATTATTTTCAATATACAGTCTTACTCCCTCATTCTACTCCCCCACTAAAAAGCACTATATTTATATTACTTTAACTCAACTTATCCCCTCCTCCCAACAAATTACACTAAAAGTCCTCCTTTTCGCTCCTATCATCCCTATCCCAATAACAATAAAAAAGGGAATACACAGTAAGCCGTATATCCCCTCAATCAATAACATATTCAAGTTTACACTATAACTTTTCTATTTCTTCTCTAGACAATCCAGTAGCTTGTGAAATTATATCAATTGCTACTCCCAGCTTTTTCAGGTTACGAGCATTATTCAAATTGGCTTCTCTTACTCCTTCTTCTTTCCCTTTATTCAATCCTTCCTCAAGCCCTTCTGCTCTTCCTTCTTCTCGTTCTGTATAAATATTATCTCGGAGTATGACAATGTTATCCAAATGACGATAATAAGCAGCCAGTTCATCTTTCGTCATGCTATCAAGCTTTAATCTCTCACGTGCCTCCTCAAGTCCGGGAGCTGTAGCACTAGAAGGAATCTCACCTGTATTCAAATAGTAAATCCATTCTTCCAATGGGCTCTTGGCTACCTGATTAAAGCCATTCACTTTCAGGATATAGTATTCAGGATATAACTGACTAACTGTATCTACTTTAAATGTCTGCTTCTGGAAAGGAGTCAGTTCTAAAATATCCCCTTGATGAATACCCCTGAATTCTGTCTTTCCATGATATACGAAGTCCGTCCCGTGACCTAATGAGAAATAGACGATATTAATACTATATACTTTACGTACCTTGTCATAACTCTCTCCTCTATTTATATACTCAGTCACCAATTTAGAAGTACCGAACAACATACGCTGGAAGTAAGCATATTCATTATTATTCTGCACCTCGATCAAGACAAGCTCACCCTTAGAATTCTCGGCAAGCATATCTACACGATTATACTTGTCAAACTCGTCCTCCTGATTACTTTCACTTTCAAGGAGTTTTTGGATAACGATCTTCTCACCCAGCAACGTAGTAAGCAAACCTTCAAGTACACTAAAGTTTGCCTTATTCCGGAGCAGGCGTTTCATCGCCCAGTCAAAACGAATTATCTGATTATTATTACTATTATTCATATTCAATATATTGTTAGACACAAAGGTAAACAAAATGCATTAGATTAGCAAAAGAACGCAAGAGATAATAAACTGTCACCAAATTAGTATGAATATACATAGAAAATCTCAATAAAAGTCAGCAACAAGTACTATTATTCATTTTTGATACTGTTTTTATTTCCTTTTTATTTCGAAAATAGGATCAAAAAAAGATAATAAACAGCAAGCTAAGATGCTTATTTACAAGACTATATTAAAAATAACAATTCATTAATAAAGACTGCTTACCTGTTAAATATAGAAGGGGGCTGATAGCTGGTTAATTATGGTGCTCTCTGTCTTTGGTGGTTCTATGAAAT
>NZ_DAWCXD010000035.1:0-41712 GCF_052357945.1 Bacteroides sp. | reverse complement strand
TCACGGAAGTCTTCAGTCAGAGGTTTCCACGAACCATCCGGATTACGTGATTGCAGCCAGCCGGTTTCCGGATTGTACAGATTCTTCCATGAACGGGCAAAATGAAAATAACGCCAACTTGCAAATTCATCTCCTACGGCGTGCAATGCAAACTGTCCGATGGCAAAATCCGCAGAAGTATATTCCAATTGAATGGAAGCATTATAATATCCTTTATCCAAATACTGTTTCAATCCCGGACGCGCCTCCACATTCTGCGACATTGCTCCCGGTTCTTCGGCTCCCTTTCTCATTATTTTGAAAATCGGCTTCGGATCATAATTACGGGCACCAAAAGCATAGGCATTAGAGATCAGGATAGGAGTCGGATCTCCTTGCATCACTCCGGTTTCAATATTGGCCATTACCCAACGTGGATAAGCGCCGCCAGCCTCTTCGGCAAATAGTTGGTGAGAAATCACAATATCAGAAGCAACTTCGGGATCGAGCATCGACAATAATTGAATCTGTGTGCGATAGGTATCCCAGTTACTGAAAGAGGTGTAATGTTTCGAACGGGACTTATGCACCTTGAAATCAGCTCCCATATACTCTCCGTTCACATCACTGCATACATTCGGGTGAATGAACGAACGATACAGATGAGTATAAAATTGAGTGGTCCGGTCCGGATTAGTGCCCTCTACTTCGATTTTACCTAAGTAGTGATTCCATTTGGATTCTGCCTGGTTCTGAATCTGTAAGAAGTCCCATCCGGTATTCTCTGCTTTCAGATTCTCACGTGCATTTTCTACGGAAACATAAGAGACACCAATCTTATACTGGATATTTTTCTTCTTGCTTACATCAAAAGTAAAGTAGACTCCGGAATATTCTCCCTCGGCAAAAGTTGTGTTCGGTTTCAGTTCATCTCTTTTCCAGGTTCCCGATTCTAAGGCATCAGCATCAAATTCTGCAACAAAATAGACTTTATACGGTGTACGCAGACCGCAAAAATTACCACCCTCTGCATATCCTTCACACTTATTCGGTGCAGTGATTACGATGGCTGCCTGCTCGATCGGAGTGGCGGAGATACCTCCACCGATAATAATCGTACCATATTGCTGATCTGCCGGATATTCATAACTCGCCATACCAGTTCTTTCGGTCACAGTCAGTTTGGCTTTGATGTCTTCCTGCACCATTGCCTCATAATAACCTGCATGTCCTTTTTCTTCAGAGATATTGATACGATAGTTGAGAATATTGTCCGGAGACATCTTCAGTTTGCCTTTTACCGGAAAAGTAGGGAAGTTGCCCATGTGTTCGCAACCGCCGCCACTCAATTGGTTGATGACAAATCCGGAACGTTTAGAAAAGTAAGAGGGGGTAAACTGCACCATTCCATAAGGATAGGTGGCTCCGGGATAAAGATATCCCGAAGTCAGACCCACACCTTTTGTACCTATCAGTGTATTCACCTGACGGGCATAATTACTCCCGGCGCTCTGCGCCGAGAGACTCCCCCACCCTCCAATCAAAACCAATAATAAACCTGTTAAAACTTTATTTTTCATACTGTATTCTCGTTACACTTTTTAGTTTCTTATTCTTTCGACAAAGAGAAAGGAGCGGCATACTTCGACGTACATCGTTCTTTATTCGGCTGACTTCCCATTTCGAAGCGGATGATTCCTCCGTCTGCTATATCGTCATATCTGATAAAATTCTTATCCAACACACGTCCATTTAAGGTAGCAGACTGGATATAGAGATTCTCTTTACTATTGTTGTTCGCTTCAATCACGAATTTATTGCCGTTTTCCATCGTTATAGTAGCTTTCTTAAATAACGGACTGCCAATTACATACTCATCCGTACCCGGACAAACGGCATAAATGCCTAATGAGCTCAAGATATACCATGATGACATACCACCTTGGTCTTCGTCTCCCGGATATCCTCTTTCTGTGGAATTATACAATCTTTCAACGATCTGGCGTACCCAATACTGTGTTTTCCATGGCTGGCCGGCATAGCTATACAAATAAGGCATGTGCTGAATCGGCTGATTGCCGTGTGCATATTGTCCCATACCCGCCAATTCCATTTCTTTCATTTCATGGATCACTCCTCCGTAAGTTCCCGGTTTAATAGTGCTGGGAAGGGTGAATACCGAATCCATTTTGGTCGTAAATCTTTGGTCGCCTCCGAACAAGTCTATTAAACCTTCTACATCATGGAATACAGACCAGGTATAATGCCAGGCATTACCCTCGCAGAAAGGTCCGCCCCACTCCAAAGGATCAAACGGTTCCTGCCATTTACCATCGACGCCTTTTCCACGCATAAAACCGATAGACGGATCGAATACGTTTTTATAATTATACATCTGACGGGCAAAAACTTCCTGATAGTGTTTGTTTCCAGTCATCTTAGCCAGTTGGTAGCCACAGAAATCATCGTATGCATATTCCATTGTCTGTGCACTTGATCCCATTGATTCCGGATAAGGAACATATCCCAGTTCAAAATATTCTTTCCAGAAACCGCGTCCGTTGGCGCCTCCCCAAGGACCTTTATTCATGGCTTCGTGTGCGTATGCTTTCAAAGCTTTCTCCGGATCAAAAGTCCGAATCCCTTTTGCCCACGCATCTGCCAGTAATGAAATGGAATGATTACCCAACATTCCTCCTGTTTCTCCGGGAGCTGACCAGGAAGGTAACCATCCGCATTGTTCTTGTGCGGCAAGCAAGGCATTCATGTAACGTCCCTGCATAGTAGGATGCAGAATATTAGTTAATGGAAATTGAGAACGGAAAGTGTCCCAGAATCCATTATCGGTGTACATATATCCGTCATATACTTTACCGTCATAAGGACTATAGTAATAAGGTTCTCCGTTTGCTTTACGTTCATAGAATTTGCGTGAAAAGAGATTGGCACGGAACAGGCAGGAGTAGAAAGTTTTCATTTGTTCGTCTGTTCCACCTTCTACCTGGATTCGGTTCAATAATTCATTCCACGTTTTATGTCCACGTATTTTGGTGGCTTCCAAATTCTTATCTTTACCCAGTTCGTCGTTCAGTGTAATCACAGCCTGCTCTGCGCTGATATAGGAAGAAGCAGCCTTTGCCTGTACTTTCGATCCTTTCTTAAATTTGATATAAGCACCATAGCCTTTGCCTTCTCCTTCCAACTTTTTAGGGAAAATCTCATCTTTCTGATTTTCCCACATACCGTAATCCTCAAATGCTTTATCGAACTGCACTACAAAGTAACTACGGAATGTCTTAGAGTTATTTACAAAACGTTGGTTATTCACCCAACCGGAAATTTGTCTCTTAACCGGATCAATCTTGATTTCACTCATATCTGTATATCCGTCAATTACCAGATAGGCGTCTTCGGTAGAGGGATAAGAAAAGCGTAAATGTACACCACGAGTAGTTGGAGCCATCTCGGTTGTAATTCCATTATCCAGCATCACTTTATAATAATGCGGCTTGGCAATTTCATTATCATGGCTGAACTTCGTTGCCCGCATCTCCTGATTAACGACTAACTTCCCTACCATCGGCATAAAGGAATACACCGCATAATCACTCATCCACGGGCTACATTGATGTGACTGGCAGAATCCTCTAATATTATCTACTGCATATTGATATTTCCAGCCTTCTCCATTTTTCCCTGTTTGGGCAGACCACGTATGCATGGCATAAGGCATACCGGTAGTAGGGTATGTATTTCCATAACTTAATCCGAAATGAGAGTCGGTACCTTGCAGTGTATTGACATATTGCACAAGGTCTTTCATTTGGGCATATATTCCTGTCGAAATAAAAAGAAAGATTACTAGATAAATTAGTTTTCTCATGGTTATTCTTTAATGTGTAACGTACTATTTTTACTGATAAATAGATTGAATGAATCATTTATTGTCGAAAGTGATTCCCGGCCAATCATCCGTACGGAATGGAGATGCCGGAAGATTGGCTCCATTATACAAATTACAGATCGGATTATCAGCCCATGCGTATCTAACAGCTATCGGGAAACCAACTTCCGGTGAAGATACAACGATGGTATTACCCTCAATCACAGCATCAGCCCAATGAAATTTATGATCAACACCGGCAATGGTAAATCCCTTTATTACTTCGTTATTTGCAGTCTTCAACCCACCATCTGTATGTTTGAAATAAATACGGATCTTATTACCTTCCATCTGATACGTATCATACATTGGACCGGAATATGGTATTTTCTCACCATAAGTCTGTGCCCGCGCAGCCAATGCCAAACGTCTGCCGACTTCCTGCTTATTTTTCGGATGAATATCAAAAGCATCACCTATATCAATTGTCACAACCATTCCTGTATTTGCAAGATGCAATGTTCGTGTTTGAGCTTCTCGCAATTCAGCCCAAGTTGCATCCACTGGAGCTGTCTGTTGAGCTGTGAAACTTGCCAGTTGCACCATGTAAAATGGGAAGTCATATCCCCAACGATCCCGCCAGTCTTTTATCATTAATGGCATCAATTCACGATATTGATATGCCTGTCCTGTGTTAGCTTCTCCTTGATACCAAATCGCCCCTTTTATACTATAAGGAATCAACGGATTCAGCATCGCATTAAATAAGAAGGCAGGAATATTCGGTTCATTGGCTGTATTAACAGGCATCTGTGGAATATCCTTAATATTCAAAGAAATCTGATACTTCCAATCACCGGCCAATGATATGACATCTGATTGAGAACGATGAAGTGAAATACTTTCAGGGCTTCCATTTATACCACCTGTACCTCCTGTATCCATAACACGCACAGCAATTACCGCTTTACCACTTTTCACCAACTCTTTGGGTATCTTATAGCTTCTAGGGGACATCCATCCCTCGGTGTGTCCTACTTGCACGCCATTGAAATAGGTAAAATCATTATCATCAATTACTCCGACATTCAACGTCAGTTCTTTGCCCTCCCATTTCGCCGGAATATCTATTGTTTTTCTGAACCAAACGATACCATTAAATCCTTTCAAACCTTGCTCTTGCATCAAACCAGGCACTCTCATTGTTTTCCATGCACTGTCTTCAAAGTCTGTAACTGTCCATACGGCTCTGCCATCCACAAATCCTTTATCAATCTTTTCAATCTCCTTTTTCCAATCTTCCACATCTGAATGAAATTTCTTTTCACGATCTTCGGATGAAATCGGAAGTTCTTTCAAGACATCAAGTTTCTTCTGCATATCCGGCATTGTTGCTAAAGCCTCTTTACTCGTCCATGTCTCAATATAGGTACCTCCCCAAGAAGTATCTATCAAGCCGATTGGCACATTCTGATACTTATGTAAATCACGTCCGAAAAAATAACCGGCTGCCGAAAAGTCTGCTACACTTTTTGATGAACAAACCTGCCAACCATTTCCTGCTGCTTTAATGTCATTTATTGGTAATGGACTTGTTGCTTTCTCTACCAATAAGAAACGAATATTCGGATAATTGTCCGCCTCCTCTTTTTCTTGCTGATAGTTCATCACTTTACCCCAACCTTCTACCTGCATTTCCATATTGGATTGGCCGGAACATACCCATACCTCTCCGATCATCACATTAGAAAGTTTCACTTTTTTCCCATCGGAAATTATAATGTCATAAGGTCCTCCAGCTGCCGGAGTGGTTACTTTTGTATTCCACTTACCTCGCGCATCAGCCTGAACTGTATATTTCTTCTGATCCCATGAAGTAGTGATTACTATTTCCTTATCGGGTTTAGACTCACCCCATATAGGAGCTTGTGTTTGTTGCTGCAACACCATGTTATCCGAGAATATCGGAGATAGTTTTATCTGTGCAAAAGCATTACCTCCACACATCAAACACCCTAATACACAGATCAAAGTCTTATTCATATCCGTTTTTCATTTTTATTAATTAGCATAAAAGTATAATTAATGAACGAATAAAAGTTCATTTGCCACTAACTTGATGTCACATTTTACCCTTAAAATAATAAAAAAGAACCATTTCTTATTCTAATCTAAGAAATGGTTCTTTTTTATTATTTATAATGACTAAAGTCTATTCTTCATAAACTTTCTCCCAATTATATACACGGTAGAAGTAAGGACGATAATAGTCTGCACTACCTACAGCGTTGAAATTATCCCAAAAATCTTTTGGATCGGTATTAGTAGAAAAGACTAATTCACCATTACGCGATAGATGAGAATGCAAGTTTACCATATATAAGTTACCATACTCTTGTGGTCCTAACTTATCAAGAGTATTTGGAATGTTGAATAATGATTTTCGCTCGATAAAAGGTCCATACGGCTTATCACTTCGAAAAATATACATTTCATGCCCAAACCATTTAGACTGTGCCACCATATAATAACTATCACCTTTCTTGAATACCCAAGGCATACTACAATCCGTTTCTTGAATTCTTGAACGAGAAATCTCTTCTTGAGTAGGATAAGTATGTTGCCATATATACTGTCCCGATGCATCACATACATAATATTCCCATGGACTATCTAAATCATGTGTTGTAGAACGAGCCACTACAATATCATAATTATTATATGTACCATACAAATAAGTATGTCCATCTTCATCTTCCCATAAAGTAGAACCGAATCCATATATATCCACCGGATTAAAATTATGATTTGCACTCAGCATTTTCATATAGTTTTCATCACCCGGTTTTCCCTCCAAACTATATATAGCCAAACAGATTCCTTCATGTCTCATTTTTTTATTTGGATCAGGATCTGTATTGTCCACTCCATTCCAAAGTACTTGCAATTGATTATTATAAACAGTAGCATCACCTGCCCAATATAACCAATCCTGATCAATTTCTCCTTCTTGGATCTTATCATCACTCAAACTAGCTTTGGGGTGACGAATATGAGTACGTGCTTGATAATAACGAGAAGTCTCGGGGTTGGTAGTTTGTACAAAATCAGCTAACCAAACCAGGTTTTCTTCCTCATCTCCAGGAGTTTGCACCATTATGCTATTACGAGGAAAACTGCAATCTCCACGTGCACGTGTTTCCCCATCCACTACTCCATAGAAGCTATCATTAAATGACCAAAATGCATTTCCGTCAGGTAACAGAGTAGTCAATACTCCATCACCGCCATTCCATCCCAAAGTACGGGTAAATAGTTTATCGTATTTTTTATCTTTATAAACAACAACACGATCATCCGGTTGTCCACCCAATAATTCTAGTTCCCATGCAGGATCAACATCAAAAGCTGGATCTTCCTTATATTCCAAAGGTACAGCATCAAAATCACTACAAGCCCCAAATGTTCCCAACAATAAAGGGAGTAATAGCAACTTTCCAATTCTATATTTATTCATAATCTTATCTATTTTATCATTTATTTAGAATGTCAATTGCACACCAAGATTCAGTACACGCTGATTCATATAAGCATCACCTGCCGTATTCGTACTAATTTCCGGATCTTGCTGATATTTATTATAGTTTGTAAATGTAAGCAAGTTATAAGCACTCATATAAAATCGAACATTATCAATAAATTTAGGTAACACTTTTTTATCAAGCTGATATCCCAAATCGATGGTCTTCAAACGAATATACCATGCATCAACCAGCCAAAAGTCAGACATATAGGCACCCGAACTATTAATCGTAGAAGGATTACTCGTCAAACGAGGAAAATCGATTTCCTCACCATTCTGATAACGGTCCAACGTCCATCGTCTTGTATGAATTGGTTGGAATTGGCTTTTAAATGGTTCAATACCTGTACCAACCACACTAAAGCTATAGTTGAAAGAGCCTTGAAATAAAATATTGAAACTAAATCCTTTCCAATATCCACCAAAAGACCAACCCAAAGTAGTATTAGGCAAATTAGGCTTTCCTATGGCTGATTTATCATAGTCATCAATAATTTTATCTCCATTCAAATCCTTATATTTCAAGTCACCAGCCTGAATGGGCACATCTAGATTAGGAACAGCTGGAGCATCTTCAGCCCCACTTTTTATTTTTTCAATATCTTCTGGTGTATAATACCCAAGACAAGTATATCCAAAGGTTTGTCCTATAGGTTTTCCAGTCTGAGCCAACCATGGATATTTTTGTTGTGCCTCCGCTTTATATTCAACCTTATTTTTTGCATAAGAGAATACGAAATTTGTATTAAAATCGACCTGTCCCAAACGTGTTTGAAAACCTAACTGTCCATCTATACCTTTATTCGAAGTTCTAGCCACATTGGTAGGCGCAAGCCCAACACCTAAGATCAAAGGAATATCATTTTTTGCAACCAACTGATCATAACGTTTATCATAAAAATAATCAATAGTAAATGATATTTTATCAAATAAGTTCATATCCAATCCAATATCAAACTTCTTTGCTTTCTCCCAAGTAACATGATTATTTCCCAGATCTCCTTCTTTATATGAATCATAAGCCTGAGGAACTTCCCCAAAATAAGACGCATCACCTTTATTATACACCTGGCGATATAAATAACGATCACCTGTAGTTACATCTGAACCTACTATACCATAAGAAGCACGAATCTTCAACAATTGTACATTTTTAAAACGTTCAGCAAAAAAAGGTTCTGCAGAAATTACATATCCTACCCCAACAGCAGGAAAGAATCCAAAACGATTATCCTTTCCAAAACGGTCAGTTCCATTATAAGCTGCATTAAAATCTATCAAATATTTATTTTTATATTTGTAACTGATGGTTCCTGTATATCCCTCAAAGTTGGCAGGAACTTTCGCTTCCTTTTCATCCGTATTACTTTGACGATTCCAAAGTAACATCACACTTAAATCATGATCTTCTTTAAAAACACGTGAATAATTTAAAGACGCTTGAATATTCAGATCTTTAACGGCTTTTTCTGTTTTAGAAGTTACCCCATAAGTACCAAAGGCATAATTGCGATTTGGATTGATTGTGTAAAGTTCCGTATCCGAATTATAATGATAAGTGGGATATTCACCCCGAGATGTCTGACGATAATTTTCATCTATACTAGAATAAGCCAAACGAAAATTAGCAGAAAGCCCTTTTGTCAGAAAATCCATTTTATAAGTAGCACCATACAAAATATTATTATCATTACGTCTTGTGCGTTTGTAGCCTTCATTTGCTAAACGAGCATTTAAAGTGGGTTTAGATCCTTCAACATCATATAGGTAAGCATATGAACCATCAGGATTCAACACGGGAGCTGAATAAGGATGCATTTTAGAAAAATCATAAATTTCACCCACAGCATTCATTCCACAAGGCTCATTAATATTCATAAAACGAGAAGATACATCTAATCTCATATTCAGATTATTAGTCACATCAAAATCAATGTTTGTGCGAAAATTAAAACGACGATAAAAATAATTAGAATTTACATCATCTTGTTCACTACTAAAATCTTTCACCAAACCATTTTGAGAAAAATAACCTCCAGAAACAAAATATCTTAGTCGTTTAGATCCACCTGAAATATCGATATTGGTATTTGCCTGAGTCGCTGTTTCTTTGAAAATTTCATCATACCAATTTACATTGGGATGTCCATATGGATCAGTTCCATCTCTAAAAGCCATAACATCCCTTTTTGTGAATTTTCTTGGTAATCCATCATTTTCATATGCCTCATTCACTAAAATAGCAGTATTATATGAATCTAAGAATTTAGGAGTACGAACAGGAATCTGCATACCACCCTCTAAACGCACATTAATTTGAGGTTTTCCTTCTTGCCCTCTTCTTGTTTTAACAACTAAAACGCCATTGGCTCCCTTTATACCATAGATTGCAGTAGTAGAAGCATCTTTCAAGATAGAAATACTCTCTATCTCATTTACATTAATTTGTTGCAATTGATCATACGTATATTGTATATCATCCACAATAATTAAAGGCTTATTACCATCATCATTCAGCGAACTGACACCACGAATAAAAAAATCGGAAGCATCTTTACCTGGCTGTCCTGAACGTTGCTGGCTAAAAAATCCAGGCAGCTTTCCTGATAATGCATTTTGGACACTACTGGTTGGTACCGTACGCAATTCACGAGCAGAAATTCCACTGACAGATCCTGTTAATGTCAAACGTTTCGCTTTGCCATATCCCACTACAACTACTTCTTCCAAATCTGTCTGGTCAGGAGAAAGTACAATATTCAAATCCTTTTTCCCTTTGATAGATACCTCCTGTTTCTTAAAACCAATATAAGAAAACTCCAATACATCTCCAATCTTCACATTGATCTGATACTGTCCATCTAAATTTGTGATAGTACCAATTGTCGCACCTTTTAATCGTACATTAACTCCAGGCAACAGTTCTCCATCTGTAGATGAAACTATTCCTTTTAATGCAAACGATTGACCAAAAGCGAAAGTATAAAGGCTTATACCTATTAATATTAAAAATAACTTTTTCATACGTATTACCATTTCGGATTTTGAACCATGTTTCTATTTTTAATAACCTCTGAATAAGGAATCGGATATAAATATCTCCTACTATCAAATTTTGCAGACAGTATATCGACTCTCTCAAAAGACAAAGAACCTGCTCCACTAACAATAGACATCCCTTGTAGAGGTTTTTCAAAGATTTTCTCTGCTAAACGCCATCTGCGAATATCCCAATAACGTTGCTCCTCAAAAGCCATTTCAATACGTCGCTCATTTTGAATAACCAAACGCATTTCATCCCGTGACATATTATCTTCTAATCCATACTTATTATCTTTGCCTGCTTCAATGCCTGCTCTTTTTCTTAGTGCTCTTAGTACCTTATATACTTCATCCGACGGTTTCTCCTCATATTCATTTAAAGCTTCCGCATAATTCAGCAGAATCTCAGCATATCGATACATCACCCATAAATGATAATTATTTCCATAAGTTTCACTCTCTTCAAAATCTCCCATAAACTTACGCATATAATAGCTAGTACGTGTATATTGAGCAGAACCTGTCGGGTTATTAACTCCCCCTTGATAAGTAGCTAACGTTTTTCCCAGCCATCTAGAACCATTATGCAATATAGTACAATAAAAACGTGGATCTCTATTTTCATAAGGCTGTGTAGAACTCTCAGCAGCTAATTTTCCATCTTTCATAGGAAAAGCATCCACTAGATTTTGCGTAGGATTAGTGCGTCCATAACCTAGTGATTCACCTGAAAATCCTAATGGACCATTTTGTGTTTCTACAACCTTATTATTGCCACCTTGTCTAAAGAAAATTATTTCCGGATTAGAGTCAGGGCTATAATATTCTAAAAAAATTCTCTTGAAATTTGAAGTCAACCCAAAGACTTGACTACCTTCAGGCCCATAAGCATCAATAAAAGCTTTAGCAGCTTTGGCTGCAACATTCCATCTCTCCTTATCATACGAAGCATATCCTACTAACTCATTACCCGGTTCTATCGGTTTCTCATTGAACAAAGGACTAGCCGCATACAATAATATTCTTGACTTCATTGCATCACAAGCCTCACGAGTAGCAACATGAGCATCAGAAGCAGTATTCTCCAAGGGATAAGCACGTAAATCACCTCTGATATCATCTAATTCTTTGACCATATAGTCAACGCATTGAGCGAATGTATTACGTGGCAATTCCATATTATCTCCTAATTGATATACCTTATCTCCCATCAAAGGAATTCCACCATAACGTTTTAATAATTCAAAGTAAGCATAAACCCTAAGAAAGCGTGCTTCCGCTTTCATTGAATGATTTAATGGACGTACTTTTCCAGAAGCATCTTTATAGGTCAAGTTAAAAGGGACAACATCTATATTGTTTATTAAGAAATTTACCTTGCGAATTCCAGCATAATATTCTCCCCATCCCATATCAGAGGTACGGCTGTTAGCAGTATAACGCCCCATAACCATTTTATATACATCAGGATCTGATGCATCAATAGATATAGCATCATCTGATGCTGCATCCAAATAATCACCATTAACCCTGTTATGACCATAATCCAACATATTATATATTTCATCCAAAAAGCCAACAGCTTTTTTACCTAGAGAGTCTGTACGTGAAAACACATAATCGATTGTGAATTGTTCCACAGGAAGCTTTTCATAGCTATCAACGCAAGAAGAGAAAGCCAACATCCCTACTCCGATGAAAGTTAAATATATATTTCGTTTCATAATATTTCTTCTTTTCTTAGAATTTAACATTAATGCCAGTACTGATGCAACGTTGCAATGGATAACTAGTAAAACTAACTTCCGGATCAACTAAATCGCATGCAGCTTTGGTGAACAAGTTCTGACCATTTACGAAAATCTTAATTCCTATACCACCTAAATATTTCTGACAAAACATTTTAGGTAGACTATATGCTAAACTAACATTTTTTAAACGAATAAAATTACCTGAACGCATCCAAAATGAAGAATTCCAACCATTACCTCTATTGTACTCATTTCCACCAGCTGTTAATCGTGGGAAAGTAGCTGTTGAAGCAGTTTCTGGAGTCCAACGTCCTAACATATTTTCATAAGCCTGACCATAATGTTGATTATTAGATTGAAATCCTTCTAACAGCGTCCAATCGCTCAAATAAATATCACGATTATAAACACCTTGCCATAACATAGAAAATTCTAATCCACGATAGTTGAATCCTAAATCTAGCCCAAAGTAAGATATCGGTTTCTCGCCGCCAATAATTGTACGATCAAACTCATCAATCACTTTATCGCCATTCAAATCTTTATATTTGATATCACCCGGACGAATATTCTCAAATCCTTCAATAACAGGACTCTCTGCTATTTCTTTCTCTGAAGTAAAAAAACCATCAGCTACTAATCCCCATACAGCACCTGTAGGTTGACCTGTCTGACGAAGATACTCCCAAGGCACATCTTGTTCATCCATATACAAAAGTTTAGTTTGCATACAATTCCAATTACCAGTTACATAGTAATTAAAATATCCAATGCGATCTTGCCAAGTCAATGACAATTCACCTCCATAATGACGCCTTTTACCTATATTTTCTGCCGGATAAGCAATACCCATTAATTCTATACTTTTCCCTCTGCTTTGCAACATATCAAAATACTTGTCATTATAATAATCAGCTGTAATTTGTAAGCGATTATTAAACAGATTTATATCTGCTCCAATATTTAATTTATGCGCTTTTTCCCATGTTAAATTCAAGTTGGCTAGAGGAGAATTTTCGATAAAAGATGATCCATAATCCTGACTTGTTCCATGAGGATACCCACTAAACTGATTTTCACCAAATGTTTGTCTATAAGCATAATAACCAGAATTGTCCATGCCATCACCTGTTTTACCAAATACACCACGAATTTTGAGCAAATCAACACAATCAGCATTCTCCATAAATGCTTCTTTGCTAATATCCCATCCTAGACCAAATGCGTAAAAAGCTCCCCACCTTTTACCCGGTGCATAACGATTATAATAGCTACCAATTACAGCAGCTTGTGCAAAATATTTTTTTGCATAATCATAAGATGCATTAGCCATCACGTTAGAAGGTATTTCCGGCAAATTATAATCTGTCAGGACCTGACGAGTATCACCCGTTACAGAAGCTTTCAAACCATGTATACCAAATTGACGTTCGTAATCAACAGCTAATTGTCCATATAAGTATTGGAAATTAGATACTGCGGTAAATGTATTCCTCTGTGTATCAGTCGAACCATACATCGTATATCCTGCCCCTCCATCATCATTTAATTTATATTGATATACCGGGGATCTTTTAGTACGATTGGTAGTTGAACGATACTGTGCTGATACATTACCATCCATACGAACTGCTAATCCTTTAACCAACTTATCTAAATCATACTTTAATCGGATGCTTCCTAATACATCCCGAGTACCATCAAGAATATAACCAGAATTCACTGCTTGAGATAGTAAATTATTTGTGTACGACACATTACCTCCCCATGTTCCATTAGGATTTCTAACAGGATAAGCGCTATTGGGAGTTGTATATATATTTAACAATAAATCACTATAACCATTACCACTTCCACCAGGTTGGTTTCCTTCTTCTACACGTCCCATCATTGTTACATCAGCAGTAAAATCATCTGTGATATTTATATTTACTCTAGAAGAAATAAAATAACGGTTGAAATTCAAATTAGTATTATAATCATTATTTGAATTTGTTTTAAAGAGACCTTTCTCATTAGTATATCCCAAGCTTACAAAATATTGAGCAAATTTGTTCCCTCCAGAAACATTCAGATTATAAGATTGTGCAGTAGTATTATTATCCAATAATTGATCATACCAGTTAACATCCGGATGAGTGAACTCATTAGTATGATTACGGAAAGCTGCAAAATCATCAAACGAATAAAAAGGTTGCTTCCCATCATTCTGTAAAGCTTCATTTAGCAAATAGGCATACTGATAAGCAGGAAGAGGCTTAGGCTTTTTCACAGAACTTAAAACACCAAATCGACCAGTAAATGATAAATGAAATCCTTCCTTATCAGGTTTTCTCGTTGTTATAACCAATGCGCCACGAGAACTACGCATTCCCAAAAACAAAGTAGAAAGAGCGTCTTTCTGAATAGATACAGACTCTATTGCTTCAGGATCTATAGAATAAAGATCACGTTGAACACCATCAATAATAACTACAGGAGCTTTACCACGAGACGTAATATCAAACTCTGTATTATCACTATAAACAGTTGACCCGAATTTTGGTGCCTGCTGTCCAAAAATGATATCCTCATAATTAGCTGCAGATTGGTGAAGACGAGCACCACGATACTGTGAAATATTCAATCCCGGCATTCGTCCCATCAAAGCAGGTATAATTGTTGTTCCCATCGTAGAGGTTAACTGATCGGTATACACAGTATTCTCCGCCCCTAAAAAAGACGCTTTATCTTTACCTGCATGTACTCCGCTAATAATAGTTTTTACACTATCGACTCTTATTACTTTTTCAGAATTCTTTATTTTTTGTGCACTTGCTGTCTGTTGCCAGATCGGACTAAATAACATCCATGTTGTAGCAAACAAAAAACAATATCTGTTGATTTCTTTATTTAACATACAATCTGTTTTTTACATTAATAAAATGAATATCATTCACACCGTAGTTCATAATTAAACATTTCTTTAGGTCCTACCACGGACTTACCAGCCATTTCATCATCAGTTTTTGTAATAGTGACAGAGCCGTCCTTATTGGTGAACAAATAGTCAATATCAGTTATTATTTCTCCATTTGGTATGCCAAAAAAATCTTCTGGCCAAATAGTCAAACTGTAAGTAAATGCTCCTTCCTTTTTCAAACGTGTTTTATTATTTCTATCATTAACCGTATAAGAAACACCACTTTCTGTATGAGCTACTGCTTCAAAAAATATTTCATCAGCGTTTATCAGTTCATTTTCAATAATCCCCCCTTGGAAAGTAAATGTAATAAAGTCATTTTGCAATGCGGATAAAGGTTCAACCACCGCAGCATGAAGCTCACAGAAGTCAACAACTGCCCCTCTCCCTTCTACTACCTCAAAACAATCATCTGAAAATTGACATTTCCAGTGATCTGTACTTGTACTTAAACCATCATCTGTATGATTAACAAAGAAGCCTAAATGTGCCTTTAAATTTTGTAAACCAGTTTTACATTTAATATTAATTTCATATTTAGGATTCATGTAATTAGCTATATCCCATGTATCATTTGTCCAAAAAGCAACCCATTCCATATCGTTCAGCACATTAGGACCTATACCAAACACCCCCATTAAAGCCTCTGACCATGACATTCCTTGACGATTTTTAGGAGCTATGTCCTCAGGAATTGGAGACATTGAAAATTCTTCTTCCCATGGAGCTAATATAGAACATCTATAAGTCATCTTCACATTTTCACGTATATTCCAACTTTTGGGAGCTAACATAGCAACAACAAAACGAACACCATTATGCCCATCTTCTTTACAATCAATATTTCCTGTCAATGTAAAAGTAGCTGTCTCACCAGCTTTCACCCATGAAACTTCAGATCCATCTGGCATTTTTTGTTTCACCGAAATCGGATCTAAATTAACACATGCAAATACAATAGCTACTAGCATGAGAATATAAAGAACATATAATGTCCTCTTTCTGTATTTTTTTATATTTTTCATCAATCTATCATTTTAAAGTCAATCTGCTATTTTATCAAATACATACGTATATACATTGCTTTCACACCCTGTACTAAAGGTTAATGAAATTCGCCGTTTTCCATTCGCAATTGGATATTTCATCGCAGAAGAAATATTATATGATGCATCATCCTCTGTAAAAATTAGAAAATGTGGGTATTCTGGATCATCCACTTTCCATACACCATTTTTTCTTACTACAAAAGGCAAATAATTTTCCAATACATACGTATTATCTTTATTAAGCAATAAATGAAAATTCGTAAAACCCATCTTTTGGGAGATATCAATACCATTCCTAGTAACTTCCATTAATTGCCAAGTGCCCTGTATATTTTTAGGCAATTCAACATAATCGCTAGAATTCTCATCCTTAAAAGTATCACATGCTCCTAAGGTTCCTATTAAAAGGAGAAAAAGAAATATATTCTTAATATTTATTCTCATAATTAACCTGTCTTTACTCATTTACTGTTCATAATAAGGATTCTGTAGCAAATCTTCTGATTTCACTACCTCATCATAAGGTATCGGCCAGAAATACATAGCGGGGCGAAATACATGTGTACGAACAGTTATCACACGTCCGACTCTGTTTCCATTCATTTGTTTTGTAATTTCATAACCATGCATAGCCTTATTATCTGTTTGCTCTGCAATTCCCCAACGCCGAACATCAAAGAAACGAAATCCCTCATAAGCAAGTTCTAATCGACGTTCAAGTCGAATTGCGTCTTCCATTTCTACTTTTGTCATATTTGGATTCAATCCATAATTTCCATCATCACCGGCCTCAATGCCTGCGCGTTTACGAATTGCTTTTAATGCTGCCAATGGACCCATTTCCACACTACCAATCACTTCAGTATATTGAGGTCCATAATATCTGTTGACAGCCTCTGCATAATTGAGTAGAATTTCTGCATAGCGAATCAACGGACGTGATTGTGGAGGAGCAATAATAGCTGCTCTTGCCTGATGATGAGTTAGTTTACGAATATAATATCCAGTAGAAGTACACTTATGGATAGCATCTTCTGTCGCACTATTACCTTGATATGTATATACATAAAGTAAACCATCTAAGTTCGGATTATTCACAACCAGACAACCATCATAAATAATCGTGTTATTAAAACGTGGGTCACGATTTACTTGTGGACTCAATGGATCATAAGCATATTTACTTTCTCCAATTGGCAGACCATCAGCCATTGGAAAAGCTTCTGCTAAATCATGATATGCATAACCACCATAATTATTTCCCGAAAGTGATGGAGGATAGAAAAATTGTTCTAAATCATTTCCATCACCTCTTTTCTTTTCAAGAATTAATTCACAATAAGCACCTCCTGGATAAGTCTCTCCCTCATATTCAGCATATTGTGGTTTACCGAAATCTTTAGGTTTAAATACAGCATAAAATCCCCATCCCCTATCTGGATTATTATCTTGATCCACATGTCTTTCAAACAATTTAAAAGAATTCATTGCTATAACTGCTCTAGCAGCATCAGCGGCATCTTTCCAACGCTCATCATTTTTTTCTGGATATCCTAATAATTCTTTGGGGTATCCATCCGGAGCGAAATCAGTACCATTATAAAAATCACTAGCTACATGAAGCAGTACACGGGAAACCAATGCTTTACATGCAGCATCGCTTATACGCCCAGAGCTTCGACCAGTCGTAACAGAAGGTAAATCTTTTCCAGCTGCTTGGCACTCTTTAATTATATAATCTACACAATCTGCAAACGTATCACGAGATGTTTTCATTTCATCTTCCGCATCATATACATTATCCCCAATCAATGGAACACCTCCATAATGACGCAATAAAATAAAATAATACCATGCACGTAAAAAGCGAGCTTCGGCTTTATAAGTCGTTTTAGCCCTTTCAATCATTGGGCTACCATCAACATATTTCAAAAATACATTTACACGTCGAATGTTGCGATAGCATTTTTCCCATGCATCTTTAGATACAGTTACAGGGTTTACAGTACCTGTGGCAAACATAACATCTGTCGTGTTAGAAGAAGAGATTTTGAACTCCGCTTCATCACAAGCTGTCTGAAGACCTCCGTGTCCTATCTTAATCCCAAATGGATACTCCGAGAAACGATCCGGATCGGTATCAAACCCTATGTCCACATAAATCTGATTCAAAAAGCCAGCAGTATAAGTACTGTCTGCAAATACAGTCTCTCTGCTTAAATCAGTCGTCTGCGTTTCATCTAGAAAACTTTTGTCAGCACATGATGAAGCCAAATACAGTGTGACAAAAGCAAAAATTAAACGAATGTTTTTCATTTCACATTAAATTTGCAATTAATAAATCTATTTTATAATATCGGAAATATATTTAAATTATGAACGATTATAAATAAGGATACCACTAAAAAAGAGTTTATTTTTCAAACTATGATTACGATTGTCTCTTTCTTCAACAGTTCTCTTATCAATATTATGTTTTCATAACTAATAATCAAAAAACTGAATTTCTACAGGTCCAAGCAACCCCGAAGACTGTAATGAAGAATCAGCTTTCCAAGGATTAATAGTCGTCCACGTCAGACGTTGATCTTCTGGAAGACGTTGATCGCCGATTAGACGATTTTGCCAATTATTGACGACTGTTATTTCTAATTTATTCTCACCTTCCCTTAAATAGTCTGTCACATTCAAACGATATGGATTAATCCACACACCGCCTACATAGTGTCCATTCAAAGTAACTTTTGCCATTATCATTACATTCCCCAAATCAATATACAGGCTCTTCTGCGGAAGTTTTTCCAATGTGAAAGTAGTTTCATAAACAGCCTGTCCGGAAAAGTATTTTATACTATCATTCTCTGAATCCATCCAATCCTTCAATTGAGACCAAACTACCGGGGTCTTCGGTCCACGTTTACCTGCTTCAAATGTGATCTTCCAAGGGGTATCTATCTTATAAACTATTGCTTTTTGCGGAAAATTATCTTTCTTTTCTGTTACTTTGTTAGTCTTGCGAAAAACAATAAAGGCGCTTTCATTTCCTTCCAACTCAACAGGTAAAGATATATAGCCTTTTTTACTTTTAAAATCTGGTAAATAACGAATCTCTCCTGTTACAGGATTCCAAAGTTCCGGAGAGAATTCCTGCGACACACGAAATTCTCCGTTAAAAAACACTTTCTCATTATGCTGATTGGATACAAAATAAATTTCCGCATCTGGTAGAGTTCGATGTATAAACAAAACTGGCATATCTTTTTCACACCTAAAATCAGGATGTATATTCAGTGTATCCAACACATCTTGTAAAATAATACCCCGTTGAAACACTCTTCCTTTTCCATAATGATCGTTAGCAAACAATTCTGTACCAATATGTGATACTTCCTTATCTGCTTCAGGATAGCCGGACAGGCTAGGAGAATATTCAGGAGTATCACCATAAACAGCCAAGCCATCGTGTACCAATTCACTAATCTTTCTCAGTACTTCGGGGCGCATTGATTTTTGATTTGGCAATACCAGTAAACGGTACTTCATTCCATCAGGCAGGGTCAAACAACCATCTTTAACGATAGCCCTCGTTAAAAGAACCTCGGCATTAATAAAGTCAAAAGAATATCCTTTTGGTAATTGAGGATCTATTGAACCTGTCATTTTGGGAGCATCTTCACCGATGAAATAAGCGACATCCGCCACATAAGTACCTTGCTGTAAAAGGAAGTTCGACCTCCGCAGATAGTCTGTAAATAAATCCATTTGACTAAACCAAGTGTTTTTACGATGAAAATCATTTCCAAACCAAGCACTCACACCGGGATTACGATCTTCATAAGGTTGGTGAATATACAAATGGAGTAGTGAAGCATTGATACCTTCAGCGAAAAAACGATCAATACGTGCTTTCATATTGCCCGGATAATGGGTAAAATTAGGTCCTCCACTTGTACATGATTCTGCCCAAATACGCTTTTTACCGTAAATATGCCCACAAGAGGAAGCACAACGATTTTCAATTAGCCCCAGATCACCAAAGCTCCAAAATTCACCACTAATCTCATCAGATTGACCGCCATATTGCAAGAACTCTCCCGGAAATCCCCAATGCCCATAATTTTCCAACCAAGTTGTGAGCCCATGTTGATGACAAATATCTCTCAATCCACCTACATAATCGTATGAAACTCCATCTGCAATCAGACGGCGCAGATCCCAAAGAAAACGAGAAGACATATCTTCATTCCCTACTACTTTACCATAGAGAGTAGGTAGATAAGGAAGTGGATCATATCCATAAGCTTTCTTGAAGCGCTCCAGCATATCATCCGTCCAGTTTTGGCTACCCGTCTCATAACTGTCTTGCACTGCAATTTTCAGGCTCTTACGATCAGCTTCAGGAATACGACGAAGAATTTCACCCATATAAGCATCAAAGTGTGCGTTGACATGTTGCTTACTCATTTTATCCACTTCAAGTCCGGTAGCTTCAGGTGTGGCAGGTGTATTTGTCACACCTGTCGTTTTCATTTCCAAACAGGAAATAATCCAGTCACCTTCCGGTACATTCCAAGTCAAAGTCCCATCGGAAGAAAGAAAAGCAGTCAAATCTATTACTTTATCCTGTGGTATCACAAAGCCCTCCGAATCATTATACCAATCCTGATTAGTCCACATATATGAATCCCATTTAGGATCGGGACGTTGATACATCTTCGCCAAAGATTGTTCCGGATATCGTTCTATCGTTCTTGCGGAAGAAAGAGTGACCGTGGCTTCTACATCCCCATAAGAATTAATCGGCTTATCCAACAATAAACGAAAGTCCGCAGATTCCGTTGCAGGAAGAGAAAGAACAACCGGAGCATTGGTGAAAAATCCGACAGAACGCATACCATTGGTACGGTCTATCTCAAACTTCCGGATCGTTTTATAGGCATCACCGACTTTAGCTTGGAGCTCCGCTTTCGTCCAGACATAATTGTTTGTAGCAAAAATGAAACTACGAATCGGCTGTGGTTCATCAAGGTGCATTTCAAAAACTACGGGTTCATATCCTTTCTGTTGCACTTTCCATTCTTTTTGAAACATGTCGCTTTGGACAGGATAAGCAATAATACGAACTAACTGCATGGAATCCGAATATCCTGGTACTGTGTACGAAAAAGTTCGCGGACCTTTCACCATCGTATCGGTGGCTGCCAGATAACGCATACTCTGTTCCGGCTTCACCCACGGTCCTCCCGACTGACTCCATCCGGGACTATTAAACATTCCTATTTCTATGTCCAGTTCTGTCGCAGTTTTCAGTGCTGCATGTATAGCATCCCACCATTCAGGCGTAAATATCTTCACATCTCCATAAGCATTTCCTCCTATATCAATATTTCCTATATATGCACGGGTGATCCCTGCCTTTTTCATAGCATACAGATCTTTAACCACTCCCTCTTTTGAGATATTATCTGAAATCCAATACCAATAACATCCCACTCGGATACTATCGGGAATTTCTCGGAAGCCTTTTTCAATAGTTACTATAGAAAGCACATCTTTTACATTCGAGCACGCTGATAAAAAGCAAATCAAGGCACACGTAATCATTACTAAAACATTTTTCATGATATCATATTTTTCACTTTAGTCAAACGAAACTTCCAGCAACTCCTCCAGCCAATTAATAAAAAGAGAATATATAAACTGGAGGAATATTGTGGAAACTCAAACATCACTCCTAACTTTTTACCTATATCTATTGAACTTTATCCTATGAACGCTTGAAATTTGGGAAACCACTAAAAAAGAATCATATAAAAATAATAATCAAGGCGATTAACTTCAAGTTAATTCACAAGACAATTTTCCTAAAGTTAATTTTGTTTCTGCACAGATTTAAATTAAATGATAATTTAGTTTATTACGGTACGTTTTTAAATGTATCAATAAAAAATTCAGCAGTCTCTAGAGAAGATTTTTAAATTTCATTTCTCATATTCTCATAGGTGACTGATAAACAACAAATAGTCAAATAAATAGCTTATGAGAAATACTTTCTAAGACGGCATTTCTCATAATACACCTTCTATTTTAGCTTAAAATTCACCTTATTCTCATAGTATTTCAGAGTATTTCTCATAGTTAAATACTATCTTCTCCTTTTTTCTGGTTGAAGATAAACTGTAGTTCCGATTGTTCCATATATTATGGGAAAATATTCCCTAATATTATGAGAATTTATTCCCACAAAATAAGAGAATCTTTTCCCTGTTAATAGGGAATACTTTCCCACAATATATGGGACAAAGAGAATATGTACTTCCCTGATAATGGTTGACTAGCTGTTTCTTTATTCTTGTATAGGTTGATTGGAAAAACACTATGAGAAATGCATCCAACAAGTATGAGAAATAAGGTAAAATACGGGGTATTTGACGGAAAAACTATGAGAAATACCATCTTAAAAATCATTTCTCATAGTCTATCCTATTAGTTTTCTGCCATTTATGATTAATGAATGAGAATATGAGAAATGAAAATCATAAATACACTCTAGTAGGGTATCTATTTCAAATTAAATAGAAAATCATAATGCCCTGCTTCTACATCAACAGTCTGCTCCTTAACGCTCACTTTCTTCTTATTCTTTTTACATGAGACAGCATTATTAGGGATGCAAACTGTAGCCGTTGTTCCGGCAGGAACTGTCAATTGAAGATTCAACTGATTATCATCTTTCAACTTCCAATTAACAGCAATTGTGCCATAAGGTGATTCTTTCGTTACTTTTGCCCAAGTCACACCGTTTGGAATTTGAGGATCGACATAGAAGTGACGATATCCAGGTTTAGCCTCGTCAAGACGTATTCCTCCTACAGCCTGATAAAACCAAGTACCAATTCCATTGTAACAATTGTGCACACGACTTCGTTCTCCGCTCCAATATTCCCAAGTCGCTGTCGCACCATGGTCAATCATATACAGATAACCGGGATAATCACGTTTCTTCATCATTTGATAGAAGAAATCCACTTGTTTATTCCGAACAGCCCATTCTGTCAAAATAGGTACTCCAACCAGACCAACAGCAATATGTCCTTTATGTTTTTCTTCGGTCATCATAACAACATTCTCTTTCACTTTATTGTACAAAGAATCAGGTACAACACCTACCAACATAGGATAGCACATATCCAATTGTGAGCCGGTAGAATAGATCCCTTCATCCGCACGGTAGAACGTCTGATGAATCAACTTGTTAAGTTTTTCTCTACGAATAGCAAACTCTTCCGCCTCTTCTTTGTTTCCTAATGTTAAGGCTGTCTTATACATAGTACTCAAGCATTCGCTGATAAAACAGTTACTTACCAAATCCACTGAAGCCTGATTACCTGCATCTACTCCCATGGGTGCCAGCCAATCTCCCAAATACCAGTCACGGTATTTGGTATCGGGCCAACGTTTCAGCAAACCATCTACTGTATACTTATCAACATACTTAAACCACTCTTTCATTTGAGAATAATATTTCTCAATCAAGCGGGGATCATTATAGTTGACATACGTTCTCCAGGGAGCCTGTACAAAGAATCCGCACCAATACGGACCGCCGCCACCGGCACCCGGATTAGGACCAACATGCGGCAAACTTCCTCCTTCACGCATGGAGTCTCCCCATGTTTGCACCCAGTTTTCAAATGTTGGAGCTACATCGTACATCGTTTGCAAAGACATCGTTGAGGAGTTTCCATCACCACCATATCCTGCACGTTCCAAATGCGGACAGTCTACCATATATCCACTAAAAGTCAGACATTTCATCGTATACTGAATCATTTGGTGAATAGCATTCAAGTCGGCATCCGAACATTCAAAAGTTGCGGTCTGTTTATAATCTCCATAAATCTGCAGAGATTTCATAGCACCTATTTCCGGTTTTTGAGGAAGATTGGAGACGCGCACATATCGAAAAGCGTGATGATTGAATTTATTTCTGAAGTATTCTCCTTGCTTACCACCAGATATATAAATATCACTTTCACCTTGCTTGTCAAATTCACCGTCTTTCGTCAAATTATCACTATATTCCATAATAACTTCATGACCTGCCGGCAATATAGGCATTTGCATCTCAAACCATCCGGTCTGAACCTTTCCCATATCTACCAGCCAGAGACCTTCACCCAGCTTCTTTACAGAAACAGCCTGCAAAATCTGATGTATCTTGTTTATCTCACACATTTGAGGGGAAGTGATATGATCGGGAACATTCACTTTCACAACAGGAGTCCATTTCATTTTGTCTAAAGCCTGTGTTGAAAGATCTCGTGGAAGAATCCTTCCATCCACCCTCTCACCTCCAAACTGCAAAGCACGCCAAGTACCTGTATCAGAATAGCCACTTTCACGTCCGTACCATGATCCGTCTGTCTTCGTTACGACTTCCCATTTACCATTTCTCAACACATCCAATTCTGCTTTTACCAGCGGACCTTCATAAGCTGCTCCGAAAGTCGTCGTTTTATACCAACCTTGTCCCAGCCAGATAAACAGATCATTTTCTCCTTCTCTTAAATAAGGAGTAATATCATAAGTAACAATTAGTGAACGTTTAGATAAATGTGATACAGCAGGGGTCAGAACGTCCTCCCCAACCTTTCTCCCATTGATATAAATTTCGTGATAACCTAACGTATTTACATGCAAGAAAGAAGTCTCCCCTTGAGTCAGTTTCACTTTTTTGCGAAGAATAGGAGCACAAATCTTACCACCTTCAACAGAAGCCCCTATATATTCTCCTTTCATCTGTGACTGATCCAAGATGCCAACTCCAAAACGGGCAACAGGACTCCATGATGAAGCTTGTTTTTTAGCATCCCAAACACGTACCCGCCAATAACACAAAGAACGAGAAGTTAAAGTCTTCCCTCGATAAGGTACCATAACCGAAGTTTTGGATTTCAATTTTCCGGTATTCCATAAATCAGCTTTATTCTGCACCAACAGAATACTATCCGAAGCTACCTGTATTTCATAATAAGTTTGCCCGCCTTTCCAGCCGTCCCCCTTTAACTTCCAACTAAAGTGAGGAGTTACATTATCAATCCCCAAAGGATCAATAAGATTCTCACATTTTAATTCCGCCAAATAGAAAGGCGAAGTTTTCTCATTTCCATATACTATCATCGACAGACAACAGAAATAACAAATTAAACCTAAACATAGCAATCGTTTCATTCTATTCATCTTCTATTATTATTCAACTCTTACCAGCCTCACTTTATGAGTGACAGGTTTATTGATTTTATAAATTGTTTCAACAAGACTCTTCATATAATTGCTCCAAACCTCCCGTATTTCAGGATTCATCGCTTTTATATACCAATCGTAGCTCATCCTAAGAAACCCGTCTTTAGGTAAATATTCTTTTAGTTTATCGATAGCTTTCTGATCATCAGTAAACAGTAATCCTTCTTTTTTCAGGAATGAATATTCGGTCCACAAGTATTCTCTAAAACGTTTCTCCACTTCAAACCGTTCTTCATTCAGATACATGATTTTCGCAGCTTGTTGATATTGGGGAGTATTCGGGTAATCTGCCAAATTCACTCCATTCGCCAACTTTTCGGATGAGAGATTGTCAATAAACTGATTGTCTATAGTTAACCGATACATTCCTTTCTCTAAGTTTGTTACCTGAAAACGTTCCTGATTAAACTCTTCCATAAATGGAACCAACTGCATTGCATCACGTTGTGACCTTTTATTTCCCCAGCCACTTCTAGAAATAGAATCCAGCGGATAAGGAAGAGCATACGCCAGATAATCAAAAGTCAGATCAGCTCCGCTCTTTTTTAGTTTTGAAATCTTACAGTTCTTATGGGTTATTACAAATGAATGATATGCATCAATAGATACTGATGACACTTCATCCCCAGCCAGTCCCTGTGCTTTCAGAAACAAATAGGCCATGACCATCTGTCCGTCATTATCCGGATGAATTCTATCTATCCTGCAGAATGTAAATGTAGAATCTGCCTCCTGCTCTTTTCTGCTTATCTCACGCATCGGTTGGTTAAAATCAACAAAACCCCAGCCATTCTTTTTAGCCGATGTACGTTGGGCATCTATGATTTTTAAAATGGCGTTGTTCTTATTATGCAATATAAAATTATTAAACCGGGAAGTCTCATCATAAGGAGAACCACCAATCAAAACTTTCTTTATTTTATTTTTAGCCAGTAAGCGTTCTTCTATTTCCCGATAGCTTTCCAATGACTTTGCAATCCGTTGTTCCGACAGTTCTTTTGCATCGTCTTTCATGTAAATATCATAACCGGTATCATTCATACCGAAAGTTAGAGTCACATAAGTTGGTTTCCTGTTGAAAACATCATAGTCCAAACGATCCTTCATATCCCACGCACTCTCTCCACCAATTCCGGCATTCATGATAGTAATCGGTTTATCCGGGAAACGAGTCATGTAATACAACCAGATAAATGAATGATAATGTCCGCCGTGAGTAATGCTGTTTCCTACAAATACCACACGTTCCCCTTCTTCAAACCGAGGTATTGTTGTTTGTGCCTGTAAGTAATCGCAATTTATATAAACTAAAGATAACAACAAAAGTATCCTCATTTTTAGTCTATTAGCCATTTTCTTTATTCTTTTAATCAAACCATAAAGATAACCGTACAACAATCAATCTGCTATATCCAGCTTATTCTTCTCTGCTTTCCCATACTGTTTCACCAATACACTTACGCCTCCTTTCAACAGTTCGGGAGTCGCCTCCATAGTGATAACCTTTTCTTCGCCCGGCATCAACGTCACATAATTATCGGACATAATAATTGGAAGTATTCGTTTTTGCGTAGCCTTATTAACAAGCCTCACCCGATTAGCAAAAGCCACAGTCTCGGAATTGTTCTTTACAGCTATATTTATCTTTCCGTCAGACATCGATTTATCCACCAATCGGCAAGACAAAGCAACTTCCGGAAGTGTGTTCAGCAATGTATAGTCAAGATCTCTCACGCCATTCCGCCAATAGAAGTTTTCAGAGATTAAATTACCTTTGGCATCTATCAGTTCCAACTTGATAAAATGAAGCGGAGTCAGTTCTTCTATCTCTTTTGGTTTCTCACCGTAGATTTCGAATTCGAACAAAGAATATCCAAACTGTGTGGCACGGCTGATGCCTGCCAATTTCACATAACGTGCTGTAACAGGTTCCAATTCAATCTGTTCAGTACCACCTCTTCCATCTTTGTTGGCATAAACGGTTTTCCATTCTTGCGCATCATTCGATACTTGCAGTTCGTATTTCTTAGCACAAGCTGCCTCCCATTTCAAAATAACCTTTTCTATCTTTTCTTCTTTACCAAGATCAATGTATATCCATTGAGGATCACTGTATGCACTTTCCCAACGACTTCCGGCTCCTCCGTCAGTAACCATTGAAGCACTTTTAGAGGCACCTGTTGAAGAAGAAGCTACAGCCTTCTTTCCATAAGCCAGATTGAAAGGGTTAAAGTTCAAAGAAAAAGCTTCTGCAATGTTGCTGGCTGCCACATCGACCTGTTTTGTCTGTCCGTATGCAGGCACTTCTTTTCCATTCAGGTCATAAATTGCAGCTTTAGCTATTGCACCTTTCAAGTCCTTTGCTGTAGTATTTATTACTTTTATATTGTTATTGGAAGCATTCCATTGGATATGTAAAGGTTCACAAGCCTTTTTTGCTCCCCAATAAGCACCTGTAGGATCATAATAATAGTCATAAGTCTGCCATACAAACGAGGGATAAGCCGGATGGCTCATCCAGATCAGAAGTCCGGCTGCATCATTCCACATCTTATCGTTCCAAGCCTCATACATACCTTTCATCACTTCGATATTCAGCATTTGCGCTTTCTCGCAGAATTCTTCCAATCCGGATGATTCTCCGTACTGTGTGTTCACTGAATTCTTATAATTAACCGGGTTGGCATTAGACGCTTCCTTACCGAAGAAATGTTTGTTCCATACATTGTCATCATCATTCTTCAACTGCTCATCAGTAGGCAGAGGCCACCAGTCTTTTTCCGGGATAAACTCTTTGATACTTTCAAATGTGGGGAAAGTGGCCGTTCCTATTTCTGTACGCATACCGTAACCGTGATCAATACCGTATGGATAAGCCGGTGTATTAAATGCCAGATTACTGCCTGAAGTTTCAAAATGGTGTCTTGGAGGTTGATTTCCCCACCAACCACTTCCGGACAATCCATCCTGATTGGAGCAAGACTTATACATACGGTCATTATTGTCCTCCTTCGCAATCATTTCACGCAGGTAATTATCCAAATCAGGTGCCGGATGCGTTTCATTTGCTCCACACCAAATAGCAATGGAAGGATGGTTTCTAAGACGTCTGACTTTATCAAGGGCATTCGCTTTAAATGCTTCCGGTTGAGCCACGTCATTGTATGCTACATATAACCAGAAATCATTCCATACCATAATCCCATATTTATCACAATAATCATAAAACTCATCATCAGTAACACAACCGGTCCATAGACGGATCATATTGTAATTCATTTCCTTATGAAGTCTGATTTTCGTTTCATACTCTTTGCCCTGACAGCGAAGCAGATATTCGCTCATTCCCCAGTTTCCACCTTTCAGATAGATCTTCTGTCCGTTGATAAAGAATGTAAGAACAGGATATCCCACTACATTATCGACCATTTTATACTCATACTTCTTGATACCGAATGTCATTTCTTTTACATCCGACACTTTTCCATCTACAGAACAAGTCAGCTTACAAGTATAAAGATTGGGATCACCATAACCATTCGGCCACCAAAGTTTCGGATGGTCAACGACCAATTGCGCTATGTCATCTTTGTTAATAGATAGTCTGGCTGTTGTTCCTCCTTCTACCCGAATGTCTTTAGAGAAAGAAATATTCCCCGGCTGAATCACTCCGGATACAACGACATCTTTGGGGGAAGAAGAAGCATTTCTAATATCTGTTGAGACAGAAAGCTCTACTTTCTGCAAGGTCGGTAACTCTGAACGTACCCAAGGATCTTCCATCACTACATCTCCCGTTACCACAAGATAAGCATTGCCTGTGATACCAGCCAGACGTCCCGGTACGTATGGCATCCAGTCCCAACCGGCACCAGCCAGATAACTGGGGCTACACGCAACTCCATACGGGTCTTTAGCCTTACGCGTCTTTTTCTGATCGGCATCGGTAATCAGAACAGCTATCACATTCTTACCGGATTTCTTTATCAGATTGGTCACATCAAACTTCGAACGTAACATGTGACCGCTTACATCTTTAGTAGATGTTTTTGTTCCTGATATCTTCTCGCCATTAAAATAGAAATCGGCAAAGCGGTTCGTATTGTCGAAATGAAGCCATACCCGCTTCCCTTCCGAATAAGAAGACGGGAGTTCGAATTCCGTACGATACCAGAAAGGACGGTTATAAAACGTTTCGTCTACTTTATAAATATTATCGGCATAATTAGGATCTGGAACGATTCCTGCTTCAACATAAGCAGTAAAAACAGTTCCGGGAACCACACCTTTAACGTAATCGGACATTTTAAATTCCGGAGTAGAAATCTGCTCTCCGGTTATGTTCTCTAAATCTGCCTGGGGTTTCACTTCCCAGATAATCCGAGGATTAGAGCTGTTCAAAGACATCCATGTACTCTGCTCTGCACACCCTGTCTGGATTAGAGCCAATATAACCGATACAATGATAAGCCCAAGTTTATTCATCATACTATCAAGATTTTAAAGTAACAATTTGTTTTAGAGTATGTTATTCAATCAAAGTCCCCACTCAACATTAGGTTTATCACCCATAAACAGCTCTAATGTACCTCCGGCTGCAATGTCCGCAAAATCAAGATAACATTTATTGTATTCCTGACCGTTCAACAAGGCCTTTTGTATATAGACGTTATTTATGCTGTTATTATGAGCTATCACCGTGAATTTCTTACCAGTATAATAGCTGGGATCAAGATTGAACTCTACTTTATCAAAAACCGGACTTGTAATCTCCATACGTGTATTTCCCGGACAGGAAGGATGAATACCGGAAGCAGCCAACACATACCACGCCGACATCTGACCTACATCTTCATTGCCAACAATCCCTTCAACTTTGTTTGCATAAGCCTTTTCACATGTATAGCGTGTCCATTTTTGAGTATACCAGGGAACTTCAAGCTGATTGAACAAAAAAGGAACGAAGTGCACAGGTTCATTCGCATGGTTATAATATTCATTCCACAGCATATTAGAAGGAGTTTTATTAAAGAAATCTGTTAAATCCGCAATAACTTTCTCCTTGCCACCCATCAAATTCACCATTCCCGGAACATCGTGAGGTACAAACCAACCTTGCTGATAAGAGTTTGCTTCTATACACCCATACCATTCTTTAAGACGTGCATTCTCCGGCCATTCTACCCATGTACCATCTGCTTTACGGGGACGGAACCATCCCTTTTCTTTATCAAAAATATGATGATATGCCTGTCCCTTTTCATAGAAACATTTGGCATCGTCTTCTTTCCCCATAGCTTTCGCTAATTGAGATATACACCAATCAGTATAAGCATACTCCAAAGTGGTTGAAATACTCAATGGTTCCGGAGCATACCCCAATGAATCATTACCAAAACGACGGGATGTGTTAATGGCATAACGATATGCTTTCTCTGCATCATACGTACGAATCCCTTTGATATAAGCATCTGCCAAAACAGACAAAGCAGGATTTCCCAACATACAGCCGGAATAGGAATTCAGCAATTCCCAACGTTCATAGTATTCGCGCCCACTCTGATCTGCCATAGTAATCAATGAGTTCAGTTCATCACTTACTAAACGCGGATTAATTATAGTCTGCAAAGGAAACTGACTACGAAATACATCCCATCCACTGAATATAGTACGTTTTGTAAAGGTGCTGTCAGCCGTATGTATTTTATAATCACCGCCTACATAACGTCCGTCTACATCTGTATAGATACGAGGATCAATCATCGTATGATACATGGCAGTATAGAATATCGTTTTTTCATCATCCGTACCACCGGATATCCGGACACGATTAAGTTCTTTATTCCACAATTCAGTAGCTTCCTGCTTTACTTGTCCAAAATTTTTAGAGGCTATTTCTTGTTCAAAGTTATTTGCAGCACCCTCCATATCAACAAAAGAGATACCAACTTTCATCTCTACAGTCTCTCCCTCCTTCGTTGGAAATTCAGTAAAAAAGCCCAGGTGTTTACCTGTCAGTTCTTGCTTGTCTTTTATAACCGGAGCTTGTGATACACGAGTCAAATAAGGAATACTCACTACTTCATCACGTTTCCGAACCCAATGTTCGGGAATATCTGCACTCCAAAAGCCATAATTAGTCAAAGGTTTACTAAATTGTGCATAATAATAAACGGTATAATCGGCTTTTCCTTCACCATTACCCCATCCACCACCATCAGGTGTGCACTTCATCCATCCTTGAATAGTGTAATCATCTACAACTTTAATATACTGCGAAGTAGATGTTCCCCCTACTCTACGAGCTAAATCAATCTGAATACGCGATTGGTCACTAGAAGGATAAGTAAAATGTAAAATTCCACAGTGTGGTGTCGCGCTACTTTCTACTTTGATATGATAATCAGTCAATTCTACCGAATAATATCCGGCCTTAGCCGTTTCAGTGGCTTTGTTATAAGCCGAACGATATCCTTTTATACTATCATTATTCTCTTTACCTGCCACTTTATATAATTCACCAGTTGTAGGCATCACAAGAAAATTGCCCAAATCACCAAACCATCCCACACCACTCATCTGGGTAAAGGCAAATCCTTCGATTGTCTTATGTTCATCACTGTATCCGGAACCGTTATCACCTCCCGTTATTGTATTAGGACTAACCTGTACCATACCATACGGAGTCGTAGCTCCGGGAAAAGTTTTACCTAATCCGTGATAAACACCGGCAGCCCCTACACTAGTACTGGCACCAATAAACGGGTTTACATAATCAGTCGGAACCAAATCTTCCGATACGGTATTGGTTGATGAGCAACCCGTCATCCAACACAAAAAGCAAACAATTAAAAGATTAGCAGTCGCTTTATACATAACAATAATCTAATTATTTTAAGTCAAACTAAGAACGAAAGTCTTAATACCAAAACGAGGCATTGAAATCATCATTTCCGATTTACCTGCACGTGTTTTTATCTTCTTTCTTTCGATACATTGTCCATTCAAATCAACTTCCTCCACTCCGGATAATGGCATGTCAATGGTAACCTTTTGTAATTTTTCGTCCCCTTCAGAATTGAACAGGCGCAATAGTACCTTTCCATCTTTCATTTGAAGAGCACTCACTTGATAACCAGTATTCTGTAAATCAATAAATGATTTCGATTCCGGTTTTACCACTGGATAGCAAGAATGCAGCAATGGTTCATTCCAACAATCGCTATCATCTGCGATTGATGCTTTGTCCCATTTGCCACGATGAGGTATAATTGCATACTTCATCCTCAAAGGGTGTGTTATTTTATAATCAGGTCCCCAAAGTCCTCCACCCGAATATTGAGCAGTCAGTCCTAGCGGATAGTCCTCTCCATAAGAATAAGAAGTAGTATGGTCTGATAATAAAGCCAGAGCATAGTCGCCTTCCTGTTCAGCCAAGTCAACCCAATGAAGTATAATATTATGTTTGATTTGATCCCAAGAGTCAAAGAAAGTATCAGTCAGTTTGCTTTCGCATACATCAAACGGTGCATTTTTATAAACACGGGGAGAATGTAAATCAGTCGGGAATAATACACTTAGTTTAAACCGATCGTCACAATAAGCCCGACGATTATCACGCCAACGTTCCTCTTTATATTCACCAATACCTACATTCTTTTTCCAGTCAACCGTCAAATCAAAATCGATTCGTCTCGTTCCTTTAGTGAGAGTGATTACCTGTGTAAACGGATGGGAAGCAATCTCACCCTCTATCTTAATTTTTTGCTCATATACATTATCCCTTACTACTGTCAGCTTGGCCGGAGTCTCTATAGAAGAACGAAATTTGCCTTCTTCATAAAAAAAGCCTCGTAGCTCCCCTAAAGCATATTTCTCCGTTTTACCTGCAAAATCCTTATTCCCTTCTTTTTTAGCTATCAGGCTTTTTATGGTTCCTCCCTTTGATAAGTCAAAAACAATTTTATACATATCATTTTCAACCACGTATTCCTGTTTATTCACCTTATTACCTTCCAAAACGAATCTACTCTCCGAAGCCTCTTTCTTACCGGCTTCTTTCTTTTTTATACAATACGTGGAATAACCAAAGGGAGGAATCTCTGCCTCAAAAAATAATCTTATCTCTTTACCTTCATTTTCTACCAAACAACCTATATCTTTACCTTTCCAGTCATAAACACATAAATCCGCATTTTCAGATTCCGTAGGCAGAAGAACACTTACGATTTCCTTTCTTCTCATTCCTAATGTATTAAAAACACGTATATATTGCTGTTGAGCATTATTTTGCGGAATAAACTTTTCATTAAAGCTCTGCATAGATGCCTCAATAATTCCATCTGCAAGATGATTGGTACTATCTGTCCATCGCTTAATCTGATCAGCCCATGTTCCTTTTCTATTCAGTCCATTATAAGGCACAATCCACGAATCATGATGTTGTGCCAACATCAGTGTACGCCAAGCCTCATCCATATCTGCCTGTCGACAAATATATTTATTTTCCAGATAAGCCATTACAGACATTTTCTCTGCCATGACAATTCTATTTTCTGAAACACGTACTTCTTGCGCTATTTTTTGCAAAACCTGACTTCCCCACATAAGATTCACATGTATATCTTCCTGTGAAAAATACCAGTTATCATCCGTTTTTCCGATGGAGACATTTTCAATGTAATCTCTCCATGTCATATATATAGAGTTATTTTTTGTGTTCTTTCCACTTCCCAGCCATGGGCCGTTCTTCCATCCCGCATCCTGAAAACACATACCAACGGGGTGTTTGATACCTGCGTTACGGCAATCTTTTAAATAAGCAGCCGAATTTCCCCAAGCAGTTGTCTGCCAAGTTGATCCCGGCTCTAGTTTTTCACAAGCATACCTGGGAACGGTCAATATTGCAGTCCCGTCCGGTCCCACCCAATTAACCAATTCTCCGCCATAAGCAGCAGTATACCCTCCCCAACAGGTATTGGGACATTTCAATACAGCATATTTAAAGCCGAATTGTTTAAGGATTTGTGGCAAGCAACTTGTGAAGCAAGGTTCTTCTACCGAATAGGTTACAAAATCGACCCCCGGAAAATGTTTGTTTATTTTAGCAATACCATATTGAAACTGTCTTATTATACTCTCTCCCGAGATATTATAACAATAAGGCTGTGCATAAGTAGGATTCGTAAACTCTACCTGATTACTAGTAGCCATCTCTTTAAAACGCAAATAAGCCTCCGGAGTCTGTACTCTGACTGTATCCCATGTTTCAGGCTCTATCTCCATACAAATCCGCCAGTCCGGATGCATAGCCAGATGATCCACAATGAATTGAGTTTTCCACTTTACCGGATAATGTCCATATATCCCGCCATGATACCCATCAGCAAAATAAGCTTGTTGAGAATAAACATTTGCATAAAAGAAAACAGTCAGTAATATGATATAAATTTTATTCATGGTATCCTAAACCTATTTATCTTTGTGTTGCTCCATTCTACACATAAATTCATATAATTTATGTTGGACAACTTCTTTATTATTTTCATATTCCGGAGATATCCAATCAACGAGTGCCAGCAAAGTCTGATTTTCTATAAATTCTTCCTTCAGCCTTTCATTGTTTTCCACTTCTATGAGAAACTCTGTTTTTTCATCAGAAGTAAATTCATCCGCAAAATATTTATTCAGACAATTCTCCATATACACAGTCCTTTTTTATCAAAGAACGATTATCTCAATAAATACCCCTAAAAAATACCGATAAATTCATTAAAAAGTTATGCAGCCAATGTTACATTGAGTTTTGCTCTCAACTTTTTTAGTGCTATTCCCATCTGACATTCCACTGTATTTACCGAAATGCCCAAACGTTCGGATATTTCCCTATACTTCAATCCTTCCATGCGGCTTAACAAAAATATGTCACGGCATCTTTTAGGCAAACTATTGATAGCATCCCGTATCAGGTTCTCCATCTGATTTCTTTCTGATATATCATATACATCAAAACGATCCAAAGATTGCAATTTCAGATTCAACTCAATCTCAAAAGAAGCCTTCACATTCTCGACATACTTTTGCTCGAATACTTTATGCTTTAAATAATCCAAACATTTGTTTCTCACAAGTCTGAAAAGATAAGCATTCATATTCTCAATATGATTCATTGACTCTCTCTTTTCCCATAAGTCTGTAAACACATCTTGCGTTATGTTCTCAGCATCCTCTTCCGACATCACAAATTCTTTTGCAAACCGAACTAGCTTGGGATAATAAATAAGATACAATTCTGAAAAACTCATAGTTGTGTGTTTCTTTAGATTAGTATTCAGTTATCAAAAATCTTGTGATGCAAATATAGAGATGAAAAAAGCCTACTTCTTAGTGGAAGTAGGCGGGAAAGTAAACGTTTTATAGATCAATTATTATATAGACACCTAATAATCAACATTTTATAATAAGACCATTTTTTAATTTTGGTAAACCGGATAGAATCATTTTTGAGACAAAGAACCAAGCTTTTTTACCTCCTCCTCAAAGATATTACTATCAAGAGTGGACATTCTCTTCACTTTACTCTTATAATTATAGATTGTCTGCACAGAATAATGCAAAAATACAGCAATCTGTCCAACATCGGTAATTCCTAACCGTATCAATGCAAATATGCGTAATTCTGTATTCAGTTGGTCCTTTTCCAGTTTATAACGCTCCTCCGGTTTCAACAAAGAATTGAACTTTTCCACAAAGTTAGGATACAATTTAAGGAACGCTTTATCAAAGTTATGATATAGTTCTTCAAGTTCCTTTTCAAAAGGTCGGGAGGATGACTTATATAAATCATCAATCTGTCCGGTCTTGATTTTCCTGTTCACATTCTTCCTGTACTCATCGAGTTTATTAATATAAACGGCACATTGATTCATAAAATACCCCACATATTTTTCCTTAATCAGATTAGCTTCGTCGAGATTCTTATTCAGCCCGACCAGTTCCTCATTCATAGCTTTAAGATGCCGTTTAGCCCGGGATACAATTTTTGTTTGTTTATATGTAAAATACAGGGTGATAGCAAGAGCTACCACAAACAAACTAGTCAGAAATATATAGAAACGAAGGTTCTGCTTTTGTTTTTCCAACCGGATCAAGTATGTATTTTCAATAATCGGATGGATGCGGGCAATTACCGTATTCTTAAAGCGGGAATTATAAAAGATGGCATCGTCCAATGCTACTTTTATATAATTATAAGCTCTATCTATATCTCCCTTTTGATATAAATTGACAGCTAATGTCAACAATGCTTCATTCTCTTTTACAGCCAATTTTATATCTGTCATAGCAGCCAAAATCAAATACTTTTCTTCCAACGCATCATTTCCAATCAAACGATAAACTCTTGCGAGCCCCATAGCCATCATTGCATATCCATGAGATGTCAGTTCCTGCTTATTATATATCTTCGTTAATATCTGAAGAGCTTCCTTTATACTACCCTTATCCTGAAGTTTCACAGCTTTTTCTTTTTTATACTCTTCCGATTCTTCAACCAAAACGCCCATCACAGTATCCCGATAAGCTTCTTTCTCTGTTATATACTCATTGGAAAATCGAATATCATCCGTATATTTTATAAGGTTCTCATAATAACGTATACGATTCCAACAATATGATGCTTTCAAATGATCGGGTAAATCCGCACACTTAATCGACTTAAAAATATCATTTGCTTGAATAAACAAACCGGATAAAGAATAGACAAAAGCCAACCGGAGCTGCTCATCCAAAAGATATTCTTTATTACCGATTGTTTTTGCTATATCAATATTCTCATGAATGTATTGTTCTGCCGAGTCACAGACAAAAGTCTCATATTGATGAATAATCTCTTTATTTAAATTATATATATCCTCCAACGAATTAAGGCCAACCTTCTTTTTCTTTAATTCTTTTATGGTAGCTTCTTTCTTCTGGGTATATATCAAACGTTCAGAAATCACTTTGTCCAACACCTTCAACAAAGAATCATTCTCACTATCTGCATAGAGGTAAAACAAAGAGTTTAGAAGGAAAAATATAAACCAAAGTGTGCGTTTCATAATCATGTATTCTTTCTTAGTCTGCAAAAAAATGTATTTTATTTGTGTAATTCGTAAAAAAGGAAGTAAATCGTTCTTTTTATTGCATCTTTTAACAAATACAAGAGAAAGATTTGTCTCATTCAAAAATAATTTTTCATGAAACCGTACCGACCCAAAAACGAATCGCAAAGAAGCGGAGTTAAAAAAAGCTTTTTTGCCACTCGGACTTTGCAAAAAGTATAAATATTAGTTCTATATTTGCAGCCGTTAAAGGAGAAAGATGAAACAAAACTTAAAATTCGGACTACTTTTAGTATTGGCTTTGCTCATCCATTGCGCAACTAACGGAGCAATGGAAGATATGTGCAAAGTTTCCTCCCCGACTTATCGGCAGGAGAAATGCTATGTGTCGCAAGATCGTCCGATACAAAATGCTTTAGAACGTCTTTACAACCTTTACGCTACCCAATCTTGTGATATGAGTCATACGGACGTCACACATGTCCCGGCAAATAAAAGCGTACTGTTGCCAGTTGCTTTTTCCGGAGAACATCACAATTCTCAAAGACCGTATCACTCTTCATCTTCTCATCCCCCAACGTGCTATTATGATCCTATCTCCTATTATATATATGGGTTAAGAAAGATAGTCATTTAGCCTACAGTACAGTAGACTCTTTTACTCGTCATTTATTACAGTTGGTTTTATTCTCCATAGGGCGAATAGACTAATTGTTTATTTCTATATAATATTCAATCTAAACAGCTATTGAATTATGAATTTTACATTTTTAGTTGTTGTTCTACTGACAGCGCTTGCTTTTGTCGGTGTAGTAGTAGCTCTTTCGCGTGCTATTTCTCCCCGTTCATACAATCTGCAAAAGTTTGAGGCTTATGAATGTGGTATACCGACACGTGGTAAATCATGGATGCAGTTTCGCGTAGGCTACTACCTGTTTGCCATCCTATTTCTTATGTTCGATGTCGAAACTGCTTTACTGTTCCCATGGGCAGTAGTTATGCACGACATGGGACCACAGGGACTTATTAGTGTTCTCTTCTTCTTTATCATTTTAGTTCTGGGTCTTGCTTATGCCTGGAGGAAAGGAGCTTTGGAATGGAAATAACCAAAAAGCCAAAAATAAAATCTATTCCGTATGATGAGTTTATCGACAATGAATCATTGGAAAAGTTGGTCAAGGAACTTAATGCAGGAGGAGCAAACGTTGCTCTCGGAGTTCTTGACGACTTTATCAACTGGGGACGCAGTAACTCACTGTGGCCGCTTACCTTTGCAACCAGTTGCTGCGGTATCGAATTTATGGCACTGGGTGCCGCGCGTTATGACATGGCCCGCTTTGGGTTTGAAGTAGCACGTGCCAGTCCGCGCCAGGCTGATATGATTATGGTATGCGGAACAATCACCAATAAAATGGCTCCGGTACTGAAACGACTCTATGACCAGATGCCCGATCCGAAGTATGTGGTTGCCGTAGGCGGATGCGCTGTCAGCGGAGGTCCTTTCAAAAAGTCCTATCATGTGGTAAACGGAGTGGACAAGATTCTTCCGGTAGATGTATATATTCCCGGATGCCCGCCACGTCCTGAAGCTTTCTATTATGGCATGATGCAATTGCAACGCAAAGTGAAAATAGAAAAGTTCTTTGGTGGAGTAAACAGAAAAGAGAAGAAACCGGATTATTTAAAAAATGAAGAATGATTCTACATTCTGTAATTTAAAGGATTTATGCAAGAAATACAATTTATAGCTCCTGCAGCGTTACACGACGAGATGCTGCGCTTGCGAAATGAAAAACAGATGGACTTTCTCGAAAGCCTCACCGGTATGGACTGGGGAGTAGCCGATGAGAAAGACGCTCCGGAAAAACTCCGCGGTTTAGGCGTAGTCTACCATCTGGAATCTACCATTACAGGCGAACGGATAGCACTAAAAACAGCGACAACCAACCGCGAGCTACCTGAAATTCCATCTGTCAGCGACATTTGGAAGATAGCCGACTTCTACGAACGTGAAGTTTTCGATTATTACGGTATCACTTTTATCGGTCATCCTGACATGCGCCGGCTTTATCTGCGTAACGATTGGATAGGTTATCCAATGCGCAAAGATAATGATCCGGAAAAGGATAACCCATTGTGTATGACCAATGAAGAGACGTTTGATACGACTCAAGAAATAGAACTGAACCCGGACGGAACCATCAAAAATAAAGAGATGAAGTTGTTCGGTGAAGAAGAATATGTAGTTAACATCGGTCCACAACACCCTGCTACTCATGGTGTAATGCGCTTCCGTGTTTCTCTGGAAGGTGAAATCATTCGTAAGATTGATGCGAACTGCGGTTATATCCACCGGGGCATCGAGAAAATGAATGAAAGCCTTACCTACCCTCAAACATTAGCCTTGACAGATCGTCTTGACTATCTGGGTGCACACCAGAACCGTCATGCACTGTGTATGTGTATTGAAAAGGCTATGGGTATTGAGGTTAGCGAACGTGTGAAGTATATCCGTACTATTATGGATGAATTGCAACGTATCGACTCTCACTTGTTGTTCTACTCTGCACTGACGATGGACTTGGGAGCGTTGACGGCATTTTTCTATGGATTCCGTGACCGTGAGAAGATTCTCGACATCTTTGAAGAGACTTGTGGCGGACGTCTGATTATGAACTACAATACAATTGGCGGTGTACAGGCTGATCTTCATCCTAACTTCGTCAAACGAGTAAAAGAGTTCATTCCTTATATGAGAGGAATCATCCACGAATATCATGATATATTTACGGGCAACATCATCGCACAAAGCCGTATGAAAGGCGTCGGTGTGTTAAGCCGTGAAGATGCCATCTCTTTCGGTTGTACCGGAGGTACAGGCCGTGCCTCAGGATGGGCGTGTGACGTACGTAAACGAATGCCATACGGTGTATACGACAAAGTAGATTTCAAAGAAATTGTTTATACGGAAGGTGACTGCTTTGCCCGTTACCTGGTGCGTATGGATGAAATCATGGAAAGTCTGAACATCATCGAACAATTAATAGACAATATTCCCGAAGGACCTTATCAGGAGAAGATGAAGCCTATTATCCGTGTTCCGGAAGGCAGTTATTATGCTGCAGTAGAAGGAAGTCGTGGTGAATTTGGTGTCTTCCTTGAAAGCCAGGGTGACAAAATGCCTTACCGCCTGCACTACCGTGCTACGGGATTACCGCTTGTTGCCGCAATCGACACCATCTGCCGGGGAGCAAAGATTGCCGATTTAATTGCTATTGGCGGAACAATAGATTATGTCGTTCCGGATATTGATAGATAAAATACTTAATTATTAAGAATATATGTTCGACTTTAGTATAGTAACAAACTGGATACATGAGCTACTACTCTCCATTATGCCGGAGGGATTAGCCATCTTTATAGAATGTGTAGCTGTCGGCGTGTGCCTCGTAGCACTATATGCCATCCTGGCTATCATATTGATCTACATGGAGCGTAAAGTTTGCGGTTTCTTCCAGTGTCGTCTTGGTCCGAACCGTGTTGGTAAATGGGGTTCTATTCAAGTGGTCTGCGACGTACTCAAAATGATGACCAAAGAAATCTTCATGCCGAAGGGTGCCGACCATTTCCTTTACAATCTCGCTCCATTCATGGTGATTATCGCCTCATTCCTGACTTTCGCTTGTATTCCTTTTAATAAAGGTGCAGCGATTCTCGACTTTAACGTGGGCGTGTTCTTCCTGTTGGCTGCTTCCAGCATTGGAGTTGTCGGCATCTTGCTGGCCGGTTGGGGTAGTAACAACAAATTCTCTTTGATCGGTGCCATGCGAAGCGGTGCACAGATTATCAGTTACGAACTTTCTGTTGGTATGAGTATCATGACTATGGTAGTACTGATGGGAACCATGCAATTTTCTGAAATCGTAGAAGGACAGGCTGACGGCTGGTTCATCTTCAAGGGACATATCCCTGCAGTCATTGCTTTTATCATTTACCTGATTGCCGGAAATGCAGAATGTAACCGTGGCCCGTTCGACCTTCCCGAAGCGGAAA
>NZ_DAWCXD010000034.1:0-42802 GCF_052357945.1 Bacteroides sp. | reverse complement strand
TTTCAAGATACCTCTAGACATTTCCAAGATTCAGCAGCAACAGAAAGAGCATTAAAGCAATATCTGCCAACATCTGATAAAACTCGGAAATACCTTGAGAAGGATAAATGGGTTAAAGAAATGATTTGAGGCTCAAAAATGTAAAAGGAATGTGAATTGGCCGAAAAATATAAAGGTAGAGATTCTTATAGCGAGATTTATAAGGCGATTAAGAAAGTTAGTGAATCGTTGCAATAAATATGAATTGATGAAAAAAGATTTATATGTTGTTTTGGGAATCATAATTAGTGGAATTGCTATCGCATTTATCATTAATACGATGTTGACATATGGTAATGTTATTAAAACAAACCTTTCGAATGATTCTTGGTTAAATTTTTGGGGAAGTTATAGTAGTGGAATTTTTGCTGTTGTAGTAGGTTATCTTGCTATTATTTATAGTAATAGAAATAGTGAGAAAGCTATTATGCAACAAGATAAACTGTTAATTCATCAACAAAATATTAAAAAGTTGGATGAGTATAATAACTGTCTAAAAAATAATTTGGCTTTACTTAATATAGTAGATGTTATGGGAATTACAGTTGGTCTTGACCATCAGAATATATCATTATCTAAATCAGAAATATGTCAAATGAAAGGTCGAATCTATGCAACAGATTTGCAGTATAGATATGTGTTTGAAGTTGATGTACAACGCCAGAAAACAAATTTAGAAAAGACTTATGAAGAATGCTGGATTAAAGCACGTATTGGACTATCGGATTTATTGGATCAAGAACTCTCTTTTATAGAACGTGTTAATCAAAACAGATATGATATTCAAATAAAAGAGAATAATATGCATCGAAAAAATATCTTATTGGAATTAGGTAAACAAGCGGTAGATATAGAAAAGAGAAAGTTATTTCTGCAAGAGATTAAGGATGTTAACATGGAACTGGAACGATTAGATAGAAAAATTATTTCATACTATGATGATGTTGATAAGATGACCACTTTGATTAAAGATTTTTCGCTTGAATTAAATAGTACTATAAAAGTCTTATTTGATATTTCTTTATTGCTTATTAAAGAGAAAGAGGCTCAATTAAAATTAGAAAAATAAGGGTTTAGTATATATATTAAGTTTTAGGATCACTAGTGTTCCATTAAAATTGGTCCAAATTAAAATTTAAATAAACTTGGCCCATTTGGTCCGAATCGTTCTTTGTCATTTTGAAATTTAGTTTTATCAAAGGAGTCTCTCTGTTGAGTTTTATCCGTCAATGAGATGCTCAATATTTGTAGTACTTTGTATGTACTTTACTAGTCTACATACTAAATAAGGCACGCTATATTTATATTTCTGCAATTCTATATGATAAGAACCGGTAAGTTTGACTTTTTTACGATATCGGAAGTGGTAAGGTTTATGAAGAAGTTTTCCTAATACTGGCGTTTCCTCCTAATCAAATATGTCTATACAGATTTTCCGGTAGTTGAGGAAGGCTTGCTGTTAAACACATAATAAATAAAGCTTGTAAATAGAGAAGGCTGAAGAATAAAGTCATAGAATTTAGCGTATGATCTTTTCTTTTTATCACTGAACTTATCGTTTTTCATTAATATTCTGTAATTTTGCCACACAATTGAGAAATATATAAAATATGGTAACTATATATTGCCTTAAAGTGTGATCCTTGTTAAGCAGTAGGATATAGAAAATATAAACCTTCTATAAATCGTATAATCGTGTATAGAGGGTTTTGCTGTAAGATAGTATATAGTCACTTAATATTTTTGCCCTAAATAATATATAATGTATAGTCATGGATAAGGACATAAATCGTATCAAAGTAATGTTGGCAGAGAAGAAGCGCACAAACAAGTGGCTTGTAGAACAATTAGGAAAGAATCCTGCTACAGCATTAAAATGGTGCACGAATGCAGCATAATCCAGCCTCGAGACTCTACTTCAGATAGCAAAGGTGCTAGAAGTAGGAGAAGAAGAGGTGCTCGTTTATCCTTCAAAGATGTGACAATAACATATAAGAAATATACTGATGGATTTCAAACAAAATAACTTCGAATAACATTCATGCAAGTAGAAGAAATAACACAAATATTACGAGAGTCACCAAGCATACGACTCATAAAATCAAGAAGTGTGGATTTCTTCTTGTCTTTTGTCATTGAGGCGTTTGAGGGACAGTCGGCTATAATGCAGGAACGCTTGCACATGCTACTGGAGAACCGACTGGATGAGCAGGAAAATGCGTTGGTGGAGGATAATTTTGAAATGACAAGACTAGGGGAGTCGAACGAACAGAAAGCAAAACGACTCATCAAAGACTGGACAGACAAGGGATTCTTGACCAACTATCAGAACGAAGAGGGAGAGGTGATATACGAGATTTCGTCGCACACAAGCAAACTGATGGATTGGGTGGTGAGCTTGAAAAAAGAGGATTACATCGGTACGGAATCGAAGTTCAAGACGCTGTTTGCCCAACTGAAGGAATTGGTGGAATACTCGAACGAGGACCGCGAGAAGCGACTGGAACTGCTCCGAGCCAAAAAGATGGAGATAGAGCATCAGATTCAGCGACTGGAGATGGGCGAAGAGGTCGAGGTGTATGAGGACTACCAGATAGAACCACGATACAATAGCTTGAATAAACTGGCTAAGGAGCTGCTTAGCGATTTCAAGGAGGTGGATGACAACTTCAAGGGGATTATCAAAGAGATATACGAGCGCCAGACAGACAATGCGGAGAAGAAAGTATTGCTGAACTACATCTTTGATGCGTATGGCGAACTGAAACAATCGCAACAAGGCAAGAGTTTCTATGCATTCTGGGAATTCCTGCTCTCGGCCGATCTGCAGAAAGAATGGGACGAGTTGACTGGTGCACTCTATGAAACACTGGAGAATAGAGGCATTGATGCGCATGACATGTTTCTTAGGGAAATGAAAAAGCATCTGTTTGACGCAGGCGAGAAGGTGGCGAAAACCAACGATCGCATGAGCGAGAAACTGAGTCGCATCATTCGGCAGAACGGACAAATGAATGCAGAGGTGACAAAGCAGGTGATTAACGATATAAAGAAACTGCTCATCGAAGCCACCAAACAGAAAGAGAAACCAGAAGCTTCGCTTGAATATGAAACTATCGATATCAATCTGCCAGTCGAGCGCCCTCTGACTCTGACTCCTATAAAAGAGACTGTGTATAAGGATAAGCCTGATATAGCTGAACTGAGTCTGGACGACTTGGAGCGAATAGGCAAACTCTACAATCCGTTTCACATCGATCGTCAGGTGCTGAGAGACCGCATTAACGAGGTGCTGTACGACAGGCAGCAGACGACACTAGCAGAGGTGATAGAACGGAACGAGGGTGTGGAGAAAGGTCTGTCGGAAGTGTTTGGATACATTGGCGTGCTGAAGGAATATAAGACTGTGGTAAACGAAGAGCGCCAGCAATATATTGTTTTTGCAGAAAACAAAACGATATCAATTCCCGAAATCATAATAACACGATGAACGCAACAAATATACAACCATACAGCAGGGCTGTGGTGAAACTTCTGAAAGGCATCGTAGAGAAAGACGATGTAGTGTGGAATGATGTACTCGACTACCAGAGCGAGATACTGGACTATATCAGCGTGATGGGGCTGGAACTCATCGTGAAAAAGGATGAGGGTTTTGCCTTTGTCAAGCAACTGAAATTGGACGATGACAAAACGTTGAACATGACGTCGAGAAGGTTGTATGGTTTTGAGGTGTCGGTGATACTCATCGTGTTGAGGCAGATACTCGAAGACTTCGACAGCAATCCAACAGAGTCGCAGGCTTCGTACAAGTATGTAACCGCCACTGAAATAAAGGAAGAGGCGGAACTGTTCCTGCCCACCACCTTCAATCGTGCCAAGTTTGAGAAAGACCTTGACCGCTATATCGACAGCATCGTCAGCTTTGGTTTCCTTGTGGAAGCAAAGCATGCTGAGGGCGAGAAACGCTATAAAATACATCGCATCATCAAGGAGAAGGTGACACTGGACGATCTATTGGAATTCAAAAACAAACTGAACGACTATGATGCAGCAGATGAATCTCTTTAATACCAGTCCGGAAGTGGCAGGCTTCAAGCTTGACTATTTGGAAGTGTGGAACTGGGGTACATTCGACCAAAAGGTGTACTGCATGAATACGCAGGGCAATAACTCGCTGCTGACCGGTGCCAACGCATCGGGCAAGAGTACGCTGGTAGATGCTCTGCTCACGCTGCTAGTGCCACTGAAGCGCCAACGATTCTACAACCAATCATCGGGTGTGGAGAAGAAGGGCAACCGTACAGAGGAGTCGTACTTCTTTGGCAACTATGGCAATCAGCAGCAGGAGGGTGCAGCGAGCACTACCACGCTTAGATTGCGAGACAAAGGGGCACGTTCGGTACTTCTTGCATCGTTCTGCAATGTGGACAAACGTGTGGTGACGCTGTTTCAGGTGCGCTACTACACTGGCGAGGAACTGAAGGTGTTGTTTGGCATAGCTCGCGAACCGCTGACTATAAAGCGCGACTTTTCGGAGTTTGACCTGCATGGCGACTGGCGCAAGCGACTGACGAAGAAATACAATACGAACGACACAAGACGCAAGATAGAGTTTTTTGACGGCCCGGTTGCGTATGGCGAGAAGATGATAGCCCTCTTCGGAATGCGTTCGGACAAGGCGCTTACACTCTTCAATCAGATAGTGGGCGTGAAAGTGTTGGACGATCTAGACAGTTTCATCCGTACGAATATGCTCGAGGAAATGCCGGCTGAGGAAAAGTACCAGGAACTAAAGGACAACTTCCAAAATCTGATGGAGGCGAAAACCAATATCGATAAGGTGAAGGAGCAGATTGCCCAACTGGAACCTATCAATACATTGGCAAAGGAACTGATGGCGATAGACACGCGCATAGCTGAATTGGAGCAAGAGAAGAGTGTGGTGGCCTATTGGTTTGCTGCGCGAACGGTGGATTTGTGCAACGAGGAGTTGGCGCGCTGCAAGAGCAACTTGAGAAAACTGGAAGATGAGTTGAAGGCGTTAAAGGTGAAGAAGAGTGAGCTGGAACAAGAGCAGACGCGCTTGTCGGTGGCTATTGAGAAGGACGAGGTGGGTCAGCAGATACGTGAGATTGAGAAGGAAATCAATCAGAAGGTGAAGATGCGTGATAACCGCAAGGCCAAAGCCGAAGAATACGATAAGCTGGCAAAGACGGTGGAGCTGACACAAAGTCCTGATGCAGAGGTATTCGATGCTAATCGTGCGACCGCCAAACACGAGAAAGATGCTCTGCAGGTAAAGATTGACAGGCAACTCATGGAAGAGAAGCGTCAGGCACAAAACCGTCAGGATGAAATCAACTGCACGATATCAGAGCGAGTGGATACTATACGCTATCTGCAGCAGCATAAGAACAATATCTCTGGTCGTGTGGCTGAGATTCGTGATGAGATACTGGAGGCTGTTGGTGCAACCGCCGAAGAGATTCCATTCATCGGTGAACTGATACGTGTGAAGGATATTGAGTGCGATTGGGAGTATGCCATCGAGCGTATTCTGCACAATTTTGCATTGAGATTGGTGGTGCCAGAGAAGTATTACAAGCAGGTGAATGAGTATGTGAATGGTCATAATCTGCGAGGACGCATCGTGTATCAGCGATACGAGGGCACAGAGCCTCTTCGTGAGTTTGAGGATAGGACATTGAAGGTGGATTCGTTGCTCCGTAAGGTTGAATACAAGCCAAAGTGCTTGTATTTGGATTGGCTTGAGGATAGGTTATTTGCTGAGTTCAACTATAGTTGTGTTGATTCGCTTGCGGACTTCAACTATCTGCAAGAGAAAGCAGTAACGAAAGAGGGACTGATAAAGGCGAGAGGTGGTAAGCATGAGAAAGACGACCGACCAGAGACACGAGGCAAGGAACACTATGTGTTGGGCTGGGACAATAAGGAGAAGATTGCCATGCTACAGGCGGAAGTACGCCAGTTGCAGCAGAATGAAAAGGAGGTGGCAACCAAAGTCCGTCGTATAGAGGCAGATACAAAGAATGCTCAGGAGAAGCGAGAAACCTACTCGAAGCTGTTTGATAAATACGATAAGTTTGATGATATCGACTGGTGGTCGTGTGCACTCGTCATTCAGCAAAAGGAAGAACAGAAGCGACAACTGGAGGAGACCAATGATAAGGTGAAGATGTTGCAGGGGCAATTGGAGAGGGTGAGAAAGGAACTTGGTGCACTTGAGGAGAAGTTTAATGAAGCTATCGGTAACAAAGCATTATTGGAAAATCGTGAGAATATACTCAAGAAACAGAGCAATGATTGTGTTTTGGCTTTGGCTCAAATAGGCGTTGTTGATACCGATGCTTTTGAGTCGCAACACACAGATTTACTGAATGTGGCATTGGTGGGTTTGGACAAAATGCGTGACACGTTACAGAGTGACATCAATTCCGCTTTGCGGAAACAACGTGAGACGAAGGGTAGCAAGAGTGGCGATTTGAAGAACCTGATTTATCGCTTCAAGAATCCCACTGAGGAAATTACCGCGAAGTATCGCGATTGGCGTTCGGACGTGAACCGTTTGCCCGAAGCCGTGGAGTTTGTGGGCGAATATCAGACCTATTACCAACGATTGCTGGACGAAGATCTGCCTGGGTTTGAATCGCGCTTCAACAAGTATTTACAGGAGAATATCATCAACAAGGTCAGTGCATTCAATATGTTCTTCCAGAACTGGCGCCAGTCTATCACCAAGACCATCGACCAATTGAATTCGTATCTTGTGGGCATCGATTTCAAGGATGCTCCAAAAACGTATATCCAGTTGGTCGCAGCCAAACGATTGAACGTGGATTTGAAGGAGTTCCAAGACCTTCTGAGCAGTGCAATCCCGAACATCCATGAGATGAATTCAACAATCGATGGCAGCAGGATTCATTTTGAACAGCATATCGAACCACTGATGTCTCGTTTACAAGACGAATCATGGCGAAAGTTGGTGATGGATGTGCGTGGATGGTACACATATAAGGCGGAGGAGTTTTATCAAGACGATGATCAGAAGCGTAACACCTACGAGGCTATGGGACAGCTGTCAGGTGGCGAGAAGGCGCAATTGACATATACCATCCTGGGGTCAGCTATCGCTTATCAGTTTGGCTTGACTAAGAACGGACTCGACTCTTCGTTCCGCTTCATTGCCATAGATGAGGCTTTTCGCGCACAGGACGAGGACAAGGCTCGCTATCTGATTTCGCTCTGCAAACAACTCCACCTGCAGTTGCTCGTGGTGACTCCGAGTGACAACATCCACATCGTGGAGAACGATATTTCGTATGTGCATTATGTGGAGCGCAAGGGCGACCGTTCTGTACTCTATAATATGCCTATCAGTGAGTTTAAGGCAGAACGTGAAAGGAGTATGGAGGTATGATAACGGCAGCAGAAATACGTAAGAAGACAGAACGCAAGTATGTGGATTATTTGCGTTCAGTGGTCGCTGGCTCTGAGTTTGAACCAATTGTGATTCCTTGCGATAAGAAAGCGAGCGCATCGATGGATGAGTATCAGCACGAACTAACGGACATCCGTTCGCAATCGAAAGAGGTGAAGGGCTTTGGTTACACGATTGAGTGGAAAACAGTGAAAACGAAAGCATTGGGCGAACAGGATCTGCCTGAGCGTGTGTTGTTCAGGAGTGCATCGGACGTTGAGCGCTTCTTGCTGAAGGGTGGTGAAGTGTCACAGTTTCGCAAGGATGTGGCGATGTTGTTTAATGAGTTTCCGCAGCTTCGTCCATGGGTGGAACGCTATCCACTTAAGGTGATCGAGAATGCTTCCTCTTGGCCTGATTTGTTGAAAGTTTTGCGCTATTTTGTGGCGAATCCTTGTCCTGAGTTGTACATTCGTGAATTGCCTATTGAGGTGCACACCAAGTTCATTGAGCGCAATAAGGGAGTGCTTCGTGAGTTGCTGGATATTGTCATTGTAGAGCATGTCTGTTCGGATGAGAAGGAGTTCGAAAAGCGCTTTGGATTGCGATACGATGAGCCATGGGTGCGCATTCGTGTGTTGGAAGCATCGATTGCGAGTGAATACTTTTCTGGTGTAGACGATCTGACGATGCCTCAGAGTCAGTTCTGTGCGTTATCGTTGCCTGTGCAGAAGGTGTTTGTGGTGGAGAATAAAGTCAACTTCCTGACTTTTCCCAAGTTGGCAGGAAGTCTGCTGATTTGGGGGCATGGATTCACCGTTGGCATCCTCAAGTCTGTTCCATTCATGCGGCACGCTTCCCTATACTATTGGGGCGACATTGATGTACAGGGCTTCGAAATTCTCTCGCAGTTCCGCAGTTATTTTCCCCAGACGCAAAGCCTTCTGATGGATCGCGCTACCTTTGACACCTATTTTGAAGGCGACAAAGGCACTCCAAGCAATGTATCAAAGCCTCTCCATCTTACCCCTGCGGAAGCCACACTGTATAATCATATCAAGTCTCACAACCTACGTCTAGAGCAAGAGAAAATTCCGCAAAAATGTATTGAAAATATATTCAATAGTTCGTTAAAAATTAGCCAAGTCTAAGCAGTTCTGCGGTAAATAAAAGTAGTTCTTTGAAAATTTTGTCAATTAATGTCGTGTCTGCTTGAATGGCGAACACGCCGTTCAAGCATATTGGCATTGTGTGTTACCGACTTGCATGAAGAAATCGAATATTTGATTTTCATTCTTTTGCAAGTGCCCTTGGCGAGATTGATTGCAGTAAGCGAAACGTTGAAGTGAAAGGCTATCTTTCTGAACAAGTCTTGACTATTACAGCTTACCATTCAAAAGCTTAGTTACTTCCAAAATAGATGTACATAATATGTCAAACTTGCGTTTTTACAAGTCTTCTGAGTCGTTTAGAAGCAATCTTTTCTCATTTTTTTGATTTACCATATGTGGCATGATAGATATATGATTTCCATCATCTCGGTTAAACCTTACATCTTTTGTTCTTGTAGGTTCATGCCACTAAGTCGAGTTAAATTTTGATTGTCTTAAAACTTCAATCTGCCAGCATCTTTAATAACAGATAATATTCTTTCTTATGTCTTTCCATCTTCGCTAAGTCTTTGTCTGTCGGGTGTAGAATGCGGGTAATATCCATATTGTACTGAAGGTCATTCAATTTGACTTTGATGGCCAAACGATGTCCGCGGAAACGCTCGATATATGTTTCACGATTGGTAGTTGTGCGGAAGTCCATTAGATCGAGAGCCTCTTCAATCTCGTCCCATTCTTGCTTTGTTAATTTGTGGTATTTTTCGTTCGGAAAGGATCCTACGATACCTTCAAATTCATAAATCCAGTCATGTTTTTCCTTGTTCTTCTCCCAGTCATCCAGTATCGCTTTCAGTTTTCTAATGATCTCTTTTACGGTATGACCTGTATCTTCAGCTGCATTAAACAGAAATCCCACGGTTTTTTCTTTCCAGTCGAAACCGTTTCGTCCGACAGTCGATAAATGTTCTTCAAAGTAATCTTTACCTGCTTGATCTACCTGTCCTTTGTGCAATTCTTTGGCCAATCGTGCCGCTGCGTATGCTACATGTATCTTATATCCCATGATATCTTCATAGGCATCTTTTGTTTCTTTTGCAGCTTGAGGGTTAAACGTTCCCAAGTATTTAATATATTTCATATAAGTTCGTTCTCCCGCACCTGATAGCCCTGACATAGTGTCAAGTAGCTGGTCTGCAATCCGATCCAATACATTAATATCTTGGATATTGTTGCGCATTGCTTCATTCAACCGTTTTCCCGCCTGTTTCGCCATTCGTTGTTCCAATGCGATGCTCTGCTTGCAGAATGCTATAAAATTTGAGTCAAGTTTCATCCTTTTACACGCTTCTTTTTAATTAATTCCTCTTGTCTTTAATTATATAGTTAATTATAACATATTTGGCAGACTATCATTGTCTGCCAAATATGTTGCTAATAATTACGGGATTATATCCCGTTTTTGTCAATGTTTACTTTTTCTATTTCATCCCATTCTGCCAGAGAGATAATGTCATGGTATTGTTTCAATGATAAAACATTCTCCTCGCTATCCATACATTCGTATTCCCATGGAAGTTGATAAACGGTTCCTTCTTCATGATGGCCCATGTAGTCGTGAAATGTGTACGGAATCAATTTCACATGATCCTTCTCCTTGAGTATTCGTAAAAGTTTGGCAGCGTTGTGTATTTCCAAAGGAGCGCCAGCCTTGTAAAGCGCAGTGGCGACTTCTATCGCGACATCCGCATACGCTGAGTAGCTGTTGGAAACAATGATTCTCCATCCGGGGCTGTCAAAATCCGATGCGAGTACATTCAGCCGCGACAATCCCAGTTCTCCATAATGGTCTGAGGCGAATTTGTTGAAATCCGTTTCACTGTCGAGATCGTATTCATCTTGCAAATCGCAGAATTTAACCATGTTGTAATATGCGACATTTTGTAATTCCAATGGTACTCCATTCAGAAAGGTCCGCTTCTTTCGTGTAGTATCAAACCTTTCAAAATACCGGTCATAGGCTTCATGAGCGATCCGATAGTATTTGCAATACGAACATATCGTCATTGTATCTAACAGTCGCCAGAAATTCTTGCAGACGGAATCCTCCAGTGCTTTTATTGCAGTCTCCTCGTCTTTGACTTCAATTTTAAATCTCGGTTCGATTCTGTTGAACTCCTTTCTCGCAATTCTTCCGTTTCGCTGCTGGTAAGGAAGATGATTCGCCACATAATCATTGAACCCCTCCGGATCTTGTATGATAGCATCGATTAGCTTCTGAAGATATAAGGCCAACTTTACAAAGAAATCCCTTTGGCATTCGGGATAAAAACAATCACCTATTCTGTCTCCATATCGGGAATAATTCGCAATAGTAAAATACGAGTGTTTCCTGTCCGAGAATTGTATGGTACGATTTTCTTTATATCTGGCGGAGCTAACATGATACCATACCATTTCCCTGGGATTTGACAATTCCCAATCCCGGAGGTATTCTTCCTTGCTCTCATATTCTCCGTCTGCAATCGACGCTTCGCAATCTCCCCATTCTTCCGGAGTAGGGCGGGGCAATTCGATATAAAATCCTCTGTATTCATCGTCACCCATCTCTTCCAGTTGAGCAAATTGCTCCTGAAGTTTAACTAACATCTTCAATGTATCGTTATCAACCACGATTTCTGTATCGCGCCCGCTTCCGAGCTGTTCGAATATCGCAGCATTCAATCCGCATTCTTTCGCCAAGTCTATGAAAAGATGCATGGTAAAGATTGTCTTCTTATGTTGTTTCATATCTCATTCGTTTTCAATCGTTAAAAATTTCCCCGGATCAAATCCATTGATTACATGCTCGTTTTCAAATGCATATCCCATCTGGTTGCAAATCACTTTTGTACTCCCGATTTCTGTGTCGATATTGGTATGCGAATGTCCGTAAATCCAAGCATTAATTCGGCTGTTACCGATCAGGTCTCCGTATTCACTGGCAAAGGCGCTGTTCAATACGGAACCTTTATGCTGAGGAGCAACAACCTGCAAAGTAGGCAGGTGGTGAGTCACGACCACTATGTGTTCTGCCGTACTTTCGGCAAGACTTTTTTTGATATGACCTAAACAGAAGTCATGCATCTGATTATATGCTTCCGTTTGGAGCAGTTTCCCTTTATACATGGTCTGACGGAAATCGTTAAGTCCTTTCCAAACGAAATATTCGTCTGCCGGTTCGATATGTGACCAAAATGTGCTCATTATGAAATCGGTATCGTCTATTCTCAATACTTGATTTTGATAATAACCGACATTCTCTTTGAACATCCATCGCCATTGTAATCCCCGTTCCATCACATCGCAATAATTGTAATATTCATGGTTCCCGGGAACAATAAGAACCTGCCTATAGTTTTTAGATGCCCATTCCCAGAAATTCACCAAAGGAGCTACTCTGTCTTTCAGATAGAAAATATCTCCGGCCAATACGAGTATATCGCCCGTTACCGGAAATCTGTTTTGTTTTATGTACCTGCTGTTCTCCCTGAACTCAAAATGCGGATCGCTCATATATTGTATTCTCATATTACTTATTTTTATTTGTTTGTTCAACCTGTTTTTGGATTATCCTCTTTACCTGCTCAAATGAGACCGGAATAAAGTCATTATTATCCACTCCCACATCATATTGCGTCGGGAAAATCATATCCAGCCGTGAAGCGTCTTTTCCCGTATTATTCTTGCTCGTATGCACATGCCCGAACAGTTGCCACATATTCCTGTAAGCACCTCCATAGCAGAGGAACGGATAGTGGTTCAGGTAGATTTTCTGCTTGTCGACCTCTATGTGCATTTGCATGCTTGTCAATTCAAACCTGCTGGCGTACCCTTGCCTGATATTTTTTAGATCATGATTACCGAGAATGAGATAGATTTTTCCATTCAGTCTGTTAAGAATCTTGGTCCATTCATGGGATCCTCCCAGGCAAAAATCCCCCAGATGAAACACGATATCATCTTGACCAACTACCCGGTTCCAATTTTCGATCAGCGTTTCATTCATATCTTCTACATTCTTGAATGGCCTCTTGCAAAAGCCAATGATATTCGAATGATAAAAGTGCGTGTCCGATGTAAAATACACCTTGCTTCCGTCAAACTTGTAATTCATTTTGCTCTCTTTTGTGCACATTGCTGTGCGGTTAATTAAAATTGGTTGTTCTTGTGCTCATTGTACGGAAATGACGGGAGAGGAATTGCACGGAGCAAACAGTCACCAATGGGCATAAAACAAAATAGTTGGAAAGTTCGGTAAGGACTCTCCAACTATTCTGTTGTTTATTTTAAGATCAAGATACGAGCATCTATCGCATCTTATCTCCTATATCTGTTCGTTGGAAAGTATTTATGATATTCTCTGGCGTTTCAATGCTCCAAACATGAAGAACATACGACTGAACTTCGAAGCATTTGTTGCCTCGAATTGTCGTTTGGGATAATATGTTCATTCTATTTTGCTGCATTGTAAATTTTCAAAAGAGGCGCAAATGTACAGAATAATTTCGCAATACTCCAAATATTTTTCAGTGAATTCTTCAAATCACCCTATAAAAATCACTGTGAGACTTAAGAGGATGTTCAATATGCCATGATTCGAATACTTCGCAATAATGGTTGGGAATATTTATCAAATGTATTATATGAAATCTCATTGGTGATGATTTCTGCTGTTATATTCAAATATACCAATCGCTTGATTATCAGAATCTATTTTGGCTGAAAAAACAATTCAGTTCTATTCGAATATTATCTGTAATTTGGATAAGTTTTAGTGGTACTGATAAAATTTGCCTATTTATCACTGTTAAATTGTATGAGGGACAGAATTTTGTCCCTTGTATCCGTCCAGGGAACAAACGGGGGACAAAATCATGAAAAATTGATACAATATTTTATTATTCCTTTGTATTTAATGTGTTGATTATCAATGTCATCGAAGTTGGACTGTTTCTTCTTTTACTTTCTATTGTATATTGATAATCAATTAGTTATATGCAGCTATTTGCCGATGCAAAAATGTTGAAAGATATTTTGAAGCACCATATCATTCGTAACCTCCCCCGCTATGTCCGAAATAAAGAAGATACACTCTCGTATGTCTTGCGAAAGAAAATCCCCGGAAATCTGCGAATCAAGTCCGTTTTGTACTCTATGAATAGCTTCCAAAGCTTTGTTTAAAGCTTCGTAATGTCTTACGTTTGTCACAATAATATCATTCTGTGTCACTGTAGGCAAGTGTGCAGCATCAATAAGCATTTTTTGTAGCTCACTTGTATTCTTCCGTTGTTTGGCCGAGATGAAAATAGATTCCGTAGATTCTTTGGGGAAGTCTTTTAATAAAGATAATACATTCTCTTTCTGTTTATCTTCAATCAAATCAGTCTTATTGAATACAACAATCAAATGTTTTCCTTCACAACGTGGAATTATTTTCTCCGATAACTGTTCAATTTGAGAAGCGGCATTCACAGCATCTACCATCCAAAGAACAATCTCCGCCTGATCCAACTTCTGAAAAGTACGTTCAATACCCAAACTTTCAATCGTGTCATTGGTTTCCCGGATTCCGGCGGTATCAATGAACCGGAAAGTGATTCCTCCGATATTGACAGTATCTTCGATTACATCACGTGTTGTCCCGTGAATATCACTGACAATGGCTTTATCCTCATTCAATAATACATTCAGTAAAGTCGATTTTCCGGCATTTGTTTCACCGATGATAGCTACGGGAACACCATTCTTAATGGCGTTGCCGACACTAAATGAATGAGCCAACCGCGAAATGACCTGTTCAATTTCATCTGCCAGTTTCCTTAATGCCGAACGATCGGCAAATTCCACATCCTCTTCGCTGAAATCCAACTCCAATTCAATCATGGAAGTGAAATTCAACAACTTGTTGCGTAGATCTGTCAGCTCTTTACTGAATCCACCCCGCATCTGGCTCATTGCCAATCGGTGAGTGGCAGCAGATGAAGAAGCAATCAAGTCCGCCACAGCTTCTGCCTGACTTAAATCCATTTTTCCATTGAGGAAAGCACGTTGCGTATATTCTCCCGGCTGGGCCATGCGGCAACCGTTTTTAATAAGCAACTGCATTACCTGTTGAAGAATATAAGTGGAACCATGACACGTGATTTCCGTACTGTCTTCTCCCGTATACGAATGAGGAGCACGGAAAAGGCTGACGAGCACTTCATCAATCATCTCGTCTTCGTCATAAATACGCCCGAATGTCAAAGTATATGGTTTTTGTTCGCTCAATAATTTGCCAGCTTTGGCTGGCTTGAAGATGCTGCCGGTAATAGAAATAGCTTCCGGACCGGAAACGCGGATGCTTCCGATAGCACCGCCTTGAGCGGTAGCGATGGCACAGATAGTATCTTGAATCATTGTTTTTTCTTTTTGGATGAGCAAAGATAATTGTTTCTAAGTAAAAAACAGAAAATTGAGCACAACTTGTGCTTTATTTGTTTATATTTGCTGCCGTGCAGTGGTACACCAAACAAAATAAAACAATAATGCTTATGGAACCAGCGATTAATTTATATTCTTCCAATGAAAAGAGTGAACTCATACGGGAGAACTCACAAGAAATACTTTCTGTCCTTGCAGCTCATCAAATAGCTTTGTGGGAATATGATATCATTACGGGCAAATGCTCCTTTTCAAACGATTATTTTTTTACACTGGGATTAAAGGATGCCGGGATCATTTTTGAAGATATAGATGATTTCTATCGGTTTATTCATCCGGAAGATATTGAATTCTATAAACAAGCCTTTGCAGAAATGCTTTCATCAGACTCTAAGACCTCACAAATTAGAGTTCGTTGTATAAGTGAACAAGGGAAAGTAATTTGGCTGGAAGATCATTTTCTGTCTTACAAAGAGAGTTGCGAAAGTCATCCGGGTAAACTGCTGGCATATACGGTGAACGTCACTTCACAATGCGAAAAGGAGCAACATATCAAATATCTGGAAGAGTATAATCGCAAAATAATTGAAGCATTGCCGGAATTCATTTTTATTTTTGATGATAATTTCTTTATTACCGATGTCCTGATGGCACCGGGAACGATATTGCTTCACCCTGTGGAAGTGCTACGCGGAGCAGATGGACGATCTATTTATTCATCGGAGGTTAGCGACTTGTTTATTTGTAACATTAGGGAATGTTTGCGTGATGGTAAGTTGAAGGAAATAGAATATCCGCTTGAAGTGGATGGAAGTCTGCATTATTTTCAGGCACGTATCGCCCCCTTTGAAGGAAACAGGGTACTTGCGTTGATACATGACATCGGAGACCGGATTCAGCGTTCGCAGGAATTGATCGAAGCTAAACGTCGTGCGGAAGATGCTGATAAAATGAAGTCGGTCTTTTTAGCTAATATGAGCCATGAAATTCGTACTCCGTTGAATGCTATTGTTGGTTTTTCGGAGATTATCGCAGTGACAGAAAGTGAAGAAGAGAAAATGGAGTATCTGGAAATTATTCAGAAAAACAGTAACTTGTTATTACAGTTAATCAATGATATTTTAGACCTTTCCCGTATTGAATCCGGCAAATCGGAAATGCATTTCCAGCAGGTTGAGATCGCAGGACTAGTGGAAGAAGTGGAAAAAGTGCACCAGCTGAAGATGAAGTCGAATGTAGAATTGAAAGTGATTCGTCCCGAAGGAGAATACTGGACTTCTACTGATCGTAACCGTGTGATGCAGGTATTGTTCAATTTCTTGTCGAACGCGATTAAAAATACGGAAAAGGGAAGTATAACTTTAGGCTTGAAACATGAAGGACCCTGGCTGAAACTGTATGTCAGCGATACGGGTTGCGGTATATCCAAAGAGAAACTCCCTCAAATTTTCACCCGTTTTGAGAAACTGAATGACTTTGTGCAGGGCACCGGATTAGGGCTTTCAATTTGTAAAAGCATTGTAGAACGACTGGGCGGCCGTATCGAAGTAACTTCAGAATTAGGGCAGGGGAGTGTGTTTGCACTCTATTTACCCTATCAGGAAATACCGAAGGAGGTTGTCGAAAGAAGACTTCCGCATAAGAAGAATGTCGATGAGGATAAACGTAAAAAGATATTGGTGGTAGAAGACATTGAGTCGAACTTTGCCCAACTTAATATTCTTCTGAATAAGGAATATATTATTTCATGGGTACGCAACGGACAGGAAGCCATCAATAGTTTCATCCGCGAAAAGCCGGATTTGATTCTGATGGATATCCGTATGCCGATCATGGACGGTATTCAAGCCACTGAAAAGATTCGTACTATTTCTCTGACTGTACCTATTATTGCAGTGACCGCGTATGCTTTCTATACAGAACAGCAACAGGCTATTCAGGCAGGATGCAACGCTGTTATCTCAAAACCCTATTCTTTGGAAAGGTTGAAAGAGACAATAGAATCTTATATCGGATAATTAATTTTCTAAAAGAGAACTAACATTCTGAATGTTGTAGTGTTATTTATTATATAGTAGTAACATTATAATATATTAGAATATGGAGAAAGTGAAAAAGATAGTCCTTATCGGGGCAAGCGGCTTTGTGGGCTCTGCCCTTCTGAATGAAGCATTGAATCGTGGTTTCGAGGTTACGGCAGTAGTTCGTCATCCGGAAAAGATAAAGATAGAGAATGAAAATCTGAAAGTGGTGAAAGCCGATGTCTCCGCGCTTGATGAAGTGGCTGGCGTTTGTAAAGGTGCAGATGCTGTTATTAGTGCATTCAATCCGGGATGGAATAATCCTGATATATACGATGAAACAATCAAAGTTTATCTGACCATTATTGATGGAGTGAAGAAAGCGGGTGTTAATCGTTTTTTGATGGTGGGCGGTGCCGGTTCTTTGTTTATCGCTCCGGGCTTGCGTCTGATGGATTCCGGTGAAGTACCCGAAAATATATTGCCGGGAGTGAAAGCTCTAGGAGAGTTCTATCTGAACTTTTTAAAGAAAGAAAAGGAAATAGACTGGGTATTTTTCTCTCCGGCAGCGGATATGCGTCCGGGAGTACGTACAGGACGTTATCGGTTGGGAAAAGATGATATGATTGTAGATATTGTAGGAAACAGCCATATCTCTGTTGAAGATTATGCCGCCGCCATGATTGATGAACTGGAATATCCGAAACACCACCAGGAGAGATTTACGATTGGTTATTAATAAAAAAACAATGGCTTGAATCTACACATATTATCAGTGAAAGATTCAAGCCATTATACATTCTTTTAATTGCAATTTTATTCTTTCGATTACAATTTAACTCTCCTAAATATAGATTTATATCCTGTCAAGTACTGTCTTAATTAGCGTATCGATTGTATTCTTATATCCGGTGTTGGCCTCTTTGATAAGTCGGTTGGCTATCACCATGCAGACGGTCATAGCCTTGTGTCCCATCAATCGGCTAAGGCCTGCCAAAGCTGAACTTTCCATTTCGAAGTTGGTAATTTTGTAACCTTTATATTCGAACGCTTCAATCTTATCATTTTGTTTCGGGTCTGCTAACGGGATACGAAGTTCACGTCCTTGAGGACCAAAGAAACCTCCGGCAGCGATTGTCACTCCACGTACCATGTCGTCTTTGGCGATCCGGTCGATCAATTCTTCACTGGCATCAATGACGTAAGGAGCAGGAGCGCACATATTTCCCGACCAACCCATGTGATTGAGGAAAGCACGTTCGAAAGGCAAATCGCATACGGCATTACGTCCGGCATAGAAATTCAGTAACCCGTCGAAACCGATGGACTTTTGCGAACATACAAAAGTTCTGACAGGCGTATTGGGTTGTAGACCGCCACATGTGCCGATACGCACTAATTCCAGTTGGCGGAACTGATCCTTTTCTTCACGGGTGACAAAGTTGATATTGGCGAGTGCATCTAATTCATTCATTACGATGTCGATGTTATCGCAACCGATTCCTGTAGAGACTACCGTAATCCGTTTACCTTTGTAAGTACCCGTGATGGTTTTGAATTCGCGGCTTTCCACTTCACATTCTTTGTTTTCGAAATGAGAAGCTACGAGTGCTACACGTCCGGGGTCACCTACCAGGATTACTTTATCTGCCAACCATTCGGGTTTTACGTGAAGATGGAATACTGAACCGTCTTCATTGATTATCAATTCAGAGGATGGAAAGTACTTTTTCATGTCATTGAAAGGTTTTAGTTTTATAATAGGATTGTATCTATAAATAGAAACGCCGGAACCGGATTTAAGTTCAGAAGAAGTCTCTTTCTTTTTCCATAGGAAAGGGGAGAACGTCTTACGACTGAAATAAAATCGGATTCCGGCGTTTGTGAACGATTATTTGCTCAATGGCTGATTGCCAGCATTGCCTGTTGTCGGCTTGGCGATATTCTCACGCATGGAAGTATCAGCTTCGATATTCTTCATGCGATAATAATCCATGATGCCTAAGTTTCCACTGCGGAAAGCTTCAGCCATTGCTTTAGGAACTTCAGCTTCTGCTTCGATCACTTTGGCACGAGCTTCCTGTGCTTTTGCTTTCATTTCCTGTTCGGAAGCTACTGCCATAGCACGGCGCTCTTCAGCTTTTGCCTGTGCAATATTCTTATCTGCATTAGCCTGATCGATTTGCAGAGCCGCACCGATGTTCTTACCTATGTCGATGTCCGCAATATCAATAGACAGAATCTCGAAAGCAGTTCCTGCGTCCAGACCTTTACGAAGTACAAGTTTAGAGATAGAATCCGGATTCTCCAATACCGATTTATGGTTTTCAGAAGAACCGATAGACGAAACGATACCTTCACCTACACGGGCAAGGATCGTATCTTCACCTGCACCACCGACCAGCTGGCGGATATTGGCACGTACTGTAACACGAGCCTTAGCTATCAACTGGATACCGTCTTTCGCAACAGCCGTTACAGGAGGAGTATCAATCACTTTCGGGTTTACAGACATCTGTACAGCTTCGAATACGTCACGTCCTGCCAGGTCGATAGCAGTAGCCATCTGGAAAGGCAATTCGATGTTGGCTTTCGATGCCGATACTAAGGCGTGAACTACCTTTTCTACATGTCCGCCAGCCAGATAATGGGCTTCCAGTTCGTCGCGGGTGATATTTTTCAGACCGGCTTTGTGGGCTTCGATCATTCCCGGAACAATGATATACGGCGGAACGTTACGTATACGCATTAAGAATAGTTGTATCAGCGAGATGTTAACTCCCGAAACTTTAGCCGACAACCAAAGGAAGAACGGCACGTAATGGAAAAATATTATCAAGAAGATAATACCTCCGGCTATCAGAAAGATAGGCAAGTAGAAAGATGATTCCATTGATGTTTTTATTAAGTGAATATTATTCTTTGTGTTTCTCAACCATGATTGTACCGTCGGTGATCCGGCTTACGATTATCGGAGTCTTCTCATTGAGGAACCCATCTATTGACTTTACCTCTACAATTTTTCCGTTAATCTCGGCAGATCCGATTTGTGCCAGGCGGGTAGTACTGATTCCTGTATCACCCACTTTGACGCTATCTTCTGCGCTACGGTCTACTTTTGAATCAATATCCTTTTTCAACGCCAGTTTGTCCAGCATTTTCGATCGCATAAACCAAATCAGTGATCCGATGCAGGCAACCGCTGATATGCCGAGAGTGGCAAATCCTCCTGCCATACCTAAATTGTCGAACGCATAGTAGTTAGCATACAGGATGCAAACCAATGCAGAAATTCCGGCCAGGCTAATGCCCGGGATGACGAACAGCTCTACCAGAAACAGTATGACTGCGGCAATAATGAGAACGGCGATAATGAGTATATCCATAGTTCAGAGTTATTATTTATTTTGTTTTTTCTGCATTACGTACATTCACTTCGAGAGCATCGAGTTCTTCGGACATTTGCAGTATCCGCTTTTCGAGGTCGAGAATGGCAGGAGCCATTTTGGCTTTTCCCTGTTGGTTGGCACCGGCATATTGTTGGCGAAGGCCGTTCAGCTTTTCTTCTTGTTGATAATAGTCTTTTTCCATCTGCTGATAGCGTTGGAAAAGTGTCTTGGCTTTTGCGGATTTAAAGTCGCTCATCAGATAGTAAGTCGTATGGTCGTCAATGACAAACTCAAAGTCCATGGCACGGCGTTCTTTGGGCTTATGACTGATAGCAGCTTTCAATCGTTGCAGTGCTTCGGTAACCGCTTGTTTATCCTTCCAGGTTTCTTTCAGCGAATGAATCTGTGCCAGACGAATGATCTCTTGCTGCTCCATTGCTTCATAATTATAAGTCTGTTTGGAAGTGTTAGGGATGAATACATAAATACATACCTTTCCTTCCGGTTGGAAACGGTCGGAAGCAAACCATCCGAGGTTGTTGTATTCATCGATGACGTACATATAATCGTTGTACGGCGAGTTGAACGGCATACCCACATTTTCCGGAACAAGATAAGTGTCGGTATTCGTGTTGTAGCGAGTGACAAAAATATCATAGCCACCCAATCCCTCGCCATCGCTGGCGTAATAAACGGTGACTCCATCCGATAGAACAAACGGATAATTCGCATTCCCGGAAGCATTGATACTACCCGGTAACGGACGTCCGTCACTCCATTCATTTAACAACTTGTTCTTTGAAAAGATATCAAGATTACCTTTCTCGCCCTTTTCGCTATAATAAATTTTATTTCCGATTTCTGTTTCATAAACAGTTCCCGGATGATCTCCTTCTGTCTTGAAGAATTCATTGAAAGTAAACAGTTTGCCCGATTCTTCGCTGATCTTGTAAGCGTTCAGGAAAGTTGCTTTGTCCACAACGAAACTGTCGATGATACATACTTCCTCAACCCCCTTCAACATACGAAGGTCAGATTTGCTTTTCTCCAGAAGTTTCTCCGCTTCTTCCGTCGGTTTCTTGCGTTTACTTAAGTCTGCGATGTATTCTTCAAAGCAGTTCACGGCACCCCCGAAGCGGTACGTCTCATTATATGCTTGTCCCAAATAGAGTTGTCCACCGGTGATACGTTTCTTTACCGCTATTTCAAGAGGTTTCACCGCCTCTTCCGCCTCTCCGGTTTTCAGGCAACATACGCCATACCAATAATTATAATTCCCGTTCGATGGTTGTGATTTAGCATACTTCTTAAAAACTGGTTTGGCTTGTTCGTACTCACCTTTGGTAAATAAGGTGCGTGCCTGTTCCAACGTTTGTGCAGAGACTTCGCAAAGGAAGAGGCTGCAAATTAAAAATAGAATATATTTTCCTTTCATCGTTTTGAGCGTTTATGAGTGACGGGTAGATTGAAAACATCGCTGCTTTCGGGCACCGGTCCATTTATCAATTGTTCAAAAGTACAAATTTATTAGAAATAAACCCTTTTTCAGTGATTCTATTATGTTAATTCTTCTTTAAATCATTCTTTTCGCTTACTTTTGCAGCCGATTTTTAAAGATATGACACAATTTACGGAAGAAGAGAAAGCCATTCGCCGCATTGAACGGCGGTTTAGCAAAGGGATGGTGCAATATGGATTGATAGAAGAAGGAGACAAAATCCTTATCGGACTATCGGGAGGAAAAGATTCGTTGGCGCTTGTGGAACTGTTGGGGAGACGCGCACGTATCTATAAACCTCGCTTTTCTGTCGTTGCCGTCCATGTAGTGATGAAGAATATTCCTTATCAGAGTGATACGGAATATTTGAAAGCGCACTGTGAGACGTATGGAGTTCCCTTTGTGCAGTATGAGACAGCTTTTGATCCTGCTACCGACACACGTAAATCTCCCTGCTTCCTCTGTTCATGGAACCGTCGGAAAGCCCTGTTCACAGTTGCTAAGGAACACGGATGCAATAAAATCGCTCTCGGTCACCATATGGATGATATTTTGGAAACTTTATTGATGAATATCACTTATCAGGGAGCTTTCAGTACAATGCCGCCCCGGTTGGTGATGAAGAAGTTTGATATGACAATTATTCGTCCGATGTGTCTGGTTCATGAAGCCGATTTGGTAGAATTGGCAGCTTTGCGTCATTATCAGAAGCAAGTGAAGAATTGTCCTTATGAATCGCAGTCCAGCCGGAGTGATATGAAAGGAATTTTACGGCAGTTGGAAGCGATGAACCCGGAGGCGCGTTACAGTCTTTGGGGAAGTATGACCAATATACAGGAAGATTTATTACCGGATAAAATAGATTAATTTGAATTGATTGTTATGAAAGGATTCTATACCATTTTGTTATTGATTGTATCCAATGTCTTTATGACATTTGCCTGGTATGGGCATCTGAAGATGAAACAGGAATACAGTTGGTTTGCTGCTCTTCCATTGATAGGTGTTATTGCATTCAGTTGGGCTATTGCTTTTTTTGAATATTCTTGCCAGATACCCGCCAATCGTATCGGATTTGCAGGTAATGGTGGCCCGTTTTCATTGATGCAGTTAAAGGTCATTCAGGAAGTGATTACTCTTGTCATTTTTACAGTGTTTACTACAATCTTCTTTAAAGGTGAGGCTTTACATTGGAATCATCTGGCTGCATTTGTCTGTCTGATTGCAGCAGTGTATTTCGTGTTTATGAAATAGATATTTGCCAATTGAATAGAGGTTCTGTTTTACTCAAGTAGAACCTCTGTTTGTATAATATATATATATTACGGAGTAGTTATGTATTTTTTCATTCCCTCCGTATAATAAGTCTTGAATTCTCCGTCTTCTCCGCTATAGATAAAGTAGGCGTCAATCGTTGTATCCGCTTTGCAGAAAGCTTCCGCTTCTTCCAGTCCCATCACCATGAAGGCGGTGGCAAGGGCGTCGGCAGTCATACAGTCTTTGGCGATTACCGTAGAGGATAAGATGTTGTGTTGTACCGGATAGCCAGTTCTAGGGTCAATCGTATGGGCGTATTTCTTCCCATCTTTATAATAATAATTACGATAGTTTCCGGAAGTAGCCAAGCCTAAATCTGTTATCTCAAGAATTGTCTGTAAGTCTTGGTTTACGGCCAGTGAATCGTCGATGGGCTTATTGATTCCAATGCGCCATAAGCCTTTGGAAGGATTTTTCCCTTTCACTACCACCTCGCCTCCTATATCTACCATATAGTTTTTTATTCCCTTACGGTCGAGCAGTTGTGCAATTACGTCTACCGAATACCCTTTGGCCACGGCACTACAACTCAACATGATACGCGGATCCTGTTTGATAACTTTGCCGTTATCCATTTTCACTTTTTCATATCCGGTGATTTGTAACAGACTGTCTATCATTAATGAATCAGGAAAAGCACCTTTTTTGAAACCGAATCCCCAAGCATTGGCAAGAGGGGCCACTGTAATGTCGAAAGCCCCCTTTGTCTCGCGGGAAATTTCCATTGAGCGATGGAAGCATTTCTGGAAAAAACTATCAGTCACCAGCTCTTCATTGCGGTTGACGCGACTGATAACAGAACTGTCGTTGAATGGAGATAGAGATTGGTCGAAGCGTTTCAGTTCAGCTTCTATTTCTGGTTTTAAGTCACCGTCATGCTGATAAGTAATTTTATATACTGTCCCAAACACCAAACCTTTGACACTGTAATAGCCAACTTGTTGATTATGTCTGACTAATATCCAGATAGTTGCCAAAATCAGGAAAGCCAGCCAAAGGAAACTTTTTTTTGTTTTCATACGCTCTTCTATTTGATGAGAAAACTCGTTTTATTGAAGAAATAAATGTTCAATTAATATTTTTAGTCCGATAATGACTAGAATGATACCTCCCCATAACTCTGCTTTCAGTTTCCGGGCGATGCCGCAGCCACATTGGATACCAAAGATCAGACCGATGAGTGACATGACAAATGAAACAAATCCGATAATGCTAATAGGAGGAAGGATTTCGGTATAATCCAGAACTCCCAGAAAGGCAAAGGAAATGCCGATTGCCAATGCATCAATACTCGTGGCTATTGCCATGGTTAATACCACTTTCGGATTTGCCGGATTGAACAGTTTACAACATTCTTCTTCTTTGAAAGATTCTAAAATCATTCGTCCGCCTAAGAAGGCAAGGATCGCGAAAGCAATCCAATGGTCTACACTTTCTATAAGATGACTGAATGTCTTTGCACACATCCATCCGATAAATGGCATGATTGCCTGAAAAAAGCCGAAAGCAAAAGCCATGGCTAGCATGGGTTTCCATCGGGTACGTTTCAAAATAATACCGCTTGCAATTGAGACAGCGAAACAATCCATCGCCAGACCTATTGCAAGCAGCCAAATCTCTAGTCCTGTCATTGTATTCTAAAGAGGCAGTTTATAAATAAGGGAATAAGTGATTCCCATGTTATTTGATTTAAACTTTCCGTAACCGGGCACGTACCATGGGTCTCCATATTCTCCGGTAGATGCTTTGGTTTTGTATTTCATACGTACTGACCACCCCATGTTGAAGTTTTTGTAAATACGTACTTTGACGCCTAAAACGATTTCCAGCCATTGCACCGACCCTTTCATACCCAGATGGCTGAATGGCACACTTCCTCCCCAATAACCGTCTTCCAAACTGGGGTTACCTATTACATCTCCCCAGATAGGATCATCTGCCGGCATTGTGGAAACGTCATATTTAAATGAACTGAATGCATAGCGAAGTCCTGCATACAAGTAGCTGTTCTTCTCTTTCTTCTTTGCCATGGTGTTGTAGTCCACACCGATTCGAAAGAATGGGGCCATTTTGCTCTTATAGTGTATGCCTGTTTCACTCCAGGTATCTGTTCCTCCCATACCAAACTCAATGGTAGGGATGAATTTATTCTTGAGGTTAACGGCTACGCTGACTTCAGAACTCATAAAGTCGCCTCCTAGCAGCTTGCTTCCAATGCCATATAAATCCACACCGACATACGTACCATTGTAGAGCGGAATGGTATCTATCTCGGCAACCTCTTTCTTTTTCTGATCTCTTTTGGGTGTTTGCGCCGGACGTTGCTGTTGTGCTAGCAACGGAAGCCCAATGCAAAAGAGTAGAAGCAGACTAATTAGTCGTTTCATCAGGTGTGCGTTCTGGCCGATAATTATAGAATATCTGCAAGTTCTCGATTTCATTTGTATTGGCTTCTTTATTTTTTATATGAAGAGAATCTATCTGGTCCGGCTGTCCGTTGCCATAGGGAGGAGGGTTACCCGGTCTTCCCGGTTTTCCAAATTTAGCGCTGATTATATTTTGTTTCATCATATAACCACATTCCATGGACTGGAAATAAGGGGTATTCTGTTGCACAATGTATAATGTGTCAACATCTTTTTCTCTACGTTTGGGATCGTATCTGAATATGAACACAGTAGTATCACTTGTGTATCGTAGTGGCAACATCAGAGTATGCACATTCTTTTCATTGTTCAGGATGATAGAGTCAGTGCCCAATGCTGTGATTGTTAATGAATCAAGCGTGTCTTTTAATACAATAGTAGGATTATCCGGATTAATGGTATATATTGTGCAGTACATCATCGGACGTCCTGCCAATGAGCAATCGTTCTCATCCGAGCAGGCACTGTGTAAGCTGACTGCAGCGCCAATGATAGTCAATATGAGAAAGATACGAATTAAATTCTTCATAGTCAGTTTATTGAATGTGAATCAAATTTTCTTTTCTATCTGATAGTTATTCCGTTCCGGTGCATTGCGCGAGATGAGTTCGCCAAGGAATCCGGCTAAGAATAATTGCGTACCTATAATCATTGCCGTAAGTGACAAATAGAAATAGGGAGAGTCGGTCACCAGTCGGTAAGGGAGACCGTTGGACATGGCGTATAGTTTACTGGCGCCTACAATGATGACAGAAATCATACCGATCAGGAACATCAATGATCCCAGCAGTCCGAAGAAATGCATCGGTTTAACTCCGAATTTGGAAAGGAACCACAGGGAAATCAAATCCAGATATCCGTTTACAAAACGGTTCAGTCCGAATTTGGTTGTACCATATTTGCGAGCCTGGTGTTGAACCACCTTTTCACCGATTTTCTTGAATCCGGCGTTCTTTGCCAAATAAGGTATATAACGATGCATCTCACCGTACACTTCGATATGTTTTACGACCTCTTTGCGATAGGCTTTCAATCCGCAGTTGAAGTCGTGCAGGTTTTTGATGCCTGATACTTTGCGGGCAGTAGCATTAAACAACTTGGTGGGCAGTGTCTTTGAAATTGGATCATATCTCTTTTGCTTCCAGCCGGATACCAGGTCGTAGCCATCCTTTGTAATCATCCGGTAAAGTTCGGGGATTTCGTCCGGGCTATCTTGCAGGTCCGCATCCATCGTTATGACTACGTTTCCTTCCGCTTCAGCGAATCCGCAATAGAGTGCAGGTGATTTACCGTAGTTACGGCGGAATTTGATACCTTTTACATGTTCCGATTGAGCTTTAAGCTTTTCGATCACTTCCCATGAATGGTCGCTACTTCCATCGTTAACGAAAATCACTTCGAATGAGAATCCGTTGGCTTGCATTACCCGTTCTATCCAAGCATAGAGTTCGGGTAGTGACTCTTCTTCATTGAATAATGGGATTACAACTGATATATCCATTTTTTTATTACTAATTACTTACGAATTACAAATTACGATTGAGCCACTCCGTCATTTTCCGGTTTGGCCTTTTTCATTACCATCAATGCGGTGGGAATGGCCAGGATACTTCCCCAAAATACATCCCATGACAATAGTTGCATGGTGATATTGATGGAAGTAAGTGAACGGGCGGTATCTATCGTTTCTTTTATAACTTCTTTGTTTTCTATCAGAGCCGGGGTGTTGGTCATCAGTTCGTCCCACAACTGGATGTAAGAGTTGATGATAAATCCATGATCGATGAATTGGAAATAGGCGTAGTGGGCCACAGCTACCAGCAGAGAAGCAAACATATACATAAATATGGTAAAGAGCATGGCATGCGAAAATTGGATACTTCCCCCGCAAATCTTATCCCGGTACATTTTCGCATAGTGATATCCGATGAAAGGTACGGATAATGTCAGGATTACAAATAAAAGCGAAAGGAAAGGTATGTGGAATCCCAGCGGAAATAATATGAACTTCAATATCCAGTAGATTCCCATATACGTGCCAAAATGCATGGCATATTTTTGTAAATAGCTTCTGTTCTCTGTCATCTTCATTTATAAATTGCGCACAAAGGTACAAATAATATCGGTTGGTAGGGGAAATCTGGTTGTTAAAGTTAATAAAGCAGAGGAAGTTGCTGTCTGAATATTTTTTTGCAATTTTAATTGCCTGAAATGTAGCCTGTTAGTCTTTTGTTAGTAAAAAAGTTGTCTGCAGCTATTGCAGAATACATAAAAATGTCTACCTTTGCAACCGCAAAACGGGTAAGTCCTATACGGCCAGCTCCCTTCGAATCCTCCAGGGCTTGATCGCAGCAAAGGTAGTTGGTTGTAGCGGCGCGATATAGTAAGCTTACCCACCCGCCTCTTTAGCTCAGTTGGCCAGAGCACGTGATTTGTAATCTCGGGGTCGTTGGTTCGAATCCGACAAGAGGCTCAAAAGAAGGATATAATCAATCCGGATAGAAAAGCATTCAGGTAGTTGCCTGGATGCTTTTTCTTTATATCTACAGTTTCTTTTTGATTCATCATTGTTATTCATTCTTGTATATTATGCTCTGGATAGGATCTGAGTAAAAGCATCACATTGGATAAATGGCGTTGCAATATTCCATGAAGTTGCTTGATGATATTTATATTCCCGGAGAGAAAAACGATGAATTGTAGTTGAGAGGCAATTTCGGGTCAGTTCGTTTGTTTGCGTTCTTTACTTTCGATGTTATTTTGCATTAGATAAATGCCTAATGCTTTCTGAACAAATGTAGCCTTATTAATTCAATTCGCAAAATATTGGAGATATTTATTGATGCTTAGTGAAGCAAGTTTTCTTACGATGCAAAAAGATTTAGTGAATGGTTAATATGTAAAAATCCCCGGATAATCTAATTGTCCGGGGATGAATTATTCAAGTAAGAGAATATTGATTTATTTAATTCTCTTATATCCGTATACAGCCAAATCGCCCAATTCCTCTTCGATGCGGAGTAACTGATTGTATTTAGCCATACGGTCTGAGCGGCTTAAAGAACCTGTCTTGATCTGTCCGCTGTTAGTAGCTACTGCGATATCGGCGATAGTAGCATCTTCTGTTTCACCCGAACGGTGAGAAGTAACAGTAGTGTATCCATGACGGTGAGCCATTTCGATAGCGTTCAGTGTTTCTGTCAGCGAACCGATTTGGTTTACTTTAATCAGGATAGAGTTGGCACAGCCTTTTTCGATCCCCATTGCAAGGAAATCTACGTTGGTTACGAACAAGTCGTCACCTACCAGCTGGCAACGGTTGCCGATGCGTTCGGTCAGCTTTTTCCAGCCTTCCCAGTCGTTTTCGTTCATACCGTCTTCGATAGAGTCGATAGGGAATTTGTTGATTAGTTCTTCCAGGTAGTCAACTTGTTCTGCGGAAGTACGTTTTTTACCTTTTTCACCTTCAAACTTGGTATAATCGTAAATACCATCGTGGTAGAATTCGGAAGAAGCACAGTCCATACCGATCATAACGTCTTTGCCCGGTTTGTATCCAGCAGCTTTGATAGCGGCTAGAATAGAGTTCAAAGCATCTTCCGTACCCTCGAGGTTAGGTGCGAAACCACCTTCATCACCTACAGCAGTGCTAAGGCCACGGTCTTTCAAAACTTTCTTTAAAGCGTGGAATACTTCAGCACCCATGCGCAGACCTTCTCTGAAAGAAGGAGCACCTACGGGACGGATCATAAATTCCTGGAATGCGATCGGAGCATCGCTATGTGAACCACCGTTGATGATGTTCATCATCGGTACAGGCATCACATACGTATTTGTTCCACCGATATAGCGGTATAGAGGAAGATCCAGATAGTTGGCAGCAGCTTTAGCTACGGCAAGAGATACGCCGAGAATAGCGTTAGCACCTAAATTCGATTTAGTCTTAGTGCCGTCCAATGCCAGCATTGTGTAGTCGATACCTCTCTGATTGAGTGAAGACATACCAATCAGTTTCGGAGCGATGATTTTATTTACATTATCAACCGCTTTTTGTACTCCTTTTCCACCATAGCGCTGTTTGTCACCATCGCGAAGCTCCAATGCTTCGTGTTCACCTGTGGAAGCGCCTGACGGTACAGATGCACGTCCCATAATGCCGGATTCCAATACTACGTCAACTTCTACTGTGGGGTTACCTCTTGAATCGAGAATTTCTCGAGCTACAATTTTTTCAATTTTCATCGTTTCTATTGTTTTTGAATAAGATTTCTGCAAAAGTACGGACTTGACGGGGAGTGAGAAATCACTATAAATAGGTATTCTTTTTATGTCTATTCCCTATATGTCGTTAGTCCGACCTTATACTATAACAACGGGACGATGCTTTTTGTTTGAGTGCGGCGGGGTGAATTTGCAGGATTTTAATCTTCGATAATAACCCCTAACAGTGGAAGCAAATCCATTGCTTGCAGGGAAGTGATGACAGCCCCTTTCAGATCGCTGATGTTAAGCGTGATTCCGCTGATACGGGAAGTGCGCAAATCTATTCCGCGAAGCGGAGCGTGTGAAAAATCGGCTTCTACGAGATCGCAACTCTCAAATGCGACGGATGAAAAACGGCAGTCGTTCAGACTTCCGTTGCGGAGCTGGCTGTGTGCAAAACGTACCTGGTTCATTTTACTCATAGCCAGATTGATATAACCTGCGTTGCAGTCATGCAGCAAGACGTGATTCATCGTTGTTTCCGACAAATTGGTCCCCAATAGTTTGCAGGAAATGAATTCTACCCGGTAGAGCGAACTTTCAGCGAAAGAAATGTTGGATAAGTCGCAGTTCTCAAACCTGACATCGGTCAGCTGGGAAGAACGGAATTTACATTCGCTGAATGTCTGATGCTGAAAGGTGCAGTTTTTGAAACTTTTATAAGATTTGTCGATGCCTTCTTCTTTTCCTTTGCAGAATAAAAGATGAGAGACGGTTTCTTCTCTGTCGAGCCATTCCTGTAGGGTAGTAGTACTGACTTCCTGTTCTTCCATCATGGGAGGAACAACGCGGACGGGTTTGGTTGGGCTTCTTTTAATCATGGCGTAAAGGTAGGATTTATATTCGAATTATTAAATCTGTTTTCCCACATATCCGCCGGCTAACGTTGCGGCTAATCCTATTCCTATACTTAATAATGTATATAGAACAAATGCTCCGTAAAATTCTCCTTTCAGCAGACCTACGCCGTCACTGGAGAAAGTAGAGAACGTTGTGAAACCTCCACATAAACCCGTTGTCAGAAACAAACGGAACTCGAACGGAAGGTGGAATCGCTCTGAAAGGGCATAGAACAGGCCGATGAGAAAACTGCCGAGAAGATTGACCGTGAAAGTGGCCCATGGAAAATGATAAGGGACGATTCGTTCGTGCATTAACAACTGGATGAAATAACGCAGTGCACTACCGGTTCCTCCACCGATAAAGATATAGATAACTTCTTTACTCATTTGATTGAAAGATTGATATTATTTGTAGGCGGCTTCAAAATCTTTTTCGAATAGCTGGAAGCCTCCGGGATAAACAAGATTGATTTGTTCTGAAACGGTTGACGGATCATTTTTGTTTTGCAGAACGGATATGAACTTTTTGAATATCTCGCGGGGAACGCTCTCTATCCAGAAGGTGACAAGCGCATGCGAAAGGATATAAGAGTATTGCTCGTCCGTCATTTGCTGTTTCATAAATTTGCCCTGGCTGCTATTTAAAAATGTAGGAAGGTTTACTTCTCCCAGCATATACATCGTCCGAACTCTCCCTTGTTCGTATTCGGTAAATGTGTGGCGGACTGCTTTTTTGTGAATGGTGCAATGTTCGAAGTACTCCGACAGTCCTTCGTTAAGCCAGCTTGGAGGACGCTTGCCGAGAATCTGCGAAACGAAATGATGACTCAGTTCGTGATAGATAATGGCAAGACTTCTCTCCCGTCCATTCTCCCGTCCTAAGATGACTGCCTTTTGTAGCTTAGGTGAGTATGCACCACTTGCCTTGATAGGCAGAGACACATTGATACTTTCTAAGTAATCGATTGCTTCTCTTCTATTTTCAAATACATATAGTTGGAGGCTCAGCGTATCGGGCAGTCCGAATTGTGAATAGAAATCAACCTCATGTTGAAGAAACTGTTCTATCTTCTTCCGGTCTTTGTCGGGAAGCGGGTCACCGCCATATTCCACTTTTACGGTTTGGGCATGAAGCAAACCGCAGAAAAAGAAGACCGGGAAGAAAAGTAAAAATATGCGCATGATACATCTATTATTTCAGGTTGTGTAGCTTCATATATTTCTTTTTATCACGTTTACTCATGTCCTGCATGATAAGGTCATGGTCGGTCACAGCCTGATAGATGGTTTTCTCTTCCGGTTTCACATCTCCTTCAGTTGTGCGGAATACAGGAATAAAGTGGGAGTAAGGGTATCCGGATGATAATCCTCCTTTGAACTTATTTTCATCCAGAAAAAAGAAGGAGATGGCAGCACCTGTGGGGCCTGCCTTTCCTATGGCTTGTCCAACTTGTACTTCTTCGCCCGGTTCGATAAAATTCTCGTTCATCACCAGATAGGCTGCAAAAGTCTGATCGGGATGATAGATGAGCAGCTGTTGCGGATTGGTGGTTTTACAGGCTATTCCGCTGCGGGTGGCGTAGATTGTATCACCTTGTTTGATGTGAAAATTCAAGGTCTTGAATGGTTCACGCGGATCGGTTTTCCAGGCTGTCTTTTGATTGTTTTTTACGGGTAAAGCATAAGGAGTCTGAATATTGAAATCTTTAGGAAACTTGCCCCGGTAGAACGTATAAGAAGAGGCACTTTTAAACGGATTGTCTACCTGTGCGTTCTTTTCTATTTTAAATATAGTGTTTTTTCCGTTACTTAAATTGTAGGAACGGTCGTTGGCACGATACAGATAATAGTCGCAATAGTCTTCATTGTAGTAATTGAGTTCGGTAGCTCCCTGAGCATCTTTTTCCCATTTTGACTCGATGATACCGTATGGACGTTCCAGCAGTTTACGTAAAGACTGCGCGGAAGTGTAGCTGGCGGACAATGTGAAAATCAATAGAGCGATCAATTTAAGGTGCTGTGCCATATTCTAAATAGTAAAGTGTTTATTGATATAGTTGGGATAATACGTTGCAAATATAGAAAGATTATGTAATATGCGTCTTTAATCCTTTTAAATTCTTCACCATAGACACTATATTTTTTCTAGCTTCTGGATTTGTTATCTGCTTTATATTTAAATGTTTATCCCGTTTTAACTTCTATATCCTTCTATATTTTCTTTATAAAGAAAAACACCTCTATTGTTTCCTGTCTATCTTTGCCATACGATTATTAACTAACTCATTTATATCATGAAGAACATGAAAATAGGAACTGCAATATGGGTCTGCCTGTTGCTCTCTTTTTTCTTCGGCACATCAGCAAAGGCCGAAAGTATCACTTCTCCAGACGGACAATTAAAACTTAATTTCTCTGTCAACATGCAAGGAGAACCGGTGTATGAACTCTCTTATAAAGGAAAAGAGGTGATTAAACCTTCGAAACTGGGACTGGAATTGAAAAATGATCCCGGACTGATGAATGGATTCACTCTGGCCGATATTAAAACTTCTGCTTTTGATGAAACATGGGAACCAGTGTGGGGAGAGGTGAAATCGATCCGCAACCATTATAATGAAATGGCTGTTACCCTGAATCAAAAGGCGCAAGATCGTAATCTGATTATTTGTTTTCGTCTTTATAATGATGGCTTGGGGTTCCGCTATGAGTTCCCGCAGCAAAAGAATCTGAATTACTTCGTTATAAAAGAAGAACATTCGCAGTTTGCTATGGCCGGCGATCATACGGCATTCTGGATTCCAGGCGATTATGATACGCAGGAATATGACTATACCGAATCCAAGCTTTCAGAGATTCGCGGATTGTTGCAAGGGGCAATTACTCCAAATGCTTCTCAAACTCCTTTTTCACCAACAGGTGTGCAGACATCTTTGCAAATGAAGACAGCCGACGGGTTGTATATCAATCTGCATGAAGCGGCTTTGGTTGATTATTCTTGTATGCATCTGAACCTTGACGATCAGAACCTGATTTTTGAATCATGGCTGACTCCTGATGCAAAAGGGGATAAAGGTTATATGCAAACGCCTTGCCGTTCACCCTGGCGCACGGTGATTGTCAGTGATGATGCTCGTGATATTCTGGCTTCCAAATTGACTTTGAACTTGAATGAACCTTGTGCCTACGAAGATGTTTCCTGGATTAAGCCGGTGAAATACATCGGTGTGTGGTGGGAAATGATTACCGGAAAAAGTTCCTGGTCGTACACGGATGATGTTTATTCTGTGAAACTGGGACAGACGGATTATTCCAAAACAAAACCGAGCGGACGTCATGCGGCCAATAATGACAAAGTGAAGCGTTACATTGACTTTGCTTCGGAACATGGATTCGACCAGATATTGGTGGAAGGCTGGAATGAAGGCTGGGAAGACTGGTTCGGAAATTCGAAGGATTATGTCTTTGATTTCGTAACTCCGTATCCTGATTTTGACGTGAAGATGCTCAATGCGTATGCAAAGGAAAAAGGAGTGAAGCTGATGATGCATCACGAGACTTCCGCTTCTGTACGTAACTACGAGCGTCATCTTGATAAGGCCTATCAGTTTATGATAGATAACGGATACAATGCTGTGAAGAGCGGGTATGTAGGTAATATTATTCCGCGTGGAGAACATCATTACGGACAGTGGATGAACAATCATTATTTATATGCGGTGGAAAAAGCGGCCGAATATAAGATCTGTGTAAATGCTCACGAAGCAACCCGTCCGACAGGATTATGTCGCACATATCCGAATCTGCTCGGTAATGAATCGGCTCGTGGCACGGAATATGAAGCCTTTGCAGGGAATAAGCCGTTCCATACCACCTTGCTTCCTTTCACCCGTCAGATTGGTGGACCGATGGATTATACACCGGGTATCTTTGATACAAAACTTTCTTTCCTGTCAGGCGACCACAGTTTTGTACGTACAACTTTGGCAAAACAGTTGGCACTTTATGTAACGATGTACAGTCCTTTGCAAATGGCAGCCGACCTTCCGGAGAGTTACGAACGTCACATGGATGCATTTCAATTTATCAAGGATGTAGCCGTTGATTGGGATGACAGCAAGTATCTGGAAGCGGAACCGGGAGATTATATTACCGTAGCACGTAAGGCAAAAGGTACTGATAACTGGTTTGTAGGTGGTATCACCGATGAGAATCCCCGTACTTCTGCTTTTACACTTGATTTTCTCGAACCGGGAAAACAATATGTAGCTACTCTTTATGCTGACGGAAAGGAGGCGGATTTTGAAAAGAATCCTACTTCTTACCAGATAAAAAAAGGACTTGTTACAAACAAGAATAAGATGTCTGTGAAGCTGGCACGTAGCGGAGGATTTGCAGTAAGTTTGATTGAAGCAACTCCCGCTGACTTGAAAACGATCAAGAAATGGAAATAAGATTCCGGTAAAAAGATTGTTTCCGGATTCCCCGCTTTTTAATAAATATTAGTTGTGCTTCGCAAAGAAAACTAAAACTTTGCGGAGCGCTTTTTTTATAGGACGAATTCTTTTTTGTACTTTTGCGCCATCTTTTTTAAAACATCATCAATAAAGAGAACAACATGGGAGGTTTTTTCGGAACAGTCTCGAAAACTAGCTGCGTGACTGATTTATTCTACGGCACAGATTATAACTCACATCTGGGTACCAAGCGAGGAGGACTCGCAACATATAGTGAGGAAAAAGGTTTTATACGCTCCATTCACAATTTGGAAAGTACTTATTTCCGAACCAAGTTTGAAGGAGAACTGGACAAATTCAAAGGAAACGCCGGCATCGGCATCATTAGCGACACAGACGCACAACCTATCATCATCAATTCTCACCTCGGGCGCTTCGCCATTGTCACAGTCGCTAAAATAGTCAATATCCAGGAATTGGAAGAAGAACTTCTCAGTCAAAACATGCACTTCGCCGAACTTAGTTCGAGCAACACCAACCAGACGGAACTTATCGCATTACTTATTATACAAGGCAGAACTTTTGTGGAAGGTATCGAACATGTGTTTAAGCACATTAAGGGTTCTTGTTCGATGTTGCTTCTGACGGAAGATGGTAGTATCATCGCTGCCCGTGACCGATGGGGACGTACTCCGGTGGTGATTGGAAGGAAAGACGGTGCTTATGCTGCAACGAGCGAATCGTCCAGTTTTCCGAATCTGGATTATGAGATTGAGAGATATTTAGGTCCCGGTGAGATTGTCCGTATGTATGACGATCATGTTGACCAGCTTCGCAAGCCCAATGAGGATATGCAGATTTGCTCGTTTTTGTGGGTGTACTACGGTTTCCCGACTTCTTGTTATGAAGGAAAGAATGTAGAGGAAGTGCGTTTCACCAGCGGATTGAAAATGGGACAGACAGATGAATCGGAAGTGGATTGTGCTTGCGGTATTCCTGATTCGGGAGTGGGTATGGCTTTAGGATATGCCGAAGGAAAGGGGGTTCCTTACCATCGTGCTATTTCAAAATATACACCGACATGGCCTCGTAGCTTCACTCCGAGCAATCAGGAGATGCGTTCGCTTGTTGCTAAGATGAAGTTGATTCCCAACCGTGCCATGCTGCAAAATAAACGTTTGTTGTTCTGTGACGATTCAATCGTGCGGGGAACTCAATTACGTGACAATGTGAAGATTCTGTATGATTACGGAGCAAAGGAGGTGCACATGCGTATCGCTTGTCCGCCATTGATTTATGCTTGTCCGTTTGTTGGTTTTTCGGCTTCTAAAAATGCATTGGAGTTGATTACCCGTCGTATTATCAAGGAACTGGAAGGGGATGAGAATAAGAACCTGGAGAAATATGCTACTACTGGTTCTCCGGAATACGATAAGATGGTTAGTATTATTGCAGAGCGTTTCGGTCTCAGTTCATTGAAGTTTAATACACTGGAAACGCTGATTGAGGCTATCGGATTACCTAAATGCAAGGTTTGTACACATTGCTTTGATGGTAGCAGCCATTTTTAAAGTAGTCAAATAGGATATTTAAGTATCCGGATAAAAGTATACAATAAAAAGAGCCGTGAATTGCTTTGTAATTCACGGCTCTTTTTTTACCTTTACGGCACTATAAACTATCAATTTGTAAATTGTAATTAGTAACTTGTAATTAAAACAATATGACTTTAGTAGACAGATTTTTAAAGTATGTAAGCTTCGATACACAATCTGATGAATCGACAGGGCTTACTCCAAGTACTCCGAAGCAGATGATTTTTGCTGAATACTTGAAAAAAGAGTTGGAATCTTTGGGATTGGAAGATATTACTTTGGATGAGCATGGCTATCTTTTTGCTACACTTCCTGCCAATATAGATAAAGAAGTACCCACTATCGGATTTATTGCCCACATGGATACAAGTCCTGATATGACAGGTAAAGATGTCACTCCGCGGATTGTGGAAAAATATGATGGCTCGGATATTGTACTTTGTGCTGAAGAGAATGTGATTCTTTCTCCGTCGCAATTCCCGGAATTGCTGGATCATAAGGGGGAAGACTTGATTGTAACCAACGGAAAAACGTTGCTCGGTGCCGACGACAAAGCGGGTATTGCGGAAATTATATCTGCGGTGGTTTATCTGAAGGAACATCCTGAAATCAAGCACGGTAAAATCCGTATCGGTTTCAATCCTGACGAAGAAATCGGTGAAGGTGCTCATAAATTCGATGTAGAGAAATTCGGTTGCGAATGGGGATATACGATGGATGGAGGTGAAGTAGGGGAGTTGGAGTTTGAGAACTTTAATGCTGCTGCCGCAAAAATAATCTTTAAAGGACGTAATGTGCATCCGGGATATGCCAAGGATAAGATGATTAACTCTATCTATCTTGCCAATCAGTTTATTACGATGCTTCCCTCACAGGAAAGACCGGAACATACGACCGGCTATGAAGGATTCTATCATTTGATCGGTATTCAGGGGGATGTGGAGCAAAGCACTGTGTCTTATATCATCCGCGATCATGACCGTGCAAAATTTGAGAACCGTAAAAAAGAGATAGAACGTCTGGTAGCTCAAATGAACGCTGAATATGGAGCTGGTACTGCGACACTCGAACTGCGCGACCAGTATTATAATATGCGTGAGAAAATAGAACCGGTAATGCACATCATCGATACTGCTTTTGCAGCTATGGAAGCCGTGGGTGTGAAACCGAATGTAAAACCGATTCGTGGAGGTACGGATGGTGCGCAGCTTTCTTTTAAGGGATTGCCTTGTCCGAATATCTTTGCCGGTGGTCTGAATTTCCACGGTCGTTACGAATTTGTGCCTATCCAGAATATGGAGAAAGCAATGAAAGTGATCGTAAAAATAGCAGAACTGGTGGCTTCCAAATAAAAAGACGGTAAGCTCCGGTAATACTTAATACCTGATACTTAAAACTTAATACTTTAAAATAATGAAAACCACTCCGTTTACAGAGAAACATATAGCACTTGGTGCTAAAATGCACGAGTTTGCAGGTTATAATATGCCTATTGAATACTCCGGTATCATTGATGAACACATAACTGTTTGTCAAGGTGTCGGTGTATTTGATGTATCGCACATGGGAGAATTTTGGGTGAAAGGACCGCAAGCGTTGGCCTTTCTGCAGAAAATAACATCTAACAATGTGGCGGCACTGGCTCCGGGTAAAATACAATATACTTGTTTTCCGAATGAGGATGGGGGGATTGTAGATGATTTGCTGGTTTATCAGTATGAACCGGAAAAATACATGTTGGTGGTGAATGCTTCCAATATGGAAAAAGACTGGAACTGGTGTGTTTCTCACAATACGGAGGGAGCCGAGTTGGAAAATTCGTCGGATAACATAGCTCAACTTGCTATACAGGGTCCGAAGGCTATTTCGGTTCTGCAAAAGTTGACGGATATTGATCTTGCTACTATTCCTTATTATACATTTAAGGTTGGAACGTTTGCAAGTGAAGAGAATGTGATTATCTCCAATACGGGTTATACCGGTGCGGGAGGTTTTGAGCTTTATTTCTATCCGTCTGCGGCTGATTCTATATGGAAGGCTATTTTTGAAGCTGGTGAAGAGTATGGCATTAAACCTATCGGTTTGGGTGCCCGTGATACGCTCCGGTTGGAAATGGGCTTCTGTCTGTATGGCAATGATCTGGATGATACGACTTCTCCGATAGAAGCCGGATTGGGATGGATCACTAAGTTTGTGGAGGGCAAGGATTTTGTCAACCGTCCGATGCTGGAAAAACAGAAAGCGGAAGGTGTTACCCGTAAACTGGTTGGCTTTGAAATGGTTGATCGCGGAATTCCCCGTCATGGCTATGAACTGGTGAATGATGAAGGCGAGAAAGTGGGAGTGGTGACCTCCGGTACGATGTCGCCTACCCGTAAGATTGGTATCGGTATGGGATATGTGAAACCGGAATATAGTAAGGTGGGTACGGAAATCTGTATCGATATGCGTGGTCGGAAATTGAAAGCTGTGGTAGTGAAACCGCCTTTTAGAAAGTAAAAAATAAGCTTGTTATTGTGTATAGCCCCGGATAAGTTACGACTCTATCCGGGGCTAACTTATTTTATGATGGTTATTGCAAAACATATCCGTAAATATGTTGTTTATCCCATAGAAATAATATAATTTTGTCATCAAATACGATAAAATAATGTCTCAATTACCTACTCTTATAGCTGACCTCGCACTTATATTGATTTGTGCCGGTGTTATGACTTTGTTGTTTAAGAAGTTGAAACAACCTCTGGTCTTGGGATATGTAGTTGCCGGATTTCTGGCAAGTCCGCATATGCCGTATACTCCTTCAGTGATGGATACTGCCAATATTAAGACTTGGGCGGATATTGGTGTTATTTTCTTGCTGTTTGCTCTTGGTTTGGAATTTAGTTTTAAGAAGATTGTCAAGGTGGGTGGTTCTGCCATCATTGCTGCCTGTACCATCATCTTTTGTATGATTTTGTTGGGAATAGGAGTCGGCATGGGTTTCGGCTGGCACAGGATGGACAGTCTGTTCTTGGGCGGTATGATTGCGATGTCGTCTACTACTATTATTTATAAAGCTTTTGATGATTTAGGATTAAGGAAGAAGCAGTTCACCGGACTTGTGTTGAGTATCTTGATTTTGGAAGATATTTTGGCTATTGTATTAATGGTGATGCTTTCCACTATGGCGGTAAGCCAACATTTTGAAGGTACCGAGATGTTGGAGAGTATCGGGAAATTATTGTTTTTCCTTATTCTGTGGTTTGTTGTCGGTATCTATCTGATTCCTGAATTCTTGAAACGCTGCCGGAAATTGATGGGAGAGGAGACTCTGCTTATTGTGTCGTTGGCACTTTGTTTCGGTATGGTAGTGATGGCGGCTCATACAGGATTTTCTGCTGCATTTGGTGCATTTATAATGGGATCTATTCTGGCGGAAACAATCGAAGCGGAATCCATAGACCGGCTGGTGAAACCGGTAAAGGATCTTTTTGGAGCTATCTTTTTCGTATCGGTCGGTATGATGGTGGATCCTGCAATGATTGTAGAATATGCCGTACCTATTATAGTTATTACTTTGGCTGTTATCTTGGGACAGGCCGTTTTTGGTACATTCGGTGTTATTCTCTCCGGAAAGCCTTTAAAGACGGCTATGCAATGCGGCTTTAGTTTAACGCAGATCGGCGAATTTGCGTTTATTATTGCTTCTTTGGGAGTCTCTTTGCATGTAACGAGTAATTTTCTGTATCCGATAGTGGTAGCGGTTTCTGTGATTACTACTTTCCTGACTCCTTATATGATTCGTTTTGCCGAGCCGGCTTCTACTTTTGTGGATGCTCATCTTCCGGAATCATGGAAAAAAATAATGATGCGTTATTCTTCCGGTTCGCAAACAGCTCTGAATCACGAGAATTTGTGGAAGAAGCTAATCTTGTCAATGGTACGTATAACAGTTGTTTATTCAATTGTCAGTATGTCGATTATTGCACTTTCTTTTCGTTTTGTTGTGCCATTCTTTAAAGAGAATCTGCCTCATTTCTGGGCATCGTTGTTGGGAGCGGTATTTATGATTCTGTGTATTGCTCCTTTCTTGCGTGCCATTATGGTGAAGAAAAATCATTCGGTTGAGTTTATGACCTTATGGCATGATAGCCGTGCCAACCGCGCGCCGCTGGTATCGACAATCGTGATTCGTATTATGATAGCGGCACTTTTTGTCATCTTTGTTATTTCCGGATTATTTAAGGCGTCTATCGGATTGATTATTGGAGTGGCTGTACTTATTGTATTGTTGATGGTATGGTCTCGCCGTTTGAAAAAGCAATCGATATTGATTGAACGTCGTTTTTTCCAGAATCTCCGTTCCAGAGATGTACGTGCAGAGTATCTGGGAGAGAAAAAGCCGGAGTATGCCGGTCGTTTGTTGTCGCATGATTTGCATCTTGCCGATATGGAAATTCCGGGTGAATCCAGTTGGGCGGGAAAGACATTGATGGAGCTGAACTTGGGGAAGAAGTTTGGAGTTCATGTTGCTTCTATTCTTCGTGGAAAGAGGAGGATTAATATCCCCGGTGGTTCTGTTCGTCTGTTTCCAATGGATAAGATACAGGTGATAGGGACGGATGAACAATTAAGTGTGTTTAATGAGGCGATGCAAAACGGAGCGAAGATAGACTGGGAAGTTTATGAAAAGAGCGAGATGGCTTTGAAGCAGTTTATCATTGACAGTGATTCTGTTTTTCTGGGTAAAACGATTCGTGAATCGGGTATCCGCGACAAATATCATTGTATGATAGCCGGTGTTGAAAGTGAAGACGGTACACTGATGGTTCCTGATGTAAATGTTCCGCTCGAAGAAGGCGATGTTGTTTGGGTGGTAGGCGAAAAAGAGGATGTGTACCAATTAGTCGATCAAAAAAACGAAAAAGTACAAGCCGGATAAGGATGGAATACTTATTTTTGCAACGATAAAAACTTAAAATAATAATATCATGAAGAGTGATCCGAAAGAATGTCTGTATTGCCAGAACAATGAAACGCTGCATAATCTGATGATTGAGATTGCGCAATTGAGTGTGTCACGTGTGTTTTTGTTTAAGGAACAAACTTACCGTGGACGTTGTCTTGTTTCTTATAAAGACCATGTGAACGATTTGAATGAATTGAGTGATGAAGACCGTAATGCTTTTATGGCAGATGTAGCGCGTGTCACTCGTGCCATGCAAAAAGCTTTCCAGCCGGAAAAGATTAATTATGGTGCTTACTCGGATAAATTGTCTCATTTGCATTTTCATTTAGCACCTAAATATGTGGATGGACCTGATTATGGAGGTATATTCCAGATGAACCCGGGAAAGGTTTATCTAACTGACGCAGAATATCAGGAACTGATTGATGCTGTTAAAGCAAATCTGTAAAAAGAAAGGGTGAACTGCAACTCTATAAGTGGTAAGCTATACAAATCGTAAACAATGAACGGTGAACAATCCTGTGGATATAACGCAGTCTGTTCACCGTTCATTGTTTACGATTCATCGTTTTTCTATTTATCCTATTCTTCAAAATCGAAATCAAAGTCAAAATCATCCATAAACTCTGGAGTTGTAAATTCTTCCAGTTCCCGGCGATCTTTCTTGGTCGGACGTCCGGTTCCACGTGCCCGGTCTATGAATCCGCTGATTTTGCTCATTTCAAGTAATTCATATTGATCGGGAGTCGTTACATTTTCCATCATTTCCGATACCAGTTTAGCTCCTACACGTTTCTCAATCGGTTGTAATACCTTGAATGAGTATGTGATAGGTGGTTTCTTCACTTGAATAACATCACCCGGTTTTATCATACGGGCAGCTTTGACCAGCGAACCGTTAATGGTAATACGTCCTTTCTTGCAGGCTTCTGCCGCAATCGTACGTGTCTTGAAGATGCGGACAGCCCACATCCATTTATCTATTCTTG
>NZ_DAWCXD010000033.1:0-43412 GCF_052357945.1 Bacteroides sp. | reverse complement strand
GACACAAATTCGGTTTCTTCCCTACAGTATCTGCCGGATGGACTGTTTCTAACGAGTCTTTTTGGAAAGATGCCAAAAAATTAGTGCCCTACTTGAAACTAAAAGCATCTTATGGACAAGTCGGCAACTCATCGGGTGTAGATGCCTTTTATTACAGAGGACGTATGTGGCCGCAAAACGATGTCTATATCACAGGGGTAAACATGGGAACAAAGCTTGGAGGATATATTCAGGATATACTTCCAAATCCCGGACTGACTTGGGAGAAAGCAAGAATTCTGAACATCGGAATAGATACCAGGCTATTTTCAGACCGTCTATCTGTTACAGCTGAATTTTTCAAAGACAACCGTCATGATATGTATGTAGTTAATAATAAAATCAGTTCTCTTGTCGGTAATGTAAAAGAGTTTAAGCAGAATATAGGCAAGATCAATAGCCATGGAGTAGACTTATCTGCCATGTGGAATTCAACTATCGCAGATTGGAGCTATTTCATAGGGGGAACCTTCTCTTATTCCACGAATGAACTGATTGCAAATGGTGAAGTAGATCAGCCATACGAATGGTTGAAAAATCAGGGACGTCCTTTGGGAGAAAACCGGGGATATATCGCCAAAGGCTTTTTTAACTCATGGGAAGAAATAGCAGCCTCTCCTGTACAAACATTCTCTGATGTCCAACCAGGCGATGTACGTTATGAAGATATAAACAAAGACGGACAGATCGATGTAAACGATATGGTACCCATCGGATATGGAGATATTCCCAAAATCATGTATGGCATTAATCTGGGAGTCGGCTACAAAGGATTTTCGATCACCGCATTGTTTCAGGGAGCAGCAAAAGTCTCTCATCAATATTCGGATATCGTAATGAATCCTTTTACAGACAATGGAACCATATTCGAGCATCAACTTGACTACTGGACACCCGAGCACCAAAATGCAGCATTCCCGCGCTTAACGACACTGGACAATGCCAATCTTAATAACAGGCAAATAAGTACATTAAATGTAGAAGACGCTGATTTCTTAAGATTGAAGACATTGGAAGTTTCTTATGACTTTCCTGCAAAAATGATACAGAAAATCCATCTTAAGGGATTGAGACTTTTCCTTAGCGGAACGAATCTGATTACCTGGACAAAATATAAATGGGTTGACCCGGAAGCACCTTCACTGGCAGCTCCTTTGACGAGAAATATGAGTATAGGTTGTTCCTTAAAATTCTGATAGCATGAAAAAATCGATAATTTATTTAGCAATAAGCGCAACACTGACATTTTCCGGTTGTGATTATCTGGATGACATGCCCTATGACTGGGCACAACCTGATGATATTTTTACGAATGAACAGAATTATCTGAAACCAATCAATCAGGTTTATGCCTATATCCCTGAAGGCTTCAATCACGTAGGAAATGCTTTTTTAGATGCAGCCACCAACGATGGAATAAGTACAATCATAGATTCGGATATCCATAAGTTGTCTCGCGGATATATCACTTCTTCAAATCCGATTGAAGAATGTTGGAATAAGTCATACAAGGGAATTCAACAAGCCATTTTTGCCCGTAAGTATTTGCGTGAAGCCGACTTGGTGTTACAAAATAAGACAGAAGAAGATATCCAGGCATTCAAGGATACTTATTGTGCGGAAACCGAATGTTTACAGGCCTTATTTGAGTTTAACCTGTTAAGACACTATGGAGGTTTTCCCATTGTCGATCGTATTTATGAAGTCGACGATCCTGAACTGCAGACAAAAGCAAGAGACTCTTTCAAGGACTGTGTCAGTCACATCGTACAGTTGTGTGAAAGTGCTGCCGCTGTGTTGAAAGTTGATCCGGAAGGTGGAAATGGTTCTTATGGCCGTATGACTAAAGGGATGGCACTTGCCATTAAAGCCAAGACATTACTTTATGCCGCAAGCCCACTCTATAACAGAACAGATAATAATGACCCACTATTAGGATATACCGATGGCTCGGATGTAACAGAACGTTGGAAGCTTGCCGCCAAAGCTTGTTCAGACGTAATTAACCTGAATGCAGATGGAACTGTCAATCCGAATGGAAATAAGAAATATAGCCTGATAGCTCTTACTACTGCTAAAACGTACGACAAGATCTTTATCCATGCTAACCCTAATCCGGAATATATCTTATTCTACACAGCTGCCAAGGACAATGCTCTGGAAAACAGGCATTATCCCCCTACTATTTCAAAAGATCTGGGAGGAGGTACAGTACCTTCACAGCAATTGATCGATGCTTTTACTATGAAAGATGGAAGCGAATATACCCATTCTTCTGACGGCACAAACATGTATACTAACAGAGACCCGCGTCTGGCAGCAATTATCGGATATGACGGTTCGGCTTATGGGAAAAATACCATCTATACGCGAATTAGTGACAACACTACTATAGACGGACTCAACCAAGTGAAAAACCGTTCGACCAATACGGGATATTATTTGGCTAAGTTCCTGGACAAAACCCTGAACTTCGGACAGGCTAATGTAGGTACTGTTTTCCACTTATTCCCAATGATTCGCTTATCTGATATCCTACTTTCCTACGCAGAAGCCATGCACCAAGCTTACGGCATGAATGCGGATCCAGAAGGCTATGGTTTGACAGCAATAGAAGCCGTACAGAAAATACGTTCCAGAGCCGGATTCGGAATAGATGATAAATTTCTTAATGGGGTGACAGATGACAACTTCATGGAAAAAGTGAAGCAAGAACGTCGTATCGAACTCTGTTTTGAAGAACATCGTTACTTCGATCTGCGACGTTGGATGGATGGCAATCAACTTAGAGAACCTATTGTCGGAATGAAAATAGAGGAAAATGTTTCCGGACTTCATTATACTCGCTTTACAGTAGATGAAGCACGCAATTTTAAGGATTACATGTATTATCATCCCATTCCTCTGAAAGTAATCAAGGAAAGCCCTTCCATTCAACAAAATCCGGGTTGGTAACGGGTATCAAACCTATTTAATAGATAGAAAACATGAAAAAGATAATAATATTATTTATATGTTTCACCAGCTCCATCTGGCATGTCTGTGCACAAACCAAAGTTAGCGGAATTGTCAAAGATGCCCAAGGAATGGAGATGATTGGTGCTACTGTCCTTCAGAAAGGGACTAATAATGGAATAGTGACTGGTTTAGATGGCAAATTTACTCTTACATTGTCCAACGAAGCAGAGCAGACACTTCTTATTTCAATGATCGGCTTTATAGAACAATCTATTGCCATAAAAAAGAATCATCCTTTCATCAATGTCACTTTGGAAGAAGATGTTGCACAATTGGATGAAGTCGTTGTTGTGGGATATGGAACACAGAAAAAGGTTTCCCTGACCGGTTCTATTTCTAATGTCGGGACGCAAGACTTGAAAAGTATGCCTGTATCGAGTGTTACAAATGCTTTAGGCGGTCGCATCCCGGGACTGGTAACCCGACAAGAAAGCGGACGTCCCGGTGGTGATCAGGCTACAATGTTTATTCGTGGGCGCGCTTCATTAAACGATTCTAGTCCTTTGGTGCTGATTGACGGAGTAGAACGGCCTATGGCACAAATCGACCCTGATGATATTGAAACCATTTCCGTATTAAAGGACGCTTCTGCAACGGCGGTATACGGTGTACGAGGAGCAAATGGTGTAATATTGGTAACTACCCGGAGAGGTCGTGAAGGAGAAACTCAAATTTCTTTCTCATCTGAATTCGGTGTTACCTCCTTTAATCGCATATCCCAGACCCTAAATGCAGAATATGTTTCAAGATTCATGCGTGAAGGTGCTATCAATGACGGTTTTGACCCCTCCGATACCGGTAATACTCGCGGTCTTTTCCTGTCAGAGTATGATAACTATCTCTATCGTACCCAGAAAAGCCCGTTTACACACCCAGACAATGATTTCGTGGATATGTTTACGAAGAATGGTTTCCAGCAGAAATACAACGTCAACCTATCCGGTGGAAACAAAACTGTGCGCTACTTTATCTCTGTGGGATACTTCACGCAGACTGGTATGTTTGAAACTGACGTAGACAAAATAAAAGAACACGAAACAATACAAGCCCTTTTAGCAGCCTCGCCCGATGTAGCAAAAGGCTTATACAAAGAAGGCTATGATTCAGAATATAAGTACAGCAGACTCACCACCCGTTCGAATATCGATATCAACCTGACTGAAGATTTCAAGGTATCTGTGAATCTAGCTTATCGTTTCGGAAGCCAGAACCGCCCCTATGGTTATGATTCTGACGGACAAGAAGCACTACGCTTATTTGGTATGTTCTACCGTAATTCTCCACAAGCATTCCCCATCTTGAATGCGAATGGTACCTATGCCGCTGCCGACGGCATATGGAGACAGAACCCGCTCGTAACATTATGCTATTCAGGTTTTTTTCTTAATTTCAACAATAAGCTTGAGACTGATTTTGCTTTTAAATATAACCTAAGAAAGCTGTTAAAAGGATTAAGTATAGACGGAAAGTTCTCTTACGATGCCGGCTGGAGCAATAACCGCAGCATACAGCAGCGCCCTAACATCTATCAATATAATCCTGTAAACGAAACCTATAAACAAGGTCTTGAAATGGTGTTACCAACAAAGGCCACCAACAAAACAGCAGCTACACATCGTAAGTATATTGAAGCAGCCGTTCGCTATAAACAATCCTTCTCCGGGCATAACGTATCCGGACTAGTACTTTATAATATGAGTTACACCTCCACTCCCGGCGGACGCTATTCTTACGTGCCTCATATCTATCAGGCTTTAGTAGGACGTGTGAACTATGATTATGAAAATCGCTATCTACTCGAGGTTAACGCAGGTTATAACGGTTCAAACCGTTTTGCGGAAGGCCACCGTTATCAACTCTTCCCTGCAGCATCAGTAGGATGGGTACTGACTAATGAACCTTTCTTTAAAGAAAATCCAATCTTAAGTTTTACTAAACTACGCTTCTCTTATGGTGAAGTTGGTAATGACAAGCTGGGAGGTTTCTCTTACTATTATCGTTCAGGATATGATGAAGGATTAGGTTACACTTTTGGAGAGACACATAATCCTGCGATTAAAGGTCTGATTCAAGGAAAAAGTGCCAATGAAAATATCACATGGGAAGTGGCACGGAAATACAACTTAGGACTTGAGACAAAATGGCTGAAAGACAAAATATCTGCCAGTATTGACTTTTTTAAAGAACGTCGTAGTAACATCTTATGTGAGCCGGAAAGATATTCTCAAGCAGCCGGCTCAAACGGACTGGCTCCCATAAACTATGGTATCGTAACAAATCAGGGATATGATCTGGAAATTGGATATCAAGATCAAAAAGGAGATTTTGGATATTCTGTAAAAGGGATTTACGGATATGCCCACAATGAGATTGTCGAAAAAAGTGAATCAGTGAAACCCTATTCCTATATGTCACAAACCGGCAATCCTATCGGACAGTTTATCGGCTATATTTCCGACGGATTCTTCAGTTCTTATGAAGACATAGCAAGTTCTCCCGTTCAGTTCGGACAAGTAAGCCGACCTGGAGATATTAAATATAAAGATTTAAATCATGATGGAGTGATCGATTCTAACGACCAAGCTCCTATCGGCTACAATCCGGTACCCGAAATGACTTTCTCTCTTGCTGCCGGTTTGAACTGGAAAGGAATTGATTTTAGTATATTGCTTCAGGGAGCTGCCCGTTCATCCATCTATCTGCAACAGGATATTGCATGGGATAATTTCTGGGGTAATTATTACGAAGAGCACATCGGAAGATGGACACCGGAAACAGCAGCAACAGCAACGTACCCACGTTTCACTAAGGCAGCCACTGCCGCTCATCCTAATTATTATAAATCTGACTATTGGTTGAAAGACTCCAAATACTTGCGTCTGAAAAACATTCAGTTAGGTTACACTATACCTCGCAAACTATTGAAAAAATTCGGAGTACGTTCACTTAGAGTATATGCGAATGCCTACAATCTCTTTACATGGGACAACGTAAAGAAGGTAGACCCTGAATCATCGAACAATAGTAATGGACAATTCTATCCACAACAAAAAGTAATAAATTTTGGTATCAACCTGAATTTCTAATGTTTGAAATGAATAATTTATGAGAAAACTATTTATATCCTTTGTAACGGCTGTCCTGCTTGCCAGTTGTAGTGCAGATAGCCTGATGAAAGAAACCGAACTGGATCTTACGGATACAGAGAAAGTTTATTCGGACATTACATTGACCCGTAAAGTTGTATACGACTTGTATGCACGTATGCGCATGGGAAGAGACCGCCATGGTAGCTTTGGTTTTTTGGCAAACATGGGTAGTTCACCTTGTATGCTTGACAATGCAACAGACGATGGAGCTGGAAATACAACCCGTGCCGGAGGTGCAGTGATTCCCGCACTCGAGAAATTTATCAAGGGGGGAATCGATGCTTCCAAAGGTTTGATTGGCGATGACCATCCATGGACATTCTATTATAAGGCCATTCGTTCTGCAAACACATTCCTAAACAACGTAGACCGTTCACCTTTGGAGGATGCAGAGAAGATTTCCTTGAAAAACCAAGTACGCTTTCTGCGTGCATTGTATCACCACGAACTGTTTCGTTTCTACGGAGCATTAGTAATCGGAGACAAAGAACTCGATCCGTTACTTTATGATGAAATCAAACGTGAATCGTTAGAGACCACCGTCCGTTGGATTGCCAATGAATTCAAAGAACTTGCAGAACCGGGAGTATTACCCGACAAATACGATGCGGCAGACTACGGAAGAGCTACACGGGGAGCAGCCCTAGGCTATCTGGCACGCACACTACTTTATGCAGCAAGCCCTCTACACAATACGTCCGGAGTGACCTGGAAGGAAGCGGCTGATGCTGCCTATGACATGATTGAATATTCTGATGGCGGAGATTTTTATCGTTTATATGAAGATCCGACCACTCCGGAAAAAAGTTACACACGATTATTTAATACCCGTGCCAACGGCGAGGTTATTATGGGATTCCTTCGCGCACCGGCAAATGACCTTTACGCAATGATGCCTGCCTTTGACCCCTGGAATGTAAATAAAGAACTACTGACTTGCCCGAACCAATGGCTGGTAGACTGTTATGATATGCTCGACGGCTCACAGCCCATTCTCGGTTATGAATCAAATACGAAAGCCATCATCAACCCGAACTCCGGTTACAATGTAAATTCTCCTTATGCTAACAGGGATCCTCGTTTGGCGCAGAGTATTCTATGTGATGGTGCTACCTGGCCTTTAGTCAACGGTAAGCCAGCTACAATAGACCTGTCAAAATCATATAGATGGGGAAGTGGATACTTCCTGACAAAGTTCCTGGATGACCGTATCGATCATCGAAAAGGTGGCACCACTTACATGGACTTTCCAATGATGAGATATGCAGAAATCCTGCTCGATTATGCAGAAGCCGAGAATGAAGCTGAAGATACGAATACAGCCAGAGAAAAAGCAATAGCCCAGCTTAACAGGATACGTCGTCGTGCCGGTATCACGACAGACTTACTGGCCGCAAATTATAATCAGGCAACCCTTCGGGAACGCATACGCAAAGAACGCCGTGTAGAACTTTGTTTTGAAGATCATCGATTCTTTGATATAAGAAGATGGCTGATAGCAAAAGATGTAATGAGGTTACCGGCTGTCGGAATAAAGAAAATTAACGGTGAATATCAACGGGTAACTTTAGATACACGAAACTATAACGAGCGCATGAACTTGGCTCCAATACCACAGGATGAAGTTAATAACTGCCCGAATATCTACCAGAATCCAGGATACTAATCTAAATAGAATGTTTACTTAAAAAAATAAAGTCATGAAAACAAATAGTATAATTGCATTAATTCTGTCAATCAGTTTATTTGGATTATTCGGTTGTGCAGATAAATATGAAGTTGATTATGAAGCACCTGTCAAAATTGAATTTACAGGTGTCGATCAGAACAATAGAGTATCATTAGAGAAAGGAGTTGCAGAATACACAGCAACTGTTAAAGTTCAGGGAGAGATCATGAGTTTTGAAATTTATCAGGCAGACTCCAAAACCGGAATGCAGGGAAGTCTGATAGAAGAAACTGCCCAGTCATTTGAAGACGGAACCGCTAATTATGAGACAACTTACAAGTTTACTTCTTTAAAAGAAAATGCCTGTATTACAGTAGTCGTTCTAGGTACCGACGGCCATACGTACCAACGTAACTTATTGGTAGAGATTACTCCTTCTGTTTTATTCTCCGATCCAGATTACGGAAAAGATGGAGAAATAGTAGAGACAGCTTCAGCTTATTATGGTTGTTATTATGCAACATGGCTTCTTGGACGCACCTATATGGCTGCTGATGCCATGAAATATACAAACGAAGTCGATTTCTCACTCGGAGATATTATCTTGCCTTCAGGAAGCGAAGCTGTACCAGCTCTTGTTTCACCTGCTAAAAGAAGTAATTATGGTTTGATGACAATTAGCGGTTTGCAACACACATTATTTGCTGAAACCTCTTTATCACAAGCAGAATTTAATGCAATCTCCCAAGTAGATGCAACTCCAATAGAACGTCTGGCAGATCCAACCTCCGAAGTCTTAGCTATTCAGGCAGATAAAGTTTACCTGTTCAAAACTGCCAATGGAAAGAAAGGATTGATTTGCATACAAAAAATAACAGCAAAAACTGGTACTATCGAAGTCTCACCGGATAATTGGGTAGAAAACACTAAATACTCATGGGTACAATTACTGACTAAAACCGTGGCGAAGTAAAGCTCCCATTCAAGATACTTTCTCCAATGATCGTATCATAGAATAATTAGAAGAATAGAGAAGTTCTCGGTTTCTACGAGCTTCTCTATTCCTGTTTTCCCAATAGAAGAAAGAAGAAATCTATCATTCTACCATTTTTTTTCCTTTATTGATTAGTATTTTTCCTTCCTTCTCTGATATCTTCCCTACTTTTGCGAAAAGTCATCATGAAAAACTGAAGTTAATTAAATCACAATAATTATGAATCTGAAAAAACATTTACCCTGGCTGGGAGCCCTACTCCCCATTGCTAACACACAAGCAGAAACAAAACCTAATGTAGTAATTATCTATATCGATGATATGGGTATCGGTGATATAGGTTGTTATGGAGGTAAATTCGTTCCTACTCCTAATATTGACAAGTTAGCACAGGACGGACTATTATTCAACCAATATTACTCTTCTGCGCCGGTTAGCTCTCCATCCCGCTGTGGATTAACCACAGGTCTCTTTCCTCTTGAAGTAGGAATCAACACTTTCCTGAATGACAAAGCTGCTAATAAGAGATGCGAACAACGTAATTTCCTGGATGATAAGTTGCCTTCCATGGCGCGTGCCTTCCAAAATGCAGGTTACTCAACAGGACACATCGGAAAATGGCACATGGGAGGCGGACGTGACGTGCACAATGCTCCTTCTATTAAAAATTACGGTTTTGACGAATACATATCAACCTACGAAAGCCCGGATCCGGATCCAACAATCACTGCAACCAAATGGATCTGGTCGGATAAAGACAGTGTAAAACGTTGGAGACGTACCGAATACTTTGTAGATAAAAGTATTGAGTTTGTAAAAAAGCACAAAGACGAACCCTTCTTCCTAAACCTATGGCCGGATGATATGCATACCCCTTGGGTACCGGAATTCAAACAAAAGGAAAGAAAAAGCTGGGAAACACAAGAAGCATTTGCTCCTGTACTTGCAGAAATGGACAAACAACTCGGACGTTTCATCAAAACCCTGGATGAGTTGGGAGTGGGAGAAAATACAATCATTATTTTCACTAGCGACAATGGTCCTGCACCCAGCTTTAAATCTGTACGTTCCGCTTATTTGAGAGGAACTAAAAATAGTCTTTATGAAGGTGGAATCCGTATGCCGTTCATCGTTAGATATCCAAAGAAAATTAAAGCCGGACAGGTAAATAACGAGTCTGTATTATGCGCAGTAGATTTATATCCGACTTTGTGTTCTATAGCCGGAATCAAAACAGAAAAAGGTTACAAAGGCGATGGGCAGAACTACTCAAAAGTTCTTCTCGGTAAATCGGAAGCCAAACGCAAGACCGATTTAATGTGGGATTTCGGACGAAACAAACATTTTGGCTTTCCAGGAAACCCTTATGACAGAAGCCCTCATTTAGCTATACGTAGCGGAAAATGGAAATTATTAGTGAACGGTGACGGAAGCGACGCACAACTATATGATATGGAAAAGGATAAGTTCGAAAAGAATAATATTGCAAATGAGCATCCTGATTTGGTTGCCAAGTTGAGCAAGAAAGTATGTAAATGGTTTGAAGAAAACAAAGACAAAGGAAAAGAGTAATACAGTGAAAAACAAATTATAAACCAACATTAAACTTATGAATTCTAAATTTTTACTATTACCAACCGCCTTGATGGTTGCTGGACATTCTGCAGCAGAGGCCAAAGGAAAAAAGTCCGATCAAAGACCCAATATCCTGGTAATTCTTGCAGATGACCTTGGCTATTCTGACCTGGGATGCTACGGTAGTGAAATCCACACACCTAATCTGGACAAACTGGCAAAACAAGGAGTACGCTTCAATCATTTCTATAACACCAGCCGTAGTTGTCCGACGCGTGCTTCCCTGCTAACAGGACTGTATCAGCATCAGGCAGGAATCGGACGTATGACCTTCGATGACCACCTGCCGGGATACCGGGGGACACTCTCACGCAATGCCGTTACCATCGCAGAGGTATTGAAAGAATCAGGATATGCTACCAGCATGGTAGGTAAATGGCACATCGCAGAAACTCCACTACGCAAAGACCAACGCGAATGGCTCGCACATCACGTATACCACGAAACCTATTCTGATCTTTGTCATTATCCGGTGAATCGCGGATTTGATAACCACTATGGTACTATCTACGGAGTAGTAGACTATTTTGACCCATTCAGTCTGGTAGAAGGTGAAGTACCCGTGAAAGAAGTACCCGACGGATATTACATCACACAGGCGCTTTCAGACCGTGCAGTGAAAGAAGTGAAAGAGTATGCCAAAGACGATAAACCATTCTTTATGTACCTGGCTTACACAGCACCACACTGGCCATTACATGCACTGCCGGAAGATATTGAAAAATATAAGGATACTTATAAAGTAGGCTGGGAAGCTATCCGTAACGCCCGTTACGAACGTCAGAAACAGCTTGGTATATTCCCTAACATGGATAATTTCCTGTCTGATAGACAGTTCAAAGATAAATGGGAAGATAACCCACATGCTGAATGGGATGCTCGTGCCATGGCTGTTCATGCTGCCATGATCGACCGTATGGACCAGGGAATAGGACAAGTAATCGATGCTCTGGAAAAGACAGGACAACTTGAAAATACACTGATTTTATTCCTTTCCGACAATGGATGCAGCAATGAAGATTGTCAGAACTACTCTCCCGGAGAAAATGACCGTCCTGATATGACACGTAAAGGGGAGAAAATGGTTTATCCTCATAACAAAGAAGTGCTGCCTGGCCCGGAAACAACTTATGCTTCACTGGGAGCACGCTGGGCAAACGTAGCCAACACACCGTTCCGTTTTTGGAAAGCCAAATCTTATGAAGGAGGAATCTGTACTCCGATGATTGCCCACTGGCCAAAAGGTATCAAGAAGAATGTCGGCAAAACGACTCCCGAAATCGGACATGTGATGGACATCATGGCTACTTGTATCGATATGGCAGGCGCCACTTATCCTACCCAATACAAAGGAAATGACATCATCCCATTGGAGGGTAAGAGTCTGGTTCCTATCTTCAAGACCGGACATCGTGAAGGACATGACTACCTTGGATTCGAACATTACAATGAACGTGCATTCCTCTCTAATGACGGTTGGAAACTGGTTCGTCCGGGAGAAAACGCTAAATGGGAATTATACAACCTGAATGAGGACCGGAGCGAAATGCATAATCTGGCAGCACAATACCCTGAAAAAGTAGCTGAAATGACAAAGGCTTACGAAGCATGGGCTAAACGTTGCATGGTAGAACCTTACCCGGGACAGAAAAAGAAATAAAGCCAACTCAATTAATTAGAAAGAGTACTCGATTAATTATTTTATATTTGACTCCTGTCGGAAAATATCCAATGATATTGCACGACAGGAGTTTTTTTATATGCTTTTATCCCTTCTTTATCAAGCCTCACCTGAAATCGGAGGCTGACCTGTATACTCCTTAGGCAGTACACCATATTGCGCTTTAAAACATTTCGCAAAATAAGAAGAAGAAGTAAATCCTACCTGCGCTGCCACTTCAGAAATCCGGGTACCGCTCACAATCAGTTCAGCGGCTCTATTCATACGAAGTGTCTTCAAATAATCATTAGGAGACATTCCGGACAAAGCCTTTATCTTCCGATAGAAATTAGAACGACTCATATTCATCTGTTCCGCCAAAGTATCTATCGAGAAGTTCTCATCCGCCAACTGTTCGGCTATTACTCCCTGTATCTTCGCTATAAATTCACAGTCTTTTTGAGACATCGCAAAATCCGTTGTCGAAACAGCAACCGTATCTCCTGCCAAGCTCACCATCAATTTATGGAAAGACTGCCTCAACTTCAACAGATTCTCGATCTGCATATGGAGCTGTTTAACAGAGAATGGTTTCTCAACATATACATCCGCTCCACATTCAAGTCCTTCGACTTTAGACTCCAAAGTGGTTTTCGCCGTCAACAAAATAACCGGAATATGTGAATAAGAGATTTCAGACTTCACCTTGCTGCAAAGTTCCAGCCCATCCATCTCCGGCATCATAACGTCACTCACTATTACATCCACGTTTTCCTGCGCAAGCACTTCAAGCGCTTCACGACCGTTGGAAGCCCTCAACACACGGAACCACTCTGCCAATGACTCACGAGTCAGATTCAGCAAATCAACATTATCCTCAACCAACAGAACTGTAAACTTCTTCCCTGAATACTCCGAAGAAATCGTTTCAGAAGCATCCGCATGCTCCGGGGATATTTCTACAATATCGCTCGTTTTTTCCGTCTCCCACTCTTTGACCGGAAGAGACAGTATAAACGAAGAACCACCTCCAATATTATCTTCCAGACGCAAATCTCCCTGATGAGCTTCTGCCAAAGACTTCGCAAAAGCCAATCCGATGCCAGTGCCTACTGCTGTGGCCACCTTATCGTCAGGCAGTTGATAGAAAGCCTCAAATATCTTTTGTTTCTGTTCATTTGGTATTCCGGGACCATCATCGTTCACTTGTATCTCATATCCCCCATCAGTGACAAGCAGCTTCAAGTCAATACGCGCATGCGCATATTTGATGGCATTTCCCATCAGATTGACAAGAATCTTACTTAATTTGTCCCTATCCACCGTAGACACCAGCTCTTGTTCAGGCACAGTCAGTTGCAAATCAATACCTTTTAATTCAGCAGGACTTGTAAACTGATTATAAACGTCACTGACAAGTTCTTTAATATCACTCTTTTTCAAATTCAGATGCAGCGTACCACTCTCCATTTTCTGAAAATCAAGCAATTCATTAGTAATCCCCAACAGATAATTTACATTTTTATCTATCACAGACAAATACTTGAGATCTTTTCCTTCATGCTCTTTCTCTAATAATTTCTCCAAAGGAAGCCGTATCAAACTAAGCGGAGTACGTATCTCATGTACCAGATTGATGAAAAAGCTAATCTTCGACTTATAAACTTCCTGTTCCTTGGCAGTCTGGTATTTTTCCATCCGCCGTTTATATTTGCGTTTAACACGGAGGTTCCATCGCCAAGCCATCCAGCCGATCCATCCCAACAGCATGAGGACATAAACGAAGTATGCAAAGGTACTACGCCACCAGGGAGGGGTAATCACCACTTTTAAAGTGGTAGTGTTCTCGTTCCACTGACGATCATTATTAGAGCCTCTGACTTCGAACAAATACTCACCGGGAGGCAAATTGGTGTAAGAAGCCATATTGTTATCGGTATTCATAATCCATTCCTTGTCCACTCCCCGAAGTATGTAAGAATACCGGTTCTTCCCCGGATCTTCAAAACTAAGAGCGACAAAACGAATGGAGAAACTATTGTTTTCGTAAGATAAAGTCACCTTATCAGCCATATAAAGCGGTTTATCCAACTGAAGCAGTTTCTTCACCTCCTGCTCATCGGTTTGATAAGACAACCGGATATCGGTCACATAAACCGGAGGAATATATTTGTTATCTACAAACTGTTCCGGCTGGAATACATTAAAGCCATTGATCCCACCAAAATACAATTTTCCTTCGGATGATTTCAATGAAGATCGAGCTATAAACTGATTCCCTTGCAAGCCGTCATTAATCGTGAACTGGCGGAAATGATCTTTGGTAACAGGATTAATCTTAAAGATTCCGGCATTGCTGGATACCCAGAAATCACCTCCCTGATCTTGCTCAATCGCATAAATAACCTTGTTAGGTAATAAAGTATTATGCGGGTCAAACTCAATGAATCTTTTCTCTTTAGCATCAAAAGAACACAGTCCTCCCCCATTCGTTCCAAACCACATGGTTCCTTTCGTATCTTCAAATAAAGTAATGACCGAATTACTGGTGATCGTAGTCGAATCTTCCCGTTCATGCTGATAATGTTTCCAATGAGCATTCATTGTATTGTAAGAAAACACACCACTATTGGAAGTCGCAATCCAGAGATGATTGTACATATCCTCATAGATATCGACAACAGAAACCATTGAACCGACACTTGTGATGGTCATAAAGTTATCTCGAGCAGCGTCATAACGACACAATCCCCAACTCGTTCCTACATAAATTTCTCCTTTTCGTCCTTTATAAATACACAACACATCGTTGCTACAAATCGTATTGGGGATTCCACGAGAATGAGTATAGGCTTTCACTGCCCCTGTGCGTAAATTGATAACCCGTATTCCTCCGGCATAAGTACCGATCCATAAATAGTCACCATCCAGCATTAGAGAACGAATGTCATACTTTTGATTTTTAGTTCCTCCTATTGCATAAGGAGAAAGCTCCCGAGTAGCAGCATTGAAAAAATACAAACCGCTTTGAGTTCCAATCCAGATATTCCCATCCTTATTCTCACAGAAAGGAGCAACGACCTCCCCCGCTCCCGGCACTCCGGACAGATAGGCAGGCGAATAATAATCAAAGCGTTTAGTCTGCTTGGACATATAGTTAATCCCACCCAAATTGGTCAACACCCAAAGAGCCCCTTCGGCATCCCACATCATTCCATTGATAGTCTGGTCACTCAAACTTCTCGGATCGGCGGGATTATCCGCCCGCTGGAATGTGTTTGTATTTTGATCGAACAGATAAAGCCCGTTATCCGTTCCTACCAACAGCTCTTTATCCGTATACTTCAACAAACAATGAACAGCTCCGAAATTAAACGCCGAACCACTGTAATTGTCTATAGCTTCAGTTCGTTCATCCAAACGGCTCAACAGGTTACTTCCCGCACCAATCCAGATTTCTCCATCGATATTCTGAATACAGTTCACCTTATAACTATCAGAGGCATTTGTTTCCAATGAGATTTCGTATGCCCGGAGAAACTTGCCATTCTCGTCAAAACACAACAAACCTTCCTGTAGAGAAGAGATATACACCCTCTTTTGATCGGCACTCTGACAAAGGTCCCACACAAAAGAAGTCTGAACACTATTTTGAGTCAACACCTCTGTTTTCGGATCATAAATAAAAAATCCCTGTCCCAAAGTAGCAATCCAGATAAGACCATTTTCTGTCTTTACAATCTTTTTAATCTCACTACTGATATACACACCATACTGCGTAGTTTTATCAAAGTAAGAAAAACGATCGGTATCGCAGTCATAAATATAAAGTCCGGAGTTTGTTCCGACCCAGATACTCTTGTCCACCTCTATCAAGGCTTCTACGAAATTATTTTCTAATGAAAATTTGTCGTTGAGAACATTTCGGTACACTTTATTGCCTTGTCCGTCATAACGGTTCAGTCCGTCACTGGTACCCAACCAGATAAAGCCATAACTATCTTGAAGGGCGCACCACACGGTATTATGAGACAATCCATCTTCTACTTGATATTTCTTGAACGAAAAATAAGGAGACGCGGATAGTGTTCCGGTCCAGAAGACCAGCAAGCATATTAGTATTTTAGTTAACTTCATTCTACGTGTTTTTTATTCAATTATCGGTTCAGCCAAGGTTCAGGATTCAACTTTTCTTTCTCCCTACGCAACTGGAAGTGCAATACCGTCCGTCCATTATCCGTACCGTCAGAAAAGACCTGACCGATGGATTGCTTCGTCTTCACCGTATCACCGGCTTTGACGGATGCAGAAGAAAGATTGCAATAAACAGAAATATAATTGCCATGACGAATGAGGACATTAAATAATCCGTTCAATTGGAACACAGCCGCCACCTTCCCATCAAAAATGGCACGCGCCTGTGCACCCGGTTTTCCCTGAATATCAATACCCTTGTTATCCAGTTTCACGTTGCGCAACCCCTCTACGGCATATTGCCCATAACGGCTGGTGATAATATAAGCGCCGGATATAGGCATTGGCAATTTCCCGCGATTCGCGGCAAAGTTACCTGATAATTCCCGATCCGCCTTACTCATGGTATAAGCCTCAAGAGGTTTCGATTTGGCGACCGTTTCCGTTGCGGCGGATTTTCCCTCCTTGCTTTCCTCTTTCTTACGGGCAGCCGCTTCACGACGAGCCTCTTCCTGCGCACGCTTACGGGCACGCTCTATTTCTTCCGCAATTAATTTATCGATGCGGGCATTCAGCTGATTGGCTTCCCTGCGTTTTTTATTTATCTCATTCTGCAATCCTTTCTGCTTCTTTTGCAGATTAGTCACTAACGTGCGTTTCTCTTTTTCCTGCTCTTCCAACTTCACCTTTTCGCTCTCACGTTCTTGCAGCAGGTTCTCTTTGGCGGCTTTCACTTGCTGACGTTCCGCTTTCTTCTTGCGTATCTGCTCCTGTTTCTTTAGGATTTCTTCCCCTTGCAGACGTTGATAAGTGGCATATTCACGAACATATCGCATACGCCGATAAGTCTGCCCCAGATTCTTTGCCGAAAAAATAAACATGAGCTTCTCCTCTATCGACTTATTCTTATACAAGTACTGGACAGAAGCTTCATATTTCTTCTTTTTATCTTTCAAATCCTTCTCCAGCCCGTGCAACTGGCGCTCCAACGAAGCCAACTCACGCTGGATAGCCTCCACATCATTGTTGATAGCCATGATATAGCGTTTCCGCTCTTCAATCTGTCCGGTCAACACAGCCAGACTATTCAACTGGCTTCCCACATCTTTCTTTGTATCCTTCAATATAGATTCCGATTCGGCAATCTGCTTTTGCAGCGCACCGCGTTTACTTTCCAGCTCACGAATCAACTTGTTCGATTGAGCGAAAAGAGGAACTGCCAACCAAAGGCAACTGATTAGAATAACAAAGAAACGTTTCATCATAATAAAGCTACCAGCATTTTTACTAATTCTTCCAAGGGAATCTGGTTGTATTTGGACGTCAGTTCCGTCGGAGTCATTGAAAACTCTTGTGTGGAAAACTCATAAAGTTGGACTTTAGCCTTTTCTAATGAAGGAATTCCTATATCTTTTCCTGTCAGCTCTGTCTTTCCACCAGGAAGAGAGGCATCCATCAATATCTTTTCCAAACGGGAAAACTCCACATTCTTCGACAATACATTTTTCAATTCAGCTTTAGTGGCACGAACAAAGCGTTTATTCATCCTGTCTACCAATAAAACTTCGTCGGGAGTAACTTCTATACGTGCCACTTCTGTACGCAGAATAGGCATCAATAAGGAGATTTGTACCCGCTCATGAGTTTTCATCTTCATGGTTCCCCCTACAGACATGCTTCCCTTCTTGCCGGGAATAGTCAACTGAAGCTTGGAAGCCAGGTAACTGGATGTCGGAGCCTTTGTCGAAGTCTTAGTTTCCGAAGTTGCCAAGTGTTTCGAACTCTTACAGCCGGCCAACACCACTACCACCAACAACAGTAGATAAATGATTCTTTTCATTCCGCAATATATTTCTTCTTCTCTATTTTCTGTTTCAACGTTTTCGACTCGCTACCCATTTCCAGTGCCTTCTTCCAATATTTCAACGCACCTTCCACATCGCCGGTCATAAAATAAATATCTCCGCAATGCTCCACAATCACATCACTCTTCTCGCCGTCGTTCTTCATTGCATTATCAATATAGATACGGGCTTCGGCATAGTTTCCCTTTTCAAAAAGAATCCATGCATAAGTATCGAGATAGGTCGAATTATTAGGTTCGGCTTTCACCGTTTTGTAACTCATCTCCTCCGCCTTGTCCAAGTCACGACGTTCCACAGACAGATAATAAGCATAATTATTTAATGCGCCAATATTGGAAGGATTATATACCAAAGCCGAATCGTAAGCAGCATAAGCCTCCGTCATTTGTTTCTTGGTATGATAAATATCCCCCATGATAGAATAAAAATCTGAAATGACTTCTTTTCTGGTATCGGGAGTTATATGTTCCAATGCTCTATTACAAACACTCAATACACTATCTCCCTGTTCTGCCTGATGATAAGCGATAGCCAGATAATAATAAAGTTCCAACGCATCCGGAGTAGCTTCAATGCCCGGTTCGCAGACCTTGATAATTTGCTTGTAATCTTCCTTTTTCACCGCCGCGCTAACCAGCATCAGACGGGCAGCCTTATTGGTAGGATCCAGATCAACCACCTGCTCCAATACCGGCACAGCCTCTTGTTCCATATTCTTCGACAACAGGTATTGAGAATAAAGCATCGGTATCTGCGGATCATCCATATCCTGCTTCATCATCCGGTCAAACAAGGCAATCACCTGAGTGCTATCTTTAGCGGACGACTGTTCATTTTCCGCAATCACCTGTCTCATGACACTGATTTTAGTATCAGAAGTCACCTTTTTGTTCAATAACAACGTATCCAGTTGCTGTTGATACAATTCTTTCTGCCCGGTCTGTTCATAGTAAGAAGCCATCGAGAAGAGAGCCATCGGATTATCAGGCTCTACAGCCAGTACCTTCTGGTATGCATCATAAGCTTCCTGCTTTTTCCCGTTCTGAAGATATACATCTCCCAGTATCACCTGATAACGCATATCCATCGGATATTCCTGTACCAGACTTTCTATTTCCTGAAATGCCTTCTTATCATCTTTCATCTGAAGATAAATCCGGAATTTCTCCATAGACAGCTGCTCATTCTTACCCAAACGTTTCTCTAAACGATTCAATGTAGAAATGACATCATTATACTTCTCCTGGCGACTGTAAATATCAAGAAGGCTGAACAAAGGGTCCTGTTTCGACGGGAAACGGGTCACCATCTTCTCAAGCAAAGCCGCAGCCTTATCCAATTCATTTTGTTGCTGGTACAAACTGACCAATCCCTGACTATACCAATAATTATCAGGCGCAAAAGCCACTGCCTGCTCCAAAGCAACCTGACCTTGCGGCACCTGGCGAAGGAACATATAATATTGCGATATTTCATAAAGCGCAGAAGAAGCAGTGGGGTTGATATCCAGACAATGCTGTAGTAATCCAAATGCCGCATCATACTCATTCTTTCCTTTCATCCGCATGGCTTCTAAAAAGAAGTAGTCATATTTACGCTGTTGTTCAGCAGAAAGCAATGTTTCCTTCATCAAAGAAGCTCCATCTGCTTTCGCTGTTGTTTTTGCTGTACGCACAGACCGGATTCCCCCACATGAAGTGAGCATCAATACCGTCACGAACAGCCATCCTATTTTTATCTTCATTCTATTTTCTCCATTAAGCATTCATCATACTCCGGTATGTCCGAAACCACCGGCTCCCCGTTCTGTTTCATCCAGCACCTCTACTTCCTGCCATGCAGGCTGTTCGTGCTTCGCTATCACCATCTGCGCGATACGTTCACCGTCTTCAATCACAAACGTTTCAGAGGAGAGATTGACTAAAATGATACAAACTTCCCCACGATAATCCGCATCAATCGTACCCGGAGAATTGAGCACCGTAATCCCTTTCTTGATCGCCAGTCCGCTACGTGGACGAACCTGTGCCTCAAATCCCTTCGGCAAGGCGATATACAGTCCTGTCGGCACCAGACAACGTTGCAACGGTTCCAATGTGATAGGTTCAGAAAGATTAGCACGGATATCCATTCCTGCGGACAATTCAGTGGCATAAGCCGGAAGCGGATGCTTCGATTTATTGATAACTTGAATATTCATAAATGCATGTTTACTATTTAACGGGCGAAAATACACATTTTGAACTGAAAAATAGTTAAGTTTGCAGTTAAATAATGTACCTGTAGCCAATTTGCGAATGGTAAACACTAAAATTATAGATAAAATGATGAATTGGAACCAATTAATATCAGCGAAACGTTTCGGAATGGAAGAATTCCATGAGGAACGACAGGAAAACCGATCCGAATTCCAACGGGACTATGACCGTCTTATTTTTTCGGCTCCTTTCCGCAGATTACAGAACAAAACGCAAGTATTCCCTCTACCGGGCAGCGTTTTTGTACACAATCGACTTACGCACAGTCTCGAAGTCGCCAGCGTTGGCCGTTCACTCGGGGACGATGTTGCCAAAGCACTTCTGGAACGTCATCCGGAACTTCAGGATTCTTTCCTGCCGGAGATCGGTTCTATCGTTTCGGCTGCTTGCCTGGCACACGATTTGGGCAATCCGCCTTTCGGTCATTCAGGCGAAAAGGCCATTTCCACTTTTTTCTCTGAAGGCAAAGGAGTTCGCCTGAAAGAGAAACAGCCCAACGGAGAGCAACTTTCTCCGATGGAATGGGAAGATTTAATACATTTTGAAGGAAATGCAAATGCCTTCCGAATACTTACACATCAGTTCGAGGGACGTCGCAAAGGCGGATTCGTTCTAACATACACCACTCTGGCTTCTATCGTAAAATACCCCTTTTCATCGAGCCTTGCAGGAACAAAATCCAAGTTTGGCTTTTTCGTCAGCGAAGAAGAAAGCTTCCGCAAAATTGCAACAGAATTAGGACTGATATTGCTCAACGAACATCCTTTAAAGTATGCACGCCACCCGTTAGTTTATTTGGTTGAAGCGGCAGACGACATTTGCTATCAGATGATGGATATTGAGGATGCATATAAACTGAAGATTCTCACCACAGAAGAGACTAAAAAGCTATTAATGGCCTATTTCAGCGAAGAGCGGCAGGAACATCTCCGAAAAACATTCCTGATTGTTAACGATGTCAACGAGCAAATCGCTTACCTGCGCTCTTCCGTCATCGGTTTATTGATCCGGGAGTGTACCCGTGTCTTTTTAGATCATGAACAAGAAATCCTGTCCGGCACGTTCGAAGGATCACTAATCAAGCGCATAGCCGAGCGTCCGGCAGCAGCCTATAAACACAGCGTCGAAGTATCTATCAATAAAATCTACCGTTCACGGGACGTACTGGATGTTGAACTGGCGGGATTCCGCATCATCAGCACCCTGCTCGAATTGATGATAGATGCCGTAACCTCACCCGAAAAGACTTATTCCAAACTCCTGATCGACCGGGTTTCCAGTCAATACAATATAAAAGCGCCCGTACTCTATGAAAGAATACAGGCGGTACTTGACTATATATCGGGAATGACCGACGTCTTTGCTCTTGATCTTTATCGTAAAATTAACGGGAACAGTCTGCCTGCGGTGTAACCACTTTAGGAGTAAACACCTCTTCCCCTTCACAAGAAGACAATCTCAACGCATCCGGATGGCTTTCAATAAACGTCTGGATGTGTCGAATCCGCTTATCTTCGAGAATTTCGTCTACAGCAATCAGAATACCGGTTTCTTCCACATCACCGAATTCATAATTGATAGCTGTTCCGAACATACGCATAGTAGGGCTTAGGCTCATATATGCATTTACCAACGGAGGAATATTATATCCCAGTTTACGAATTTCACAATTCAATATTTTATAATCTTCCTTGAAGGAATGCTTGCAAAACAAAGCACTCAGCTCGTCTTCGGAAGTCTCAAGTTTCAGAGGCTCGATCGGAGTGACAAGTTTCTCTTTGTCATAAAAATGTTTCTTAAGGAAATGAAGAATCATATCACGGCCACGACGGTGATAGCTTGGATACATGGTCACTTTGCCAAAGAAATATTTCACATTCGGCATAACAACAGTCAACGCTCCCAATCCATCCCACAGATTATCTAAAGCGAACAATCCTTTACTTCCGGCACGGGTAGACTGATATTCAAGCGTAACGAACGAACGTCCCAACTCAATTGTCTGTGGCAAATATTCTTTAATAAAAGCATCGGAGAAATGAAACATATGGGAAGTAGCCAGAATCGGAGCACCTTTTTCATCAAAACGCACGTCCGTACCAAGCAGATACCGGTAACCACCCAGAATTTCTTCCGCTTCCGGATTCCATACGATCAACTGCTTGTAAGGGTGTTCCATCGTGTCGTATTCATCAATATCCATTGACAGGCCTGTACCTCCACCAGCAGCACGGAAAGCTATTTCACGCAAACGACCAATCTCTCTCATCACATTAGGAGCATTCTGATGAGTAATAATATAAATCTGATTATTACTCTTATTCGTCATTCGTAAGCGTCTGTCTTCCGTCAATTCTGCCTTTAGCAGTTCTTTGCTTACCGGTTTAATAATCTCTTCCATATTCCTTGTTATAGTTGTTCTATCAGTTACAGTTTATAAACAATATCCTTTACGTATTCAGCCCACTGCGCAGGAGTTTTCGATTTATCAAAAGTCTGCCAGGGTATAGGTTTGCCAAAAGTGACAGTAAAAGTTTTGTGGCGATTCTTAAACATTTCATCCGCAAGATACAACATAGCAATGTTAAACTTAATGCCCAGTGCCTTACAAACATTTGCCAGATTGTAAAAGAAGTCAGAATTCCTGCCCCCAAAATGCACGGGTATTACATCACGTTTTGCTTGTATGCTCTTTACTACAAATGTCTTTTTCCATTCCAGGTCGCGAATCACTCCATTCTGACGGCGCGAGCACAGTCCGGCAGGAAACATAATCAGCTGATCGTCGGACTGAAATCCGGCTTCCACCATCTTCGGGAAGTCCTTTGCCTGCTTGCCGGTTTTATTAATAGGTATGCAAAGGGGAGCCAACCCGCGTAGATTCATCAATAAATCATTCACCAGGTATTTCACCTTCCCCTCATAGTGCTTACCTAACACATAACCAAGCGCAACACCATCCTGTCCGCCTAACGGATGATTGGACACAAAAGTATACAATCCATCCTTAGGCAAATTCTCAATGCCTTTTATGTCCACTTTCGCATCCAAAAAGCCCATACATGCCTCCAGAAAGTCCACACCCAATCTATCCTTCGACTCATTCAGGAATACATTAATTTCATCCTGATGAACAATTTTCTTCAGATAAGAAACCACGAATTTAGGGATGTACTTATAATGCTTCGGAGCCTTTGTCCGAAGTATCTTATCGACATCAATCAAAAATAAAGAGTCATCAGTCATTCTTTTCAAATAAAAATGATGGCACAAAATTAACGGTTCTTTTTTATTAATCGCAATAATTTGGTAGAAAATGCAGGATTTAAGTTCAGAACATAAAAAAACACCACCCAAAAACTATCAAAAATGACCTAAAAACTATCCGCGGATAGTTTTCGGGTAAAAAACGTCAGTTTTTCCCCTACCGGGTTTCAAAAATTCATGTAAACTTGCAACATCGAAAATAACAAACGAATATTCACCTTTAAAAAGCAACACATTATGAAAAGTTTAAGCTTCAGAAAAGACTTAGTAGGAGTACAAGATGAATTACTACGCTTCGCTTATAAACTGACAACTGACCGTGAAGAAGCAAACGATTTGTTGCAGGAGACATCATTAAAAGCATTAGATAATGAAGATAAATATACCCCTGATACAAATTTCAAAGGATGGATGTATACCATCATGCGCAATATATTCATAAACAACTACCGCAAGGTAGTCCGCGACCAGACATTCATCGACCAGACTGATAATCTTTATCATCTGAATTTGCCACAGGATGGAAGTTCTGAAAATACAGAAAGAGCATACGACCTGAAAGAGATGCACCGTGTAGTTAACAAACTCCCCAAAGAATACAGAGTTCCGTTTGCGATGCACGTTTCAGGATTCAAATATCGTGAAATTGCGGAAAAACTGAACCTCCCGTTGGGTACAGTGAAAAGCCGTATTTTCTTCACGCGCCAGAAATTACAGGAAGAGTTGAAAGACTTCCGCTAAACCTTAACTATATAAAACTTAGTGATTTTGAATCACATATTTCTTTAATGCAGATTTTTAGTTTTGATAATGATTAAAAGGCAGAAATACTCCGGTATATTCTGCCTTTTCTTTTATTGCGAAGATTAGTTGTCCGACACCCGGGTGTCAGCACATACAACACCCGGGTCTCAACCTATCTGACACCCGGGTCTCAGTGCACCCGACACCCGGGTGTCAGATAAACCTCTATTGCATGAAAAAGAATCTCTCCCACCACATTATTTAAATTTTACCTATACAGACATTTTTTTCGTCCTACGCCCACGGGCTCCCCACCAGTAAAGCATTCTCGGAGGCACATCATTTTCAAGCAAATAGACATTTAACATTCTGTTGAAAACTTCTCTGAAAGTTTTTTATGAAAAGTTGTGGGGAATTGTGGGGAATTTCATACTTTTACGGTCGCTTATTATAATAAGGTAATGATACGTTTTTTAGGAAATATTGAAGCCAGGGCGGACGCCAAAGGAAGGGTGTTCATACCCGCCACCTTCAGGAAGCAATTACAAGCCGCTTCCGAAGAGAGGCTTATTATGCGTAAAGACGTATTTCAAGACTGTTTAACCCTATACCCCGAGAGCGTGTGGAACGAGGAGTTGAACGAGCTACGTAGTAGACTTAACAAATGGAATAGCAAACACCAACTTATTTTCAGGCAATTCGTGAGCGACGTTGAAATAGTGACACCTGATAGCAACGGGCGCATATTAATTCCGAAACGGTATTTACAGATTTGCAGTATCCATGGGGATATTCGCTTTATCGGCATCGATAACAAGATAGAGATCTGGGCGAAAGAACGGGCAGAACAGCCTTTCATGTCACCCGAAGAGTTCGGTGCAGCATTAGAAGAAATTATGAACGATGATAATAGACAAGATGGAGAAAGATGAATTGACATATCACGTACCTGTATTGCTGAAAGAAAGCGTTGACGGTATGAATATCCAACCGGATGGAACGTATGTAGACGTTACATTCGGAGGAGCGGGACATTCGCGCGAGATCCTTTCACGGCTCGGAGAAGGCGGACGTTTGCTAGGATTCGACCAGGACGAGGACGCTGAACGGAACATTGTCAACGATACTCATTTCATCTTCGTGCGCAGTAACTTCCGCTATCTGCACAACTTCCTGCGTTATCACGACATCGAACAGGTAGACGCGATCCTGGCCGACCTCGGCGTATCTTCCCATCATTTCGATGATAGCGAACGTGGCTTCTCCTTCCGTTTTGACGGGGCACTGGATATGCGTATGAACAAGCGTGCCGGTATGACAGCAGCAGATATCGTGAATACTTATGATGAAGAACGTCTTGCAAACATCCTCTACCTGTACGGGGAACTAAAGAATAGCCGCAAACTGGCTTCTGTCATCGTTAAAGCCAGAAGCGGACAGAATATCCGGACCATCGGTGAGTTTTTGGAAATCATCAAACCGCTTTTCGGTCGTGAACGCGAAAAGAAAGAGCTGGCAAAGGTGTTCCAGGCACTACGAATTGAAGTAAACCAAGAGATGGAGGCGTTGAAGGAGATGTTGCTGGCTGCTACGGAGGCATTAAAGCCGGGCGGCAGACTGGTAGTTATCACCTATCATTCGCTGGAAGACCGAATGGTGAAAAACATCATGAAGACAGGCAATGTAGAAGGAAAAGCGGAAACCGACTTCTTCGGCAATCTGCAAACGCCTTTCCGCCTTGTCAACAATAAGGTAATCGTTCCCGACGAGGCAGAAATAGAACGAAACCCGCGGTCGAGAAGCGCCAAATTACGAATTGCAGAAAAGAAATAAAAAGATATGGAAGAAGAAGTAGTAAACAAGAAAGCAGAAGAGGACAAGAAGAAAAAACGCACCTCTCTGAAGAGTATTCTGGGTGGAGACATTCTGGCTACCGATTTTTTCCGCCGTCAAACGAAGTTGCTGGTACTTATCATGGTATTCATCATCTTCTACATTCACAATCGTTATGCCAGTCAACAGCAACAGATCGAAATAGACCGGCTGAAAAAGGAATTGACAGACATTAAATACGATGCACTGACTCGCAGCTCAGAGCTGATGGAAAAGAGCCGCCAGTCACGCATTGAAGATTATATATCGAGTAAGGAAAGCGATTTGCAAACATCAACCAATCCTCCTTACCTTATTAAATAGATGATAGTGGATAGTTGATAAATGATAGTTAAGCGTTTAAAAGACAAATACTGTGGCAGTTAATAAAAAGAACATAATGACCCGTTACTTCTTCGTCATCCTATTGATGGCGTTGATAGGAGTAGCTATTGTTGTAAAAGCAGGCATCACCATGTTTGCCGAACGACAATACTGGCAGGATGTGGCTGACCGTTTCGTAAAAGAGAATGTGACGGTAAAACCTAATCGTGGAAACATTATTTCTTCTGACGGTAAACTGATGGCCAGCTCTCTGCCCGAGTACAGAATATATATGGACTTTATGTCCGGTGAAAAGGATGAAAAACGCAGGCAGAAAGATCAGGCACGCCGGGATTCCATCCTCAATGCCAATATGGATTCAATCTGTATCGGACTTCACAAGATATTCCCGGACAAGAGCGCGGCACAATTCAAGGCACATCTCAAAAAAGGACGCCAGGCAAAAAGCCGCAATTATCTGATTTATCCGAAACGTATCTCCTATATACAATATAAAGAGGTAAAGAGACTGCCTGTGTTCTGTTTGAACCGTTATAAAGGCGGATTCAAAGAACAGGCTTACAATCAGCGTAAGAAACCGTTCGGTTCACTGGCTGCCCGTACACTGGGAGATGTATATGCAGACACAGCCAAAGGAGCGAGAAATGGTATCGAACTTGCTTTCGACACCATCCTGAAAGGGCGGGACGGATTGACACACCGTCAGAAGGTGATGAACAAATACCTGAACATTGTCGATGTGCCACCGGTTGATGGTTGCGATCTGATTAGTACTATCGATGTAGGTATGCAGGATATTTGCGAGAAGGCGTTGGTGGATAAGCTGAAAGAGCTGAATGCAAGCGTGGGTGTGGTGGTATTAATGGAGGTAAGTACGGGAGAAGTGAAAGCCATCGTCAACATGATGCAAGGCAAAGATGGTGAGTACTACGAAATGCGCAACAATGCTATTAGTGATATGCTCGAGCCGGGGTCTACTTTCAAAACGGCCTCTATCATGGTAGCTCTTGAAGACGGAAAGATCACGCCGGACTATGTGGTAGATACCGGCAACGGCCAGATGCCGATGTACGGACGTGTCATGAAAGACCATAACTGGCATCGCGGAGGATATGGAAAACTGACTGTTACAGAAATCCTAGGGGTTTCGTCCAATGTGGGTACCTCTTATATTATAGACCATTTCTACGGCAGCAACCCGCAGAAGTTTGTAGACGGGTTGAAACGGATGAGCATCGACCAGCCGCTACATCTGCAGATTGCGGGAGAAGGAAAACCGAATATACGCGGCCCGAAAGAACGTTATTTTGCAAAGACAACTTTGCCGTGGATGAGTATTGGCTACGAGACACAGGTTCCACCGATCAATATTCTCACATTCTATAATGGGATAGCCAACAATGGAGTCACCGTGCGTCCGAAGTTTGTCAAAGCTGCCGTAAAAGACGGGGAAGTCGTGAAAGAATATCCGACAGAGGTTATCAATCCTAAGATTTGTTCGGATAAGACTTTGGCACAGATTCGTGAAATACTGCGGAAAGTGGTCGGCGAAGGACTTGCCAAGCCTGCAGGGAGTAAGCAGTTCCACGTTTCAGGCAAAACGGGAACGGCGCAGATTTCACAGGGGGCAGCCGGATACAAAACGGGAAGAACGAATTACCTGGTTAGTTTCTGCGGATATTTTCCGTCAGAGGCACCTAAATATAGTATGATTGTCTCTATTCAGAAACCGGGCTTGCCGGCTTCGGGAGGTTTGATGGCAGGTAGTGTATTCAGCAAGATTGCAGAAAGAGTGTATGCCAAAGACCTGCGGTTGCCGCTTACCAATGCAATTGACACCAATTCCGTAGTCATTCCGAATGTAAAAGCCGGAGAGATGCGCGAAGCGCAACGGGTATTGGAAGAGCTGGAGATTAATGTACAAGGTAAAGTAGCCGATTCGGGAAAAGAAGTGTGGGGGAATACGCACGCTGCCCCGCAAGCGGTGGTTCTTGAAAGCCGGAGCAATATGCAGAACTTTGTGCCGAGCGTGATAGGTATGGGAGCGAAAGACGCCGTATACTTGTTGGAAAGCAAAGGATTGAAAGTCAATCTGGTCGGAGTGGGCAAAGTGAAAAGCCAGTCGATAGCCAATGGAACCATCGTAAAGAAGGGACAAACGGTGACGCTGACGCTAAAGTAAAAATTAAAGATTAAAAATTAAATAGAGTGATGTTATTAAAGGAGTTACTGAAAGCGATCCAACCGGTAGAGGTAGCCGGAAATTCAGACATAGAAATCACCGGAGTCAATATTGACTCCCGTCTAGTGGAAGCCGGCCAACTGTTCATGGCAATGCGCGGCACGCAAGCGGACGGCCATGCCTACATACCTGCTGCCATAGCGAAAGGAGCGACTGCTATCCTCTGCGAGGATATGCCAGAAGAACCTGTTGCGGGGATCACTTATATACAAGTCAAAGACAGTGAAGATGCAGTAGGAAAGATTGCTACTACTTTCTACGGCAACCCCACTTCCAAGATAGAACTGGTTGGCGTTACCGGAACGAACGGAAAAACAACAATCGCCACCTTATTATATAATACATTCCGTTATTTCGGATATAAGGTAGGATTGATTTCTACCGTTTGCAATTATATCGACGATGAACCGATCCCGACAGAACATACCACGCCCGATCCTATCACATTGAACCGTCTATTGGGACGAATGGCGGATGAAGGATGCAAATATGTTTTCATGGAAGTCAGTTCACACTCGATTGCACAGAAACGTATCAGTGGATTAAAGTTTGCAGGAGGGATCTTTACCAATTTGACCCGCGACCATCTCGACTATCATAAAACAGTAGAGAACTATCTGAAAGCGAAGAAGAAATTCTTTGACGATCTGCCGAAAAATGCATTCAGCCTGACCAATCTGGACGATAAAAACGGACTGGTAATGACGCAGAACACACGTTCGAAGGTCTATACTTATTCATTGAGAAGTCTCAGCGACTTTAAAGGACGGGTATTAGAGTCTCATTTCGAAGGGATGCTGCTCGACTTCAACAATCATGAACTGGCAGTTCAGTTTATCGGAAAGTTCAATGCTTCCAATTTGTTGGCGGTATTCGGGGCGGCAGTTCTGTTAGGCAAGAAAGAGGAAGAGGTGCTTGTAGCTCTTAGCACACTTCATCCGGTAACCGGACGCTTCGATGCGGTCCGCTCACCGCAGGGAATTACGGCGATTGTTGATTATGCACATACCCCGGATGCTCTCATTAATGTACTGAACGCTATTCATGGAGTGCTTGAAGGAAAAGGAAAAGTGATTACCGTGGTAGGCGCCGGCGGTAACCGCGACAAGGGCAAACGCCCCATCATGGCAAAGGAAGCTGCCAAAGCGAGTGACCGCGTCATCATCACTTCCGACAATCCGCGCTTTGAAGAGCCGCAAGACATCATCAATGACATGCTTGCCGGACTGGATGCGGAAGATATGAAGAAAACACTAAGCATTGCCGACCGTAAAGAAGCGATTCGCACGGCTTGCATGCTGGCGGAGAAAGGAGATGTAATTCTCGTTGCCGGAAAAGGACATGAGAATTACCAGGAGATAAAAGGAGTGAAACATCATTTTGATGACAAAGAAGTACTCAAAGAAATTTTTAAATAATGAATAGACTGTGCTAATATGCCGACCGGCTTCGTTATCTATCCGACAGCAACCGGCATAACAACACATCAATAAATTGGCAAATTATTTATGTTATACTATCTATTTGAATGGCTACATAAGCTCAATTTTCCAGGAGCGGGAATGTTCGGATATACTTCATTCCGTGCTTTGATGGCGGTTATCCTCGCATTACTTATTTCAAGTATCTGGGGAGATAAGTTCATCAACCTACTCAAAAGGAAACAAATCACAGAAACGCAGCGTGATGCTAAAACCGACCCGTTCGGCGTCAATAAAGTAGGCGTGCCGAGCATGGGAGGTGTCATCATCATTGTAGCCATCCTGATCCCATGTTTATTGTTAGGTAAACTGCATAACATATACATGATACTGATGCTGATCACTACCGTATGGTTGGGATCGCTCGGATTCGCAGACGACTATATCAAAATCTTCAAAAGAGACAAAGAGGGTTTGCATGGCAAGTTCAAGATTATCGGTCAGGTCGGTTTAGGTTTAATTGTCGGAATGACCTTGTATTTAAGTCCGGACGTAGTGATCCGTGAGAATATCGAAGTTCATAATCCGGGACGGGAGATGGAAGTGATACACGGAACGAATGACCTGAAATCTACCCAGACAACGATTCCTTTTTTCAAGAGCAACAACCTTGATTATGCTGATCTAGTTTCGTTCATGGGAGAACATGCGCAAACAGCCGGATGGATATTGTTCGTCATTGTCACAATCATTGTGGTTACCGCCGTATCAAACGGCGCCAATCTGAATGACGGTATGGACGGAATGGCAGCCGGGAACTCGGCAATTATCGGTGCAACGTTGGGGGTACTGGCCTATGTATCATCGCATATCGAATTTGCAGGCTACCTGAACATCATGTATATTCCGGGCTCGGAAGAACTCGTAATCTATATCTGCGCCTTTATCGGTGCACTGATAGGTTTCTTATGGTACAACGCCTATCCGGCACAAGTATTTATGGGAGATACAGGCAGTCTTACTATTGGCGGTATTATCGCAGTGTTTGCCATCATCATCCACAAAGAGTTGCTGATACCGATTCTTTGCGGTGTATTCCTGGTAGAAAACCTGTCGGTAATCCTGCAACGGGCTTATTATAAGGCGGGAAAACGAAAAGGTGTGAAACAGCGATTGTTCAAGCGTACACCGATTCACGATCACTTCCGCACTTCGATGAGCCTGATTGAACCGGGATGCACGGTGAAATTCACCAAACCCGACCAACTGTTTCATGAATCAAAGATTACCGTCCGGTTCTGGATTGTAACGATTGTATTGGCAGCAATAACGATTATAACGCTTAAAATAAGATAACCGGCAAGGTGCCGGAGCCAGGTTTCCATACGGGAAACAAGTTTTATAGATAGAGAGTATTAACCCGATTATTAACCTTTAAAGATGTGCACAACTAATAGATAAATCAATCAATTAGAAAATAAGGGCACATTATTGTAGATGAAAAGAATAGCAATTTTAGGAGCTGGCGAAAGCGGCGCAGGTGCAGCCGTACTCGCTAAAGTCAAAGGATTTGAGACGTTTGTTTCGGACATGTCCGCCATCAAGGACAAGTATAAGGAACTTCTCGACAGCCATCAGATTGCCTGGGAAGAAGGACACCATACCGAAGAACTCATTCTGAATGCCGACGAGGTTATCAAAAGCCCCGGTATCCCGAATGACGCCCCGATCATCCTGAAACTGAAAGCTCAAGGCACACCGGTGATCTCCGAGATAGAGTTTGCCGGACGCTATACTGATGCCAAAATGATCTGTATTACAGGTTCTAACGGGAAGACCACAACGACTTCCCTGATCTACCATATTTTCAAAAGCGCAGGTCTGAACGTAGGTTTGGCAGGCAACATCGGCAAAAGCCTTGCTTTGCAGGTAGCCGAAGATTACCACGATTACTATATTATCGAACTTAGCTCTTTCCAGCTGGATAATATGTATAACTTCCGTGCGAACATCGCCGTATTGATGAACATCACTCCGGACCATCTTGATCGCTACGACCATTGTATGCAGAATTACATCGACGCTAAATTCCGCATCACCCAAAACCAAACACCGGACGATGCTTTCATCTTCTGGAACGATGACCCTATCATCAGACAGGAACTGGCAAAACATGGTCTGAAAGCTCACCTGTATCCTTTTGCCGCTGTAAAAGAGGATGGAGCGATTGCATACGTAGAAGATCACGAAGTGAAAATCACCGAACCGATTGCCTTCAACATGGAGCAAGAGGAACTGGCCCTGACAGGACAACACAACCTGTACAACTCTTTAGCCGCCGGTATCTCGGCAAACCTTGCCGGCATCGCCAAAGAAAACATCCGGAAAGCCCTCTCCGACTTCAAGGGAGTAGAGCACCGATTAGAAAAGGTGGCACGTGTCCGCGGAATTGATTTCATCAACGACTCTAAAGCAACGAATGTCAACTCCTGCTGGTATGCCCTGCAAAGCATGACTACCAAAACGGTATTGATCCTCGGCGGCAAAGATAAAGGAAACGACTATACTGAAATTGAAGACCTGGTACGCGAAAAATGTTCAGCACTAGTATATCTGGGACTTCATAACGAAAAGCTTCACGAATTCTTCGACCGTTTCGGTCTGCCGGTAGCCGATGTGCAAACCGACATGAAAGATGCCGTAGAAGCAGCCTATAAACTGGCAAAGAAAGGTGAAACGGTATTATTAAGCCCTTGCTGCGCTTCTTTCGACCTCTTCAAGAGTTACGAAGACCGTGGCGACCAATTTAAAGAATGTGTCCGTGCCCTTTAATTTCTAATTATTAATTTTTAAATTCTGCAAGATTGGATTTATTAAAGAACATATTCAAAGGTGACAAGGTAATCTGGATTATCTTCCTCTGTCTCTGCCTCATCTCGATCATCGAGGTGTTTTCGGCAGCGTCAACGCTGACTTACAAAAGTGGCGACCATTGGGGGCCGATTACGCAACACTCCATCATCCTGATGGTGGGAGCTGTGGTAGTCGTATTTCTGCATAATGTTCCCTACAAATGGTTCCAGGTATTTCCGGTCTTTCTGTATCCGGTTTCTCTGGTTCTATTGGCGTTTGTCACGCTGATGGGTATCATCACAGGGGACCGTGTCAACGGGGCAGCCCGCTGGATGACCTTTATGGGATTACAGTTCCAGCCCTCGGAATTGGCAAAGATGGCGGTTATCATTGCCGTCTCATTCATCCTGTCCAAAAGGCAGGACGAATACGGAGCCAACCCGAACGCCTTCAAATATATCATGATCCTCACCGGACTGGTATTTCTGCTCATCGCGCCGGAAAACCTTTCGACAGCGATGCTACTCTTCGGAGTGGTCTTCCTGATGATGTTCATCGGGCGGGTATCTGCGAAGAAACTGTTCGGAATGTTGGGTATATTGGCGCTTGCGGGCGGTGTTGCCGTTGGTGTACTGATGGCTATTCCCGCCAAAACACTACATAACACTCCGGGACTTCACCGCTTCGAAACATGGCAGAATCGTATTTCCGGCTTCTTTGAGAAAGAGGAAGTACCGGCTGCCAAGTTTGATATTGACAAAGACGCGCAGATTGCGCATGCACGCATCGCCATTGCTACCAGCCATGTAGTCGGCAAAGGTCCGGGAAATTCGATACAACGCGACTTCCTTAGCCAGGCATTCTCCGATTTTATCTTCGCGATTGTGATTGAAGAAATGGGATTGATCGGAGGAATATTTGTGGTGTTCCTCTATCTATGGCTGCTGATGCGAGCCGGACGAATCGCCCAGAAATGCGAGCGAACCTTCCCCGCCTTTCTCGTTATGGGCATTGCGTTGCTACTGGTATCGCAAGCAATATTGAATATGATGGTTGCCGTCGGATTATTCCCCGTCACCGGCCAGCCCCTGCCTTTGGTCAGCAAAGGAGGTACAAGTACGTTAATCAACTGCGCTTATATCGGTATGATATTAAGTGTAAGCCGATATACCGCCCATCTGGAAGAACAAAAAGCGCACGATGCACAGATCCAACTGCAATTAGAGGCAGATACAGCTGCAAGTTCCGAGGCACAGACTGCCGCCGAACCGACAGCACAGATTCTGAACAGCGATGCCAAGTTTGAAGATGAGCATGATATTGATAAACGGTAAGTGATGAACGGTGAGTGGTGAACGAAAAACGTTGAACAACGGATAGAAAAAAGAATTAGGATGGAAAAAGAACTTAGAATTATTATCAGTGGTGGAGGAACAGGAGGGCATATCTTTCCTGCCGTCTCTATCGCAAACGCTATAATAGAGCTACGCCCTGACGCAGAAATTCTCTTTGTAGGTGCTGAAGGACGTATGGAAATGCAACGGGTTCCCGATGCAGGCTACCGTATTATCGGGCTTCCGATTGCCGGATTCGACCGCAAACGTTTATGGAAAAATGTATCTGTATTGATTAAACTGATGCGCAGCCAGTGGAAAGCACGCAAAGTTATCAAGGACTTCCGCCCACAAGTGGCGGTAGGCGTAGGCGGATATGCAAGCGGACCTACATTGAAGACTGCCGGAATGATGGGAGTACCGACATTAATCCAGGAACAAAACTCTTATGCCGGAGTGACCAATAAGCTCCTGGCACAGAAAGCAAAAGTGATTTGTGTAGCTTATGACGGAATGGAAAAGTTCTTCCCTGCCGACAAGATTATTATGACGGGGAATCCTGTCCGCCAAAACCTGACAAAGGATATGCCGTCTAAAGAAGAAGCATTGCGCTCCTTCAACTTACAGCCCGGCAAAAAAACGATTCTGATTGTAGGCGGCAGTCTGGGTGCACGTACCATCAACAATACGCTGACAGCCGGACTGGCAACCATCAAAGAAAATACGGACGTGCAATTCATCTGGCAAACGGGCAAATACTACTACCCGCAAGTGAAAGAAGCCGTGAAAGCTGCAGGTGCACTTCCGAACTTATATGTAACGGATTTCATCAAAGACATGGCAGCCGCATACGCAGCAGCCGATCTTGTGATTTCCCGTGCGGGGGCAGGTTCCATTTCAGAGTTCTGCCTGTTACATAAACCTGTTATCTTAGTGCCTTCGCCCAACGTAGCGGAAGACCATCAGACTAAGAATGCCTTAGCATTGGTGAACAAACAGGCAGCTATCTACGTCAAAGACAGTGAAGCGGAAACAACCTTGATGGACGTAGCATTATCCACCGTCAATGACGAACAGAAACTGAAAGAATTGACAGAGAATATCGCCAAGCTGGCTTTGCCCGATTCTGCGAGAATCATCGCACAGGAGGTTATCAAACTGGCGGAAGCAAAGAGCTGATAAACAGAAGCAAAAAACAGATAAATAGATTATCGGATTGCACACAGGTTGAAGTAGCAGTATAGCTCCGGGATCAAACGACGTAATCCGTACTAAAATAAAAAACAGAAGAAATGAATATAGAAACGATAAAATCAGTCTATTTCGTAGGTGCCGGCGGCATCGGTATGAGTGCACTTGTACGCTACTTTCTCTTCAAAGGAAAGATAGTGGCCGGATACGACCGTACCCCTACTCCATTGACTGAAACCCTGATTGCCGAAGGCGCACAAATACATTATGAAGAAAACGTCGACCTGATTCCCGAAGCCTGCAAAGACAAGGAAAGCACGTTAGTCATATACACGCCCGCCGTTCCGCAGGAACATGAAGAAATCGTTTATTTCCGCAACAACGGATTCGAAATACAGAAACGCGCCCAAGTATTGGGAACGATTACCCATTCGAGCAAAGGTCTGTGCGTGGCAGGTACTCACGGAAAAACAACCACATCGACGATGACAGCCCATTTGCTCCATCAATCGCACGTGGAATGTACCTCTTTTCTCGGAGGAATCTCGAAGAACTACGGCACCAACCTACTACTCTCTCAAACAAGCCCTTACACGGTGATTGAAGCAGATGAGTTCGACCGTTCTTTCCACTGGCTGTCGCCCTATATGACCGTAATCACATCTACCGACCCCGATCATTTGGACATCTACGGCACAGAACAAGCCTACCTGGAAAGTTTCGAGCATTATACCACGCTTATCCAACCGGGTGGCGCACTGATTATCCGCAAAGGCATCTCCCTGCAACCCAAAGTGCAGCCGGGTGTTCGTGTCTATACTTACTCACGTGACGAAGGCGACTTCCATGCAGAAAACATCCGCATCGGAAACGGAGAAATATTCATCGACTTTGTTGCCCCGGACACCCGTATCAACGATATTCAACTGGGAATTCCAGTTAGCATCAACATAGAAAACGGCGTAGCCGCCATGGCATTGGCACACCTTAACGGGGTGACCGATGAAGAAATAAAAAGAGGCATGGCAAGTTTCCGCGGAGTAGACCGCCGATTCGACTTCAAGATCAAGAACGACCGTATCGTCTTTTTGAGTGACTACGCCCACCACCCCTCTGAAATCAAACAGAGCGTGTTGTCTATGCGCGAACTTTACAAGGACAAGAAGATCACAGCCATCTTCCAGCCGCATCTCTATACCCGCACCCGCGACTTCTATCAAGATTTTGCCGATAGCCTGTCGCTACTCGACGAAGTGATTCTGGTAGACATCTATCCGGCACGTGAAGCACCGATTCCGGGCGTCACCAGCAAACTGATTTATGACAATCTCCGTCCGGGTATTGAAAAAAGTATGTGCAAAAAGGAAGATATACTGAACATTCTGAAAGATAAAAACATTGAAGTATTAATCACTTTGGGGGCTGGAGACATTGACAACTATGTCCCTGAAATAAAGGAACTATTAGAAACAAAAAAATTAAGAATGAATAATGAAGGATGAAGAATCTCTATCCAGCGTATTGATGCGCAGCAATTCTTCATTCTTAATTCTTCATTAATAAAAAAACTATGGTAAAGAGAATCCTTCTATCCATCGTCATGCTGGTGCTTATAGCCTACCTCGCCGTAGCTATCACCGCATTCAACCGCAAGCCTGCCGACCAGACCTGCCGTGACATGGAATTGGTTATCAAGGATACCGCATACGCCGGCTTCATCACCAAAGAAGAGCTGAAAGGTATCCTTCAGCACAAAGGGATCTACCCCATCGGGAAGAAGATGGAGCGCATCTCTACCAAGTCACTGGAACGGGAACTAAGCAAACATCCGTTGATTGACGAAGCCGAATGCTACAAAACACCCAGCGGCAAAGTGTGCGTGGAGGTGACACAACGTATTCCTATTCTCCGGGTCATGAGCGCCAACGGCCAAAACTACTACCTTGACAACAAAGGAACTATCATGCCACCGGAAGCAAAATGCGTCGCTCACCGGGTAATTGTCACCGGAAACGTAGAAAAGTCGTTTGCAATGAAGGATTTATATAAGTTTGGTGTATTTTTGCATAATAATAAATTCTGGGACGCCCAGATAGAGCAGATCCATGTGTTGCCCGACCAGAACATCGAATTGGTGCCGCGTGTGGGAGACCATCTGGTCTATCTCGGAAAACTGGAGAACTTTGAAGATAAACTGGCACGTTTGAAGGAGTTCTACAAAAAAGGACTCAACCGGGTAGGCTGGAACAAATATTCACGTATCAATCTCGAATTCAGCAACCAGATTATCTGTACAAAACGAGAGTAGTTGATAAGTGATAGATGATAAGTAAACAGTCTCTCTATATAGTAAATTGTAAATAGTAAAATAGTAAATAAAATAACCCTATGGCAACAACAGAATTTATCGCCGCTATTGAACTTGGTTCATCGAAGATAACCGGTGTGGCCGGAAGAAAGAACAGTGACGGAAGTATGCAGGTATTAGCGTATGCCCAGGAAGACTCTTCTACGTTCATTCGTAAAGGAGTTATTTTCAATCTGGACAAGACAGCGCAAAGCCTGACCTCGATCATCAACAGACTGGAAGGTGAGTTGAAAAACTCAATTGCCAAGGTATATGTAGGCATCGGCGGACAATCACTCCGCACCGTCCGCAATGTAGTAAGCCGCGACCTGGAGGAAGAAGCTATCATATCCGAAGAGCTTGTAAGCACTATCGGTGATGAGAACATTGCCATCCCGGTGGTTGATATGGATATATTGGACGTAGCTCCACAAGAATATAAGGTAGGTAATAACCTGCAAGCCAATCCGGTAGGTCTGGTAGGAAGCCACATCGAAGGACGTTTCCTCAATATCGTTGCCCGTGCTTCCGTACGTAAGAACTTGGAGCACTGTTTCCAACAGGCTAAAATTGATATTGCCGACCAACTGATCGCTCCGTTAGTAACCGCAAATGCCGTACTGACAGAAAGCGAACGCCGTTCGGGTTGTGCACTGATCGACTTCGGAGCAGACACAACTACCATCTCTGTATATAAGAATAACATTCTCCGTTTCCTGACTGTATTGCCTTTGGGAGGCAACAGCATCACGCGTGACATCACCACCCTGCAAATGGAGGAGGAAGAAGCCGAACGCCTGAAAAAAGCCTACGGCGACGCCCTCTATGAAGAGGACCCCGAACAGGAAGAAGCAACCTGCAAACTGGATGATGACAACCGTATCATCAAAGTGGCGGATCTTAACAATATCATCGAAGCCCGTGCCGAGGAAATCGTTGCCAACGTATGGAACCAGATACAACTATCGAGCTACGAGGACAAATTGCTGGCAGGAATCATCCTGACAGGAGGGGCCGCCAACCTGAAGAATCTGGACGAAACCTTGCGCAAACGCAGCAAGATAGAAAAGATACGGATGGCGAAACTCCCACGCAATACGGTTCATGCGCCCAACAACATACTGAAGAAAGACGGTTCGCAGAACACTTTGTTCGGCCTCCTGTTTGAAGGTAACCAGAACTGCTGCCTGACGGAAACTGCTCCGCAAGCTGCTCCTGCACCATCAGTCTCCAAACCGGAGCCGGAAGTGCATAAGACAGTGGATATGTTTGAGGACGATCAGGAACTGAAAGAACAGGCCCGCATCGCCCGTCTCAAGAAAGAAGAAGAAGAGCGGGAAGCCAAGCTAGCCGCCAAAGAAGCGGAAAAACTTCGCAAGCAAAAGGAAAAGGAAGAGAAAGAAAGACGGAAAAGAGAAGCAGGTCCGAGTTGGATTCAACGCAAGATCGATTCGTTGACGAAAGAAATTTTCTCCGACGACGATATGAAGTAACCTTCAGCAGCTTGTTAATCAATATTCATAATTCGTAATTCATAATTCAATCAAGATATGGACGAGATAGTACAATTCGATTTCCCGACAGATTCACCGAAGATCATCAAAGTGATTGGTGTAGGTGGTGGTGGTGGTAACGCTGTAAACCACATGTACCGGGAAGGCATCCATGATGTAACGTTCGTTCTTTGTAACACGGACAACCAGGCATTAGCCGAATCACCTGTCCCGGTGAAACTGCAACTGGGCCGTAGCATCACGCAAGGGCTTGGAGCCGGCAACCGTCCCGAACGGGCACGCGACGCCGCCGAAGAAAGTATAGAAGATATCAGAAACCAGCTGAACGACGGCACCAAGATGGTATTCATCACCGCCGGAATGGGAGGAGGAACCGGAACAGGAGCTGCACCGGTCATCGCCCGCATTGCGAAGGAAATGGATATTCTGACTGTCGGTATCGTCACCATCCCCTTTATCTTCGAAGGAGAAAAGAAAATTATCCAGGCACTGGACGGCGTAGAGCGTATCGCCCAGCATGTTGATGCCTTGCTGGTTATCAACAACGAACGCCTGCGCGAAATATACGCCGACCTTACTTTTATGAACGCCTTCGGCAAAGCCGATGATACTCTTTCCATTGCTGCCAAGAGCATTGCCGAGATTATTACCATGCGGGGTACAGTCAATCTTGACTTTGCCGATGTGAAAACCATCCTGAAAGATGGTGGAGTAGCAATCATGAGTACCGGATTCGGCGAAGGAGAAAATCGTGTGACGAAAGCAATCGACGATGCCCTGCATTCTCCGTTGCTCAACAACAATGATATCTTCAATGCCAAGAAAGTAATGTTGAACGTATCTTTCTGCCCGTCGTCGGAACTGATGATGGAGGAGATGAACGAGATACACGAGTTCATGAGCAAATTCCGCGAAGGAGTGGAAGTGATCTGGGGTGTTGCCATCGACAACTCACTGGATACAAAAGTAAAGATCACCGTACTGGCAACCGGATTCGGTGTAGAAGACGTCCCCGGAATGGACAGCCTGCACGCTGCACGCAGCCAGGAAGAGGAAGAACGCCAACTGCAACTGGAAGAAGAGAAAGAGAAGAACAAAGAACGTATCCGCAAGGCATACGGCGAAAGCGCCAGCAATATCGGAAGCAAGAGCCTCCGCAAACGCCGTCACATCTATCTTTTCAACACGGAAGATTTGGACAACGACGATATCATCGCCATGGTAGAAGATTCTCCCACGTACATGCGTGATAAGACGACTCTTACTAAAATCCGGACAAAAGCTGCATTGGAAGAAGAAGTGGCAACGGAAGAAGCTACGGATGATAACGGCGTAATTACATTCTAAACCAAGAGCTTAAGAACGAAAATTATAGTCCCACAGCATCAGGCTTCAGATCTAATTTTTAATCTTCAATTTATAATTATAATAGTATGGATTTATTCGATCAAGTCAGCGAAGACATTAAAAACGCAATGAAGGCGAAAGATAAAGTAGCCCTCGAAACTTTGAGAAATATAAAGAAGTTCTTCCTCGAAGCTAAGACAGCTCCGGGAGCCAACGATATATTGACAGATGATGCTGCTCTGAAGATTATCCAGAAACTTGTGAAACAAGGAAAAGATTCTGCTGAAATCTATATCGGACAGGGTCGTCAGGACTTGGCTGACGTAGAATTGGGTCAGGTAGCCGTTATGGAAAAATACCTGCCGAAACAGATGAGTGCCGAAGAACTGGAAGCTGCTTTGAAGGAAATCATCGCAGAGACAGGTGCTACGAGCGGTAAAGACATGGGTAAGGTCATGGGAGTTGCCTCCAAGAAGCTGGCAGGACTTGCAGAAGGACGTGCCATTTCCGCAAAAGTGAAAGAGCTTTTGGGATAACCTCCGGGACTTCCACAGAAGTTTTATTTCGATTTTATCTTGCACCCTACACTAACCAGAGTTTATCTATTTGATTAATAGCAGTATAAGCCTGTGCAAGATACCGTTGCAGATGCGTGTAAGATGTTTTATCTTACACACATCTGCAACTTTTCTTTAAACATGGCATTCACCTCCTTCACCACTCTGAAACATCGATGAATAAAGGGATTTCGGGTGAAGGGCTGCCTTTCACATAGGTTTCACCCGATTCACTATACCTTTCTGCCGAATTTTGATTAATAGACTGATTCCAATCTATTAGATATAAACTTATTCTCTATTGATGCCAAACTTCCTTTTCACTAATAGAAAAGATTACTAACATTAAAGGCAATCTCTAAATGAAGCTTTTGTTTTTATAAACAAAGCTTTCATTTATAAAATCAAAAGCTTCATTTATATAATTGCAACTTGCAATTATAGATTGCGATTAATGAAAAACAAGTTTAGAATTATAGTAAAGTAATTTAGGTATTAATAGAAAGGAACTTTTCTCACTATAAATAAGAAAGAATCTATTAATAGCTGGGAAATAATCAAATTAGATCACATGAACTTAATAAAGTAAAAGCAGATTTGAAATTAATTTAATGTATGATATAGACAATACTAATTATTATTTCCCCGAACTAAAATAATCTCCCTATAAAAGAGCATAATATAGAAAATAAAGATTACTTTTACAATGAAACTAAACCACGACAGACAAATGAGAAAGAGTATTGCTATAATTATAACATCTATATTAGTGCTATCAGGATGCAACAAACAACAATCCGTATCTGACAGACTGCTAAATGAAGTAGAAAAAGCCATTGCCATAAATCCTGACAGCGCATCCAACCTACTAAAAAGTATATCATCTCCTGAAAAACTAGACGACAAAGCTTTTGCACGCTGGTGTATGTTATCAGGTAAGATTACAGACGAAATTTTTAATAGCATCCTACCAACTTACCAATTAGAAAGAGCTTATGACTGGTATTCCTCACATGGTAGCCCTGACAAGCAAGTGCAAATTTTGATTTATTTAGGTCGTTCCTATTTTGCTGATGGAGATTATGATAAAGCAATGTCTATTTATACTAATGCGCTGGACATTGCAGAAAAAAACAAGCTCAATAACCTCATTGGATATACCTATGACTATATAGGCGATCTATATCGAGAAAAATTCATGTTCACAGAAGCTATCAAAAAATACGAGACTGCTGCCGAATGCTTTAAAAAAGAAAATAACACCGATAGTTATGCCTGCGCATTAAAAAACATAGGACGTGAATATGCATGTATAGACTCATTATCATGTGCTATAGAAATACTGACTATTGCCGATTCCGTAGCAGCTAATACTAAAGATATAGAAGTTACCGCTTCAATAAATAATGCTTTAGGAAATATCTATGTAATGCGAGAAGAATATGATAAAGCCGAAAAGTACTTTCTTAAAGCATTATCGACGGGAAAAGAAAAAATGCCTGATTATGTAGCACTGATTGACTTATATACCACAACTGATTCTATAGATAAAGCTAAAGAACTATTATCTAAAATTCCACAAGATGACCCCCAATATACGTGTAGCATCAATTATTTATATTATCAAATCCATAATGCAGAGAGAGACTATAAAGAAGCGCTTGCCTACCTGGAAGAATATGTTGACATGGTAGATTCTATCGTATACGCTGACAGCCAATCTAAGATATTAAACATAGAATCTAAATATAATCATTTAAAAATCAGCCAAGAAGTAGATAGATTAAAGATTAAACAACAAAGCTACATTATATTTTCAGTTATCTGCATTTCATGCTTATTATTAATAATGCGAATCAGCAGTTGACAATCTTCTACCTTTTCGCTTGTTAAAATG